>DKZA01000041.1:0-86412 GCA_002492525.1 Lachnospiraceae bacterium UBA7086 | reverse complement strand
GCCCTGTCTACATTCTGATTGGTATTACTGTGATCAAATGTAATCTTCATATAACTCTCCTAATAGATATATAAAAAGGGCGAATGTTATCCACATTCACCCTTTATTTCGGCATGATTTCCCACTTTCTTAACCTTTGATATTCATATTACTAGAAAACAAAAATTGCTGCAGTATAGGGGGGCAGATCAAAGGAAATGCTGTAATCTTTATAATTACAGGTCTCTTTCACTGCCGTAATCTCCGCCGGAATCTCATGTCCGTTGCCGCCAAAACGCTTCTCATCGCTGTTTAGCAGAAGCTTATATTTCTTTTTCTTCGGCACACCCACTCTGTAATTTTCCCACATCATGGGCGTCATATTGAGCACGAACATCACATTATTTCTGCCTGTTGTGTCCTTTCTGAAAAAGCTGTATACACTGTGATCGGCATCATCGGCGTTCAGCCATTCAAATCCGCCCCAGTCATTATCAATGGTATACATGGCCGGATATTTCTGATATAGTTTCAAAAGTTCCTTCACATATTCATGTATGCCCTTGTTCTGCTCTTCGCCAAGCAGGTACCAGTCAAGTTCCCTGGCCTCGCTCCACTCTCTCTCCTGGCCGAAATCCTGCCCCATAAACAGAAGCTTCTTGCCGGAATGTCCAAACATATAACTGTATCCCACTCGCAAATTAGCATATTTATCCACCGGATAGCCCGGCATTTTATTGACCATGGAGCACTTCAGATGCACCACTTCATCGTGGGACAGCGGCAGGATATAATTCTCGCTGTTATTATAACTCATGGCAAACGTCATGGCATAGTGATTGTTCTTACGGAACAGGGGATCTAATTTCATATATTCACAAAAATCATGCATCCAGCCCATATTCCACTTGAAGCTGAATCCCAGACCGTCATCCTCCACACTGCCGGTAACTTTAGGCCATGCTGTAGATTCCTCAGCAATTGTAAGGAAACCTGGATATGCCCCGTGTATCACGGAATTTAAGTGTTTAAAAAACTCAATGGCATCCAGATTCTCTCTGCCGCCGTATTTATTAGGCACCCACTGCCCTTCCCTTTTGCTGTAATCAAGATAAAGCATAGAAGCTACCGCATCTATACGGATACCGTCAATATGATACTCCTTGATCCAGAAAAGAGCATTGGCAATCAGGAAATTCTTGACTTCATTTTTACTATAATTAAAAATCTTGGTCCCCCAGTCAGGATGTTCTCCAATCCTCGGATCCGGGTGCTCAAAGATACACTGTCCGTCAAAACGCCCCAGCCCATGCGCATCTGTGGCAAAATGTGCCGGTACCCAGTCCAGGATGACCCCGATCTTATTACGGTGCAGCGTATTGATCAGATACATAAAATCTTCCGGATTACCATGTCTGGAGGTGGGCGCATAATAACCTGTCACCTGATATCCCCAGGAACCATCATAAGGATACTCCGCAATCCCCATAAGTTCTATATGGGTATAATGCATTTCCTTCAGGTATTCTACGATCCTGTCTGCAAACTCCCGATAATTATAAAATCCCTCTTCCGTACCATCAGGATGCTTCATCCAGGAACCGATATGACATTCATAGATTGCCATAGGTTCTTTGTTATAATCTTTAGCCCCTCTTGCATCCATCCAGGCGTTATCCGACCATTTGAATCTGCTGATATCGAATGTACGGGATGCATTTCCGGGACGCATCTCCGCATAATTTGCAAAAGGATCCGCCTTGTAAAGTTTCTCCCCCGCAGGCGTGCGGATTAAGAATTTATATAATTCGTTTTCCCCCACGCCCGGAATAAAGAGTTTATAGATACCACCAGGCCCCAGTTTCTCCATCTGATGCATCTCTTCATTCCAGTCATTAAATGTACCAATCACATGCACGCTGGCGGCATTAGGAGCCCATACCGCAAAGAACATGCCTTTCACACCATCCTCTACGGAAGGATGCGCACCCAGTTTCTTATAGATATCATAGTGGTTACCTTGTGCGAACACATACTGGTCGGCCTCAGAAATAAATACCTGATTCTCCTCCGCCTTCTTTGTCACTTTTTTTACCGCTTTATCTACCGGTTTCTTTACTGTCTTTTTCGCCGGTCTTCCTGCGGTCTTCTTTTCCTGTTTCGTTGCCATATCCTGTCCCCCTGTACCTTGATTTAATAGTGCATGAAGTCCTTCTCACGTAATATGATCATGTCTTCTTCATCATACCTCTTTGCCAATAATACATCCATGAAATGTCCCGGCGTCTTTTTATTCGCATAGGAAATTGCCTCATCCACCAATTCTCTGACCTCGGCGAGGCTCACTTCATGATCGCTGGTCTGTCTGTCCGCAATCCTTGTATGAAGTGCCAGGATACCGAACTCATCAATGGAATACTCCATCTCCTCTGCATACTGCTTTGCATACGCCACAAGCGCCTCATCATCAAGCGCTTCAATATCCACCCGCAGATTAAAATTATTGGACAAAGCCGTATGCTCTGCCAGCAGCTGATTGATATTCTGCTTCGTATCTACCATAAGGACTAAAAGCCCCATATTATCCTTCTCTAAGAATTTCATCATCTTAGAAACCGTCTCTTTCTTTAACCTGGACGGATTATCTATGATCAATGCCCCATTATCCAGCTTACCAAAAGTTGCTGCCACATCCTTCTTGTTAAGAACAGGCCCCTCTATCTTCGCAACCTTGCCAGAAAAATTACCGTCATTGTACTGCATCTCTCGAATCAAAGCCTTTGCCAGATCAAGTGCCATATCCTTTTCTTCGCCGCTGATCAGCACATTTCCCGTACAGGAAGCCAGACTCATATTATCCAGCGTATTCACAAGCTGTCTTCTGGACTTGCGGTGATGTACAAACTGTCCAAAAAGTTCCTGTTCCTCCGTGGTCAGCTCACGGCCCTTCGCTCCTGCCTCCTCCGCAGACTCTTCTGCCGGTTTCCCCTGTCTGTGCGGAGATTTTCTGGGTGTCCTTTTCTCAGTATGTTCTTCGCTCTGTTCCTCCTGTGATTCCTCTACAGGCTCTTTTGCTTCTACGGTCTCATCCGGCTCCTCATCCTTCGGTTTCTTCTCCTTCATCGCCGATTTCTCTTCTGTCGGCTCCGGTGCGGACTCTTCTTCATCATCCGGGAGAATCACTTCCTTAATCTTCGGCTTCTTGCCAGATTCCTTCATGATAGCCGCCATAAACGCCTTCTCTAATTCCTCTAAAAGACCATTCTTGGTAGCCTCATCAAAATTCGCAAACAAGCGGCCCGTCTGTGCCATGATATGCTGACGGACATCTTCCATGCGCTTTTCTTCATTGGTTTTTTTCTTCTGCTCCCACTCAGCCATAATATCATCTATACTAAGCTGACCGGTAATCTGTTTTTCTATCTTTTCCGCCTCAGGTACCACCAGACTGATCTGTCCGTCATATTCCTGAGATAATATTTTATCATACTCTGTAGGTTTCGCATTTAACGGCGTGAGAACCCCTGTCGCCGCTCCCGGTATCTGCCCGGCCTGTCTGTTAGCTGCCTGAGCACGCAAAGCCGCCTGCTGAAGACGCTCCGCCTCTTTCTTCATCTGCTCTATAATCTGCTGGGCATCAAAGAAAAGCGCATCATCCCGTGTAATCTCCTCACCGGCTTCCTTCACCTGCTCTGTATCTATTTTGTCTGTGTCCGTCTTGCCCACATTTATCTTGTCCGTGTCCAACGTCGGCAATTTGGCCGTTTCCTGCAAAAGAGGTGCTATAATAGACTCCGTAATGGAAGAATCCTCTCCGCTGTCTGCCTCTTCCTTCCCTTCCTCTTCTGTCTGATCATCTGCTTCCAGACCATCTTCTGCCACAGCATCCTCTACCGGATCGTCTTCCTCATATTCTTCCCCCTCTTCGGGTTCCTCAAAGTCCTCATCCACCGAATCGTTTAAATCATCCTCTTCCAGGACCTCTCTCATGCTCTCAGCCAGAGCCCTCTGCAAATTAATGGTATTGTACTGCCCCACATCCACTGTTTTGACTTCCGGCAGTTCTGTAGTGGGCGCCGCAAGGACTTCCTCTTCTTCCTCCTCGTCCTGCGCATGTCTGATCTCACCGGCCACTTGTGTGTCTCCCGGTATACCATCGTCCTCCAGATCTTCTTCCTCTTCACCGGCACTCCTGCCCGCGATCCAGCGATCATATTTCTCCTGCTGTTCTTCCGTTAAAGGCTGATGAAGAGCCTTAAGTTCCAGCGCTTTGATAACATATCTTCCCTCACCAAACCAGAGAAATATTTCGTCACATTCCTCTACACATTTGGTTGTCAGGCCAATCCGATGATACAGATAAGCAAGCTCGTACACCCATTTTTCTCTGGGATCACGCTTCTTGAACTCCTCAAGGACCGCAATCCGTTCTTCCATGCTCACATCCTGCGCTTCATAGAGTCTATACTGTAAAACATACCTGCCCGTATCTTTCGGTGCTATCTGTACAAATTCCTTATAATACTCGATTGCCTGCACATACTCTTCCATCTTGATGGCCAGTTCACACAAAGAATATACAATCAATCTGCCCGTAGGATGTTTCTCATATGCCAACAAAAGAATATCCTTACTCTCCTGATACCTTCTGTTAATCTTATACAAATCGCTGATGGTACACAGCATCATGACACTTCTGACTCTGCGCCAGTCCACCGTATCTGCAATTTTGACCGCTTCCGCGTACTCTCCCTCTGCTATCAGTGCCTTAATTTCATCGGCACGAACCTGATATTCATATTTATCCAAGGTGCTCACCTCATTACTGTACTTTGCCGTTTTCTCCTAATTACACAGTATTTAAAAATTTTCAGTCATAATTCTTTCGCTTATCCGAGTCCGCGAAGCGGAGCTCGCAATCGAGCTTTGCTCGATTTTTTACTGTTTAAGTTTACCATAGACGCCTGGCAATGTAAATAAAATATAAAGAAAAAAGCACCTCCATTTTGATATCTTACTGTAAGAATATACCAACATATGGAGATGCCGCAATATACAATCCCTCTATATTGTACTTCATGGATCAAAACCCGCTTATCGCCTCCCTTGGGCGAGTCGATTACTTAGCTCTGCAAATCGTTCTAATGTAAACGTTTCTCCGCGTATTGTTTTGGAGATTCCCATCTGTGTCAAAACCTCCTCCACCTGCTCCCTGGTCACCCCCAGATTCCCCGCGTTGACAAGTCCGTTCACAAGTGTCTTTCTGCGTTGGTTAAAAGAAGCCCTGATCACAGCAAAAAGATATGCTTCATCCGTTACTTCAACAGGAGGGCTTGTATGGCGCGTTAAACGAATCACCGTACTATCCACGTTGGGTCTTGGTATAAAACAGGATGCCGGTACTCTGGTCACCACTTCCGGTCTGGAAAAATATTGTACCGCCAAAGATAAAGCTCCATAGTCCTTGGTCCCGGGACCTACCTGCATACGGTCCGCCACTTCACTCTGCACCATGACCGTGATACTGGTAAGGGGGATATGACTCTCAAAAAGTTCCATGATAATAGGAGTCGTAATATAATATGGAAGGTTCGCTACCACTTTAAAAGGCCGATCTTTTGCCTGTTCCCTTGATAGCTTGTGCAAATCCACTTTCAGGATATCCCCCTGTATAAGAGTCACATTATCGTAGGGTGCAAGCGTCTCATCCAGAATCGGAATCAAATCTTTATCTATCTCTACCGCAATTACTTTATCGGCTGCTTCTGCCAGATACTGTGTCATAGTACCGATGCCGGGGCCTATTTCCAAAACACAGTCCTCTTTCGTAATCTGCGCCGCCTCCACAATCTTATGAAGAATATTGGTGTCGATCAGGAAATTCTGTCCGTATTTTTTCTGCATCCGAAACCGGTATTTTTGCAAAATTTCTGATGTATTGGTTATATTCCCTAAGTTTGCCATTTATTGTTCCTCATTTCCCAGAATAATCTGTCCCGAAGATCCGGATGCTGCCGAAACTTCTCTACAGCCCAAACAACTTTCTGGCGTTTTGTTCTGTTATCCGTACCACCTCTTCATAAGAAATTCCCTTAAGGTCTGCTATCGCCTGCGCCACATAAGGCAGGTTCAAGGAGGAATTACGCTTGCCGCGGTTAGGCTCCGGGGCAAGATAAGGGCTGTCTGTCTCCAAAAGAATCTTTTCCATCGGGATATATTCTACTGCCTCTTTCAGTTTTTTGGAGTTTTTAAACGTGATCACGCCTCCGATACCGAAATAAAAATCCATATTCAGATATTCCCTGGCCATCTCTTTCGCATAAGAAAAGCAGTGTATGACACCGCCGATCTCTCCCGCCCGATGGGCCTGCATAATCTCCAGCGTATCCCTGGCAGCTTCCCTGGAATGAACGATCACAGGCAGCTTCACCTGTCTTGCAAGAACAAGCTGCCGTTCAAACCATTCCTTCTGCAAAGCCGGATCGGGTTCCGGCCAATGATAATCCAGTCCCGTCTCACCCACTGCCACAATCTTATCCAGGAAACACCACTTCTCTAAATCAGCAAAATTATCCTCATGCAGTTCACCCACTTCACTGGGATGTATACCGATCGCCCCATAGATAAAGGGATACTGTCTTGTTAATTCCACTGTCTCTTTACAGCCGGCAAGACTTGCTCCCACATTGATTACCGTTCCTATACCCTTTTCCCCAAAAGAGGCAAGCAGTTCCTCTCTGTCCTCATCAAACACCTCATCGTCATAATGTGCATGACTTTCAAAAATCATCTTCCTTTCCCCCTGACCAAATTCAAATTTGTGAATAATGTATCATTTTGGCTTTCTGATTGCAAGTATTAAAAAAATATCCAATATTCTTAAATTTTCTTTAAAAAATGCTTGCATTGCACAAAACATTATACTATAATAATTTTTGCGTGTTGAAAAGGGATGAAAACACGAATCTGCACCGCTAGCTCAGTTGGTAGAGCACCTGACTCTTAATCAGGGTGTCCAGGGTTCGAGCCCCTGGCGGTGCACTCAGAAGAACTGTTTTTGGAGACATATGTGCTCTGGGGACGGTTCTTTATTTTTTTGTATCATTTTATCTGTTCCGTCTATTTTGTCCGGTACAGACTCAGCCATGGTGCCGCAACCGATAAAGAGCCGAAATCCTCCCTGTTTATTTCTTCCACGCTTCCGCCTTTCCCAATCCGGATCAGCCTGTCAGCTAAAGACAAGGAATCCGCCAGATTAATTGTCAGGATCACCACTGACATTCCTTTATCCAAAAGCATTTCCATCATCTTCCACACAAATACACGGTGCGACAGAACCGCCCCCTTAAATGGCTGTACGCACACTACCACCTTGGGTTTTTGTAACAAAATTCTTGTGTATACCATCTGATATCTCTGCTTTTCACTCAGTCTTTCCACCGGCATCTCAAAGACTTCCTCTCCAAGAACCGGCCCATATTCTTTCCTGACGCTTTCCCTCATATGGCTTTTCCATACGCCGGCCACACGTCTGGATAATCCCATGCACAGATTATCCATATAACTCATTTCATTGAAAACCATAGTCTTTGTGGGCTCCGCAGCAATGACAGCAATCTCTTTGCTGTCAGGAAGATGTACCTTTCGGCCTGCGATAAAGCAATCCCCTCCCTTTATCTTTCTATTCCCATAAAGTATTTGCAGAATATCCTGATATATCTGATTATCCAGACTCTGAATCACCAGACATTCGCCCTCATAAACCTTCAAATTAAAATCCTGTAAAGCTAGTCCGTTAACATGAGAAAATGACAGAATCTCTTTTTTCTGCCATATCGCCGGATTACGATTCTCCATATGATAGCGGATCATTCTGTCAAATTCCAGGGTATAGCCTTCCACAATCTCGGCTTTCATTTCCTCTCCCTGTGCCACTTTCTGAATCCTGCCGTTTGACAAAAGTGCCACCCGGTCGCATACTTCCATAATCTCCTCCAGATGCAGACTTACATAAAGAAACGAAAACCCCTGTTTTCCATAATGATGTATGATCTCATAAAGCTTACTAAGTTCTTCTCCATTGATCACCGTGCTGATCTCATTTAAAACAATCAGTCTGTATCCTGCCACCACCGCCCGGAGAAGTTCCACTACTATGCGCTCAAAAGCGGATAATTTATCCACGTAGGTATCCGCCGGAATATCCATCTCAATATCCCTCATAAAAGGCTCTAACTGTTTCCTGAGCAGTTTTCCCTGAATAACCTCCTGTCTGAATCCCTGCCGTAACACAAAGATATTATCGGTGACCGTCATATGCTCTACCAGACGGGACTTCGCATCAATAATACCGATCCGGTTCCCGGACCTTCTGGGACTCTTCCAGGAATTGACACGCTCACCGCAATAATAAATGTGTCCGTCATAAAGCGGCATATTGGTCTGCATCAACTGAAGCAGTTCCTGCAAACCATGGGCATTGATGGGAATCAATCCCATAATCTCACCTTGATAGATCTGTAAATTAAAATCTTCCAGCTGCTTAATGCCTTTCTCTATATATGTCACCCGTTCCATACGGAACACTTCCTGTCTCATAAAAGAATCCCTCTCTCACATGAATGTCGCCTTCATACGTTTCTCATCTACCGCAAAAGGAATCGTAATCTCTACATCGGTGCCTTTCTGTGGTACGGAATAGACATGAAGCCCATACTCCTCCCCAAAGAGCAGATGTATCCTGCTGTTGACATTTCCCAGAGCAATACCGCCTTTTCTCTCCTCGCCATGGATCAGCACATTGCCGTCCCGGCCCAGTTTACGGTTTAAGCGTGCCAGCGTTTCCTCATCCATACCAACGCCGTCATCCGAGATTCGGATGAGAAGACGCTCTTTTGTCCGTTCAAACTGAATCCTTAGATTACCGGTTCCCACTTTCAGTTCTGTGCCGTGAATAATACTGTTTTCCAGAATCGGCTGCAAAGTCAGTTTGGGAATCTTACAGTTCATAATATCTTCCCAGTCCTCCGTATCATAATCTATATGAAGTTGAAGACGGTTGCCAAATCTATACTTCTGAATCAAAAAATACGTCTCACAATTATCTAATTCCTCCTGTACCGTTACCAGGTTCTCTACGTTGGTAATCGTATACCGGAAGAACTTCGCAAGAGCTTCCGTCATATCCGCCACACTGTCCAGACCGGCAATCAGCGCTTCGCCCCGGATACTCTCCAGCGTATTATAAAGGAAATGAGGATTAATCTGATTTTGCAGCGCCAGATACTGAGCCTGTCTCTTGTTCAGATCGATCATCTTAGGGGAGCGCAGTATCTTTTCAATCTCATCCATCTGCAGCTTCATGGAAGGGGTCTGAAACACTTCTGCAAAATCACGGCTTTCCGTCAGATAACCGTCCAGAAAACGATGTACCAGAAGCTCCGACCGCCTGTAAGGCAATATAATACCAAACCACACCACAATAAAATACCCCAGAGCAAGAAGCACATAGATGCCGGCCTGCAATCCCGTCTCTTCTCCGCGTATACCCAGAAGCACATTATGAACTGCCTCAATCACAAAATAAACAAGGGTTACCACCCCTAACAGAAACACTCTGTTGGACAGATATTTTAATCGGTATTCTTCTCTCATAATCTCTGCTCTCCTACCCATACATCTTGCGATAAACGCTGGGTTTTACACCTGTCGCTTTTTCAAAAGTATGGGTAAAGTGTTTTAAATCATTATAACCCACCTGCTGACATATCTTCGATACCGGAGTATTGGTCTCCCGCAACAGAATCCTGGCCTGCTCCATCCTGACACTGATCAGATATTTGGCAAATCCTTCTCCTTCCACTTTCTTAAACAAAGCGCTGAAATAGGCCGCACTTAATCCCACCTCGCTGCTCACTTCCTCCTGGGTGATCGGCTCGCTGTAATGATTCTGAATATATTGTTTCGCCATACGGATAGGACGTACTGTATCTGCTTCCTGTCTTAAGCGCATCTGTTCCATATACCGGTTCTGTAAAGCTGCAAGCCGTTCCATCAACTGATCCATACTGCCGCACAAAGAGCACTGCTCTTCAAACGCCTTCTGCTCTTCCGCCCTGTTCTTAACCTCCACCTGGCTCAAGAAAAGTCCCGCCGCCGAATAGACAAGTTCCCTCACTTCATACCCCTTAAGATCCTTGACCTCGAGCATCCTTCTGCCCATCTGTTTCACCGCTTCCGCTGCTTCCTCAGCGCTCCTGACCTCAATTGCAGGTACAATCTGCCGCAAATATTTCTCCAAAATATTCTGTTCATGAACAGTCGAGCCTGCCGGCATACGTTCCAATAATTTGCCTGTTCCTTTCAGCAGACGTTCCTCTATGATAACCAGCGCCTGCCCAACTGTCTCCTGCAGCTCTCCGGCATCGGCAGTCACACTCCCCAGCGCCGCTGTAAACATGACCGGCCCAAAGATTCCTTTCTCACTCTCCAGCTGATTCAGGCAGTTACGGAATATCCGCCGTATTTCCTCCGCCTGTGTATCGGCGTAATTCACAAAACCGATACACCCGCTGGCCTTTGTACCTGTAACAATTTCCGCACAATGTGTTTTCAGACTGTTTTCCAATAACGTCCGAATCTTTTCCAGTATAATATTAATTCCCGCCTGGCTAATCTCCCCTGTGGCGTCAATCTTTACCACAAATCCCTGAAACAATCCATTCTGTACATGAAGATAATATTCCTCCTGCAATACGGCGACAGATGGTCTCCATACCTTCTGTTCCAACAGCCGATTTATCAGATTCACGCGGAAAAGGCGGATATCCGCCTCACTTTTATGCTGTATCCACAGCTGCTCTTCTTTGCGCTGATTTTTTTCTTCAATATATTCCTTGAATTTCTGCAATGTAGAAGTAAGTTCCACCTTATTGATGGGTTTTAACAGATAATCACCCACACCAAACTTTATCGCTGTCTGGGCATAGGAAAACTGAGCATACCCACTGATAATCACAATCTGAAGATCCTCCACACTCTTCTTCACATCTTCTATCAAATCCAGACCATTGCAGCCTGGCATCCTGATGTCCGTAATCAGAATGTCAGGGCGTATTTCTTTCACCATTTCGCAGGCTTCCAGTCCGTTATGCGCAATTCCTGCCACTTCCATATGCAGCGATTCCCAATCAATCAGAGCCTCTATCAACTGACAGATACGCTCTTCATCATCCGCAATCATAACCTTTATCATTCCCATAACCCCCTGCATTTAAGAAAACCGCCGGAAATCCGACGGTTTTCTTTCCTGATTTTTATTATAACATATTTCTGCAATTCACCAACAAAATTTACTGCTTATTGTTTTCGCACCCCTTATTTTGTCAGTACAGAAACTCCTGTATCTTCCACAACACCGCCAAGGCTCTCGCCCTCTAATGCTTTCACACAGGCCTCTACACCCATGGAACCCATCATATCCGGATTCTGTGCCATAGTGCAAAGGAGATTACCGTCCGCAATCAGATTCATAATCGCATCGGATTTATCAAATCCTACACCGATGATACCGGTATTACCGGCTGCCTTGATTGCATTGCCTGCACCTGTGGTGGAACCCTCGTTACAGCCAAAGACTCCTACCACACCCTGTGTAATATAGTTCTCTGCAATACTCTGGGACTTCGCCGCATCACCTTCACCATACTGTGTCTCTAAGATATTGAAGTCTGTTCCTTCAAAAGCGGAACGGAATCCTTCTTCACGCATTACGCAGGAGTCTGTAGCCGCATTTACATTGATGATACCGATATCGCCGGAAGTAACGCCTGCTGCCTCTAATGCCTTGATCATTTCCTGACCTGCTGTTGCGCCTGCGGCCTTATTATCTGTGGAGAAAGTTGCCTCTGCTTCCACATTAGCCGGAGAGTCTACATACACGATCTTAACACCTGCCGCAGATGCCTCATTCAATGCAGAAGAAATTGCATCCGGACCATTAGCCGCTACCATAATCGCATCATAACCGCCTGCTACTGCATTGTTGACACACTCAATCTGCTGTGCATCATCCTTCGTGTTAGGTGCCATAAAGGTTACACTCACACCCAGCTCTTTTGCTTTCGCCTGAGCACCCTCATTTAACGTTACCCAGTGCTGGTCGATGGAATCCATCGTGATCAGTGCAATCTTCCACTCTTTGCTTGCTGCTGCGCCGTCAGAAGCAGGCGCTGCACCGCCCAATGCCTCTGCATTGATTACGGATACACCCGTATCTGTCACTTTACCGCCAAGGCTCTCACCGTTGACTGCTGCCACTGCCGCTTTCACGCCTTCATAACCCATCACATCAGGATTCTGTGCCATAGTGCAAAGCAAACATCCGTCTTTGATCAGATTCTGAATCGCATCAGATTTATCAAAACCTACACCGACAATACTGGAATTGCCAGACGCCTTAATTGCATTACCTGTTCCTGTGGTGGAACCTTCGTTACAGCCAAAGATACCTACCACACCCTGTGTAATATAGTTTTCTGCAATACTCTGGGACTTCGCTGCATCACCTTCACCGTACTGCGTTTCTAATATGTTGAAAGAAGTTCCTTCAAATGCCGCTCTGAAACCTTCCTCACGCATTACGCAGGAATCTGTTGCCGCGTTTACGTTGACAATTCCGATATCGCCGGATGTCACACCTGCTGCCTCGAGTGCTTTGATCATCTCCTGGCCTGCAGTCGTACCTGCCGCCTTATTATCTGTGGAGAAGGTCGCCTCTGCTTCCACGTTAGCCGGAGAGTCTACATACACGATCTTAACACCTGCCGCAGACGCCTCTTTCAATGCGGAAGAGATCGCATCCGGACCATTAGCTGCCACAATAATTGCATTGTAGCCGCCTGCTACTGCATTATTCACACACTCAATCTGCTGTGCATCATCCTTGGTATTAGGTGCCATAAAGTCTACCGTCACACCAAGTTCCGCTGCTGCCTTCTGTGCGCCCTCATTTAAGGTTACCCAATGCTGGTCAATGGAATCCATCGTGATCAGCGCAATCTTGGTATCCCCGCTGGCTGAGGCTGCTCCTGCCTCTGTACCAGTCTCTGCCCCTGTCTGTGCCGCTTTGTCGCCGCCGCATCCTGTCAGAGATGCCGCCACCATCGTCATGCAGCAAAGCATAGCCAATACTTTCTTCTTCATACTTTATCCTCCTTTATTATCTATCGCTATCCGCTTATGCGGTTCTAGCCTTTTTTCTTCTTAGTGAACTGTCCGCTTCTCAACACCACATCAAGCAGAACTGCCACGACTACGATGATACCAATGACAAGCCGCTGAATACCTACCTGCGCGCCTATCATATTCAAACCATTCTCCAGAGTCTGCCACACTGCAGAACCTGCCAGCGTACCTAACAGAATACCGGTTCCGCCAAGAGGTGACACACCGCCGATAACACCGGCCGCCACACCATACATCTCATACATGTTGCCCGCTTCCATATTGCCCATACCTGCCTGTGCGCACAGAATCAATCCTACCACCCAGGAGCACACCGCGCTGACCAGATATGCCTTGGTCGTCGTAGCGACCACATTGACGCCGGAAAGCTTTGCCGCATCAATATTGGAACCAATCGCGTAGATATGCCTTCCCGTTCTGGTTTTGGACAACAGGAAGAAGAATATGACAAACATGATAATAGCGATCCAGAATGTGTTATAAACACCTGCGGTAGTTCCGTAATAAAAGAAATTCTGGAACTTATCTCCTGCTTCCTTACCGATACCTGTCGCAATGGCGTCTGTGTTACGGTTATTGTTGACCATATAGGCAATACCGCGGCCCACGAACATGGTGCCCAGTGTTGCGATAAACGGCGGCAGTTTAAACTGTCCTACCAGAATACCATTGATAATACCGATTACCAGACAACATAAGAGTGCGATCAAGACCGCCAGAAGCGGATTCACGCCAAGGGTCATAAGCGTTGCCGATATCATGGCGCTCATAGCCACCATGGAACCTATGGACAAATCAATATTTCCCGTAATGAGTACATAACTTTGCGCAATGCCAATGAGCAGATATTTGGACATGGACCGCAGCAGATTTAAAATATTGTTACTGGAAAACACCGCCGAATTGATCAATCCAAATGCTATGTATATGATGATCAGACCCACAAAAGCAGTGAGTGCTGCTCCCATACCTTTGACTGCCAAAAGTCTCTTGATAGGACTCTGCTTTTTGTTGTTCATCTTACTTTTCCTCCCCGCCGCTTTGGCTGTTAATTTTCTTATCTTCAAACGTTGTTGCCAGAGTCAGTATTTCATTCTGTGTAGTCTCCCTGGCCATAACTTCGCCTGTAATCCTGCCATCGCACATCACGATGATACGATCGGCAATTCCCATGACTTCCGGCATCTCCGAGGAGACAAACATAACAGCAATTCCCTGTTTCTTTAACTCATTCATCAGGTTATATATCTCCACCTTGGCACCCACATCAATACCTCTTGTGGGTTCATCAAAGATGACTACCCTGGAATCTCTGGCAAGCCATTTGCCCACTACCACCTTCTGCTGATTTCCACCGGACAGATTCCCGGAATCCACTTCTATGCTGGGCGTCTTAATCCTGAGATTGGAAACCGCCTTATCGCACAACTCCTTTTCCTTCTTGCTGTCCACCACACCTGCCTTATTACAGACAATATCCAGATTGGGCAGTGTCAGGTTGTGTTTGATACTCAGCTTCGTACAAAGACCGTCCTTCTTCCTGTCTTCCGGTGCAAGTACAACACCATTGCGGATGGCATCCATAGGGCAGTTTATCTTTACTTCCTTATCATCCACATAAATTTCGCCGCTCTCCTTGGGGTCCACACCGAAGATCGCCCTGGTAGTCTCCGTTCTGCCGGCTCCCATCAATCCGGCAAACCCTACGATCTCGCCCTCATAGACAGAGAAATTGATATCTCTCACCATTCTCCCCGCATTTAGGTGTTTGACTTCAAACACTTTCTTGCCCTTCTGACATTCTACCCGGGGGAATTTTTCCTTAATCTCACGGCCCACCATATAGCTGATAATCTGTTCCATGGTAACATCTGAAAAGTTCATATCAGTGATATACTGACCGTCTCTCATGATCGTCACCCGGTCAACAATATGCTGTAATTCTTCCAAACGGTGGGATATGTAAACAATTCCTTTCCCTTCGGATTTCAGTTTCTTAATAATCCGAAACAAATCTTCTATCTCTCTTGCCGTCAGGGAAGATGTGGGTTCGTCCATGATCAGAATCCTGGCATCAATGGAAAGCGCCTTGGCGATTTCCACCATCTGCTGTTTCGACACCGGCAGATCCCCGACGGTCTGTTTCGGGTCGATATCAATCTTTAAATCATCCAGAATCCTCTTGGCCTCCGCCTCCATCTTTGCATTGTTTAATGATAACCCTCTTTTAATCTCACGGCCCAGAAACATATTCTCCGCCACAGAGAGATGTCTGCACATATTCAATTCCTGATGAATGATCGCAACGCCTGCCTCCTGCGCCTGCTTCGGTGTCAGATCCCCATATTCCTTGTCAAAAATCTTTAAGGAACCGCTGTCTCTGGTATATACGCCGCTCAAAACTTTCATCAACGTGGATTTACCTGCACCATTCTCTCCAAGCAGCGCCATAACTTCGCCGGCGCGTAATTCAAAATTAACATGATCTAACGCTTTTACGCCTGGAAATGATTTACAGATACCTTCCATTGAAACGATGATCTCGTTCATTTGGCTTTCCCTCCCAATAATTTCAATCCTTGTTTTCAGTATAAACACAAACCCCAGATTGCAAAAGGGTGGGGGATTTTTGTTTTGTGGGGGTTTTTTATGCACTTTTTATGTTATTTTCCAGAATAGGGAGATTTTTTTGTACTTTTGTATACTGCCGGCAAAATACGGCATCGACAGCAAAGGCAAATTATACAAATGTAATTTCTGAAAATAACTGGTTCCTGCCATATAAAAAGGAACCCCTTTTATTATGAAGGATTCCTTTTCATTAACTGTTTTCTTATATTCTATCTATTTTTCCCAATCCATATACCGCAAAATAACCGCCATTAAAATACAACATGCATAAATTCTATCATCAGTCCTGCAAAGACACCGACCGCATACAAAAGAGCCAGAATCCTCAGATTCTCCCTGTGCTTGTCATTTACTCTCAATAGGACCAGATATCCCACCCCCGTACCGGACAACAGACCGGCAATCAAGGCGCCGGCGCCAAGAAGTCCGCCTAGGTAAAGCTTCGTAATAATAACAGAAGCCGCACAGTTCGGAATCATCCCCACTAACCCGGCAATCAAAACACCCGTCACAGGCCGGTTTAAAATCAAAGTCCCCAAAGCCTCCTCACCGATCAGCGCAATGACCAGATTTAAGACCAGAGAAACCAATAAAATATAGAAGAATATTTCTACCGTATGATGCAGGGCCGACTTCCAGATTCCGCGCTCACAGTGGCAGTGATGCCGTTCACACAAATGCTCTATCTGCATATTTTTCTCGTTCCCACGATACACAAAATCAACCGCAAATCCTGCAAGCACTGCAAATACCACTTTCACGGCAAGTATTTTACCCATCATGGGAAGCCCTACATTCTCAGATATCATAATAGGAAGCATTTCATCAGAAGTGGATAAAAATACCGCCATAAGCGTTCCCAGACTGATAATCCCGCCGGCATACAAATTGGATGCCGCCGCCGAAAAACCGCATTGCGGGAAAACGCCAAGAAGACCTCCGATAGCCGGCCCTGCTTTGCCGGATCTTCTGATGATATCCTGCATTTTTTCCCCCGCCCGATGTTCCAGATATTCCATCACCAGATATGTCAGGAACAAAAACGGCAGAAGTTTGATACTGTCTGCAAAACTATCTGTTATCACATCTAAAATCATAGGATTTCCTTACTTCTTTCTACCATAAATATTTATATTTTCTTTCGATGAACACTACTTAGAATACAATGTATGTTTTAAAAAATCAACCGTTAAAAGATTTTATAATAAAAAGTTAATCAAACCACATTCTCGCATTAACACAACAAAGATATCACATTAATATAAATTTTTTTGATAAATTATTAAATATAGATTGCTTCCTTAGGAAATTTGTACTAATATAGAATGTGTATATTTATGTCGTCATATAGCAAACGAGGGGGTTTCTTAATGGAAGGCTTAAAGAATATCATGGAAGATGCAGTGGAATACCAGCTTAACAAGCTGCTGCCCACAATGCCAAATGTTTGTTCCTGTGAAAAATGTAAACTTGACATGGCATCTTATGCGCTTAACAGACTTTCGCCCCAATATGTGCGTACAGACACGGGTGCGCTTTTTCAGAAATTAAACAATTATCAGCCGCAGGCTGAGGTAGAGATCCTGGCAGTGGTAATCTCCGCAATCAATAAAATCGGAAGCCATCCACAGCACGATTGAAAATTTATATAAAAATAAAAAAAGATTTTCCCATTTGATACGATATCAAACAGGAAAATCTTTTTCTATTCTCTATTTCCTCTGTATTCTCTGGCTAATTCCAGACATTTTCCATCGTAACTTCTCTTCCATATTCTTCTGTAAGCCGTCCCGACATCACTTCTTTCGTCTTTCTCCGCTGTTCTTCATAATCACCTTCTGTAACCACCGAATAATTATTCACAACGCCGTCCCAGCTGCAATCTACCAGATATGCTGTACCGTCGGCCTTTACAAACAGAACACCCACCTGCGAACTGATATCCCCTTCACTGGTTGTCTGATAGCAGGTTCTGACTCTGTCGTAGGTTTCCTGTATTCCTATTTTATCCGTCAAAAAGCGCTCCGCCTGCTCTTTAATCTGTGAAATCTTATCCGGTGCTTCTTCTATGGCCGGTTTTGCTTCCTCAAACTGTTCCCTGAACTCACCGCTGGCATGACTCATGCCAAGGAGCCTGCCGTCGGCCACACCGATCCAGAAATAATAATACTGGTTATTAATGATATCACTCCAGTTCACACTGTAAGCCGGCTGTCCAATAATCGTCTGAGCTGCATCCGCGTCATAATAATGATTTAGCTCCAGACCGCTTTCACCCAGTCCATAGATTCTCTTGAAATAATCTCTGGCAATCTCTACCGCCTGTTCTTCCGTGACTCCGCCAGCCTCCACCGCCTGTGTAATCTGCTCCTGCTCTTCCTGCTCTTTTGTTGCAAGCTCCTTAGCATGTTCCTCCTCATACCGTTCCCGCAATGCATAATTGCGCTTGTGCTCAAAGTCTATCTTCTGAAGAATCTCTTCATCCGTCAATTCTCTGTCTGCCGGCAGATAAAACACACTGGCAGGGGTCAGGAAGCAAAACTCATATGTCTTAGCCTCTTCCTCGCTGTCCACCTGTGGAATCTCCCCTGCCGGAAAAGTACCATTTACATACTGTTCATACAATTCCTTTTCCCGGGCTTTCTCTCCTTCTGTATATGGCCTGGTATACCCGTCTCCATCCACTTTCTGACTGTCAAGCTGTTCTACTGTCGTCTTAATTTCTTCCTTCGGAATCTTTTCCATCCGCTCCCTCACCAGAGAACTGACCAGTGCCCGTACGGGTACGCTTACAATTCCCACGGCAATGATACAGGCCGCCACAACAATCGCGGCACGCGAACCGTATCTGTGTCTTCCATGGTTCCGTTCGTCTTTTTTCAATTCCCGGATCATCTGTTGCTTTTCTACATCATTTAATTCTATCTGTCCTACCGCCTTTTGTAATGTCGAAATTTTCATAATAAAACCTTCCTTTCCCGTCAGAAATCTTCTCCCATTTTAAGCCGCAGCATTTCTCTTCCTTTTTGCAGTCTCTTTTTTACTGCATTGACGGAAATCCCAAGCAGTTTAGATATCTCCGCCACTTTATAGCCTTCTATATAGTGAAGATAGACCACTGACTTGATCGTAAGCGGCAGGCTGATCAGCTCCGTCAATACTTCGCTGTATTCCGGATCCTCATAACCGGCCGTAATCTCCGCAATATCAACTTGAGGATGCCGCAGGCGAAACCGCCGCATATCCCGGCACCGGTTCTGCGCCACCTTAATCAGCCAGGCTTTCTCGTGCTCCTTATCCGTAAAGTTGCCTGCACGTTCCAGATATCTGCAAAACGTATCCTGTACCGCATCCTGCGCATCTGCCTCATTTCCGAGCATAACCACACAAATCCTGTAAAGCATACTGCTGTATTCAAGTACCATTTGTTCTATTGTCATAAGTAATCTACCTTTCTCAACCTGCGGGCTGTTCCCTGGACGTCTCTACTTATAACACGTCTGACAATACAAAAAGGTGATAAAAAAGACAGAAAACAAATGTTTTCTGTCTTTTTGCTTTATTCTATCGCTTCTTGTTTCTTGACTGCTTCTTTAATATACGCTTCCACTTGATCTTTGGGTATGGAGAGCGCCAGGGACATTTCGCTGTAAAGAAGCTCTTCCGCCTTCCGCAGATACTGCTCATCGGAGGAAAGTACTTTCTTGCCCTCATTGATACGGACCCGTTTACGTTGGTACAAGGTCTTAATAATCTGCACCAGGCTTCTGGAATCATAGGTGCGGATCGCATCTTTATAAGTCTGTTCCCTGCGCTTTTCCTCCTGAACCCACACGACATCGATCTCCTTGATGTGTTCAATCAGTTTCTGGGCCTCTTCCCTATTCATGATTCTGCGCATGATAATTTTCTCATTATCTACCGGCGTGTAAATAGTGCTTGCCTTTTCAAAGACCGGTTCGAGAAGATAGTACTTTCTCTTCTTGTCCATACGATCAATCGGGTTATCCGTAATGTCAATAACGCGGCAGACACCATGCCCGCCGCATATGATCAATTCACCTTTCTCAAACATATTTTCCCTCCAATTTGTGACCCCGTTATTACCAGTATTACCGATAGTTACCCTTCCTATATATCATTCTAACACTTAATGTGCCCGGTCGTAAGTTTTTTCGGGAAATGAAGCAATTTTCAGCACTTTTATGATATAAAAAGTGATTCCTTTTGTGAAAATCTGCTAACAATATTCTGTCGAATATAAGCGATCAATAACTCCTTCCTTATTTCATACTAAAATTATCACAGATAAATCTGGTCTCTTTCATCGGATAAATACGAATCATGATTCCTCTAAGCACGCCTTCTCCGTCAAAGCGTGAAAGCACGATGACCATCTGGTCTCCTGCAAAAGGAAGATAATCAATAGAATCAATATCCTCTTTGGTGTTGACCAATGTTGCTTTCGGCGGATTAATATCCACAGTCTTATGAATCATTCCCGTAAGGGCGATTGCAGAAGATCCCATCATCTGATTCATAACCTCAGACACACAGGATAAATGCATCTCATTGAGTTCACCAGGTGCTACAACTCCTGTTCCCCCCATCATCAGATCCATAATGATCTTAATATCATTTTCCTTAAGCATCAACAAATTATTACAGTGAAAATCATCTTTATAATCAATCTGAACTGTCACGCTGCCCATACCAAAAGCAGTCAGAATGTTCCTGATATCCGCACTGTTTACCACCTTCACAGAGGGCGGACTGACCGTAATCTTCTTCCTGACCAACATATTCAGAGCAGTGGCTGAGTGTGACATACAAATCTGCGATACTTCCGCCATTTTATCCTGATCTTGAGGTGTCAACTGTTCCATATCGTCTATATCCTTCTCAAAATATTGCCCTATATCCTATGCCTACCTTCTCTATAATACTATACCTTATTTATAGCCTCCCGTGCAATACGTTTTAGAGAAAATATGTCTAATTTTATAGGTATTTATCAAAGTCTTCACCTCTGTAACAGGCCACATATGGAAATGAACTTCTACTCCGCCTCTCTGAGTCTCTCCACCACAGACCTTTTTGCCGCCTGTCGATAAGATATAAGCGGTATTACCGCACCTAACAGCAAAAATACAGGTGCTACCACAAAAATCGGCATTACCGTCAGATGATACGTAAAGAAAGGAAACATACCTTCCAAGGCATTGCCGATCAGCGGTCCCATGCCAATGGACACCGCCAGTGTAATCACAATGGAACTGCCGGCAAATACCATGCCCTCCGTAATCAGCATCCGATTCAACTGCCGCCCCGTCATACCAACAGACTGTAATACTGCAAACTCCCGCTTCCTCGCCATAATACCTGTGAGGATTGTATTTAGAAAATTTAATATTCCCACCATTCCCACGATGAACGCCGCACCTGTTCCGCCCATCACAAACATATCACGGAATCCATAAAACTCCTCCGCATAAGTCTTTTTGCTTTCATAATCATACAGGGAATCATTACCGCCCATATAATCGGTAAGCCACTGCTCCATCGCTTCCATTTCCTCATCCGTACAATCAAAAGCGTAGTAAAGTATTTCACCGGCCCCTGCATCGGAATCCTTCAGAAACGTATCTTTACCCATCACGAATACATCCGCTCCATAATAACGATAACTCAATGTATGCGGCACCTCAATGACAGCCGCCACTTCATAAGTTACCTCCTGATATTCTTTAGCCCGCGAAGCCCAATTAAGTCCTGTCAGATCCTGATCTTCACCATAAATTTCTCCCGTATCAGGATTATAAATCTCATAGCTGTCCACATAGCGAATAGTCACTTTATCTCCCAACCGGGCCCAGTTACTGTCTTCATAGACGTTTCCATAATCATCCGTATCATAAACAGCCGCCACATAATTGCCTTCCCCTTTCAGTTTGTCAAGGTCCCCTTCCAACAGTACCATTTTATCCAGTACAAAATCTTCCATGCCGTAAAGCTGTACCCGGTCTGCCACCAGGTCACCTGCCTTCTCCAGACTCTCTATATAGGAATCCAGCAAATCACCGCTTCTCCATTTGGATTCTTTCTGCCGTACCCACGCTTCCGAG
This sequence comes from Lachnospiraceae bacterium UBA7086, assembly GCA_002492525.1. Lineage (GTDB taxonomy): Bacteria > Bacillota > Clostridia > Lachnospirales > Lachnospiraceae > UBA3282. The sequence goes on along the minus strand of DKZA01000041.1, from coordinate 64,432 downwards.
ACATATTCCTCTGCCGCAAACTTCTTGCCATAGGTTCTGCCGCCGGTCACACCATCCATAACTTCTATTTGGGAAATCACCTCCCCCGGCAATCCGGTCCATGCATCAAGAGAACCTGCCTGGAAATACGCTGCATCCGCCACCAGAAAATCTACTTTCACCCTGGTCAGATATTTGTCCATATCAAAACCCTTTGCCAGAATGAACGTCATATTCAAAAGTACAATTGCAAAAGACATGGAAATTACGGTAATAATCGTTTTACTCTTATTTCTTCCCAGATTTGCCACGGCCATTCTAAAGTTAGATGCGCCCTTTTCTCCTTTTTTCCTGCTCTTTCTGCTTCCGCTGCCTTCCGTATAACGCACCGCCTCCACAGGCGATATCCTGGCCGCCTTCCTGCGCGGCTTCTTTAAGGATAACCAGACTGTCACCAGGGAGAAGACTGCGGAACCCACAAAAATCACAGGATTCACCGAATAGACTGTCATAATGCCATCCAATTGTGCCACCACAATACGAGTCATAACCATACCCACACCGTAGCCGATTACCAGTCCAATAGGAATCCCTATCGCAGACAATAATAATGCCTGCATCAATAACAGCCTCTTAATCTGACGGCCCGTGGTACCAATGGTCTTTAACAGTCCATAAAATCGCACATCATTGGATACCGAAATCTGGAAAATATTATAAATGATCAAGTATCCCGTAAAAATAATTAACAGAAACACTGCTGCCAGAGCAAGCACAGTCCCCATATCCAGCACCGAATACTCGTGACTTGCTGATAAATACCCCCAGTTCACCCCTGTTCTCACAAACCCTTCTTCACTGGCTGTATCGTCCTGATAACCGTGTCTTTTCAGAATGGTTCTTATATTTTCCCGTATATGCCTGGAATTTGCAAACATCACATCCAGATTCCAGTAAGTGGTCATACCGTCATTTCCCTGGGTATCCAATTTATCAAAGATTTCTTCTACCCGGCTTAACGGAATCAGTACATGATTTGCTACAATGACATCGTCATACGCCCAGTATCCGCAGAGAGTAAACGTCTCCGTGGTCTCCTTGCCGTCCACCAGAAACGTCATGGTAAATTCATTGCCGATTACCGGCTCCACCCCCAGAAGAGACAGGACCCGTAGATCCGTAGCCGCCTCATTGGTACCTTCTTTGGGCAGACGTCCCTCGACAGGGTCTAAGAACATATATTTCGCCTCATTGGCATCACAGTAACTGACCTCCACGTGAGATTTATGAAAAGGCATCTCATTCGGCATCCCGCAAAACTTCCGGAGGCCATACTCCCTTATTAATGGGTCTTCCTTGATCTCTTCGACCTGCTCTTTGGTCAGATACTTAAAGGCACCATGCGCATAGCCTCCCGCCTGGCGAAAATTGGATTGCTCATAACCATATATCATGGACATAGCAACCGTAAAGATAGTCGTAAATAAAATAGTCGTCAACGCGATAGCCATTATCGTAATGATATTTCTGACCTTAGCCGCCTTAAAACTGGCTATGCTGAGGCGGCGGATACATTTTCTGTTAGAAACGTTCATCCTAAAATCCTCCCATCCTCAATCCGGATAATCCGATCAGCCAACTGCGCAATCTCCTCATTATGTGTAATCATTACGATTGTCTGGGAAAATTTCTGGCTGGTCACCTTCAGCAGTCCGAGCACATCCTGACTGGTCTTCGTATCCAGATTTCCGGTAGGTTCATCCGCCAGGATAATCGCCGGCTTCGAGGCAAGCGCACGGGCAATGGCCACCCTCTGCTGCTGCCCGCCGGAGAGGTTATTGGGCAGATTCTCCAGCTTGGAGGCAATCCCCAGTGTCCTGATAATCTCTTCAATATACGACCGATCCGGGCTTTCGCCGTCTAACTGCACCGGAAGCAGAATATTTTCATAGACATTTAAAACCGGCACCAGATTATAATTCTGAAATACAAAGCCGATCTTACGGCGGCGGAAGATAGTAAGCTCCTCATCCTTCAGAGAAAAAATATCCTTACCGTCCACTGTAACGCTGCCGGAAGTGGGGCGGTCCAATCCGCCCAGCATATGAAGAAGAGTACTCTTACCGCTCCCGGAAGTGCCCACAACCGCAACAAACTCTCCTTTTTCAACCTGAAAATTCACGCCGTCCAGTGCATGCACTTCATTTTCTCCTGATCCGTATATCTTTTTTAAGTCCTGTGTTGATAATATTGTCATTTTGGCTTTTCATCCTCTCTTTCTCCCGCTTACATACAAAAATCTGTACTGTGGTCTGTTCTCCACAGTACAGATTATCTCATAAGATTCTTTCCAGAATCTTTCCAGGTTAAAATCAATTATGACAGTTTTGAAAGATTTGCGTATCACCAAGCGCCTGCTACACTTTCTTTTGATATTTGACAATATATTCGGCCGTTCCCTCTTGGGGCTGCCTGTCTGTGGTGGGTTCAAACCCATGTCTGCTGTAAAAAGCGCGGGCATGTTCATTTTTTTCAAGAACCCACAGGAAGATCGTCTTGGATTTCTGTTCTTTTGCCATGTTTTCTGCGAAGGAGAGCAGTTTGCTTCCGATCTTTTCATTGTGAAAGAATACATCCACATATAGCTCTTCTATCTGCAGCATTTTACAACCATCATCGGTTAGCGTCTGCAGGGTAATCAATCCTTTGACAAATTCTTCATCGTATACCCATATCCGTGAAAGGAGCTCCGGATGCAGCCGATAGTTTTCAGCCAGTGGAAGCACCTGCATTTCCCCGAAAGATACCTTGTCGTCTCGAAAAATAGGACGGTAAGTCATCCTTTTGGTAAAGATTAAGATTTCCGCAATTCTGGAAACATCATTGAGTTCGGCCTGTCTTATCATTTCCGCTTTCTCCTTCCATTTTCTCTTCGTCTGTGATTAGAAATTTTTTGTAAAATCGTTACTTATATGATATATTATAAATAGAAATAGGGTGGAGCCATAGAAGCGGCTACCCTCAATAGTAATTAGCCGTTACTACTGTGAATAGTGACGGCTACTTTTTTGCCTTGAAGATCGTATAACACTGGTAATCATTAGAAGGGCTGAATTATTATTCCATATCCATTTGTGATAATTGGCGTAACTGATCACGTTTTTCATAGATTACAGCGATCACTTGTACTTTCATATCATTTTCATCTATCCAAAAGTATACAAGAAAATTTTTTACTGGTAAACGATGCACTTCGTTTGTATGCCATGGTTCTTCATCAACCAAGACTACACGCTGAGGAAAGTGTGCGAGTGATGCAAAAGAATCTTCTAAAACATCTAACAGATGGAGGGCAGCATCGGGAGCCTTTAAATCATTAGTTATATAATACATAATTTCCTGTATTTGTTTTTCAGCCTGGGATGTGATTTTAACATTGTAAGTTTTATCCATTATTGCAACTCCCGTCTTAAATCCGCAAATACATCAGCTGCAGAACGTGATCGATCAGCTTTAGCTTGTGATAATCCGGTTCTCATTATGGAATTGAATTCTTCTGCGGTCATAGAATCCAGTGTAGCAGGTTCATTAGGTAGTGATAATGAAAAAGGAATACTCTTAGTCATAATGATCTGTTTATATAATGCATTGATAACAACAGAAGCAGGTAAACCAAGTTTGGACATGATAGATTCTGCTTGTTCCTTTACTTCCGGTTCAACACGTGCGAGTACGTTTGCGCTTTTTGTAGCCATGATTTCATTACCGCCTTTCTTTTGATTTGATATTATTATATGCTATTGTATAACTATTAGCAATACAAAGTAAAATGTTTCATAAATATAAAATGTACATAAAATATGTCACATACATCGGCACCCCTCCTTTCTCTCGTCCGGAGGGTCAGTCTCTTGGCAAATACAAGGTAAACTTCGCTCCCTTTCCCGCTTCGGAAGTGACCTTGATATAACCGCCTTCCATCTGCAGAATCTGTCTGGTAAGGTAGAGCCCGATTCCTACTCCTTCCTCCCCGCTCACTTCCATGGTCCGGTAAAAACGCCCGAAAATCTTTGCCTGTTCCTCTTCTGCAATGCCGATACCGGTATCCGCTACTTCAATGCCCACAAACATCTCATAAGCCTTTACGGTCACAGTAATGCCGCCCGCCCTGGTGTATTTGACCGCGTTATCAATCACATTTCCGAGCGCCTCTCTTGTCCACTTCTCATCAAAAACGGCCTTTATCTCCTGCACATCCTGCCTTTCCATGCGCAGATACAGCCCCTTTTCCTCCGCCTTATGATGAAACTGTTTATAAGCCTCCTCCAAAAGCCCTGTCACAAAATTTTCTTCGGGATGCAGCACAATAATTCCGGTCTCAAGCCGGGACAATTTCACCAAAGATGCAATCAGGAAATTCAGCTTCTGGGTCTGACTTTCCAACAGCGCTACGCTCTGCCCGGCCTCCTCCGGCAGCTCCTGCTCTTTTAACAACTCCGTATACATTAAAATATTGGAGATAGGTGTCTTGGTCTGATGAGAAATATCCGCAATCAATGTCTTGATCCGGTCTTTTTCCTCCGCTGTCCTTCTGGCGGATGTCAGCGAGGCGTTCAAATACTCCGACAGCTTATTTTCCACCGCAGAATACAGGGATTCATCATATGTCCGCTCCGTAAACGTACCTTCTATCGCAGCCTCCAGCATTTGTCTCATTCGCAGAAGCGCCTTTTTTCTTCTGTAATATGTGATGACTGCAAGCACAACAGCAGCCGCCAGACTGGCTATTCCTATTATCAGCAGAACCACTGACAGGGTGTTTATTGTCCCCATAATGTCTCCTTCCGCGCCAGGATTTCTTTACGGCATTATCCAGGTATAGCCGATTCCATATACGGTCTTAATCATTTCCTGTGCCTCCAGCTTATCCCGCAGGCGTTTGACCGTGACCGAAAGGGCGTTTTCCTCCACGAACTCTTCGTCTTCCGACCAAATATATGCAAACAATCTGTCTCTGGTCACCGTCAGCCCCCTGTTTTCTACCAGAATACGAAGCAATTTCTGCTCTGTCTTGCTAAGTTCCACCTGTCTGTTACCGACATAAAATTTCATATGCTCAAAATCAAAACGGTACTCTCCCACACAGATTTCTGCGGAAGAATCCTGTACCCCGCGTTCTTTCAACCGCCGCAGTTGTAATGCCACACGGGCCCGCAGTACCGCCAGGCTGAAAGGTTTGGTAATATAATCATCGGCTCCCGATTCTAAGCCTGTCACAATATCTGTTTCCATATCGTTAGCCGTCAATATTATGACGCGTATGTCATATTCTTTTTTTGTTTTTTGCAGGAAATCAAGACCGTTTCCATCCGGCAGGTTGATATCCAACACCATCAGAGAAAACTTCTCCTCCGTTCCCTGCCACTTGGAAAGCAGAGTTTTCGCCTCCCGCAGTGTCCCGCAGCTTACGGTATCTGTATTTTCACTTTGCAGAGCACGGCACAAACCTCCGGCAAGAGGTATGTCGTCTTCTACAATCAGTATGTGGTGTCTGCTTATGTTATCTCTTTCCATGTCTATTTTTCTGCCTCAAATTTATCATACCTGTCTGTCATCACGTCTCCTAATCCGTTCCGCCATATCTTCCATAAAATGCTGACAAACACGCGCCCTACTTCAACTCGTTGGCCGTCACATAGAAGTGATGATAAATGCCGCCGAGCGCAAGCAGGCTCTCATGGGTTCCTTCCTCCACAATGCCTTCTTCCGTCAGCACCAGGATACGGTCGGAATTGCGGATACTGGAAAGCCGGTGGGCTATGGTGATGGTAGTTCTGCCTTTGGCTAAAGCTTCAAGCGACTTCGCCACCTGAAATTCGCTCTCATTATCCAGAGCGGAAGTGGCCTCGTCCATAATCAAAATGGGCGGATTCTTTAAAAATACCCTGGCAATGCTGATACGCTGTTTCTGTCCGCCGGAAAGTTTCACCCCGCGTTCTCCCACATAAGTATCGTAACCATCTTTTAATGCCGTCACAAACTCATGCGCACCGGCTCTCTTCGCCGCCTCAATCACTTCCTCTTTGGTGGCATTTTCTCTGCCATAGGCAATATTTTCATAGACCGTGCCGGAGAACAAATATACGTCCTGCTGTACCATACCGATATTCTGCCGCAGGCTCTTCAAGGTATAATGACGGATATTCACGCCGTCCAAAAGTATCTCCCCCTCGTCAATATCATAGAAACGGGGAATCAGATTACACAGCGTTGTCTTACCGCCGCCGGAAGGACCCACAATGGCTATCTTTTCTCCCTGCTTAATCTCCAGATTTAATCCCCTGAATACTACATTATGGTCATCCGGATATTCAAAGCTGACATTGTGGAAAGAAATATTGCCCTTCGGCTCCACACATGCCACCGCATCCGGTTCATCAAAAATCTCAATATCACTGTCCATAATCTGTACAAAACGTTCAATTCCCGTCATTCCCCGCTGAAACTGCTCCGCAAACTCTATGATCCTGCGGATGGTAGCAATCAGTGTGGTCACATACATCACGTAAGCCACCAAATCTCCGGGCGCAATCTTGCCCTTGATCATAAAGAGTCCTCCGGCAATCAGAAGCACCAGATACATCAACCCGTCGAAAGCTCTGGTAGTAGTATGAAACGCCGCCATAAACTTATAAGTGTCTTTCTTAATCTGATAAAATTTCCTGTTATCTTCCTCAAATTTTTCCTTTTCTTTTTCCTCGTTGGTAAAGGCCTTCACCACCTTCTGCCCAAGCAGACTGTCCTCAATGCGCGCGTTCAATTCCCCAATCTGCACGCGCTGTCTGCGGAAAGCCTCACGCAGACGCAGATTGATCAACGTACAGGTTACTGCCATGATCGGCACGATCACAAAAATAATCACCGTAAGTCCCAGACTGATCTGTGCCAAAATAATAAACGAAATTACCGCTTTGATTCCCGCAATAAAAAACTCCTCCGGACAATGATGGGAAAACTCCGTCACATCAAAAAGGTCATTGGTAATGCGGCCCATAATCTGTCCGACTTTCGTATTGTTATAATACGTATTAGATAACTTCTGTAAATGGGCATAAGCGTCCCGTCGCATATCTGTCTCAATCTGTGTACCCATCACATGACCTGTGTATGCCATATAGAAATTCGCCATAGTATCCACAATCCGCAGACACAGATACAAAGCCCCCAGCCGCAGGATAATCGTTACCGTCAGAGACGCCAGATTGTTCATGCCCTCGTTGGTCAGGAAGCGGATGATCATAGGCAGCACCAGTTCACAGACAGTGGTGAGACCGGCACACAACAGATCGATCACTACAATCTTCCAATATTTTTTATAATAAGGGAGAAATCTTTTCAATAACTCTCCGGCCTTATAGGCTCTTGTATTTGTCTCCATACATATACTCCTTTGAAAATCCTTTTATATTTCGTAAGTATACACTGATATTGAAATAGATGCCATCCTTTTTCGCTAAAAAAGAGCCATCCGTCTCCGGACAGCCCCTTTCTCTTATCAGGTTCTCATTTCCTTTATTTCCTCTTCCCATTATATTCCACAATCCGATAGAAGTCCTCCTCTGAAACAAATCCCTCTATCTCCCGCAGCTGAGCATCCGTGAGGATATTTCCCAGGTCAATATAGTAGCAGACACAAGTAACGGCCTCCCCCTGCTTCTGTATAAAGGGTAATATATGCTCCAACAGAGCGTTAAAAGACAATTCCTCCTTGGTAAGCGCCGTCACAATATCCGTCAAAGATCCCACCGATACCTGATAACAAATCTGACCCAGGGCTTTATCTCCAAAATCGCTTACTTTCCCGTTTTGCAGAGCTTTCACAAGATATTCGGCAGACAAGCTCGCATCCGAATAAATAAAGATATCCTCCCAGTCGGATTCCGCTACTTTCCCTCGTTCCAACAGATGCCGGAAACATTCGCTGACATTTTCTTGCTCCATATACGGGGCAATCATACACAGAATCCTGCTGTCAAATTCCTTGATTCCGCCGGCTTGCAACGCTTCCAGCAGATAACGGGTCGTCAGTTTACTATCGGAATAAACAAACATATCCTGCCAGATAACATCCGATAAGTGTACATCCTCCTCCCAGATTAACTGGCAGAGCCTGCTGACTTCCTCATCCTCCAGATAAACACACGCTTCCCCCAATTCCTCTATTCTGGACATATCCAGCGGTTCTTCGCCCGTTATGACCAGATTCCCATATTCTTCCGTCTCGGTTCTGTAGATACCGTCAATATCCTTTTCCTTTATATTGCTGTAAGCTACCGTGAGATCCTCCAACTGTGCCTCCTGTCCTACAATCTTAAAACGGTTTCTGCCTTCGGGCAAGGTTATCTCTTCGGTGGTCTTGCCGCCATTCTCATTGAGTATGCGCACTGTCCCGTCCGGCGTCACATGCACAATCTTAAAACGGCCTTTCTGTAAAGTAAAAGAAGATGATATCTCCAGCACGGTTTCTTTATTGGCATACATAATCCACAATTCATCGGAACCATTCAGCCGAAATTTCTGACATTCCACGCTCTGGCCGCCGCCTTTGTAAGAATGTGCATTCCAGACATCACTTTCACTGTTCCCGGCAATCAGCGTATCGTCATCATACATCTGAAAAGCGTTTCCGTTTTTGTTGACTCCCGTTATGAAAGCAATATCCGGGAGATTTTCTGATACATCCGATATGCGATTGCCTATATGCCTCATAAATCCCGGAGATTCTGTTTCGTTTGTCAAAAGAACCATTTGACCGGTATGAATCCGCAAACCGGACACACCGCATATTATCGCTGCAATGATCAACATTGTCAGTACCATCAGGGAACAAATCGTAACCGTAACTCCCTTCTTATGATACTGCACAATTCCCCGCAGTCTTTCCTTCAATGTCCGCTTTTCTTCCAGAAGTGTCATAGCAGGTACATTCTTATGTGCTGTCACAGCATGATCCAGAAAATATTTATCCGCCACATCCAGGAGTACGTTGCCGTAAGCCTTGCGGCCTTCCTCTGTCAAAATGGTCATCACCATCTCATCGCAGGCGAGTTCACAGTCAACATGAAACTTACGGTTAAACCAATATAACAGAGGATTAAACCAATGAATACAGAGCACCGCCTGAAACAGCCATTTATACCAGATATCCCGCCGCTTATAATGCACCAGTTCATGATGCAGAATCAGACGGATTTCATTTTTTCCTCCCGCCATCTCTGTAAGAAGTTCTGGCGGCAATATGATACAAGGTCTTCTAACTCCAATCAGCATGGGACTGTTTACTGCTCCGCTCTTATAAAGCGGTACTCTGCTTCCGATATTCAGTCTTCTTTGAATATCCGTACTGGCCGCCAATAAGCTCTCTTCCGTGACAGGGATACAATCCGCCCGAATACCCCTGACAAATCCTCTATACGTATACATCCTCCATGCCGCTGATAAAAAGATGCCGGAAATCCACAAGATACCCGCAATCCGGAAAAGCATATCCTTTTTATCTGCCTTTCCTGATTCTGCCTCGGCACCTCCTCTGCCTGCCGCTTCTAATTCTGCCTTAGCGCTCTCATGCCCCGCTGTCTGATCCGGCACGGTCCCATCACGGCTGACCGGGGTTATTCCGTTCGATATGCCGCTGTCCGAGACATTTTCCCCGCTATTCTGCAGACTTCCCATCTGCGCCAGCGTCCCAGATAAATATTCCATCATATTCAAATCCACATGCACCGGCACCATCATCCGCACAAGTACCAGCAGCCATAGATAATAAGTCCATTTCTTTGCAAAAAACCGCCTGGTCATCGGACGCAGCAACATGATCAAAAGCCCGATCAATCCACCGGATATTGATAATGACAAAATCACACGAAATATCTGAACCATCTATCCTCACTCCTTTTCCCGTCATATGAGTCCCATATCCGAACAGTTATTGCTTTTCTACTGAAAACTGTCTTTAAAATATTTTCTCAATTCATCCATTTCCTCTTTCGACATATTCTCATCCGCAATCAGAGCCGCCGCCAGATTTTTTGCGCTGCCCTTAAAGAATTTATTTACAAAGCTTTTGGTCTCCTCTTTCACATAAGCACTGCGCTCCATACAGGGCGTATAATAATATACTTCCCTCTTCTCCTGTGAGATCACACCTTTATCCAAAAGCCGTCTGATCAATGTCAGAACCGTAGTCCGCTCCCAGTCTTTCTTTTGATTGAGCCGTGCGCGAATGTCGTTGGCATTTAGCGCTTCTCCTGCCGCCCAGAGTACTTCTAAGATTTCCAGTTCTGCATCTGATATTTTCTTATCAATCACTGTGTTGCCTCCCCGTCCTGTTACTGTTAAATCTAAATCAGTATGTTTTCTTCACATAACTTTAATCTTCCCGTTTCTTTTGTCTACGGCTGTAGACTCTTTCTATAGTTTACATGCGTAGACACTGTTTGTCAATCATTATTTGAGAAATTTTACATTCTGAAGGTACAATATGACTGGAAACAATTATTTTTCAAGCCAAAATTCTTAGTTATCGTTACAATTATTTCTAAAAATGAAAAAATTGTAACGATAAACGTGGATTTTTTAATAGACAGCGAGTATAATAATATTACAAGTCTGAATAAAACAGGAGTACAACACTGTATGAATTTATATAAACGTGAAAAATATCTTAAAAAAATAAGACCTTTCTATGATGCTTATGATTTGATAAAAGTTATTTCCGGTGTCCGAAGATGCGGTAAGTCGAGTCTCATGGAAATGATTGCCGATGAACTTAAGGCTCGCGGAATAAAAGATGAAAATATTATATACATTGATTTGGATTCACGGCCTTATCATAAAATTAAAACTGCTGACGCACTAGAAAATCTAATAGATTCTAAATTACAAGATAATAGGGTTTATTATTTATTTATTGATGAAGTACAAAACGTAAAAGGATTTGAAGAAGTATTAAATGGTTTTCGGACAGATGGCCGCCTGTCTATTTTTATTACGGGTTCTAATTCCTATATGTTGAGTGGAGAACTAGTGACAAAGCTTACAGGGCGATATATCGAATTCGAGGTATACACTCTGAGTTTTGAAGAATATGTACACATGAAAGAATTTTATCATAAAGAAATAAATCCCAATCTCCTGATTGAACTGAATCAATATATTCTTGAAGGCGGTTTTCCCAGAACAATACAGATTGACGAAATATCTGCCAAAAAAACCTATGTAAATGAGGTTGTCAGAGAGATTTTTGAAAAAGATATTCGCCGAAGGGTAAAGATAAAAGATACTGCGGGCTTTGAAACCGTCCGAAACTTTATTATTAATAACTTCGGTTCAACAACAAGCATCAACAGCCTGTATAAGGCACTTGTAAAAACCGGCATTGCAATTGGACGCAATACAATTACGAGATATATTCAAACATTAATTGATGCAAAAATCCTTTATGAATGTAACCGGTTTGATATGAAGTCCAAACGTGCATTGTCAGGCGAAAAAAAATATTATCTGGCAGATCTTAGCTTTTATTTTGTGTTAAATACCGATAACCGAATAAACTTTGGTCCAACGCTGGAAAATATTATCTATTTTTATGCGAAAAGCCTGGACTATGCTGTGAGCGTTGGCCGAATCGGGAAATTAGAATGTGACTTTATACTACGGGATAAGGAACTTAATTACTCATACGTTCAGACCGCATATACCATTGCACTTAGCAAAGAAACCGAAGAGCGAGAATACCGTGCCCTCGAAGGCATAAGAGACAATTACAAAAAATATATTGTCACCACCGATTATTTATTACAAAAACGTAATGGGATTGAACACGTAAATATAATGGACTTTATGCTGCGAGAAGAAAAATTTTAGCACAAAATCCGCATCCTGAAAATAGGATGCGGATCTTATACTTATTTCATCAACACATTACAGTGCATAACTATTCAGATATCTCTCCTGCTCCGGTGTGAGTACATCAATCTCTTTGCCAAGGAACGCTAACTTTCTCTTTGCCACGTCCTTGTCCACTTCCTCCGGCACATCAATCAATTTCTCGGTCAGCTCATTGGCATGTTCCACCAGATATTTTGCAGACAAAGCCTGGATTGCAAAGCTCATATCCATAATCTCTGCGGGATGTCCGTCGCCTGCTGCCAGATTCACAAGACGGCCTTCCGCCAGTACGAAGATCCACTGACCGGTAGGCAGTTTATAACCCATAATGTTCTTACGCTGCTCTCTGGTCTCCACCGCATTGGCCTTCAGCCATGCCATGTCAATTTCGCAGTCAAAGTGTCCTGCGTTGCACAGGATAGCGCCTTCTTTCATTTCCGCAAAGTCTTCTTTATCAATAACGCCGTCACAGCCCGTCACTGTCACAAAGAAATCTCCCACTTTAGCAGCTTCCTTCATGGACATTACATCGAATCCGTCCATCACTGCCTCGATGGCCTTAATCGGATCAATCTCCGTAACAATTACCCTGGCACCCAGACCTTTGGCACGCATAGCCGTACCTTTACCGCACCAGCCGTAACCTGCCACAACCACAATCTTACCTGCTACAATCAGATTGGTAGTTCTGTTGATGCCGTCCCATACAGACTGACCGGTTCCATATCTGTTGTCAAAGAAATGCTTACATGCCGCATTGTTGACACGAACCATAGGGAATTTCAATTCTCCCGCCTTGTTCATCGCCTCTAAGCGGATAATGCCTGTCGTGGTCTCCTCACAGCCGCCGATGATATTCGGAATCAAGTGCTTCATTTCTTTATGCACCATGTTCACCAGATCACCGCCATCATCAATGATGATATTGGGGCCAGCCTCCAATACCGCACGAATATGATTATTGTATTCCTCATCCGTTGCATCATACCAGGCGTGAACCTCAAGTCCCGCCTTCACCAGTGCAGCCGCCACATCATCTTGTGTAGATAACGGATTAGAACCCGTCACATACATCTGGGCGCCGCCTGCTGCCAGCACCAGACACAGATAAGCTGTCTTAGCCTCCAAGTGCACGGAAAGCGTTACCTTCTTGCCTGCAAACGGTTTCGTCTCACTGAATTCCTTTTCCAGTGTACGGAGCAGATCACAGTTTCTCTTGACCCACTCGATTTTTCTCTCACCGGACTCGGCAAGATTAATGTCTCTGATTTCGCTACTCATAAATAGTTTCCTCCTAAAGATTCTTAATCAGCCGAATTTTTATTATAGTGATGGTCGTCTGTCCTATCATCACTGTTTTATGATCAACGGCCGCCAACAGCCGTTATCAACTTTTAGTTTTCAAAAAACATGGATTTATACCAACATACGGTCTCTGTATAAGCCTGATAAATCGTGTTCGTATCAACATTTAATACGATGAGCTGTCTGCTGATCTCCTGCCAGTCAGCCGCCTCATAGCTGATCACAAAGGAATAGATATTCGCCAGCTCGCCCTTCTGATATACCAGCGCATCCGAAATCTCCTTGCTCACATTGACTTTCTTCAAAGCCTCTTCCATCGGCATGCTCAAAATAATATCCAGTATGGAGAACAGGCCCATCAAAAATACCTCTGATGCCTTCGCACCCAGCCCGAAAACAGGCGCCAGACATTCCATAAATTTCGCCCGCAGCATGGATGTTCTTGCGACTTCGTTGGGTCTGTCAGCACACAGTTCTTTGGTAATAACGGTGTTAATCCATTTTTTCAACTCTCTCTGGCCTAAGATTGCCGCCGCATGACGGATGGATGTAACCTCAGAGTTAATCGCAATATGATTGACCATCTTAAGCAGCTCCACCACCAGAGCCGTATCACGGCCAATGACATCAGCCGCCTTGGTCAGTTCAAAATCCACATCATTAACAATATTCATCAATTCCAGATAATTGATCTTAAGAGGGGATACTTCTGTCTCGCCTTTGTTAATAGGAATACGGTAAAAAGATCCCTCAAAATACTGGAAACTCTCATCGTCTTTCAACTCGTCAAAAATTTCCTGACTCTGGATATTGCCCACGCATATGATAAGATTCGGATACAAATGCCTAAAATAAATCTTTGCTTTGGAAACATCCACTTTCTTTTGATCCAGTATAATATAATCCATCAGCGCCAGCAGCTCTCTGTTCTGTTCCAGTTCATTCACCGGAAGCTTCATGATAGCCAGCTTAAAACCTTTTTCTTTCAATTCCGCAAGACGTTTCCGATAAGCCTCCGTATTTTCAATAGACTTATCAAACAGCAGTACCAGCCTGCCCTGCAGATCTTCACACTGTGATTCCAGATCGGAAAAGATTGCGATATGATTCACCGGTATGAGTACATCCGTACCGGGCGATAACGTATCAATGCCAATATTGCGCACGATATCCAACCCCTCAATCTCCGCCAGTCCGGTAGCACTGCTTGTGCCAAATATCGGCGGATTCAAAAGGCTGTTTTCTTTCTGGGAAAATAAGGAGTATGCACGAACCTTCATATCCTTGTCAAAAAACGGTATCAATGTAGCCAGCATATTACATTCCCCCCTAATACATGTAAATTTGTATAAAGCATCCTGCGTTTATTATAGCAAATTCTGGCGCATAACGCTATCATAAAATCGGACAGAATTATAATACATAAGTCCTACCTGATTAATAAGACTTTTTATCAAGCCCCATACGCACAATAATATCCTGAATTTTATGGTAGATTAATTCCTCATCCATGGTGAGAATCCTGCGGCCCTCCATAGTAATCTGTCCGTTGATAATAACGGTATCAACCTCGGAGCCATTCGCGGAATAGGAAAGAGCTGCAATCAGATTATTTCTGGGTGTAAGAGACGGTGTCTTCAAATCCAGAATAGCCAGATCCGCTTTCTTTCCGGCTTCAATAGATCCGATCTCCTTCTCTAATCCGAGTGCCCGCGCCCCGTTGATCGTGGCAATCCGAAAACCTTCTTTGGCACTGACGCACTGAGGTGTTCTGCCTGTCCCCTTATGAATCAGTGTCAAAAGGCTCAGTTCATGGAACATATTCAGACAGTTATTGCTGGCAGCGCCATCCGTACCAAGACATACATTAACGCCTTTCTCAAGCATCTTAGCTACAGGTGCAAAGCCGTTGCCAAGCTTCATGTTGCTGGCCGGATTGGTTACAACGCTCACGTTCTTTCTCTTTAAAATATCAATATCTTCCTCTGTTACCTGCACACAATGAGCCGCAATGGCAGGCACATCAAAAATGCTGCATTTCTCTGCCAGCGCGATTGGTGTACAGCCATATTTCTCCTGAATCTGGCTGATTTCACTCTCGCTCTCAGACAGATGAATATGAATCCCCATATTCTCCTTCTTGGCTTCCCCCGCCACAATCTTTAAGAAAGCATCGTCACAGGTATAAGGCGCATGAGGCCCTAATTTAAAGGTCAGTCTGTCGCAGTCTTTGGCTGCATCCCGCTCCTCATAAGCCTGGCGCAGACGCATCTGGCCCGCCTCGTCGTTACCGCTCCCCACAAGTCCTCGGCAGATGACCGCACGCATACCGGATTCCTTCACCGCACGGGTGGTCTGATGAATATTCATCTGCATGTCATTAAAACAGGTCGTGCCGCTCTTCATCATCTCAATAATGGCAAGATTCGCACCCCAATAGGTATCTTCGTCAGACATCTGCTGTTCAATCGGATCAATGGTGCCAAAAAGCCAATCCATAAAGGACAGATCATCCGCTACATTTCTCATGAAAGACATGTATGAATGAGTATGACAATTGATCAGCCCCGGTATCACCAGTTTGTCCTTCCCGTCAATGACCTTGTCTTCACTAAATCCCGCCGGTTTCTCACCGATTGCCGCAATCCGGTCTCCCTCAATGTAGAGACTTGTCTCCCGGATCACATCTTCCTCACCCTGCGGGAGCACCACCAATGCATCTTTAATCGCAATTCCCATATAAAATCTCCTCCTGTTATATCGCTGCAATAGCTATTATAAATTTACAATATTTCTATCCTTCCCGTCCAGGAAAGCCTGAATATTCTTCACCACTTCTCCCACGAGACGTGTCCTTGCTTCTATACTTGCCCAGGACATATGCGGTGTAATGATAAGTTTCGTGCTGTCTTTAATCTGCCCCAACGGATTATCTCTCGTCATGGGTTCCTGCTCCAGCACATCCAGTCCCGCTGCCGCAATCTGCCCTTCTATCAATGCATCATGGAGATCCTGTGTATTTACGACCGGGCCGCGGGCCACATTGATAAGTACCGCCGTCTTCTTCATTTTAGAAAAAGCTTCCCGGTTAATCAGCCCTCTGGTTCTGTCGCTGAGCGGACAGTGCAGTGACAAGATATCCGATTCCCGCAAAAGCGTGTCAAACTCAACCCGTTCATACTCCGTACAGGTGCTCTTACCCGATGCAGAATAAAAGATTACCTTACAGCCAAAAGCCTCCGCCAAAGAAGCCACCTTATGACCGATACTTCCCATCCCTACAATGCCCCAGGTCTTTCCGGAAAGTTCCGTAAAGGGTCTGTCAAAATTAGAAAATCTATCCTGCGCGCCGTAGGTTCCGGATTTTACATAATCATCATAAAAGAAAATCTTCTCCGTAAGCGCCAATGCCAGAAGAAGCGTATGCTGTGCCACCGCAGGCGAACAGTAGTTGACCACATTGGCGACCTTAATCCCGCGGCTCTTACAATACGCCAGGTCTACATTGTCATATCCTGTGGCAAACAGACAAATCAATTTTACATTCGCAGCGTCTTTCAGAGTCTCTTCATTTAACGGGGCTTTATTGGAAATAATGACTTCCGCATCCTTTACCCGCTCGGCCACTGTCTTTGCCACGGTATTTCCATAATATACCACTTCTCCGAATTTCTCGAAACAGGTCACGTCAACATCTGTGCCGACACTGTCTCTCTCCAATACCACCAGCTTCATAATTACCTCCCTGACTGACTTTCATACATTTTACTATATCACAGCGCAGGATTGGATTCAATTTTAAAAAAATTTAACCATATGTTTCGCCCAGGTCTTAAAGAAAGACCAGGATGGAGACACATGCTCATCAATCAGACGGCAGGCTTTTTCATAATCAAAGGGCTGTCTGCCGCTGACCTCCGTATAATTACCCACTGCCTGGGAGTAGCCCAACGCAATATTTCCCCGGGCCACATCCCCCACCGCCACCTGTGCGCCATGCGCGGAGGCCCCAAAAGCAAACTGTCCGAAGGTCAATGCTCCCATAGAAAAAATACCCACAGAGACAGCGCCAAAGGTAATGATTCCAAAGGAAAAACTTCCTAAGGCAACTATCCCCACCGCAAGAGTGGCAAGACAAAGCAGCCCCACAGAGACAAGGCCGATAGCAAATCCCCCCACCGCCACAAATCCAATGGCCAAAGCACCTTCGGCAATGTTTCCGATGGCAATCACGCCTTTGGCCCGGTAAAGTCCGGCTCCCGTATGTATATGCACGAGAGGAAGATTCCCTATCATTTTCTTACTCTTATATTCATAATGTAATCTCCGGGAAGAATAATATACTGCATGTCTTCCGTCAGATAACGCAGGTTCCGATTCTTTCTCTTCCCCGGCCCTCATTTCCCGCTCCAGATCCTCCCGCAGCAGATAGTCCGTAGTCACCCCGAATAAATTACTGATTGCTACTATCTTATCTAATTCAGGAACAGACACTCCCGTCTCCCATTTAGAAACAGACTGTCTTGATACCCCAAGACTGTCCCCAAAACTTTCCTGTGATAATCCCTTTTCCGTCCGTAACATATAAATCTTTTCTCCCAGTGTCATACAATGCCTTCCTTTCCTGTCCTGCCTGTAAACCAACATATGGTCTGGACCTATTGGGATTTATTATACGAAAACCTTAATAATCTGACCAGTAAGTACACTTGGAAATTTGTCAACCGCCGGTTGCAGGAGCTGATTTTACCGTCAATTTTTCTGCTTCATTCTAAGCCTGTGAGGCGTCGTCCCATAGGCTTCTTTAAATATCCGCATGAATTGCTTGTAATTGGTGATTCCGTTTTTTTCCAATAAAAAGGTAATGCTTTCATCCGTCTGTATCAACTCCTGATGAAAACGAAGAAGACGTACCTGAGATACATAAGTGAAAAAAGTCTGTCCTGTATATTTTTTAAAAAGCCGGCAGAAATGTTCGGGCGTGATGGAAAGCTGCGCCGCAACTTCGTTTAGGGAAAGCTGTTCCCGATAATGCTTGCGGACATATTGCATACTTTGTTCAATACGTAAGAAATCCCTTTCTGTACGGTTTCTATTTTGTATACTTAAGAAAGTAGAGCTTTTTGTATACAGAAGATAGAGGAACTGATAGAGTTGGGAGAG
Organism: Lachnospiraceae bacterium UBA7086; assembly: GCA_002492525.1. Taxonomy (GTDB): domain Bacteria; phylum Bacillota; class Clostridia; order Lachnospirales; family Lachnospiraceae; genus UBA3282. The sequence goes on along the minus strand of DKZA01000041.1, from coordinate 46,036 downwards.
AAATATCAACTGCCAGCCCTTTTCTCTTTTCAGATCCAGCTCAATAAACTTCTGAAAAATTTCACTCAACTGGCAATTCAGCGAGTCCAAAGAAGTCTGATGAGGCAGATATTCGGAAAAGTGAAGTAATTTCCAATCCATGCTGATGCGCTCCAGATGTGCGGAAGGAATCTGAAGCAGATAATAATGGCAGTCTCCAAGTGCATGCGTGTAATGAATATCCTGAGGATTGATAATCAGAATATCCGAGGCGCAAAGTTCATAACAGGTTTCGTTGATATAAGCAGTCATTTTGCCTTTTATTATAAAAAGTACTTCCAAATGCCGGTGCCAGTGTGCCGGCACAAGAAGGTTGAAATCATTAACCGCGGAAAAATATACCTGTGTCAGATTATCGTCATTGATTGTTTCATGTTCGCAATTCATAAAACCTCTCTCCTAAAAATAATTGTAGAAGTCAAAATTCTCATTAAATATTCTATTCTTATTATATTTAAGACTATAAATAATATCAAGATTGACCTATCTTTTAAACAATTTTTAATATAGATTAGCTGAATGATGCTATTTATAATAATGTTATAAGTCAGAAGTATATATTTTGAGCGAATAGGCATGAAATATTTACTGGACAGGGAACGGATTGTAACAAAACAGGCAGAATCTGCCGGAAAAGAGGGAAAAATGAAGAAATGGACCAGGGCAATGTATCAGCCGAACCTGCCTCTTAAAGAGGGACAGCATGTAACTGCATCAAAGGAGCATATCACGCTTTCAAAGGAAGCCGCAAAAGAAGGTATCGTATTGTTAAAAAACGATAAAAATCTTTTACCGCTCCCTGCCGGAAGCAGAATCGCCCTTTTTGGCAAAGGCACCTTTGATTATGTAAAAGGCGGCGGCGGAAGCGGTGATGTGACCGTTTCTTATGTACACAATCTTTATGACGGATTAAAACTTCAGAAAGATGCGGTAACTTTATATGAACCCCTTTCTGATTTTTACCGAAATGATGTGAAGGAACAGTATGAGAAAGGTGCAGCACCCGGCATGACGGTAGAACCGTCCCTTCCGGATGAACTGGTAGAAGGAGCAAGGGCATTTGCGGATACGGCGATTATTGCGATCAGCCGTTTTTCAGGAGAAGGCTGGGATCGTTCCAGCGTGGAATACAAAGGGGAATACAATCCATGGGAAACAGAGACCAGTATGCCCCAAATCGCAGGGGAGATTTTTGAAGACGGAGACTTTTACCTGACCAAAAGAGAAAAAGAAATGATCAAAAAGGTAAAAGAAAATTTTGCGAAAATTGTAGTGGTATTAAATATCGGAGGCATCGTGGATACCACATGGTTCAAGGACGATGACGCTTTTGAGGCCGCACTTGTGACATGGCAGGGCGGTATGGAAGGCGGACTTGCCACGGCAGAGATCCTCTGCGGAAAAACCTCTCCTTCCGGTAAGCTTCCGGATACTTTTGCGGGACGACTGGAGGATTATCCGTCTACAGAGAATTTCCACGAATCCGTACACTATGTGGATTATACAGAAGATATTTATGTGGGATACCGCTATTTTGAAACAATTCCGGGGGCAGACAGCAAAGTATGCTATCCCTTTGGTTATGGTCTGTCTTATACACAATTTGAGATAATTCCCGGGAAAACGCTGATGCAGGACGGCACCATTCAGATTACCGTACAGGTGACAAACACCGGAAAGCGGGAAGGAAAGGAAGTCGTACAGGCCTATTACAGTGCGCCCCAGGGATTGTTAAAGAAGCCCTGTAGAGAACTGGCCGCTTTCGCCAAAACAAGAAGCCTTATGCCCGGCGAGAGTCAGACCGTAACACTGGAATTTAAGAAAAATGATATGGCCTCTTATGATGACTTAGGAAAGGTTACCGCGTCTGCTTATGTGTTGGAAAAGGGAACCTATGAATTCTACGTGGGCAATTCGATAAGGGATACGGAGAAACTGGATTTTACCCTGACTCTTACAGAGAATGAAGTGGTTGAACAGTTGAGCAAAAAAGCGGCGCCTACCAGCCTGAAGAAACGTATGCTCGCGGATGGCAGCTATGAAGAACTGCCTTTATCACAGGCAAACGATCCTGATGAATGTGTGCTTGTAAAGATGGAACCCGGTACGGAAGAAGCGTTGACTCCATCAGTCAGAGGCAGGGAGCGCTATCTGCTGCTGAAACCTTTTGCAGAAGGGGCGAGACCTTTTATAGAAGTAGCGGAAGGTAAAATGACAATGGATGAGTTTATTGCACAGTTAAGTGATGCGGATCTGATCCATCTGCTTGGAGGTCAGCCAAACACTTCCGTTGCCAATACTTTTGGTTATGGCAATCTCCCGGAATATGGCGTTCCCAATATTATGACTGCTGACGGACCGGCCGGTCTCAGAATCTGCCTGTGCACGACGGCATGGCCCTGTGCCACACTGCTTGCTTCCACATGGAATCTGGAACTGGTAGAACAGGTAGGGAAAGCCGGAGCAGAAGAAGTAAAGGAAAATAATATTGCCGTATGGCTGACTCCTGCAGTAAATATACATAGAAATCCATACTGCGGACGTAATTTTGAGTATTATTCCGAAGATCCGTATTTGACAGGCAAGATGGGAGCTGCCATGGTAAAAGGAATTCAATCCCAGCACATTGCAGCATCCGTAAAGCATTTTGCATGCAATAATAAAGAAACCAACAGAAAACAAAGTGATTCCAGAGTTTCAGAGCGTGCTCTTAGAGAAATTTATCTGAAAGGATTTGAAATCATCGTAAAAGAAGCCGACCCGTGGACGATCATGTCTGCCTATAATATCATAAACGGACACAGGGCCTCCGAAAATCATGAACTTCTGGAAGATATCCTGCGCGGTGAATGGGGCTTTCAGGGAATGGTTACTTCGGACTGGTGGAACAGAGGCGAACATTATAAAGAGATCAAAGCCGGTAACGATGTAAAGATGGCCTGCGGTTTCCCCGAGCGTGTGGAAGAAGCTATGGAAAAGGGTGCAATCAGCAGAGATGATCTGGTGAGATGCGCAAAGAGAGTATTGGAATTAATTTTAAAGATTGATTAGAAGAGTAATGCAAAAATAAAGAAGGAAGTGAGATCTTATATGAAAATCTCGCTTCCTTCTTATTTAAGAAGAATAATTATGAAAAAGATTAAAGGTAGGCATATTCATAAAGCAAAACACCCAAATTAATAGTTAAACTTTCCAATCAAATCGTCTAATTCCTGTGCCAGTTCTTTATTCTGTTCAGACTGTTTCTGAATCTGCTCCGCAATCAATGCGGTACTTTCATTCTTTTCAACAATCACACCGATAGCACTGCGGTTCTCATTGGTAATATTATTAACATCCGTAACACTATCGGATATCTGTGTAACAGAGGTCTCCAACTGTTTCACAGCCTGGTCAACTCTGTCAAGCTGTTCTTTGATCTCATTCACAGAGACACTATAACCAGTGGACTTCTCCGCAAAATCTTTGAACTGGTCTACCACTTCCTTCTCAATAAAGGAAATGATCGAGTCAAAGCAGTTATTTACAACCTTGATACTGTCATTTGTCTCACTGCAAATAGCCTGAATACTGGACGCCGTATTCCGGGACGTATCTGCCAAAGTGCCGATTTCTCCGGCAACTACTGCAAACCCGCGGCCCGCCTCTCCTGCTCTTGCCGCCTCGATAGAAGCGTTCAAGGACAGCAGATTCGTCTGCCCTGCAATGTTAAGAATCTCGGACGCCAGTTCATTAATCTTTGTAAGACTGCTAAGGCTGCTGATTGCTTCCTGCACAGAACTCTTTGTCTGAACCAGGGTATCCTGTCCGTTTCTATATGCATAGTCTGCTTTCACCTGCATATCCTGTGCGCTCCCAATCACAGAATTACTTGTGTGAATGGAATCAGAAATACTCTCCAGAATATTATTGACGACTTCATTAATACTCCTGATTTCTGTATTAACACTCGATACCACGTCATTGGTACTCTCTAATGCGGAAGAAAGCTGCTGCGTCGTAGCCACATTATCCGTAACATCCTCTACCAGTTCAAAAGATGATTTATGCAGGTGATCAGCTTTATCTTCCAAAGTATTACAACATTCCTTTAATGTGCCCATAATCTCCTGCAAAGAATGTATCAGTACTTCTGTCGCGGTCGCAATATTTCCCAGTTCATCCCGTCTGGTACAGTATTTCTTAATCTCCTGATTATCTGAAATATCAAAATGCTGTAAGGAAACAAGACCTCCCTCGATAGACTTCATAGGTTTCAGCATCTGTCCCACAATAAGAAGGGAAATAATAATCAACACAAGCAATGCGGCAACACAGAAGATAATCAGGGTAACTGTCATCTTATCGGCAGATGCAAAAATTTCGCTTTGATTATCCGAAACCATAAACAGCCAGCCATGATCTGACATATAGTAATATGTAGAAATATAATCCTCACCGTTCTGTGTATATTCTTTATATCCGCTGGTATCTTCCCCCGCCCCTTTTAACTGCTCACAGAGTTCAACAATATAAGTTTCTTCTACCGGTGCGGCAACCTTCTCCTCATCTGCATTGAAAATATACTGTCCATTATTGACATTTACCATACAATAGGTGGCATTTTCCATGCCATCCATGGTCAGATTATCAAGAATCTGAATCAGCCCCGTACTGAAAATACCGCCGCCTACAAGACCTGCCGGATTCCCCTGTTCATCATAAACCGCCATATACATGGAAACTATCTGCTGTCCGCTGGCCGGAGAGATAATGATTCCCGTATTATATACCCCATCTGTGGCAAGCAAAGAATCCTGCAATGCCTTCAGCGGGTCCCCTTCTCTTGTGGTAATACCTACAACCTGAGGATTGGTGTGCGCCAATACATGTGTATTCCACTCACTGGCATACAAGCCTTCCAGATTCGCAACATCACTCGAAAATTTCTCGGTATAAGCCTGCGCGGCGGCTACAACCTCCGGATCTTCCGGATTCTGCATAATATCCAGAATCTCCCCGGCACGGCTGTAAGCAGTAAGCGTCCCCTCCGCTTCCTGCACATAATTTTGAATGATCTGGCTTCGTTCCTGCACGATCGTCTTCATACTGTTAATCGTACTGTTTCTGGTATCTGTGGTAATAATATAGACCACCAAAACTGAGAGAATCGTCATAACAACAATCTGCATTGCCAACATACTGGCAATAATCTTCTGACCCAGCGAAATCTGTCTTTTTTTCTGCTTCCCCTTCATTAATTTGATCCCTCCATCTTCATCCTGTCTGTCTTTTGTTACCGGTTACTCTCCCTCTCCGACAAAAAACCACTACTCACAAATAATCTTTCATGAATAGCGGAACCTATTTACCAACCATACCAACTATAAAAGTAAAAATATGACGCAAAATGCATCCGTTTTTGTCTGCCGTTATTTTGTTCTATATTTTGCAAAAAACTATCTTGCGTACACATCTGCTGTCAACCCTTTTTGCTTTAGTATAATATTTAATATAATATTTTAGATGGATTTAGACTAATGGTACACCAAATTCTATTTTATTTCAAGTTTTTTGCGCAATTAAATACAAATTTAATACAAATCAAACTCTAAACTTAATATGAAAGGGATACAACTTCTATTAATGTATAATACTTTATAATTCTAAATGCTTTCTGATAACATATACGCACAAACCCCTGCCAATCTGTCAAAAATCAAGCTATACAACAAATTTCTCTTTCCTTTTGACAGCCCGGCAGGGGTCTGTATACAATTTTAATAAATTATTTCTTTTATTATTTTAATGGCATCCCCGGCATCGACTGCAATCACCCCCACACTGAAGCGATTTACCTGCCTTTTTATCCTTGATGATACTTCTGAGCGCAAGTATAACCGCACCGGCTACAATGCCTAATACAATGATTGTTCCCACTGCTGACCCTTCTTTCTTTCAATTCATACGCCTATATTTTCGATCCTATATAAAATATCGTATCAGTTCTGCTCCAGAATCCCTGCCATCTTCTCTATCATTTCATCTTCCTTTAAACGGAACTTAATTTCCACCCTTCTGGAAGCCGGCATATCCACCTTGTCCGTAGGATTTCCGGAAGCGTCCTTTTGATAGATCGGATTGCTCCACGATTTTCCATTCACGGTAAGAAGTTTCTGGAGCTGCTCAATCTCCGTCTCGCTAAGCCCATTCCTTTTATTCAGGCAAAAATCCGCCACGGCCTTAGCCCGCTCATAGGACAATTCCATATTACTCTGGTATCCGCCGTCCGTGTCCGTGTGTCCCTCAATAATAATTTCTGCAATATAATCACGGAACTGATCCTGAAGCAGCACATCCAGATACATGGGAATAATATTTTGTAGCGTCTCCCTGCTGTCGGCTGTCAGAGAAGAACTATTGTAACGGAAAAGCACGTCGGAAGAAAATGTAATGGAACCTGTCTGGGCATCCACTTTCATCGTGGAATTACTGAAAGCTGACTGCAGTGCCCCAATGATATCCGTGCGGATTCCGACAATATCCTGCAATTCCTGCTTCGTTGTCGTCAGCTCCTGCCTGGCATTTTCTATCTCCAGATAAGCATTGTTCAATTCTTCCTGTGTCAGAGCTGCCTGATCATAAGCCCGTTGCAATTCTGCTAAAGAAGTGGCCAGATCCTCATTAGACTTCTCCAATTCGGCCTTGGAAAGTTCCAGATCTTCTATCGTTGCATCTAACTCACTTTGTGCCGTACTAAGCTCCCGTCTTGTCTTATCCAGATCGTCCGTTTTCTGTCTGTATATGGCAAGCGTAATTGCTATCATCAGAATAAAAATCAGCAGAAGCGCCGCCATCATATCCGAATAAGACTGCCAATAACTGTGTTCCGCAAAAGCTTCCCTGTTCCTTCGTCTATTTCTCATACAAATTCCTCATCTGCTCAAATGTGTATATCTGGCTGCTGATCTCATCGCTCATATCACTGCACGTATCCGCCAGCATTTTCTTTTGCTCCTCCATCTGCCTGGCAAATATTTCCTGCCGTTCCATGACCTTTGCAAGGGCTTCCTGTACATTACGGTTTACCTCCACTAAGGCTGTGACCGCTTCCACCATTTCCGCAGCATTGGCTGCACTGACAGCCTGAGACTCTCCTGCCGCTTTCAGGGTATTGCCCAGTTTCTTAAGATCCGTATCCAGGGCAGACTGCATCTGCGCAGTAAATTTATCTACAATACGCTCCACGCCAGCCGTCTGTTCCATCGCATTGCCCTTCATCATTTCAAGCATCTGCTTTAAAGAATTAGCCATTCCCGCCTGATAGACAAGCATTGTTGCCAGATTCTCATCCTCTTTCAAGAAAACCGGCTGCACAGTCTGGCGGAACACACTCAAAAAATCATGCAACGTCTCATAAGCATCCGCCATAATACTCCGGTAAACAACATTGAATACCAAAGAGAAAAAAATACCGTATACCGAAGTATGAAAGGCTACTTTCATACCGGAAAGCAGGGGGCCTACATTATCGGAGATGGAAAAAATATCATCCCCGCTAAAGGCGCCTAACCCCATAGACAGACCCAAAAATGTTCCCAGGATTCCCAGCCCCGTAAGCATCCCGGAAACCCCGGAATTAAAGAAATTCATGCCCACCCGGTCCAGAAAATCCTCATTGATATACTCTTCCAGATCGCAGGAAGAACCGGCGCCTCTCCTGGTCTTTGTACCCTTTACCCGCAGACGGTACTTATCAAACGCATCCTGCAGCTCTTCCTCTTCAAAAACCTTGGCGTTATCCTTATACTTTCCCCAGAGATTCTTTCCGCCGGCCTCTTTATATTCCTCCCGTAAACGGAACGCAACATCTTCCAGCTCATAAGTGACTCTGTTGAGCCTGCCGAAACTGACAGAAGATATGACAAAAACAATTCCGATAATAATCAAAAAACCAATATTGATGGAAAGATTTACAAGAGATATTTCATCCCCGGTAAACACACCGTTTAAATATAATACAAACGCTGCCACGAAGACATACAAAAAATACAAGGCATAATACAACTTACTCTTCATCCGTACACCAATCCTTTTCTCTGTTGATATATGGTAAACGATATAACTAATGTCGTTTACCATAATTATTATTGCTGTTATCTTGAGAATAATTCTTACAGTTTATGCCTTAAACCTATCATATTTTTATGAGAAGCTCAATAGTCTTACGCGAAGTTAAACAGTATTAAGGATATCTTAAAGATTTCTCAATAAAAAGTGCTATTTTATCAAAACAATAAATATGTAAAATCTCATTGACAAATCACTTGCAATATTATAACATAAATTGTGGTTAGTTGTTGCTAACCCTTGCTCTGACATATAACATACTATCACAATTCTCAGACAAAACAACGACCTGAAAATCATCAGGACAACAGTAGAAAGAGGTCATATTATTGAAGCGACATAATGAAATCAGAAACGCTTATAGAAGTCTTGGCGGTGAGTCCACATTCTATGACGGAATGGTCACCTGCTCCACCCTGCCGGGAAAGGCTGTCTGCCGGCTGGTATGGAATATGGATAAAAGAAAAAATGATCATTATCTGAAACTGGCACTGTCCGGCATCCCGCAGGGATTTTCCGGTCGGATGCTGGAAGTGCCTGTGGGTACGGGTGTATTGACCATGCCAGTGTACGAAACATTACCGGATGCTGACATTACCTGCCTGGACTATTCCCCGGACATGATGGAACGGGCAAAACGGCAGGCTTCAGACCGCAACATTCAAAATGTTCATTTTATGCAGGGAGACGTAGGGAATCTGCCCTTTGATGACTGCAGCTTCGATCTTGTACTGTCGCTGAACGGCTTTCATGCTTTTCCGGATAAAGAGGCCGCTTATCAGGAGATATTCCGCATCCTCAAACCAGGCGGAATCTTTTGCGGCTGTTTTTATGTGAAAGGCGAAAACAGAAGAACCGATTGGTTCATAGAGAAAATTTATACGCCGAAAGGATACTTCACGCCGCCTTATGAGACGGCAAAAAGTCTTATGACGCGGCTGGAAAGCATGTATCAGAAAGCGAAAGTAAAGACCGTCGAGAGCATGGCAGCGTTCCGGTGCCGGAAAAATAAAATGGAAAGGCAGCTCCGCCCATAAAACGGAACTGCCTTCTTTTAGATTCTCTTACAGTCTCTTCAAAAGTTCTTCTCTCTGTGCCTCGTAACCTGGTTTGCCAAGCAGAGCGAACATATTTTTCTTATAACTTTCCACGCCCGGCTGATTGAAAGGATTCACTCCTAAGAGGTAGCCGCTGACACCGCAGGCAAACTCAAAGAAGTAGAACAATTCACCCAGATAAAACTCATTCACTTCCGGAACGGTAACCATGAAATTCGGCACCTGACCATCGGTATGTGCAAGAATGGTTCCGTTCATAGCACTCTTATTCACAAAGTCCACACTCTTGCCCGCCAGATAATTAAGGCCGTCTAAGTCTACCGGCTCTTCCCCAATCAGAATCTCTTCCCTGCTGGTCTCAATGTTGATCACTGTCTCGAACATGGTTCTGGAACCGTCCTGAATAAACTGTCCCATGGAGTGCAGATCCGTGGTCAGATCCACGCTTGCCGGGAAAATACCTTTCTGGTCTTTGCCTTCGGATTCGCCGTAAAGCTGCTTCCACCACTCGGATACATAGTGCACGCTGGGTTCATAATTAGCCAGAATCTCTATGACTTTGCCTTTTCTCAGTAAAATATTCCGCAGAGCCGCATATTTCACCGCATCATTCTCCTCAAAAGGAGCCTCCAGCGCCATCTTTCTGCCTTCTGCCGCGCCTTCCATCAGCTTGTCGATGTCTGCGCCGGATACTGCGATAGGCAGTAAGCCGACAGCCGTAAGAACCGAGAAACGTCCGCCCACATCATCCGGAACCACAAAGGACTCATAGCCTTCTTCCGTAGCAAGATTCTTAAGAGAACCTCTTGCCTTATCTGTGGTGGCATAAATTCTCTTGGCCGCACCTTCTTTACCATATTTCTTCTCCGCCATTTCCTTAAACACACGGAAAGCAATGGCAGGTTCCGTGGTCGTACCGGATTTGGAAATCATATTGATGGAGAAATCTCTGTCACCAATCACATCAATCAGGTGCTTAATATACGTAGAACTGATGGAGTTACCCACAAAGTAAATCTCCGGTGTCTTTCTCACGGACTTGTCTACCACATTATAGAAACTGTGACGTAAGAATTCGATTGCCGCACGCGCACCCAGATAAGAACCGCCGATACCGATTACCAAAAGTACCTCGGAATCGCTCTGAATCTTTGCCGCTGCTTTTTTAATCCTGGCAAACTCTTCTTTGTCATAGTCCACCGGCAGATCAATCCATCCCAGGAAATCATTGCCCGCTCCTGTCTTACTCACCAACAGTTCTTTTGCATCCAAGGCAAGTTTCTTCATGGACTCGACTTCGTTGTCCTTGATAAACGGTGCCGCTTTAGAATAATCAAATGTAATTTTGTTCATCTTTATTTTCTCCTTTTTTATTTCTGACTGTACTTTCTTTCCTAAGTGTAGCATTGACGGTTTGGTTTTTCAAGTGAATTTGACCGGTCAAAAAGCAACGTCTGAAAATAAAATAAGAAAACAAAAAACCAGAATACATACAGCTGTGTAAATTACAACAGGATTGTCCCAATACTGTGGGAATCTAACTTTACGTCAAAGGTTTCCTCCCCGGCCTGCACACATCCTTCCATGCTTTCTTCGGAAACATTCATCATCACGATCACGATCTCTCCATCTGGATTTCTAAATGCGCAGCTCTCCAATCCCTTTTGAACTGCTTCTTTATCTATCACAATCCCAAGATTATTGGCCCCGCGTTTTATATACCGGCTAAAATGCCCAATATAATAATAAGAAGACATCAGAATCATCTCCTGTTTCTCCTCATCCAGTATAATAGGGGCGGCACAGGGATTCCCTGCAATCTGGGGACCGCTGTATTTGTCAAGGTATAAGTTCCAGTCCATCCAGGCACTGGTCCAGTTATTAAAATCTCCTATCATATCATGAGCATATCGTTCCCCTACTGACCATTCTTTCAAATCCTTTGGCATCACCACGCAACATTCTGTTGCAAGAAGCTGAATCTCGGGGAATTTTCGATGCGTTTTTTCCAGTTCATCAAAGTAATCTCCTGAATACCAATGAAAAGCTATCCCGAATATTTTCTTGGCAAGTTCTTTATCTGTCAGAATCTCTTCTGCTCTTTTTCTCATAAAATCTTTATTACATTCCCAGCAAAAAACTTTTTTCTCCTGATATCCGGCCCTTTCCAATGCCGGAATCAAATAATATTTGAGAAAATCTCTTTCTTCTTCTCCCGAATATTCACAAGAAGCCCAGCGCTGAATTTCTATCGGTTCATTCTGTGCCGCAATGCCCCAAAGACAAATTCCCTCTTCCTCATAAGCCTTAATAAATTTAATCAGGTAGTCCGCCATTGTCTCATAGTACTCCGGACAAAGCCTGCCGCCCCAATTCATCTTTCCATTTGTTTTCATCCATCCCGGCGGACTCCAAGGCAGGGCATACAGCAACAGTTCTTCCTTGCGGCCGCCCTTTTCCATCACTTTCTTTGCCTCTTTGATTAACGGTATCATTCCTCGTCTGTCCTGCTCTATCGAATACGAAGCAAGCTCTTTATCCGCCGGGACTTCCGCATGAGAATATTCTACTGTAGAAAAATCACAACAGCCAATAGGAACTCTTCCCATATTATAAGACAAACCCGTTTCTATATCAAAATAAGCATTCAGCGCCTTTTCCTGCATTTCTTTGTTCATATGAAGCAAAGCCATGGCTGCCGTATCTGTAAAAGCCCCTCCAAAGCCAAGTATTTCCTGCCGAACTTCCTCCAGACATATCTTCAAAAGCACTCTTTCCTGCCGGTTCTGCGAAAGCGGTTTTTCCACAAAACGCTCCCCGGCATCCCGTGCTGTATAGACCATTCTCTTCTTCATTTTACCATCCGTTCCTTTCCTGATCTGCCCATTATCCTTTTACCGCCCCTGCTGTAATCCCTTTCACAAAATGTTTGGAACCGATCATAAAAATAATCAGCACCGGAAAAGTAGACAAAGCCAATGCCAGCATCTGTGCACCATAATCCTGTCGGTAGGATACCGAAATATTGGAAATCATAAGCGGTAATGTATATACTTTCTGTTTATTCAGCGTTATGAGCGGCAGCAGATAATTGTTCCATGACCATAGAAACACAAGCGTTGACACAGTCGTGATTGCCGGCTTCATACAAGGAACCACAATCTTGAAAAGAATCCCCGGTTCCGAACACCCGTCAATTCTTGCGCTTTCCATCATTTCCTCCGGTATAGAATCCCTCATAAACTGCATCATAAAAAAGACACTGAATGGATTGGCAATCCAGACACAAATCACCGACCAAAGTGTATTCGTCAAATGTGCGACCCGCATTTCCATTACATATCCTATAATGGAAATCTGTGTTGGCAGCATCATGCCGGTCAGCACCAATATCAATAAGAACTTTTTGGCTTTAAATTCAAACTTGGCCAAAGCATACCCCATGGTAATACTGGTGAAAAGACATGCCGCCACTGCTATCACGGACACAAAAATACTATTCCCATAAGCAACAGGAAGTCCATGACTTAAGGTTGTCTTTAAATTTTCCCAAAAATAGTCGCTGACAAGAAGGGGCAGTCCTTTAAACAAATCTTCGCTGTAATAAGTCCCCATCACAAACATCATATAAAAAGGAATCAATGCAATCAGCGAAATAACTCCCAGTACCAGATAAATCCACCAGTCTTTTAATAATCTCTTACTCATTCTCCCGCCCCTCCTTAAGAATCTTTCTTATTGCTCCAAAAGAAACTGGCTAAAGAACATACCCCAATGATCAAAAACAGAGTATAGGCAATGGCTGCTCCGTATCCCAGCCTGGTACTGCTTCCAAAGGAATCGTCATAAAACTTCCAAATCATTGTCAACACCGAATAATCCGGTCCGCCCACGCTGCGTGAAGCCGCCGACCAGCCGGAATAAAGCTGAACCGGCTCGTCAAACATCTGGAATCCTCCAATCATCGCTGTGATCAGCAAAAAGACGGAGACATTTTTCAATAAGGGAACCACAATGGCAAAAAAAGTTTTCAGCTTTCCGGCTCCATCAATGGCCGCTGCTTCATAAATGTCCTGATCAATAGCCGTCATGCCGGAGAGATAGATCATCATACAATATCCGAAATTCCTCCATACAATCATAATCGCTACAATCAGCCTCGCGGACCAGGGTTGCTGAAGCCAGAAATAATTTTCTTCCAGAATACCAAAATGCGTCAGCAACCCATTCAAAATTCCACTGTTCCAATCAAAAATATAAGAAAAAATGAAACCAATTGCCACGGGTGTTGTGATATAAGGGAGAAAATTCACCACCTGGAACAATCTTCTGCCTTTGGTAAGACTAAAAAGCAGATATGCAATCACCAATCCCAAAATCAAGTTTACCGGCAAAGACATCAGCATGATCAAAACCGTATTAAAAAGTGCCTTCAAAAATAATCTGTCCTTTGTAAACAAGTTAATATAGTTTGCTAACCCCACGAAATGTTTCTCCACAATGCCGTTGTACTCAAACAAACTCAAATAAAAGGAATACAACATGGGAAACAGCATAAACAGTCCATATGCCGTCAAAAATGGAATTGCAAAAATAATCGGCCATTTATTACGTTTCATTTTCTCTCATCCGCCTTTTTGTATAGAAATCTTCCTCTATTGAATCTCCGCTTCCGGTGCCTTAACCGCTACTTCCTCTTTAAACAACTCTAACGCCTTTTGTGTATCAATAGACATATCGGTCATGTATTTTGGCGTCAATGACTGGAATACATCATTAATGATTGCATCATACTTCGTCTGAGGCGCCGTCTTGGCGTTGGGAGCCGCTTCTTCAATATAATATTTCACCAGGCTCTGACCGCCGAAAAACTTGTCCACCGGACCTTCCTTGTCCATAGGAGAATACTCGCTTTCATAATATGGCTTGTAACAACTATAGTTTCCTGTCAGGTCATACATGTAAGAACCGCCCAGTTCCGAAAAATAAATAAACTCCAGATAAGCCCATGCTACTTCTTTGTTTTCGCTGTCCTTATAAACACTCAGAGTTGTTCCGCCAAGATTGAAGGAACCTTCCGGAGGCATCGTGACTGCCCAGTTCCCCTCTCCTTCTGTATCATTTTTGGCAATTACCAAGGGCGGACACCAAGAACCTGCTTCATAAAAAAGATATTCATCCGCGGCATATGCAGAATACCAGGATGCCGAATACATCTCCACATTGCCGATTATTCCGGCATCTCTCATTTTTATAGTGGTTTCCAAAGGCTTCGTCATTTTTTTTGTGATATCCACTTTATCTCCGTCCACATAATCCACCACATTCTGACCGATGGTCGAAAGAAGCACATCACCCAAAGAAACCATCATTTTTACTTTACCGTTGCTCTTCTCACTGACCTGCTTTCCTACTTCAAGAAAAGCGTCCCAGTCACTGATCATAGCTCCCACTTCCACAGGGTCGTCTGTCCCCAGATATTCCTTTGCCAAATCTCTCTTATAGGCAAAACCTGCCGGAGTCACCTGCATCTCCACTCCCAGGATATTGCCTTCCTGATCCGATACCAGCGGTACGGATGAAGCTACCATTTGGTTTCTGTCTAAATTATAAGGAGCCGCTTCCAGATTATCACAGATTCCCATCTCGAAGAGGGTTCCTCTCCATGCCATCTCTCCCAGAATAATATCCGGCAAATCCATCCCTGAAACATAACTGGTCTGTAATTTCGTCATATAGTCGTCCCAGGCAACATCCTGTACTTCTATTTTAACATTAGGATATACCTCATTAAATTTATCCACATATTTCTGTTGTGTACCGCCGTCCCAGTCCCAGATTACTACCGTTCCGGTAAGATCTGCCGGCTCTGACGCTGTTTGGTCCGTCCCGGATGTATCCTCTGCCACAGTTTCCTTTGGTGCTTCTGCTACTTCTGGTACTTCTTGAGCTTCCTGTCCACATCCGGACAAAACAGATGCCAACATAGCCGCAACTAACATTACGCTTACAGATTTTCTTTTCATATGCCTTCCTTTCCTCACCCAAATACTTCTTATACATAATTTATAACGCATTTGGATAAATTTACCTTTTTAATTTGTTTCACGGAGCGCTTTTGCTTTCCGCTCTTTTTTCCTTATTTCTCTGCAGAGTAACTTGAAATATTGCCGTTTTTCTTACTTTATATTATCATTCCGCATAGGAGATTATAAATAGCAAAAAATATTAAAATATATCCACACGCGATAAAAACCCTGTATTCTTGCATTTATAACGCACTATGGTATAATAGTTGCAAGATTAACATGCGTAATATAAAACGGTCTGCAATAATAACATGGTTAAATGATATGAAAAACGAAAACAACATAAACGAAAACAACACTTATATCTTTCAGAGCGCTAACTATACAGATCTCAATATCTACCAATATGGTAAAGAAAAGTGTGCACCCATGCTTTCCTGCGGCCCTGCGACCCACAATCATTATCTGCTCCATTATATTCTTGAGGGCAAAGGATTGTTTACCGTAGGCACTGACCGCTATTATCAACTGGAAGCCGGGCAGGCTTTTTTAATCTGCCCAAAATATATCACCACTTATACTGCGGATAAAGCAGATCCCTGGACCTATATCTGGATAGAATTTGACGGTCTGAAAGTGCCTTCTTATTTATCCGATGCCGGTCTTGGATTTAAGCATCCTATCTATATCCCCCAGACAGAAGCAGATACTGCAGAATTAAAAGAACTGCTGTTTTCCATGCTCGAAAACCATGACTCGCCCCTGCGCCTTCTGGGGACCATGTATTGGATTCTGGAAGTCCTGATACGGACTTCCATCACACGCAAACCTCCAAAAATAGATACGCTGCAGGAATTTTATGTGCATGAAGCCATGATGTACATTGAACGCCACTACAATCAGGATATCACAGTGACTCAGCTGGCAGACTGGTGCAATCTGGACCGTAGTTATTTTGGAAAAATATTTAAAAATACTGCCTTAGTAACTCCGCATGAATATATTCTGCGCTACCGTATCAATACGGCCTGCGATCTATTAAGAAATACGGATCTCTCCATAGGCGCTATTTCTGTGCGTGTGGGTTACGAAAATCAACTGCACTTTTCCAGAGCTTTCAAAAAAATCACCGGCGTTGCTCCCAGGGACTGGCGAAAACGAAATCGGGACTGATCCGTTCCTAAAAATCTGCATAAACCAAACAGAGAGGATTCTGCTGGTTCGGAATCCTCTCTGTCTATTATCTCTCATTTTTATTTTGTTTTGCATTTACTTTCTTTTCAATCAGCCCGATCATCGTGCCGATAGCGACTCTCTGACTGTTACTCCCTGGTCGCTTCCCGATACTCCTGTGATTCTGCGCCGCCCCAGGTAGTCTTATGGGCTTCATACACTTCTGCCTCTTCTAAATTCACCGCATAAAACTCCAGGAGACTGGTATTATCCATCATAGATCCCTCTGCATCATAGTGCTCTTCCTCGGCTACAAACAGATAACACTTTTCGTTCTCTGACATACCGTTATATACCAATACAATGTGGGAATCACTCTCCCTCGTCACTTCCGCATAGAAATTGCCCTTGGCATTATAAGTACAATAAGGCATGGATAAACTACCAGGATTATCCTGATAATGTTTCTCATAAATCAACTGTACGGAATCCACCAACGGCCAGTCCGCCTGTCCGATATTCCTGTATTTTATACGTTCTTTTTTCTGCCGGTACTCCTCCAGAAACTCCTGCCGAATGTCAGATAGAGATACATCTGAATATTCATAAGCGGTTTTTTCCATGGCTTGTACTGTTCCACGGTCAAATACTGACATGACACAAAAAAACATAACGATCACTGCCACTTTAGCCTGTCTCATTTTACCCTCTGCATTATGTTAAACTTTTCTATATAGGTTTGCCACAAAAGGCGGAACCCTAAGATTCCGCCTGCCAATTATTTATTATTCACTTCATTTTCAATCAATCCGATAATCGTACCGATGGCATCTCTCTGACTGCTCTTACTCATGGCATCAATATAAGTGAACCTGTTAAAATACAGTTCCTGTATTTTCTCAAGGAACAGTTTGTTCGTCAGATCGTCTTCATCAATCACGATACTGAATCCCTGTGATTCAAAGGAACTGGCATTGAGAAGCTGATCGCCTCTGCTGCTGCCTGAAGGGAGGGGAATCAGAATATTAGGTTTCTTAAGGGCAAGAATCTCACTGATCGCATTAGCCCCGGCGCGGGAAATGACAATATCCGCCATGGCAAAAATATCCTTCATCTCCGATTTTACATACTCAAACTGTTTATAGCCGGGTGTGGTGAGAAGCAGATTGTCTACTTTTTCTTTGCCACACAAATGCACTACCTGAAAATCTTTCAGCAATTCCGGCAATACGTCTCTGACTGCCTGATTGATTGCCGCAGAACCAAGGCTTCCGCCCACTACCATGATAACGGGCTTGGAAGCATCAAAACCGCACAGTTTATAAGCCGCTTCTTTATTCCCTGCCGCCAGCTCTTTCCGAATCGGAGACCCTGTCAGCACTGCCTTGGACGGAGGCAGAAGTTTAAATGTCTCGGGAAAATTACAGCATACTTTTTTGGCCACCGGAATACACAGTTTATTGGCCAGTCCCGGCGTCATATCCGACTCGTGAATAATACAGGGAATCCCCAGGGAAGCTGCCGCCCGCACCACGGGTACACTGACAAATCCGCCTTTGGAGAAAAGTACATCCGGCTTTATTTCTTTTAAATATTTTCTGGCTTCTCCCATTCCTTTGAGCACACGGAAGGGATCTGAAAAATTCTTAGGATCAAAATACCTTCTGAATTTACCTGTGGCAATTCCGTAATAAGGAATATCAAAATCCTCGATCAGTTTTTTTTCAATCCCGTCATAGGACCCTATATAAACAATCTCATAATCCAATTCCTTAAGTCTGGGTATCAACGCCATATTTGGAGTTACATGCCCGGCAGTACCGCCGCCGGTAAGTACAATCTTCTTACTGCCCATAAGAAAGAACCCTCCTAGTTATCCATGATTTCCTGTAAAGCGCAGGCTAGCTGATCCGGACAGGAAGTACTTTTAAATCCGCACTTAATACCCTTAAGCCTGTCTATCGCATCTTCTACTTTCATTCCTGCAACCAGCCGTGAAATCCCTTGCAGATTTCCGTTACATCCTCCTGTAAACTGAACGGACTTGATAACGCCGTCTTCCACCTCAACGTCTATCGTATTAGAACAGACTCCTTTCGGTCGATAGATCATAGCTGCTCCCTCCTATTCATGCTTTCCAAATTTTTATGATAAATTCCTTTTTATCTGACGTTTCTACTATACCACAGTTTTTTGCCACTTTCCAGTACTCTTCTCTATGCCGTTTTCTACTCTGCACTATCCTAAGACCCTGCGAAATCTGTCGACGCCTTACGTCTTTTTCCTTGCGCAAATTACAATATAATATAAGTATGCACCTTATCATTATGACTAGAAAGGTATTACAAAATCATGCTTGCACTCTTTTTTGGACACAAAAATTTCATGCTCGCCATTCTGGCACTGATCTCTCTTAGTATCATATGCCAGATTGTGAGTGGAGTGATATATCATAAATTGATTTGGGAAACCGAAAATATGTCCACCACCACCAACAGAGCTTTACAGAAACTAAAATTAAAGTTCACCAGCTGCCGCCAGCTTCATGAAAGTGTTCCTAACGTATCCGTCTTTGTGGACAAGTTTATTAATCAGGTTAAAGTAGGCCGTCTGCCTTTATCTCTCCTAAAACATATATCCGGACAGCTCATGCTTCTGGCAGTCCTTGTGGCGGGTATCGGGGCTTGTCAGGGGATTATACATAATGAAAATTTCTTTCAGATTGCACCCTTTTATCTGATCAGCTTCCTGGGCTTATACTGTTACTTTGCCATTTCTTCCCTGATTGATATTCCTGGAAAAATAAAGATTTTACGTACTAATCTGATAGACTATCTGGAGAACCATCTAGCAAGTCGTCTGGAACAGACTCAATTGGATATGCGCATGATTCAGCCCGATTCTTCTAGTGAACCGGCATCCCAGGATACCTCTGTAAAGCTTCCCGATGTTTCTCTTTCAGCCCCCGTAAAGGAATCCACAGAAAAATCCCCGGTTTTTACCTCATCGGAAGCCGAGGAACTGGAACTTTTACTGAAAGAATTTCTAACATGACACCTTAATCGCCACACTTATTGCTCATATTTTTTTTTAATTTTTTTAACTGTGTAAGCATGACTGAATCAATATTATCGATAATGCCATCATTCATATAGGATGCATAAGAAAGAATCTTCTCTACATGTTCCGATTCTATGGATGTGACGTCATACGACATACAATCATCATATAAGACACACAACATCCATTTTTTGCTGTTCATATTCTGCAGAGGTATCCAACGCATAGCGATCTTCCACCCATTTCAAACAATCCTTCTTTTCTTACTATTATTTTATCATCGGCAAAAAATTTTCGTAAGCAGAATTTTTATTCTTTCTCTAAAATGGATTTCTACTCCCCTGCATAAATCACAATACTCGGCCCAATATAATATTCCTCCGGCATATACCGGAACATATCCAGATACCCGATTCTGTATTTCCACTCCCCGCCGTAGGAAATTCCCGGATAAGTCTTAACTGTCATATATTCATCCACTTTGGCTTCATATGCCGCCTTTTTATCCGGATACATTGGTTTACCCTGGCAGACCAGGTAATCCTTACGCTGCGTAAAATATCCTGTGGCATACTGCACATCAATGTAATACTCTCCCTGCGCAAGTCGATCCGGAAGAAGCGATATATCTTCCCCAATGTCAATCATCTCATAGTTATTCGTATCCATCACCGGCGCATAAGAGGTGCAGTAAACCCTTGACCCCTCCGGAATCAAATTCTCTATATCTGCGGATGCCTGTGTATAAGTCAGGCCATAACGGTAATGATTGCAGACGGCTGCTGCATTGCATACTGCCATCAGCACCACAAGGCCTGACACCACGCCTGCTGCCGTAAATTTTTTCTTGCGTTTGTTGATAAGATATTTCTCCAAAAATCCTTCCACTTCCATCAACCCATAAGTCATAAAAAGAAAAGCGAAGGGAAGTACCAGCGACATATTTCTGCCCAGCACAATCTGATACTTGGACAAAAGAATCAGGATACACACCGGCATGAGCAAAAATACGATTGTCTGGCCCCAGTCCTTTTTGCGGATCAGACGCGCAATTCCTATTAACAGCAGGATGCCGCCTGCTACACCGTAATTGGTAAATCCAAAGGCTTCCAGATATCCCAAAAACGGCAGGTTGTGCTCGATGCCCGGATGTCCCCAGGCGTAGTGATTCAGATTGTACAGATTGTCTCCGATAAAGGTCTTAAAATGAAAGAACAACGAATAATTGCACAGGACAAACACCAGTGCAAGCACAATACAATCCATAAAAAACAGATAATTGTTCCGGTGGCTCTTCCAGTATTTCTTATGGATATGCAATGCCAGCCAGAAGATTCCGAACACGATTCCATGATACTTAGCCGCCATGGCCAGTCCGATGCCAATTGCCATCAGAGGATACCACAGGTATACCACTCGTTCCTCCTGCTTGTCCTGATAAATAATACAGCCTAATAAAAGCAGCACATTAGCCACCGCATACATAAGAGTATCCGGCCCCGTATAATAAAGATAAGCATAGCCATACAGGGAAAATACCGACAGCAGGAATCCTATATAGCCCCACTTGCGGCTGCCCGTCATGATTTTTACGGTAAAATAAATGCATAGATTAGACAAAAGTGCCGCGCCACAGACCACATACCGAAGGAGTACCACAACATCTACGCCTGACAGGAATTTCCCTAAAATCCTCACCCCCACAGCCGCATAATAAAAAGTCAGATGGGGGTATCGGAAAAAATTCAACACGTAGATATCTCCGGTATACAGATGCTGCTCCAGTAAATCATAAATATTCTGAAGCGATAACATTTCATCCACATTGGGATATAAAGGCAGTTCAAACTGCCAGTGTTTATAAAATAACAGGATACCTGCAAAAAGCGTGACTGTAACAGCCGCCGCCATCCCAGCCTTTTTCCGTAATTTATCTTTCATCCTTCCATCCAATCCTTAATATGATAACTTTTGGTACAAATTGCATCAAAAACGATCCCCTGCTCCTTGATATACTGCTTGTATAAAGGCAGTTTATCCTCCTGCGCTTCCAGTTCCGGGGATACAAAGCACAATTTATAACCCAAAGATTTCAATTCCCGGAAGCTCTCCCGGTCAATCGGCACCTTTGTAAAACAATCCACCCAGACCCACTCAGCCTTACCCGCCATATTCCGAATGGTGTCAAGTCCCTCTAATTCACTGAATCGCAGAGCTACCTGTTTTATTCCCATATCTGTCAGCAGTTTGATCATCGGAAAAGAAGAATCCAGGAAAAAATATTTCTCAATATGATATTGTTCCATAAGTTTCAGTACTTCATGCTCAATCCGCTCGCTCTTGATATTCAGAATCATCGTCCCGTGATGATACTCTTTACAATAATCTTCAAAATCTTCACCCGCCTCAAAGGGATTGTGAGAAATATAAATCCTGCCGTTCAAATCGTCCCTTAAATCCAATTCCACCCCATATTCCGTAGGAAGCATACGCAGTTCTTCCACCGTATTTATTCTATGTGCTATGTATTCCATTTCTCCTCCCCTTCCGTCTCATATGCAGATAATTGCGAAACTCATTTTCAACTGTCATATATTGTACTATTTGTGCAATCTCCCGCTCTTTTTTAACTTCACGCTAAAAGCAACGGTTCTCCTGATAAACTTCCACTTCGCCTTAAGTCCCGTATTCCATTTAGACTCTCCATGAATCCGTTCAGGAAAAAGCACCGGAAAACGAACCACTTTCAATCCCTTCTTACGGGCCATATACAAAGCATAAAGATCTAGGGAAAAATCCTGCGGCGGCTCCTCCCACCCGTCATAAAAGATCTTGGGAAAAATATTAGGCTGCGCGTTGATATCATATAATTTCTTATGCAGATAACAGGTCTCAAAACAGCTCATTCCCACGGTAAAAAATACATCAAATAAGGGCCGTCCTTTTCGGCTGCCTTTTACAAAAACAAGCCCCTTCTCCCGTTCAATGATATCCAACGCTTTGATAATATCCGCCGGGTCTGTCTGCATATCCGCATGTGTCCAGCCGATATACTCCCCCTGACTCATGGCAAGCCCTTGTAAAATGCCGTATCCATATCCCTGATTTACCTCCACCAGTGTGGTTTTGGCAAAAGAATACTCTGGCAGCAGCTTCTCAAGAACCTGTGCGCTGTTATCTGTGGAACCATTGTTGACCAGAATGACTTCCACATCTTCCCGCTTTATCACTTCGTTAAAGCGCTCCAAAATAAGCGGTATATTTTCCTCCTCATTATAACACGGCACTACGATTGAAAGCTTCATATGTTCTGTCCTTTCCAGAATCTCTCATAATCCTTTGCTCCATAATCATAACAACCATCTATGGTTTCCCTTTTGGGATAATTCTATATCATATGTCTATAAATTTTCCAGAAGCATCTCCAACTGTCCATGATCCGCAACCACATCATACGCGATACTCTCATCCCTGCACGCGAATCTTTTATCCGGGCAGAACCAGACCGCATGCATACCCGCCGCCAGGGCTCCCGCCACATCCCTTTTATAATCATCCCCCACAAAGCAGACTTCCGCCGGACTTACCGCCAGCTTCTTAAGACACAAAGCAAAAATCCCCGCTGCCGGTTTCTCCTGTCCGGCCTCCTCGCTGGTTACCAGACAGTCAATATCCTGAGAAAGTCCTAATGCTTCCAGTTTGCGATGTTGGATATGTGCCGTCAGGTCCGTACAGACTCCCACTAAGATTCCTCTCTCATGCAGTCTGTCCAAAAGCTTTCGGGCCCCCGGATACAATTTCATTTCCCTAAGAAAAGTGCCCCAGTAAGTCTCATACATCTGAAGAGACAAGGGCAGCGGCTTGCAAGCCAGGTGTTCCAACGTTTTTTGAAAATATAATATTCTGTTATGAGAGGCGCCGGTATTTCCTAATTGCTCTTTTGTCTCTCTGCGGCCGCACATATATGCTTCCTGATACTTTACTTCATCTATATTCAACGTTTTGCAGACCAAATCCTGTACTCTGCGGCCTGCTTCCCGGTCTAACGATTTATAATCATATAGCGTATCATCCAGATCAAATATCACAGCCTGTAACATACTCTTCCCTGTACAACAATCTGTTGTGCTCTCCTTTTTCAGTCTTTCTTCATAATCTCGCCAATTACCATCAAAAGCATCAACTGTACTACCCCGTTGACCCCATCCTCCCAGATCATATGGCCGCCTGTCAGGTCTTCAATCTGCGGAATTACACTGCTGGCCATATCAGCCCAAAATGTTTTATCCACTTGCAGATCCTCCCCTCGGAATGATATTTTCTGGTGTAACAAATCATCATAAGTCAGAGTGCCAGATACGCCTTTGTCCCGCAAAAGAGCCAGCATGGGTTCCGCATTAATCCCCATATCCATCAAAAACTCCACACTTAAGGATGATTTATAATCTGCCGACTGCTTTTCTCCTGTCGATAATACCGGATCAAAATATCGAATCACCAGATCCGCATACTGTTTCTGTGGATAAATATACCGCTGTGCATCTTCCCTGCGCGCCTGAATCTGTGCCAAGACCTCTGCTCTGTCATGTCCTCTGCTGTCCTGATCTCTCTCCAGTTTCCAATGGCACCGAAGGTTCTCATCCGTATCCAGATAAATCTTCATATCCAGGGCCTGCCGCATCTGTGGCAGATACAGGGAATGAAGTCCGCACATGACAATATAAGGCTTGGGCGCCACACGCTTCTTGTTGGTAAAAGTCCCCGTTCCGTGATCATAATCCGCCCGCCTGACCGTATTATTGCCGCGGAGTATCTGTAAATCCTCCGCCTGTCTGTAAAGATAATTGGCCTGGGGATTTAAGTGTGTCATCTCGTTCCAGTTCACATTTCCCCGTTCCCATTTATGATCTCCGTCTCCCTCCACACACAGAATATGTTCTTCGGATAAAAGTTCCTTTAACATGGAGAGCAGCCTGCTCTTACCGGCACCGCTGTCTCCCGCAATACCAATCGTAAAGGGACGATTCCTCCTGCGGTAATAAGAATTACTGTTAACACCGTACAGATACATACAGATCACCAGAATCAGGAAAAACCCCACCATCAAAGTAAAGACCATATTTTTTAACATGGTATCAGACAGTTTCAAACAGCTTAAATCCCTGCCAAGAAAATACAAATCTACAAACTGTGTTGTATGGAAACACACATAATATAATAGATACAGGAAATTAAACGCACCGTAAACTAAAACCATCTTTCCACGATTCTCAGACAAACCCGCAAGATACAACATAAAAAACGGCACAATCCAGATAAACCAGGCAGGCATAGCCGGCACAAAGGCAAGGAACACAGAAAACAATAATCCTGTCATACTGATCAACAGATCCCTGTTTATCTGATTAATTTGAAAAGCTTGAAAATATATAAAGAGCAGCACCAACACGGAAAGCAATAAGTGCGCATTTCCATAGTCAAGATAAACGCTGTCAATAGCCTGCTGTTCTTTATTAAACAGTACCATATTGACAAATCCACTTCCCCAGAATGGCAATACGATAGCTCCCGTAGCAAGAACGGGCAGCCCTGTCATGACCACAGCCTTTCTTCGCCCTTTTCTCTTATAGATATAGAGAAAAAACAAGGGAAGCACCGCCACAATATGAAATTTAGACGAGAGCGCAAGCGTAAGAAAAATCATAAACTTCCACTCATTGGACAAATGTTTGTCCACCATCATATTGGTTTCTGCCAGATAATAGACTGCCCCTACAAGAAACACTGTAGGAATAATATCCAGCTGCCCATGCATATAAGAAGCATATAAGACAATAGGCGACAGAAAATATAAGACCAGAATATATTTTCTCTTATCCTTAAATATCTGCATCAGATAATACAGACCCAACAGATCCATAAGAAGAATCGGCAGTTTAAAAACCAGATTCCTGGCAAAAACCGGCATCCCGGAAAAAAGGGTAACAAAGATTCCCCCGATACATTCTGCAAACAACATCACAGGAGGATAAGGGAAAGAAGATAGCAGCTGATGATCATAATAAAATTGATAAGGATTCTCCCCGCTTAAGAAACACTTTACAAAAGGAATGAACATCATATCCTGATAATCGGAAGAAAATAATCCCATTAAGAGTAACTTGAATAAGACTCCCATAATAATGGCAGCCTTTAATAATTTCCGATAGTTTTTGTCCATATCAAGCGCATGTAATTTCTGTAACATTTAACAGACCATGCCTTTCTTGTGGGTACATTGCACACTGCACCGTGCACACTCGAAAACCTTCGGTTTCCTCGTTCGCGGGCTTCGCCCTATCACCCTGTAATCTGTCGAATTTGACTGCAAGCAGTCAATTTGTCATCTTACAGGGTGGCACGGCTCATTGCTATCGCGTATAGTATACCAAATTTTCGCGCTGAAGGAAATCCTTAAAATAGGTATATGTTTTCTGGTAAGCTTCGTAGTCTGCCGGAGTACCCCAGCCTACATAGCGTTCGATATCAAAAATCTTTGCCCGGTACCGTAAATCCAGTACATGTTTCACTGTCTGATCCACATAAAATTCCCCATTGATCCTGTCTTCTTCCTGAATCATTTTCGCCGTGGCTTCTAAGAAAATACTGGCCTTCTTAAACCAGAACGTGGCTACCACCGCCGGATCTTCCATGGGAGTATCGGAAATCGCCTTTTTGATGGAAGTTCCCGTAATGTTTCCTTCCTCGTCAGCAATCATCCAGCCATAGGCATTGGGATTCGCTAAAACCGCCTCATTATGACGGTAGGTAAACACGATACAATCACTGTCTTTCGTCAGGCGATAAAATGCCTCCTCATCAATATCCATACCATTATCACAGCCGGCTATCAAAAGAGGCTCTTCCGGGTCAAGATATTCCTCTGCCAGCATACAGGTACAGGCCTGTCCCTGGGTTAAATGATCAATAGTAATAAACTGTGCCTGCGGATAATATTTTCTGATGGCATCCTCCACGCCGTCTTTTTGATGGAAGGTCCGATCCACATAGATTACATTACTGCCATCCTCCCTGACTCCGGGCAGATCTTCAGTGGCACAAACTACCATAGGTTTTTCTTCCCCATCGCGGCGGTCTATAGTCATAATAGCCGGTTTATGTACAGAATATCCCGCTTCGGCAAAACGCGCTCCGGCGCCCGCCATCGGAATTAATACCTTACCCATTGACACGGTTTTTTTTACTTCTCCCGCTCCCTGATCTTTTAGTGCTCTGTCTTTTCCATCGCTGCGAATCAGATTTGTCCAATATACGAATTCCTGCATATCTTCCGGCGTACCCCACTGACAGAAATACTCCACATTCGTGGGCACCCATACTTTCAGGCCATCCTGCACCATAAAATTATAAGGCAGACTGGCATAAAATTCGCCGTTGATAGCACATTCCTCATGCTCTGTCAGAATCTGACAGTATTTTTCCATGATTTCTCCGTTTTTGAAGTAATACACCCCCGGAGAATGTTTTGCCTTAGTCTTATCTTCTTCAAAAGAATATTTTTCCCGTATTTCTACTAAATTGTCCTGTTCATCTGTCAAACAAGACGCATAATAATTTTTCTGCGGTAAAAGATTGGGGTGAAATCCCGTATAGCAAGGCACACTGCCATCGCAGTCCCTTTCTCGTGCCATATTTGCAAAAGCTTGAAAATCCCAGGTCATATAGAAATCACAATAATTAATAATACAAGGAATTTCCACATCAATCTGCCGGGATGCTTTCAATTCCCGATATGCCCGCAACACATCATAGACAGGCCCTTTCTTGACCCAGTCTTCTATCGCCACAATACTCACTTTCGGGGCAAGCGCCATCAGGCGTTTTCTCATGGCGCAGTCTTGCCTGAGATGTTCTTCCCGGCACACAAAGATAAACTCCGTCTCTGCCGGATACATTTTCTTTACAATCCACTCTATCACCGGTATCCCCATGACCGGGATAAAGGGCTTTAATTCTTTATATCCGGCCGCTACAAAACGGGACCCATAACCAGTCATCGGAATGATAACATACATGGCCGCTCCTCCTATTTCATCATCCTGCGGTATTTCTCACTGTCCCAGTTTAACAATTCATCCTGTTGACTCTCTTCCAGATATTTCATTTCTTTTCCAAGATTCTCTATCTGTACCTGAGCACCAAAGCTCATGACATTCTCTATTTCCTGCGCTTTTTTCACACTTTCCGCTACAATATAAATATGTTTACGATAGCAGATCAGTACAGGAGCACCATAGGTATCCATAAAATCTACAATATCTTTGCGGCTGAAATCATCACAAAGACACAACATCTTTTTAGATCCGTAAACGATACAATCCGGACAGAAAGCATGATTCCACAAGCCCGGTGCTATCAGGGAATCACCTATGTATTCCCATGAAAGATATTG
Source organism: Lachnospiraceae bacterium UBA7086 (assembly GCA_002492525.1). Classification (GTDB taxonomy): domain Bacteria; phylum Bacillota; class Clostridia; order Lachnospirales; family Lachnospiraceae; genus UBA3282. The sequence continues at coordinate 18,116 of DKZA01000041.1, read as the reverse complement.
GTTTTGCGTAGGATACACGATCTTATCCTGTAATTTAGGAATTCGCAGCAACATATCCCATATCCGGGTCGCGGAGGAATAACTCCTGTTAGAAATATGTAAATAACCGGCAATCTTTTTCAATATCTCTTCCGTCTTCTCAATCACTTGTTCCGGTGTCCCAGCACTGACTACCAGACCATGATTTTCTAAGAAAATAATCTCTTGACCGCCTTGATTCGGATCCCGTTTTCTGCATGCTTCGTAACAGGCTTGTGCCAAAGCTGCCCCGGGTTTCTTATAAGGCACAAAAACAGCCTCCGGAAAAAGCTCTTGCAATTCTTCCATCCCGCCCTTTCTGGCCGCCAAAATATTCACAAGTGTTGGATGAGAGTGCAATGTATATTTATCGGTCACCGCATGAAGAAATGTTTCGATGGAGGCATGTCCGTCTTCCATCTGTGCCTGAACAAGCAGTCTTTTTCCTTCCTCTTCTGTCAACACCCCTGCTGCCTTATGTTTCTCTAAATAATCCACAATCAAGCGGTAATTCACTTTCATGTAACCGCTTTCCATGCTCATATCAGCCAATTGACAGCCTGAACTCTTGACTAGCATAACCTGATCGTCTATCTTGACGGAAGTATTGCCGCCGCCCGCCTGCGCCAGATCGTTTCTCATACCTGCATATTTTGAAATTTGAATAAATCCATTCATCGCAATTCTCCTACTCTCATGATCTGTTAATTAACGTTTCGTAAACTCTCCCGAATTGATATATTACCCATATCATTCTATCATAACTTTGGACTTATTACTACGTTAAATAATATACATTCTTTCTCATTGTCTGAGAATCGCCTGTTCCAGCACATAAAGGGCACGCTCATTTTCTTCCAGACAGTATGCCGTCACCGCATCAGACCCTTTATCTGCCACTACGGTTGTATCTGCTCCTAATTGTACAAAACAGACATAATCATCTATGGTCTCCATTCGGGAAGCCTTAGCTTTGCCCAGATTCTGCGGATAATTTTGATTCTCTTCTATAATACTGCTGCGGTATTTTTCAATTGCCTGTTCCACTGCTCCTACATAATCTTCCCTTGCATGAATAATGATCATCGTATCAATATGAGAATCTAACGATTGTTTTTCCGCCAGAAAATCCACATACATATCCTCCGATATCCCTGTTAATTCTTCCAGCTCCTCCTTGGATAAATCCACTTCCGGCCAGTAATGGTCGCCCAAAAGTTCCTCCACCTGTTCTTTTAATTCCGGTAATGTATAAAATTCCCGTTTCTTCTGATAGTCCTCTTCCATATTAAGAAAAGGAAAGCTGCTGGCCTGCAGATCTTCACCGGCCTCTTTTGTCCGGGAATCCTTTCCCCTGTCTACCAGTTCGTCTTCCGGCATACTGTCGCCGCACCCAGTCAGCAAAAGTATACTCAACATTGTGATTATTATCATTGTTTTTTGCATATTGTCTCCATTTCTGTCCTTTTCGCTACCTGTATTAAACTGCAGTAAAAAGGGCAACATTTTATTATTGGAAAATATCACTGCTTTTTTGTTTGTAAGCTGTGTCCGGATTTGATATACTATAGCAGGATATATCATCAGTCATTATTATTTTTTACCTATTTTAGAAAAATATGTATGCAGGAAGGAATTCCGGTATTTTATGTTATTTAATTCTTATATTTTTATCTTCATCTTTCTGCCTGTCGCCCTGCTTGGATGGTATGGGCTCAATCGATACGGAAAATATAAGCTGGCCAGCCTTTTTCTGGCCGGTATGTCTTTGTGGTTTTACGGCTATTTTAATGTCAGTTATCTGGCCATCATTCTGTGCAGCATCGGCATGAATTATGGGCTGAGTTACCTGTTGACTAAAATTCCCCAGAGCGAACAAAATCTCCGGAAACAATCATTTGACAGTAAAACGGCTTTACCAATTTTAAACCGTCTGGGTCTCCTTGCCGGTATTATTCTGAATCTGGGAATCTTATTTTATTTTAAATACTATGATTTTTTTATCGAAAATATAAATCTGGCTTTCCATACGGATTTTAACCTGAAACATATTCTGCTGCCTCTGGGCATCAGTTTCTTTACGTTCCAGCAATTATCTTTTATTATTGATCGGGCATTGGGCAGATGTGAACACTACAGCTTTCTTAATTACCTGACTTTTGTAACCTTTTTCCCGCAGTTAATCGCAGGCCCTATCGTCCTTTATAAAGAAATAATTCCACAGTTCGAGGATGATTCCCGGCGTAAATTCAGCGCCGACTTTTTTGCCAGAGGAATCTATCTCTTTATTCTGGGCCTTGCCAAAAAGGTGTTGCTTGCAGACACTTTTGGTCTGATGGCTAATTATGGATTCGCACAGACCTTTTCTCTGGACAGTATTTCTACTGTTTTTGTGATCCTGGCTTACACCTTTGAGTTATACTTTGATTTCAGCGGTTATTCCGATATGGCAATCGGCCTGGGCAGAATGTTCCACATCGAGCTGCCCATAAATTTCGATTCGCCCTACCGTTCCTGCAGCATGAAAGAATTCTGGCAGCGCTGGCATATTACTTTATCACGCTTTTTTGTGACTTATGTTTATATCCCTCTCGGCGGAAGTAAAAAGGGCAAAGCCCGTATGCTGTTAAACACTTTTATCATCTTTTTGTTAAGCGGCCTGTGGCACGGTGCTGCTTGGACATACGTGGCCTGGGGAGCCATGCAGGGCCTTCTGGTCGTCTGGGATAATCTGGGCATCATCGGTATTCAGGGACGAAAAGAAAAACGACCTTCCCGCTTCCACATTCCTGCCTGGCTGGGCTGGATTTTTACCTTCTCACTCTTTAATCTGTCTCTTTTCTTTTTTAGAAGTGAGAGTATGCTGGGCGCGCTGCAGCTGTTTAAGAATCTGTTTTCCGGCAAATATACCGGCAAAATCTATGAAGTCGCGGCACAGCTTGATATTTCTGAGATTTACGTCATCAGACAGGCCCTGGACATTGTGGCTCCAAGCATTGTAAATCATGTATATCTGATTTTCATGTTTCTATTATTTGCACTGGCCTTCTTCCTTATCTTCCGAAGAAATGCCTATGAGCGGGCAACCTATAACGAACTGACTTCCAAAAGGTGCTGGGGAATCTGCATCCTCTTCGTATGGTGCGTCATATCCCTCTCACAAGTAAGCACCTTTTTGTACTTTAACTTTTGAGGAAAACTACCTATGGAACAAAAATTTATCAAATCCTTTTTCATAAGAACCCTCATTCTGCTGGCAGCCCTGATTGCGGTAGTGGTCATCTTCGACCCCTTTTATCAATATCACAAACCGCTGCCCGGCTTAAAGGCAGTGCTGACTGACAAGGAATATCAGTGTGTCGGTACTTTGCGCAACTTTGATTACAACGCGCTCATCGTTGGATCCTCTGTCTGTGAAAATTATAACAACGGCTGGTTTGACCAGGGCTTTGACTGTCAGACCATTAAAGCGATCCGTTCTTACGGAGCCACAGCAGACCTGTGTTATCTGCTGGATGTCGCTTATGAAGAACACGATCTGGACTATATTTTCTATAATATAGATCCCTCCTCTTTGTCCGCAGATACCACGCCTACCTATGAATCCACCGGATGTCCGATGTATCTGTATGACAAAAATCTTCTGAATGACTACCACTATGTACTGAATAAGGACGTATTAATGGAAAAGCTTCCTTACATGCTGGCTTATTCCTTTATTGGCGATTATGATGAAGGGGATTCTTACAACTGGGCACAGTGGAAATATTTCGGCGCCGATATGGCAACGGGACTCTATGGCCGTCTTCCTTCCGTGAAGGAAATGCAGCCGGAAACTGTCAATGCCGAAGCTCTGCAGGGAAATATCTCACTCCTCACCGCACAGGTGGAAGCGCATCCGGAAACTACCTTTAAGTTCTTCTTTTCTCCTTATTCCATGCTCTGGTGGGATAACGCTTACCGCACCGGCGAACGGGATGCTGTCATCTACAATGAAAAACAAGCTGTCAGAACACTGCTTGCTTATGACAATGTGGAAATATATTTTTATCAGGATGACAAAGAGACCATTACCAATCTGGATAATTATATGGATATGATTCATTTTTCTAAAGATATCAATTATCAGGTTTATGAGAAACTGGCGAGGGGAGAGGAGCGGCTTACTCTGGAAAATTATGAAAAGCGTCTGAATGATATGTATATTTTGTCAGAAGAGATTGTGAAAAGTGAGATTTTAAGGTATTATGACTAAAGTAAAATTGCTTTGCAAATCAACTTTATAACTTTACGAGATCCACTTCGCGGACTCGCAGAAACGAAAGAATGGAGAGGATTATGAAATTTATTTCTTGGAATGTGAACGGACTCAGGGCCTGTGTAGGCAAGGGATTTTTAGACTTTTTTAAAGAGGCGGATGCAGATATCTTCTGCCTGCAGGAGACGAAATTACAGGCAGGCCAGATTGACTTAGATCTTCCCGGATATCATCAGTATTGGAATTATGCAGAGAAAAAGGGCTATTCCGGTACAGCCATTTTTGCCAAAGAAGAACCCTTAAGCGTATCCTACGGCATCGGGATAGAAGAACATGACCATGAAGGCCGTGTCATCACTTTAGAATATCCTGATTTCTATTTTATCACGGTCTACACCCCTAATTCCCAGAACGAACTGGCACGCCTGGATTATCGTATGAAATGGGAAGAAGATTTTTTAGCTTATCTGAAAAAGCTGGAAGAGACCAAACCTGTGATTTTCTGTGGTGACCTAAATGTGGCCCATAAAGAAATCGACTTAAAAAATCCCAAATCCAACCGCAAAAACGCTGGATTTACAGACGAAGAACGGGGAAAATTTACCGCTTTGACAGAAGCCGGATTTATTGACACCTTCCGCTATTTCTATCCGGATCTGGAAGGTATTTATTCCTGGTGGTCTTACCGTTTCAGCGCCCGGGAGAAGAACGCCGGATGGCGTATTGACTATTTCGTTACTTCTGCGGCTTTAAAAGACCGGCTTCAGGATGCTGTCATTTATAAAGATATCATGGGATCCGATCACTGTCCGGTGGGGCTTATCCTCCAATAATTTGGTTACAGGAAATCCACTGATTCCACCTTGTCCGACTTGGTGATGATTTCATAAATCTCCGTATTCTCCTTGCCTTTTCCTGTATGGAGAATTAAGTATACGGACACGCTGTCGCCAATTCTGGAAGGGCTAAGTTCCATGGAATCCACCGAGACACCGGCCGCTTTCAAATCCTGGATAATGACATGCAGATACCGGATTTCTTCCAGATCAATAATCACATTACAATACCGGGAATTTCTGGTGGCAAACCGCTCCACAAAGGGAAGCACATGAAGAGACAGCAGCATCAACAGCGTGATCAGAATGCCGCCTTCCACAAACCCGATTCCCACAGCCAGTCCAATCGTGGCGCTGGCCCAGAGCGTTGCCGCCGTTGTCAGACCCCGGACCCGATGGTTGGATATAATAATCGTCCCTACACCCAGAAAACCGACGCCGCTGATCACCTGCGCCGCCAGACGATTCATATTGGCAAGCCCCGGGAAATTAACCTGAATATACTGCTCCGTCAGCATCACCAGCGTTGCGCCCAGACAAACCACAGTCATGGTCTTGGTACCTGCGCCGCGGTGTTTCATGCCCCGGTCCAGACCAATGATACCGCCGAGAATCATAGATACTACAACTCGTATGATAAGATTTTGCAGTGTCCATTCTGAAAAATCGCCAAATAACATTTTATCCCCCTATATCTTTAATGCATATCAAACATCTTCCTAAGCGGATTAACCCCTTTTGCCTGTTCCATGATCATGTTCTTTTCTTCCAAAAGATATGTTTCCAGCCTGTTAATCTCTTCCTTGCTAAACCCTTCTGATTTCTCAATCCTGGCATCCGGTAAGATTCCTTCGGCCCAGTCTTTTCCACGCAGGAAAGAAACCCGTACAAAAGATTTATTCCCCTTATGAAGCATCCCTGTCACAAGCATATTGATATCCTCAGGAATCTCCGGAGACACATTCTTTTCTATGCTCTTTGGTTCGTCATTTTCTTCTATGATTATCTTCTTGCGTATTACTTTACCGTCTTCCATTCTTTTCTCCCTAAAAACAAGAAACCAGATATGCTGTCTATCCGCTTTCATATCTATTTCTATCATACACTGAAATAAGTCATTTGTCATGCCGATAACTGCAAACCATCAGACATTAATAATATATATGTTACTTTTCACACGTTAGCCAAGAGTGACGCCTGAACAGATAGAAAATTCTCCGTCGGCCCGCTCTCGCTCCTTTCACAGCACAGCAGACACTAAGCTCGACGAGTTGCACAGCAACTCATGACCTCGCTAAGTGCTGGTGCTGTTCTAGGGCCTCCTTAAGAATTTTCTATCTGCACAGGCTGGCATATTGGCGTAGGTGTGAAAAGTAACATATATATCATAATCCATGTAAGTATCAGTTCAGCCAAGCAGTCAAAGACCCTGCAGCAAGCTACGGGGCATCAAACTTGCTGCGCAGCCAAGCTGCGGGGTATTTGACCCTCGTGACAGTCGCCAAATGGACATGCCAGCATGTCCGCTTGGCTCGTTGCTCGCGGGAATAAAATTTTGCAAAGTCTACTTGACATATTTGACAAAATGCATTATCCTAAAAATGCAAAGCCTGCTTTGCAAATAGGAGGACGCCCTTGTATACAAGAATTAAGGATCTGCGCAAAGAAAAAAAACTGTCACAGGAAGACCTTGCACTGGCAGTAGGAACCACCCGACAGACAATCACATCTATTGAGACCGGGAAATATATTGCTTCCCTGCCGCTCGCTTACAAAATAGCCCATTATTTCGGCCTGACGATTGAAGAAGTATTTGATCTGTCAGAATATGAATAGCTCCTTATAAAACATTTAAAATACAAAGATTGAGAGGGTAAACATTTGAACGAAGAAACCAATAAAACTATAGAAAAGTATAAGAAAACACTCACCATAAGAATCTGTCTGCTGTCCGTTTTGATGCTATTTGCCGTCCTGTTAGGAATATTTCACACCTTTTATCTTCCGGCAAAACTGATGACCAGTGAAATCTTTAGCTTTCAGTGCGGTATTATAATCGGATTGGGGCTCATGTCCCTCATATTAATCATCCGTTACTCCCAGATACTGCCGGACAACACAGCACTTCAAAAACAATATAATAAAGAAAACGATGAGCGGATGAAAGCAATCCGGGCCAAAGCCGGTATGCCAATACTCTTAATAACCTCAGTCCTGATGATTGTTGCCGGCATCCTGATCGGTTATCTGAATATCTGTGTTTTTTACACATTAATCGCGGCCGCTTTCTGTCAGCTGCTCATGGGTTGTATTGTAAAATTTATTTTTATTAAGAAGTCTTAGACGAAATAAGCCGGTCAAAACACCGGCTTATTTACATTGTCTCAATTTAATGCATATTTCACAACGTCCATCGTCACGTCGCCATCTGCATAAAAAGAAATGCCCTCCGCCGCAAGATCAGTATAGATAGTTGCGCTCAACGCATACTCTCCGTCATTTACAAACACTTCCGCACTGAATCTGTCCAGAATGACACGCATCTTGATATGCCCATCCTTGTTGTTTACCTGACAGCGGCGCTGATGGATAATCGCCCTTCTCGACCCTGAAAACTTCCTGTCTATCTTGATTATGGATTCATACGGCCTGAAACTGATAGAAGTATGATAGGTATCATCCTGTGCGAATCTCACCGCAAATTTATGATAAATATTTTCTTCATCCGCAGGGCGCAGTGTCAACTCCATATCCACTTTGCGGCCCTCCACCCCGGCAAGGTTAATCACATCATGAAAGGTAACATTTTCATGCCGCACCTCTTCTCCCCTCATATCCTCTAACTCACGTACAGGATTCTGATACAAGCGGCCGTTTTGTATCGACAGTTCTCTGGGCAGGCTCATCTGCCCAAACCACGGCTGATCAGGGGAATGGAGATTACAGGTATCCCAATTCTGCATCCAGCCAATCATGACCCTTCTGCCATCCGGCGTAAGAATAGTCTGTGTCGCATAGAAATCAATGCCATAATCCACCGCCTGATTATGCTCTTCTGTAAAAGTATCGCTCTCTTCATCATAGGACCCGATCAGGCATAAAGTCCCATTTCCATTATGATATTCAAATCCCTGCGGGAGCATATCCATGGGACTCGTAAGCAGAACTGCCTTACCGTCTAGCGCAAAGAAATCCGGGCACTCCCACATCATGCCATAACGTTTCTTATTTGCTACCAATACTTTGTCGTACTGCCAATGAAACCCGTCCTGACTGCTGAAAAGAAGAATCTGTCCGTCTCTTTCCGGGGTACAGTTCCCAACAACACAACGGTAGGAACCATCGGATTTCTTCCAGATTTTCGGATCCCGAAAATCAAACTTACTCCCATTATCCGGCAGATCACTTTGAGTAAGCACCGGATTCCCCGCATATTTTTCATAATCTATACCGTCACCCACTGCAAGGCACTGGGTCTGTACATCACGCATACTGCCATCCGGCTGTGTCTCTCTGACAACACCCGTATAGATTAACAGGTGCCGTCCATCCGGCAACACTGCCGCACTGCCAGAGAAACATCCGTCTCTGTCAAATTCTGCATCCGGTGCAAGTGCCGCCGGAAGATATTCCCAGTGCAGCAGATCCTTGCTCACCGCATGTCCCCAATGCATCGGCCCCCAGTGAGAATCATACGGGTGATACTGATAAAACAGATGATATTCTCCCTTGTAGTATGAGAAACCATTTGGATCGTTCATCCAGCCCACTCTGGCCGCCAGATGAAACCCCGGGCGGTTCCCGCTGTCAATCTTTTTCTCCATGGACTCTTCATACTTCCTTGCGTCACGCAAAATCTGACTTGTCATAACAATCCTCCCTGACTTCATTTTCAGATACTGTGCTCTCGAAGTTTGCCTTGTACCAGTCAATGGTATCTAACTCTCTTCCTGTATATACAAAATCTACAGGAAACTCTGCCATACTGTCAACATACGGATTGATAAAGATTTGTATTTCAAAGCACAAATTTGCATATTGTGAAAAGGAGTATTATTATTAACATGAATTATTTTGTACCTATCATTACTATTTACTGTATTATGAAATGATATATTCTATTTTAATAAACGGAAAGTGACTTAATACCAATGATTAAAAAAGCAGCGCGTTGCGCTTTCCCTTATACTATTCCCATTTTTGCGGGATTCTGGTTCCTGGGAATGACTTATGGAATCTACATGAAAGTATCCGGATTTTCATTTATTTATCCTATGCTGATGAGCCTTACGATTTTTGGAGGTTCTCTTGAGTTTGTGGCAGTGGAGTTGCTGTTGTCTGCATATGCTCCTTTGCACACGCTAATCATAGCACTGGTGATACAGGCCAGACATTTATTTTATGGGATTTCCATGTTAGACAAATATAAAGAAACCGGCTGGAAAAAGTTTTATCTGATTTTCGGAATGTGTGATGAAAGCTTTTCCATCAACTATTCTGCACAAATTCCCCCGGATATTGACAGAGGGTGGTTCATGTTTTTTGTCACTTTATTCAATCACCTTTATTGGGTTTTCGGAGCTACCACCGGCGGTATCTTAGGTTCCCTGATCTCTTTTAATACAGAAGGACTGGACTTTGTTATGACAGCTATGTTTGTGGTCATATTTCTGGAACAATGGTTGAAAGAAAAAAAGCACTATACTTCCCTGATCGGTATTTCCGTTTCCGCAATATTCCTGATTCTTTTTGGAGCAGACTCCTTTATGATCCCGACGATGCTCTGTATTTTATGCCTGCTTACTGTACTGCGAGGACCGATTGGAAAGGCAGGTGAGCCGGAATGACTTTAACCCAACAGATCATTACCATTTCGCTTTGCGTTATCGGTACTGTCACAACAAGGTTTCTGCCTTTCATCATATTTTCTTCCAGGAAACCTACACCAAAGTACATACAATATCTGGGCAAAGCGCTCCCGCCCGCCATTTTTGGTATGCTGGTAGTCTATTGTCTGAAAAATGTGGACATCTTATCGGGCAGTCACGGACTTCCGGAACTGATTGCAATCCTCCTTGTGGCAGGTCTTCATCTCTGGAAACGGCAGATGCTTCTGTCAATTGCAGGCGGCACAGTCTGCTATATGCTGTTGGTACAATTTGTGTTTTAAATAGCAGCGTTTTTCTGACATTCAGGACAATACACACTGCTTCTGCCGCCTATGACCATACGGCAAAGCAGATTCCCGCAGACCGGACAAGCTTTCCCTGCATGACCATATACCTGTAAAAACGGCGTGTTCCGATAATCCTGTCCTTTCGTCTCCAGGTATTCTTCCGGTGTTATCTGATTCTTTTCAATAAAATAAGATAAACGTTCCGGAATCACCTGCGCAAGCCGCTCCCATTCTGCAGATTGCAGACTGCCTGCCGGGCGTGCCGGATGAATTCTCGCCGTAAACAATATCTCATCTGCATAAATATTGCCGATACCTGCAATCATACTCTGATCCAACAGACATTCCTTAATTGCCTTCTTACGTTTTCCCAAGTGAATCTTCAGATACTCTGCCTTAAGTTCTTTATCAAAAGGCTCCATCCCCAGCTTTGCAATCCCGCTGTATGTATCTTCTTCTCCATTTTGAAGCAGCCAGAAACGACCGAAACGACGCATATCCAAAAAACGTAACTGCCTGCCGTCGCTCATTTCAAAAACAATATGTGTATGCTTTTCTTCCAAAAAGTCAGCCGGGGTAAATAACAGACAGCCTGTCATCCGTAAATGTAAAACAATACGGTCGCCGCTGTTCAACAAAATCTGTAAAAACTTTCCCCTGCGCATCATACCCGATACACTCTGTCCGATCAATAATCTGCAAAACTCATCCGCCGCAGGATAAGCTGTCACTTCCGGACGGTTTACTGTCACATTTGTAATTTTAAGCCCTTTAAGCTGTGGTTCCAGTACTCTTTTAATCGTTTCAACTTCTGGCAGTTCCGGCATGAAATTATATTCCTTTCTTTTGTTTACAGAATACCTTCTAAAGTAAGAAGGTATTTCTTTTTCTCCAGACCTCCCGCATATCCTGTCAGGCTGCCATCAGAACCTACTACACGGTGGCAGGGCACAATAATGGAAACTGCATTGTGCCCTATCGCCCCGCCTACAGCCTGGGCTGACATGTGCGCAAGACCCCTTTCTTCTGCAATCTTTTGAGCCAGTTCTCCATATGTCACTGTCTGTCCGTAAGGAATCTGCTGTAATAACTTCCAGACACAGATTTGAAACGGTGAACCAAGCAAATGCACAGGCGGCATGAAATCCGGCTCCTGTCCGGAAAAGTAAATGTCCAGCCATTTTTGGACTGTCTCAAATATCGGCATATCCGCTTCCTTATGTTCCGCATCAAGGTGATTGGCATAATATTTCTGTCCGTCAAACCATAATCCTGTCAAACCAGTTTCATCCGCGGCAAGAAGTATTTTCCCTATGGGGGAATGATAAGTAGATATATACTGCATCATGCGTCTCCCGATTCATTCAAAATATATCGCCTTTTTACTTTCTATTTTAGAAGAAAACCATTCTAAAGACAAGCATTATTGTCTTATAACAAAAATTTATCGTAACTCAATAAATTTTTGTTGACATTCATTTCCAAGCATGCTATTTTAAAATTACAGTAAGCAACAGAAAGGACATTTGCCATATGAAAGACAAACTGACTCTATTTACAAAATATCTGCTGGATTTCTTGTTTTACGCCGGAATCATTGTGACTGCAACGCTTCCATTGAGCATCAAATTCTACGGCCGTTACAACAAATACTTTGCAGATAATTTTTACTCCCTCTGTGTTATCCTTTTTTTGTCCGGCATTTTTGCCGTATTGATTTTACATCAGCTTCGGAAAATGTTTAAATCCGTTTTAAATGATGACTGCTTTATCCGTGAAAATGTAGTCAGCCTTGAAAAGATGAGTCTTTACAGTTTCTTTATCGCAGTGATCACGGCATGCCGCCTGTTTATTTACCTTACCCCGGCAGTACTTATCATTATTCTGGTTTTTGTAATTGCCGGCCTTTTCAGTAAGGTGCTTGCCCAGGTCTTCGATAAAGCCGTTACTTACAAGCTGGAAAACGACCTCACCATTTAAAACATAGAACCAAATATTGAAGCAGCAAAGGAGCAAAATACAAAAATGGCAATCATCATCAATCTGGACGTCATGATGGCAATGCGCAAGAAAGGGCTGACGGAATTAGCCGGCGACGTCGACATCACCCTTGCAAACTTGTCCATCCTTAAAAATAATAAAGCCAAGGCTATCCGCCTCTCCACGCTAAACGAAATCTGCAAAGCTTTAAACTGTCAGCCGGGCGATATTCTGGAATATGTGGAAGATACGGAAGAAAAAGATATTTCAAGAGAAAAAAATAGCAAAGAAAATCCCGCCGATTTATAAAAAGAAAGGAGCCAATATCATGAATCAATATCAAACTAACAGCTATCAATCAATGAATCAGCCGCAGCCAAATCCTGCAGCCGCCGCTCAGCTTTATCCCAATCAGCTGACCACTGCTGAGCCAGCCGTTGCCGCAAAGGAAGAACCCGACAATCAATACACCCAGAACATGAAAAAAAATTTTCCGTTCTTTGGTATCGGCAGTATATTGTATGCGATATTTTATGCTTTCTGCCTCTATAAGAACGCTTCTGGCATCACCTACCCTTTTTTCGTCGTCGGAACCCTTTGCTATTTCTTCTTCTCTATGCGAAAGTTAGGGGTTCCATACAAAAAAGGCAGCATCTTTTACATTATTAGCATCGTATTACTGGGCATTTCCAACTGTATGACCAATTCCCCACAGATACTTTCCATTAACAAGTTTGGTATCTTCCTGCTTTCTTTTATCCTGATATTGCATACAGTATACAATGATCAGGCATGGAATCTGCCGAAATATTGTATGGCTATTTTACAGACCATTTGTACCTGTTTTGCCTGCCTGTTTCGTCCCTTCGGCGACCTGGTCTCTTATTTTGATGCCCAAAAACGGCAAAAAACTGGCAAAAAGAGCTATTTTTTGTCTATCAGTATCGGTATTATCATTGCAATTCCACTGTTATTTATCATGACATTGTTACTTTCCAGTGCAGATGTGGTTTTTGCACAGATGTTTGAAAAATTTTTTGAAGCTATTAATCTTTGGGAAATTATGTGTGTTCTGGTTCTTATGACCGTAGTTTTCTTCAGCTCCTATGCGCTTTATGCCGCGCTTGGAAAGAAAAATATAACGGAAGAAGTGACTGACAAAAAGATTTTCGACCCCGTGATTGCCATTGTCGTGACAGGAACACTCTCTGTTCTCTATTTAATGTTCAGTGTGATACAAATCGTTTTCCTCTTTATCGGCAATATGCAGCTCCCGGAGGGTTATACTTACGCAGGATACGCCAGGCAGGGATTTTTCCAATTACTTGCTGTCTGTATGATAAACTTACTGTTGGTGTTAATCTGTCTGTATTTATTCCGGGATAATACTATATTAAAAATTATTCTTACCATCATCAGCGGATGTACTTATATTATGATCCTGTCAAGCACCCTGCGGATGATTATGTATATCAACAAATACAATCTGACTTTCAGAAGGATGCAGGTACTATGGTCTTTGGCTGTAATCTTTCTTTTGATGACTGGTGTGACAATTTTTATTTACTTTAAAGAGTTTCCTCTCTTTATTTATGGGATAGCTGTAGTGACCGTATTTTATATCGCTTTATCTTTTTCTCATCCCGATTATTGGATTGCCTGTTATAATCTGACGCATCATGAAGAAGATACGGAAAGCGGCAGAAGATATCTTTCCCATCTGTCAAGTGATGCCGCACCGGCAATACTGAACCCTCAAATCAATCCTGATGTGATCAAAATGCAGACAGTACGTTCCCTTTATGAAACAGAAGATTATTCTGATATAAAATATATGCCCGAATATGGTTTGTATTGGACAATTGATTATTATGAACATATACAGTATCTTTCAGAAAACATGCACTTAAGAAACTTTAATTTTTCTATCTATAAAGCCCATACTTACTTGTTTGACTGATTCTGCGGGATATCCGTATCCTCCCGCTTCATTTCTCTGATCACACTGATTCCTAACGGTATGGAAACTGTCAGTGCAAAGATATCCGACACCGCCTGACAGATTTCCACCCCGGTAAGGCCCAGAAAATAAGGCAGAATGGCAATGAGAGGCAGGAAAAAAATGCCCTGTCTCGCAGAAGCAACAATAGATGCCTTTAAACCCTTTCCGATAGACTGTAACATCATATTGCACATGATAATCCAGGAGCTTAACGGCAGTACTACAATAGAATATCTGAGGGCTGCCGTTCCCACTTTGATAACATCAATATCACCTTTTCTAAAGACTGTCACTAATTGAGGCGCAAAGATAAAGACAATCACTGCCACACCGGCAAGGAAGAAAAAGGCTCTCTTCACACAAAAGAAAAAGGCTTCCAGTACTCTTTTATATTTTTTGGCTCCGTAATTAAACCCGCACACCGGCTGAAAACCCTGTCCAAAGCCAATTAATGCGGAATTGACAAACATCATGATACGGGACACAATCGACATTCCCGCAATGGCAGCGTCTCCATACACACCCGCTGCATGATTGAGACAGATTGCCGCCACACTGGCAAGCCCCTGCCGGAACAGGGAAGGAATACCGCCACGTATGACTTCTTTATAAAAGTGCAGGCTGGGTTTAAAGTTTTTAAAACGAATCTGAATATTTCCACCGCGCCTGATCATCAAAAGCAAAAAAATAAAACTCAAATACTGACTGATCGTTGTGGCCAATGCCGCACCTGCAACCCCCATACCAAAAACAAATATCAGAATCGGGTCCAAAACAATATTAACGACTGCACCGGATACAATCCCAATCATAGCATAAAAAGCACTTCCCTGAAAACGCATCTGATTATTCAATACTAAAGAAGCAGTCATTGCCGGTGCCCCGATAAGAACCATTCTCAGATAAGCGACCGTATAAGGCTGAATCGTCTCTGTAGAACCTAACGCATAAGAAAGCGGTTCTATACAAAACAGACAAACCACCATAATAATCACACCCGCCAGAAAAGACGTAAAAAATCCCACTGCCGACATTTTCTGCGCTTCTTCAACGTCTCCTGCTCCTAATTTTCTGGAAATATAATTTCCGGATCCATGACCAAAAAGAAATCCCACTGCCTGAATAATGGCCATAAGAGAGAAGACAACCCCTACTGCTGCCGTGGACTGTGTGTCAATCTTTCCCACAAAAAACGTATCAACCATATTATAAAAGGAAGTCACCAACATACTTAAAATTGTAGGAACTGCCAAAGTGCATACTAATCTTTTCACTGGCTCTTCCAACATATAATTTCTTTTTTCTTCCGCACTGGTAAGTTTCATGGAATTTTCTTGCCTCTCTTTATGCAAAACCTGTCTTATAATATCATGATTACTTATTCATTCTAGTTCTTCTATTTTTAATTTGCAAGCTGCACAACCAGAATTTTCCTTATCTCCATTATATTTTTCTATGAACGGGATTATGTAGATTAACGTTAAAAGAATTAATTTAACTTAAGATATAAAAATACAAGTTTGTTTTATGCATTGCTTATGAGAATAAAATAGCAAATTCTTCATATACTATGGACACCTTTTATCTAAATTTTTGTAATTTATTAAACAAGTAGGCATTTATGAAACCGAACAAGAAAGAAGAGGAGAATCCTATGAACCCAAAAGCATTATTTCAAATATCTTATGGATTATATGTTGCCGCTTCCAAATTCGATAAGAAAATGAACGGATGTATCGTGAACACGGTTATGCAGATAACAGATAATCCTAAACAATTAGCTGTTGCCATTAATAAAGATAACCTGACCTGTGAAATCATACAAAAATCAAGAATGGTTTCCCTCTCTGTTCTCTCTGAAACAGCACCCTTTGCTCTTTTTCAACATTTTGGATTTCAAAGTGGACGAAAAGTTGATAAATTTGTAAATTATCCCTTTGCCCTGACTAGACAAGAACTGCCTTATCTGACCAAACACACCAGCGCATTTATTGACTGCAAAGTCACAAATATTGTTGATCTGGGAACCCATTTACTTTTTATTGCTTCTGTAAATGACTGTGAGATTCTTTCCGGTGAAAAAGCAATGACTTATTCTTTCTACCATGAATTTGTAAAACCACAGCCTGCTGCATCTTCCGCCAAAGGATGGCGCTGTAATGTATGCGGTTATATTTATGAAGGAGAAGAGCTTCCTCCTGACTTTATCTGCCCTTGGTGCAAACATGGTGTAGAAGATTTTGAAAAAATTATATAATATGAGGATTGACACAAGGTCAATCCCCATATACCTTTCTGATCTCTTCCTGCGCTTTTTCTCTTGATATAGCAAAATTCTGAATCAAAAAATCCTCAATCTCTGTATCAGAACATTTTTTCAGGGACATTTTGCAGATCTGTCTGAAAATTTCTTGTTCCTGTTCCATGATCATTCTTTGTTCTTTCATTTGTTCTTTCATTTGTTCTTCCATCTGCCGCGTTTTGTTTCTCATGGATTCTATTTCTGCCTGATAATTAAACGTCACATTTTCAAACAATCTTCCCATTTTTCGCTCCTTAATTTTTGCAACAGCTTCCTCGGCCTTATCTTCGGGCATACATAAGCTGTAAAAAAGTGCCCTTGCCAGTTTCTCCATAACTTTTAATAAATATTCCGGTGTATCTTTAAGGATATCATTTACCTGTTCATCCGGTAGATTTGCAAACGCTTCAATATCTTCCAGACTCGCGATCTTATTGATCAGCATGGTAAGAGAGATTTCATCTCCCTTTTTCAAAAGTTCTTCATTACTATAATCATGTAACCGCACCATTTGATATTGAAAATGCGGAAGGTATTTCCCTAATAGATCCTTGCAGAGAATCCTGTCCGACAGATCCATAGGTGCGGTCCACATAGCCTTGCCCTCATAATATACAATGGGAAGAATGGGCGGATATCGGAAATCTTTCATATTGCTGATCCCGGAATGACTTTTTTCCATCTCTTTCTCATAATCTTCCCATATATGGATCATATAGCGGAGCATCTGCATAGCTACATTATACTCTACTTTAGTCTTATGTTCAATAAGAGAAACAATATAAAGAGGTAAATCAAGCGGATTTTCGTCCTCTTTAACAGGAAGATATCTTGAGATATTGATCTTTTTGACAGTATCGCTCTCCCGCTGCGTACTATAAAGAGGAACATAACGTTCAGATACATCTTCAATGTCTTCCGGCTGAATATTACGAAGAATTTCCATATCTGCGTAATCTCTGAAAAACTGACAGCTTAAGATATTGTCTCCAAAGATCAGTTTACTGCTGCTGTCACGAAATTGTGGGTTGTCAATGATTGTTCTGTTTTCTTTGCACATATTAGCTCCTTTGCTGTTAAGTAGAACAGAAAAGGTAAGAAAACATACAGAAACAGCCTGAGATCTTATACCTTATCTGCCGATTGAAGGTTGGTAAATTGAGGACGATCTGTCCCATTCATCTTTCAGCGATGCCGAAAGTTAGATATCGTATGAATGAACACGATATTGAAGTTACAGGTACTATAACATTTTCTAACTAAAAAAGCAATAACTTTAATATATATTTTATAAGCTTTAATAGTATATTATAAAATTGTTATTGCAATCCCACTGTTATATGCTATCATTATCAAAGAAAATCCCTTGTAAATACGGGATGCAACCTGGTCTTTACATGAAAATATTTAAAAGCAACATCAGATTGATAGAGTTTACATCCATGATTTTATACAATACTCACATACCGAAACGACATACGGTATATGTGACCGGCACAAATTTACATGAAAAAAATAATGGAGCTTCCTGTATAATTCAAATA
>DKZA01000030.1 GCA_002492525.1 Lachnospiraceae bacterium UBA7086 | reverse complement strand
TTCGAGTCCCGTCTCGCGCTCTTTTTAATGAAGCGGAAACGTTGATAAATACAGCGTTTCCGCCTTTTTGTTCTCTGTGATTTTTGAATCATTTTGAATCACACTTGAATCACGTTATTCTTTTTCCCTCTAAAGCATCGGAAATCATTGAATAAGTCGCATCTTCCGAACATCCCTTATTCAACTACTTCCTTCTTTTCATAAGTTCATGGTCATATTACTTATTAGCCCTTAACTCCACCGAGTGTGATACCTTTTACAAAATACTTCTGTACAAAAGGATAAATGATAATAATTGGCAAGATACCTACTGTAGCCATTGCCATTCTAACAGCTGCGAGAGGAATTGCACTTAAGCCAACATTTGCGTTCTGCACATTAGAACTTGACTGAGAAAGGAATTGAATATTCTGCATCATACGATTTAGCAAATTCTGTACTGAATAGAGCTCTGTTCTCTTCGTGATGTAAATATATCCGTTCATCCAGTCGTTCCAATATGCAATACCAGCGAACAATGCAATGGTTGCAAGAATTGGTTTGGCTAAAGGAATAACAACACTTAGAAATGTTCTTGCCTCAGATGCACCATCAATATATGCTGCATCCAGAATTTCGTCTGGAATACTGGAAACAAAATAAGATTTCATCAGCATAACATTGAAGCCATTTAACAAAAGACCCGGAATCAATAATCCAAAGAAAGTATTATTAACATGGAAAATCTTTGTATAAATGATATAAGTAGGTACAAGACCACCATTAAACAACATAGAAAAAACTACAAAGAAGGTAATCAGTCCACGTCCTGGCATATCCTTCTTAGATATCGCATATGCCAACAATGTTGTTATAGTTAATGAACAAACGGTTCCAACAATGGTAAGTACAATAGATACACCATAAGCCCTTAAAACGGCATTACCGGTTTTAAAGATATACTCATAAGCATATAAGCTGAGTTTGGAAGGAAAAAACGAATAACCTTCTGAAATCAATGTATTGTTATCTGTAATGGAAGACATAACCATAAGGAACATTGGCAGCAATGCAAGAACGGAAAGGAGAATCAGCACTGCATGGGCAAAAATTTGAAATCGTTTTTCACTTTTCATTTACTTCTCCTCCTTTTTAGAACAACGCATTGTCAGGATCCAGCTTCCGAACAATTAAGTTTGCCGCAAGAATAAAGATGAATCCAACTACAGACTGGTACAAACCTGCTGCAGAAGCCATAGATATATCGCCAAGTTCCAGCAAACCTCTGTATACGTAAGTATCAATTGTATTAGTTACTGCGAACAACGCTCCCTGATTCTGAGGCACCTGATAGAATAGACCGAAATCTGAGTAAAAAATACGGCCAACTGCCAAAAGTGTCATCATGATAATTGTCGGTCTGAGCAAAGGAATGGTGATTTTACGAACCTGTGCCCATTTACCAGCACCATCAATAGACGCAGATTCATAAATGCTGCGATCAATTCCTAAAATAGCAGAAAGATAAATGATACAATTGTAACCGATTACTTTCCATGCGTTAACAAATACTAAAATAAACGGCCAATATTGCTTCTGCATGTACCATTGTATAGGTTCCTTTCCCAACGCTGACAATATAGTGTTGTTAATGAATCCATTATCATTGGATAGGAAACCAAATACCAGGTAGCTCACGATAACCATGGAAATCATAAATGGTAACAAAATAATTATCTGATAGATTCTCTTTAATTTTGAAGTCATTTCCGCCAGTAATATTGCGACAAACACAGCCAGTAGCGTATTAACAATAATGAAAACAATATTGTAAAGAATTGTATTTCTTGTAATGACAAAAGCGTCTTTTGTTGCGAACAAATACTTAAAATTCTTAAATCCTACGTTCTTTGATCCAAAAATACCTTTCTTGGCATTATACTTCTTAAAAGCCAGAACCAATCCAGGCAAAGGCATATAGTTATTAACAAAAAGGTATAACAGTCCCGGCAAAGCCATAATGTACAATGGAATATACCTAATCAATCTTTTTTTCAGATTTTTCTCCTTTTTTCCCGTCATCTTCATAAGAACGAGTCCTTTCTATTGAATATTGGAGCCGACGTTTCCGCCGGCTCCGCCATGTTCAACTTATTTTATTGAAAATTCCTTTTACTTCTCTTATTTAGCCCACTCATTAAGTGCTTCCTGTTTAGCATCCATATACTCTTGGAGACCAGCAGCATATAAAGCGTCATTTAACTGCTTTAATCCCGTTTCAGGATCTACAAAACCGTAAACAATCTGAGGTCCAAACTCTTTATATGCGTTCTGCAAAGCTGTAAACTCAGCAGCATAATCGCTGTTATCCCATGTAAAGCCAAGAGCTTTCGATTTAACCGGACAGTTATCATTAAACGCAGCTGTCTGCTCACCAACGTCGATCGGGTCACCTTCCCAAACATGTGCTGCATACTGATTAGGCATCAGCCACAAAACATTAGGATAGTACTCAGAATTATCAGGATTTACGCCTTCAGCCCAATTAATGGATGTATCTGCATTAACAACATACTCAACGCCTTCTTCGCCCCAGCAGGCTAAGTTAGCAACGACCGGATCTGTGTACAATAAGTTCAGAACCTGCATAGCCGCTATCGGATCTTCTGTAGCCTGATTCATACACCAGGGGAAGGCAGATACCGCGGAAGATCCCATGAAAGCATCACCGACATCAAAGATGGTCATATCACGACCACACTCACCATTAATCTGGTTTTGATAAGCAGGTTTTGCCTGAGCCATCATGGCCATGTATGCACCGGATTTGATTCTGGAAGAAGCCCCATTGTCATCCGTCATAGCATCACCAGAAATGTAACCAGCCTGGTTCCATCTGTAAGCTCTGTCAGCCCATTCTTTAAAAAGATCAGACTCATATACGTTTTCGACTTCAAGGCTGTTAGCAGGATCAAGCAAGCATCCGAAGTAATCTCCGGCGATATTATCCACACAACTGCCCTGTGTTAATAAGTTATCCTGTGTAGAGTAAACAATCTTGTCAGGATATGCTTCATGAATTGCCGCGAACATCTCATCAACGTCATCCCACGTCGCTTTATTGTAACCAAGATCATCTTTTTCAAACTTGGAAAGATCTACGCCAGCGCCTTCAAGATACTCTGTACCGATAAGAATACATGCTGTCTGAATCGCGTAGTCTTTAATAGGTGGAACACCGTATAAAGTACCGCCCACACGGCAAGCATCCAGATAATCTGTTCTAATTAGACTTTTCAGTTCTGCACCATAGTTATCAAGTAAACCGTCCTCCTCAAGATCCGCTGTATATCCATTGTTAACACATGTCATGTATCCAGGTCCACATGTAGAGAACAAATCAACCTGCTCGCCAGAAGAAAGCATCAATTTCAAATCTTCTGTATAAGCCGCAGCATCGATAATCAATAATTCCATGTCAACGCCAAGTTTCTCTCTTGTGTACTCGCTAAGCTTAGCATTTACACGATCAAGACCAGCCGGAGCTCCTGTCCAATCAAAGAAAGAAACAACCACTTTCTCATATTCGCCAGATGCCTGTGCCTTTGCTTTTCTGTCAGCAATCGCCTGCTCTGCAAGCGAAAGTTCTCCGTCTGCCGTTTCTACTGTCGCTTCCTCTTTTGTCTCAGCGGAAGCCTCCTCTTTTTTTTCAGCCGTGCCAGCTGTCGGTGTGCTATCTGCCGCATCACCACATCCCGCTAATGATGTAGTCAACATTGCGGCCAATAACAGAGTTGCAAGTGCTTTCTTTTTCATTAATTAGCCCTCCTAATTTATAAGCAGAATAACTCTGCATTGATAAAACATTTCGTTAAGTTTGCTATCTTCTCCATGCATCTCACATATTTAGCAATATCATAAAAAGAGATTAACAAGCACATTTAGCGAAACGTTTTACCTATTACATTTATTATATCTATGGCGCAAAAACCTGTCAATATGTCAATTTATATCTATATATACATTGTCATTTGTGCACATTCAACAATTAATACTTGCAAAAAAATAACGTATCGCCATATTAGGCGATACGTTTTACCTGTGTCCTGTCTAATTAATCCATAATCACACGTGAATATCTGATTTTACTTTTCAATACGTTTTACAGATGCCCTCTCTATTAATTTACAAGGTATTTTTGTATTCTTTTGCTCGATAGCCCTCTCATTTTGTTCTGTATTTTCACACATATTAATAATCTGCTCTGCAGCCTGATACCCAATTTCTTCCAGAGGAAGCGCTATCGTCGTCAGTTTTGGGTACAGATAGGATGCGATTTCCTGATTATCATATCCAACAACAGAAATATCCTCCCCAGGCATCTTTCCCGCTCTCTTTATTGCTTCATATGCGCCGGCTGCAATTGCATCAGACATACAAAATACCGCCGTTACATCATCCGCAGCCCCATCATCGATTAACTTTTTCATTCCGTCATATCCACCTTCATAGTTCCAAGAGCAATATACTACAAGGTTTGGATTGAATAGTTCTTTCGCCTCAAAAAAAGCCTTCTGCACTCCCATCATTCGATTGATTGTATGCGTATTATCAAATTCACCACCCAATACAGCAATTTTCTTATGACCCATACGCATCAAGTATTTAACTGCTTCACATCCGCCATATTCATCATTTAGGCGAAAAGTAGGGATTTTCATATCATTCGTATAAGAATAAGCCATAACAATCGGAATATTACCAGGAAAATCTACGCCAACAATCTCATGTTCATGACCGCCTATATAAATGATTCCATCGGTATTTAATGAATTCATCTTGACTAGAACAGGACGTAATGCCTGCATATACAGTCTTTGATCGCGCATCCATTGCCCATGCCATCTGCCATTCAAACGCATATTTTCAATGACAACATTATATCCGTGTTCTTCACAACAATTCATCAATCCTTCAATCATAGATGCAGAACTAAAGACAATCAAATCTTCTACTATCACTCCAATTGTCTTTGTATTGACTGCTCGAAGACTTTTCGCAAGATAATTAGGTTTATATCCAACTCTTTCTACCGTTTCTTTAATTCTGGCCGCCACGTCGTCGCTCGCCTTATTGCTTTTTCCATTCAATACATTGGAAACCGTGGAAACAGAAACGCCACACATTGAAGCAATATCCCTTATTGTCACACTGCCTTCTGCCCTTGTTTTATTCATTTCACTACTTTAAATCAACAATCTCTTGCTGATTCTTATTCTAACCCCCCATAGCAAATAATTTTACTATGCATTTTACCATATATTTTTAGTTTGTAAATATATTGAGTGAAAAAACGTTTTTCTTTGTGCAATACTGTAGAATTTTTCCCCTCTTATTTTGTCATATATGCCTTGTATGCCTTGCGCTCACCTTCCCCATCTTGATATTAGAAAAGGTTACATCGACAATTCAGTTTCAGAATCTCGAACAGCACAAAAATGTATACTTACTTTATTCTTCTAACCCCCGCCTGTCTTCCTCGCACTTTACCCGGTAAATCCGACGCAATGAATCATTGATCCGTTCTTCCGAAATCGTGCCATCCTGCACTGCCGCCAGAACTGCCTCATAAGCTTTATTATAATCTTCCGGCATCAAAAGCATATCCGCCCCTGCCTCTATGGCCATCACAGCCGCGTCCTCCGGCGAATAATAATCAGTAATAGCCTTCATATTCAGCGCATCTGTAATGATCACACCTTCAAACCCCAGTTCATTTCTCAAAATATCCGTTATCATCTTTTCCGACAGGGAGCTGGGCAGAGAATTTGGATCCACTGACGGTGCAACCACATGACTGACCATCACAAAATCCGCCCCCGCCTCTATGCCTGCCTGAAAAGGAATAAAATCAGAAGCCCTCATCTCATCCAGCGTTTTCGTAATTTCTGTCCAGGTCTCATGGGTATCTTCCGTTGCCTCTCCCAACCCCGGAAAATGTTTCAGGCAGGAGCTCACCCCCGTACTTTCCAATCCTGTCACAAAATTACTGACCATTTCGGCGGCAGCCTCAGGGTCAGAGCCAAAAGACCGATCTCCCAACACGCTATTACCACCCTCCGGCACCACATCCGCCACAGGCGCAAAATCAAGATTAAATCCTATTTCTTTCAAATAGGATCCAATTACCACCCCGCCTTCCTGTGCTTTGGCGGGATCTCCTCCTTCTCCGATTGATGCCATGGAATCCACCTTAGTCACTTCTACACTGCTGTTTGCTACCCGGCTGACTGATCCGCCTTCCTCATCCACTGCCAGGAAAATCCTGTAATTGCTCATGGTTTTGGTTTTGGATAGCATATCCTTGATCTGTTCCTCATCCAATATATTCTGTCCAAAATAAATCAGTCCTCCGACCGGATACTGACTGAGCGCCTCCTGCGTCCCTGTGCCTGCTTGGGTAGCTGTTGTCACGCCAGTGATAGCTTCCGGTGTTACGATGAAAAGACCGGCAATTTTATCCTCTAACGGCATATCGGCAATAGAAGTCTCTACCATTTCCTCATAGATATCCTCATCGTTTTCTTCCACTACCGGCTCCGGCGTATCAATCACTACTTCTTCCGCCTCCTGTTCCTCCGCTTCCTCCTGCTGTTTTACGAGTTCTTCTGCCTGTTTCTTTTCCTTCAGTGCAGAAGCCGCCTTACTTCCAAGAAGTATGCCGCCTGTCACCAAGGCCAAAAAAAAGATCAGAACTACAGAGTAGGCTATCACCTGATTACGTACACGTCTCTTATGACGATATTCGCGTCTGTCTTCTTCATCTTCTTCCTCATCATCCTCGTCGTCATCTTCATCGTCGTCATCTTCATCGTCATCGTCATCTTCATCGTCTAATTCTTCATCATCCTCGAAGTCTTCTTCATCATAGTCCTCTTCTGAGCGTCCTTTTCTCCTGTTAAACAGCTTTCCCATATTAAAACCGTATCCTTTCCATATCCTGTGACTGTGAACTGTCGATTGTATCATTCTCTTTTATGGTTCTTACGCCATTATCTGTATGTAAAACATTCCAACATACAATATATAGTATAATGCAATTATACTATAACCTATTTTGATAAAAAAAGCCACCATATTTTTTCTTTTTCCCCTAAATTACCAGCACCTTTCCATTACAGGCTGCCTATCTGCCATACAACAAAAGCGTCTCGGGTTAACTGATCCCCAAGACGCTTTTCTTTCATCCAATTTCTAACATTATTGTAACAAACTCAATATCCATTCCCTGTTCTGATTACTCTGTGCCATCATTGCCTGTCCCGTCTGTGATAAAACCTGATTTGTTACATGTTCTACCATCAGCTTGGCTATATCTGCATCACGTATCCTGGATTCGGATGCCTGTGTATTTTCCACTACATTATCTAAATTATTGATCGTATGCTCCAACCGGTTTTGATAGGATCCCATTCGGCTTCTTTCGCCGCTCACATATTCTATCGCTTTTTTAAACGCGACGATTCCCGCATCAGCTCCGTCCTGCGTCCTTGCATCCACCTGGCTGATTTCCATCACAAACGTGGATATAAAAGGAAGATCTATCTTAATATGTTGTCCCGGCTCGCATCCAGCCTGTATATGCACGTTCTGGTATCTGGCAAAATCACGCCAGTCATCTACAGAATAAGCGACACCCGGACCAAATCTGCCGTACACATCATGAGCCTGAATCCAAAACTGGGCATTCTTCCAGCCGTCCCAGCTCCCGGGCGTAACACCATTACCAACAGGCAGGTTGGGCCAAGGTGCATTACATCGATCATCATAAATGATCAGTCTGCCGTTATCTTCCACCATCTTCGTAAAATGATTCCGTGGATTTCCGTTATCTGTTCCCTGCAGAATACGCTGAATCAGTTCGGACGCATCCTTCGTGCCTTCAATTCCTATATTATAGATATAATGATTACCACTGATTTCCATGGAACTGGAAGTTCCCTTGGTAAATTTAACACTATAATGATTGGTACAGGTACAGCATGTGCTGTAAAATCCGTTTCCAATCAGTTCGTTGATCTGACTTTCCGAACCTATGAACTTTCTGAAATCTATCGTTGCCGCTTCGTGGGTAATATCAAAAACCGCTGTCGCCGGATTGTTGTTCACATCCGTATAATCATATTTCTCCTGTGTAGTGTACTCTTCATTCAGATTGCCTTTTGAACCTACCGGCACCCACTTCGGCAGCCCGCCAACAGTAATAATCGAAGGGTCAGCCTCATCAAACTGAAACCCGGTTCCCTGTAGTATCGGTATCTCATTATAGGTGGTTCTCTCTCCGATACTGTTAATCTCCTTAAGAAGCTGTTCAATTTCCATCTGAATAAAATTACGGTCTTCCACAGTAAGGGTCCCATTTGCAGCTTTAATGCACAACTCTGTACCGCGATGAAGCATATCACTGACCTCCTCCATCGCACCGTCTGCAATCTGTACCAGAGAAATACCTTCCTGGCAATTGGCCGATGCCTGGGAGAGCCCTCTGATCTGCCGTCGCATCTTTTCAGATATAAAAAGCCCCGCCGCATCATCTGCCGCCCGGTTAATTCGATATCCTGATGCCAGCTTTTCCATATTTTTAGCTTTCGTCTTTGTGGTCTGCCCAAACATTCTGTTTGCATTGAGAGCCGACAAATTATGTTTTATAACCATAAAATCCCTCCCTGGAATTCCAGGAACTCCGCATCCTTGCCAGTTCGCAAATATAATAAGATATATATATTATTATAACAGATAAACATATTTATGAAAGAACTATTATCTATATTTTAACAGGCGGTAAAACGTACTATGACCAAAGCAGTCATCAAAACAGCAGCCGAAAATATCTATTTATACGCAAAGCGAAGCGGGTATTCATTCTCATAAGAATCAATACCCGCTTCTAAACTACACTATCCAATGGCCTTTACCTCCGCTTTTCTTCCACGTCCTCTTTCCATCCTCTTCTCTCGTATACATATACTGTAGCGTCTTTTTCTTCTCTTCTCTTCTCTTCGATTCGCTACTCCCTACCATGTACTCGATTCCGCTTCTTGTTGTGTTTGTTCATTGGTCTCTTATTCACTTGTAATTCATCTGACTTATTACTTTAAGTTTTTGGTGGACCGTACCTCTCTTTCTTTAGATTTATCTATATGAAGTGTTTCTTTATGGTTTTATTATATCATCCAAAATCAATTTGTCAATACATTTTTTGAAATTTTTTAAAGAAATTATTTTATATTGTTATATCTCCATAATTATCTCATTTTATCTATTTATTTCTACTATTAACTGTTAACTCCCCTTTCCATACAAACCTTATATTGCGCTTTTTTCAATCTTAGTGATATACTTTTATCAAAATATTTCTAAGAATCGAGGGATTATTATGTCACACAAACAGACTGCCTTATCTAGACAAGCAGAAACCATTATTAAAAATCTGGAAAAAAGAAACATGGAGGGCTTTTATTTTGAATCGGCCGCTGCCTGTACCGAAGCGATCCTGTCCACTCTGCCCAAAGGTGCCGTGATTGGCTGGGGCGGCAGCGAAAGTATCAAAGAATGTGGCCTGATGGACAACATCCAAAAGGGCGGTTATGAGCTATTGGATCGTTCTTTAGCCAAGACTCCCGAAGAAGCCAGACAAATTTATGCCAGGACAGTACTGGCCGACTATTATCTTATGAGTACCAACGCCATCACCACAGATGGAATCTTGATCAACATCGACGGCAACGGAAATCGTGTTGCCTGTCTGATACAAGGTCCCAGCCATGTAATCATTATTGCCGGCATGAACAAAGTCGTAACCAGTGTGCCGGAAGGGGTTGCCCGCGTGCGTAATATGGCCTCTCCGGCCAATGCGATTCGTTTGGAACGCCACCTTCCCTGTGCCGTTTCCGGTGTCTGCCATGATTGTCTTGCCCCGGAATGTTTCTGCAATCAGATCGTGGTAACCAGAAGGAGTATGCACCCTGGCAGAATTAAAGTATATCTGACCGGTGAACCGCTCGGTTATTAAATTAGTTTACATAATATACAAGCATATAGAAACAGGACTCGCTTTTCCCCCGCTGAGTCCTGTTTCTATATAATCCTTCTCTAAAAAAGTTATGAATTTAACTGTGTAAGTTTTTCTTTCAGATCCGTTGAGATAGTACTTACCATATCAGCAGATGCTGCGATCTCCTCCGTAGATGCCGCCAGATTTGTCACTCTCACATTAACACCATCGATCACTTCAATCAGTTTATTCGCTCTTCCCAATAGTTGTGTGATCGCCTGCTGAATCTGTTCTTTATTAGA
This sequence comes from Lachnospiraceae bacterium UBA7086, assembly GCA_002492525.1. Classification (GTDB taxonomy): domain Bacteria; phylum Bacillota; class Clostridia; order Lachnospirales; family Lachnospiraceae; genus UBA3282. Next base: position 45,509 of record DKZA01000030.1, on the reverse strand, counting down.
GTCGCTGTCGCCTGCCGTATCCTTTGACAGATCAGCCAGTTTCTTAATATTTTCTGCAATGATCGCAAACCCTCTGCCGGACTCTCCTGCCCTTGCCGCCTCAATACTTGCGTTAAGAGCAAGAAGGTTGGTCTCCTCCGCCACATTGGTAATCTCTTCATTATTTTCTTCCAGCTTCACAAGCATCTCCTGAATCCTCTCAAGCGCTTCTTTCAGCTGATCACAGAAAGATACCACATCACTCATAGACGCCGAGATCCCTGTGCTCTCCTCTGCATTACTGTTATTACCGATAGACATTTCGCTGATAGAAGTATCCAGACTGTCAAAGTCCTCCTGCACCATCACGAGCAGATCTGCAATCTGATCATTTTGGGCTTTCAGTGCCGTATTTCTGTCTTCCACTTCAGAAGCCATCTGTTTTGCAGCTTCGCTTTCTTCTTCCACCTTACTCTTTATGTATTGGATACAATTATTCCTGTTATTACATTCATTATGAATGGCTGCTGCCATATCCGCACAGGTAGAATATCCACAGGCGGAACAGTTCATTGCCTGCTGAACCGGGGTGTGTTTCTCCATCGATGCAAAGATGGCATCAAGCTGCGCCGTATCCGGATGTTTGATCTCCAGTCCTTTGGATTTGTCAGAATAATGTCTGATAAAATCCTTGATATCCAAATCCTTAAACTGCCTGTTAAGTCTGTCCAGTCTCTGCTTTGGTGTGAGTTTCCTGCTGAAAGCATGTTTCTTATCGTTCCATTTGCTCACTTCCCTGATCTTTTGCAGTTCATAAAGAGTGTCATCTGACCTGTTCTTCTCTTCCTCCACGCCCGGGCCATAGATACAGCCTTTCGCACAGTTGAGTGCATCCACCATAAATGGCAGTTCCTTTCCGCCGAGCACTCTCTCCTTATAATCTTCTAAAAACTCATAGGCATGCTTCTCGCCCTCAATCTGTCTGATAAAAACATCTTCCCCGCAGAACCAATATACATTCTCTTTCAGCCCGCCTGGCATCGGATAAATAGATCCCAGACCGTACTCAATCTCATCCTTCACTGCCGGGCCGGAAATACCATGTTCCCTCACGTAGCGCATCAGATGATCAAATGTCACATTATAAGAAATATAACCGCCGCAGTTGGGATCATCAATCTCGTTCTTCTTCGCCACACAGGGACTGATGAACGCCAGTTTGTCCGGCACCTTCATATATTTCTTAACATAGATTGCCCCGCACATCATGGGAGAATGTACCGGCACAAGGCGCGGAATCAATTCCGGTATATACTTCTCAATATACCCCACGACAGCAGGACAAGGCTGCGATATGCCTCCCGTAAAATGATGCTCCGTAATATACTTAATATATCCCCATGTTGTGATATCTGCACCGAAACTGATGCTGATGATACGATTCACACCTAGCTTCTTAAGACCGCCCAGAACAGCAGCATACTCTTTCGGATAATTTGCCAGAAAAGCCGGTGCAAGTAAAAGTGATATCTTTTCCCCGTTTTTTAAATCCTCAAAAAAGCGTTCCGTGTCATCACGATAACTCCTTGCCTGATGGGCACAGGCATCAAAACAGGCGCCGCAGGCAATACACTGTTTGCCGTCCACCATAATCTTATTCTGTCCGTTTTCCTCCACCGCGTGATTGGCCGTCAGAACAGGACATACAGAAATACACTTATGACACCCCACACACTTCTCGTTGGTATATACCAACGCCTCTAACTGTTGATTCGCCATATTTCCCTCCACGATATGTTACCTATGATTCGTAATATTGTAGCCCTTGTCCCCCATGACCGCTCCAACATTAGTACTAGTTTACCATAACCGTAAAGAGAAATAAACATTTTTTGATAAAAATATACAAAAAAGCTTTCTATTTTATCTTCTTTTATGTAAAAATTATATCTGTGCTAACACAAAAATATCATAAATTGCCTTGATAGCGGTCTCAAAATCTGCATTGGCCACCCCAATGATGATATTCAGCTCACTGGAACCCTGATCTATCATCTTAACATTGACATTGGCATGCGCCAGCGCCGAAAAGATTCTGCCTGCCGTACCGCGTGTAGATTTCATTCCCCGTCCAACCACGGCAATCAATGCCAGATCTGCTTCTATGTCGATGGCATCGGGATCGGCAAGTCTGTGGATGCCGGACACCACCTGCTGTTCCTTATGCATAAACTCATCCTGATGTACAAACACCGTCATCGTATCAATACCGGAAGGAACGTGTTCAAAAGAGATTCCGTTCTCCTCGAAAGCCTGTAATACTTTTCGTCCAAAACCGATTTCCGAGTTCATCATTTCTTTCTCGATATTGACCGCGCAAAATCCTCTTTTACCGGCAATACCGGTAATTACATACTTAGATTTCTGACAGGTACTCTCCACGATCCAGGTGCCGCTGTCATTGGGTGCGTTCGTATTACGGATATTGATAGGAATTCCTTCACTCCTCACGGGGAATATGGCGTCCTCGTGCAGAACCGATGCTCCCATATATGCCAGCTCCCGCAGCTCCCTGTAAGTGATCGTCTCAATTCCCTCAGGTTTATAAATGATTCTCGGATCTGCAATCAGAAAACCCGACACATCCGTCCAGTTCTCATAAACGTTTGCCTTGATGGCTCTTGCTACAATAGAACCGGTAATGTCGGAACCGCCTCTGGAAAATGTCTTCACGGTCCCATCTGCATAAGCTCCATAAAATCCGGGCACCACCGCGGAATCCACCGCCAACAGCCGCTCCCGCATCAGCTGATTGGTGAGTTCCGGATCATATTCACCATCTTCTCTAAAACGAATCACCGCAGCAGCATCCACAAATTCAAATCCCAGATACTGTGCCATGATAATGCCGTTTAAATATTCTCCTCTCGAAGCTGCATAATCAGCTCCCGCCTTATTTCTAAAATTTTCTTCGATAACCCGAAATTCATCTTCCAGGGAAAGATCCAGTGCAAGGCCCTCGATAATTTCCAGATATCTGTTCTTGATTGCCTGAAGCTGCCCCGTAAAATCCTGATCTTTCTCCGCCAGCTCATAACAGGCATACAACATATCCGTCACTTTCGTATCGTCGGAGGAACGTTTACCCGGTGCGGAGGGCACTACAAAACGCCGTTCTTTGTCCGCGCGGATAATCGTCTCCACTTTCTTAAACTGCTCTGCACTGGCAAGAGAACTTCCGCCAAATTTTACTACTTTATTCATAATTCTTAACAATCTCCATTCCCAAGCGCTCACCAAACCGGATAGCGCTTCCTTATTAAAACACTTTACTGCCTATGCCATGATACGGATCCTGTTTAAACAGCCGCCGGCCTGTTCAATCTTTTCATGAAATTCTTTTTCTGACATCACCTGCGTCATGAAGGCAAATTCTTTTACGATACCCACATTCACTTCAGCCAGCGAACCAAAAGCCGCCATAACCGCCTCTCTCTGATCGGCCCGGACTCTCACAAAGAACTTTCGTTCCGCATTGGAAATATCCGCCACGTTCACATTTTCCTCATCCCAGAAGCACATAATAGTCTTTCCCTGATGTCTTGCACAATCCACCACATCTGAGACCACCGCGCTGGCCGTTGGCAGTTTGCCTGCACCTCTGCCATAATACATGGAGTCTCCCAACATATTTCCATGCACATAAACCGCATTAAACACACCGTTTACACTATAAAGCGGATGCTCTCTGGAGATCATGAAAGGAGCTACCATCGCAAAAAATCCTTTTTCCGTATCCCTGCTCATAGCAAGCAGCTTGATGGACTTGTCCATCTGTTTCGCGTACTTAAAGTCCGCCGCAGTAATCTTTGTGATTCCTTCGGTATAAATATCCTCATATCTCACATTTTGGCCGGACATAAGAGAGGAAAGGATGGCAATCTTGCGGCAGGCATCGTAGCCTTCCACGTCCGCCTCAGGATTTCTCTCCGCATATCCTTTGTCCTGTGCTTCTTTCAACACTTCCTCGAATCCGGCTCCTTCTTTGTCCATCTTCGTCAGAATATAATTGGTAGTACCATTCAAAATACCGGTGATACCATCTATCTTCTCCGCCGTCAGCGAATAATTCAACGGGCGGATAATGGGAATCCCGCCCCCTACACTAGCTTCAAACAGATAATTGCAATGATTCTCCCTGGCGATCCTGATCAGTTCCGGCCCGTGTGCAGCCACCAGTTCCTTATTGGAAGTACATACGCTTTTGCCCTGAAGAAGCGCCTGCTTGGTAAAATCATAGGCCGGTTTTGTTCCACCCATGGTTTCACAGATAACCGTCACTTCCGGATCATTTAAAATAATATTATAGTCATGCACCACCTTGTCCGCATAAGGGTCTCCCGGGAAATCCCGAAGATCCAGGATGTATTTGACCGAAAGATCCTCCGCCGCCTTCTTATTGATGTCCGCTTTATTGGTCTCAATCACTTCCACCACACCGCTGCCTACGGTGCCATATCCTAATACCGCAATTTGAATCATGCTTTTTCTCCCTTATATCGTTAAATTAATGGGTATTTATCCGTCAGTGTCTTAATAATGGTTCTGGCTTTGTCAATTCCTGCCTCACCTTCTTTGATCACAATAGCTATAGCTTCCGCCACATCATCCATATCCTGTGTATTTAATCCTCTGGATGTAGCCGCAGGAGTTCCCAGGCGGATACCGCTTGTGACAAACGGAGACTTGGGATCATTGGGAATTGTATTCTTATTAGCCGTAATATGCGCCTGGTCTAAAAGCTTCTCCACAGCCTTACCTGTCAGATCGTAATTGGTCAGATCTACCAGCATCAGATGATTATCCGTGCCGCCTGAAACAATTTTGATATCCCTGGCCTGCAGACTCTTGCAGAGTGCCTGCGCGTTGTCTACCACATTCTTCATATAGGTTTTAAAATCATCAGATAAAGCTTCTTTAAAGCATACCGCTTTTGCCGCAATCACATGCATGAGCGGACCTCCCTGGATTCCGGGGAAAATTGCCTTATTAAAGTTATATTGTTCCGCCACTTCCTGACTGGACATGATCATACCGCCACGGGGACCGCGCAGTGTCTTGTGAGTCGTTGTGGTTGTCACATGGGCGTAAGGAATCGGGCTCGGATGCAGTCCGGCTGCCACAAGACCGGCAATGTGTGCAATATCTACCATCAACACAGCACCCACTTCGTCTGCTATTTCCCTGAATTTTTTAAAATCTATGGTTCTGGCATAGGCGGATGCTCCCGCAACGATCATTTTAGGCTTACATTCCAGTGCAATCTTACGCACATTATCATAATCAAGGAATCCTTCGTCATTGACGCCATAAGGAACACAGTGGAAATACTTACCCGACATATTGACCGGTGAGCCGTGAGATAAATGTCCGCCATGATCCAGGTTCATGCCCATGAAAGTATCGCCCGGTTCCATCACTGCAAAAAATACCGCCATATTAGCCTGTGCGCCGGAATGAGGCTGTACATTGACATAGTCACAACCAAACAGCTCCTTGGCACGCTCCCTTGCAAGTTCCTCCACAACATCGACACATTCACAGCCGCCATAATACCGCTTGCCCGGATACCCTTCCGCATACTTATTGGTAAGAGGGCTGCCCATAGCTGCCATAACTGCTTTACTTACCCAATTTTCGGATGCAATCAGCTCAATATGGGAGTTCTGACGATTCTGTTCATCCACGATTGCCTGTGCTATTTCCGGGTCAACATTTCTCACTTCATCTAATGAATACATTCCTTGTTCCTGCCTTTCTATTGCTATCTTTGCCCAACTGTCTGTTAGTATATCATAAAGAGTTAATTTTACGCAATACAAATCCTTTGTCATAATGGATAGATTTTCATGAAAAATTAAGAAATCTTTATGGAAATCTTATTTTGACTTTTATCTGTAATCTGTTATGATATATTTCATACAAAAAAGTAAATTTGCTTCGCGGACTCGGATAAACGGAAGGATTTCCTAAAGTATATAAAAGTATAACAGCACATATAATATGCAACAGCCGGCAAACTAAGATAAGGATGTGTATTATGGAAAAATCAATCACAAAACGGGACAGTCTCATCAGATTCTGTCAGACATATCGACATGCCCTTCCTATGATTATATATGGGATTATCTATCTTCTATGGTTTGGGCACCTGGAAAAGACTGTCACAAGTCATTACAAGATTATTCATGTAGCATTGGACGACTATATTCCCTTTTGTGAAATATTTGTTGTGCCTTATCTGTTATGGTTTGCCTATGTTGCAGTCGTTGTTTTATATTGTTTCTTCAAAGATAAGGATGATTATTTCAGAACCTGTACCTTTTTATTCACTGGCATGACTATTTTCCTGCTGGTGTCCACTTTATGGCCCAACGGCCACCATTTAAGGCCCTACACGATGCCCCGGGACAATATATTTACCCAGTTAGTGGCTATGTTATACAAAGCTGATACGCCGACAAATCTCTGGCCCAGTATCCATGTATATAACTCTATCGGCTGCCACATTGCGGTCATGAAAAGCAGGCATCTGGCACAGAAAAAGGGAATTCGCACTGCTTCTCTTATCATGTGCGTTTCGATAATTATGTCAACCACTTTAATCAAACAACATTCCATGTTTGACGTACTCACCGCTTTTATCATGGCGGCAGCTATGTATGGAATCGTGTATCGTTCCGATGTCCTGCTTCATTTCTATCACGGACTGCATGGCAGACATAAAAGGAAACCAGAGATACTCTGATGGAACCTAAAAGAAAGCCGGATGACCTGTATAAGGTTGTCCGGCTTTTATAATAGTATCTTCCAAACAAAGTATCAAAAAATCAGTTAAATTTAAAAAACCTCCGGCAAATCTTATACCCTTCCACAGATATCTTCCTGCCGCCTTTTCCCGGCAGATTCATGGAATTACCAAGCACTCCGTAGCGTAGTCTCATATATAGAGCCATGTCCTTTTGCTTGATATACTTCCAAAGTTCTACCTTCTTCTCAAGATTTTCCTCCGTGCCGGACCGTATCAACATTATGGAGGAAATAACCGTGATAATCTCAAGATAGTTCAGCATATAATTCTTCAGCTTACGTTTGCTGCAGATTTTTGATTTCTTCTCCACAAAATAATCCACCATGAGCTTATTGACCTTAATCTGCTGGTCTATTCTGTCAATCATCACCGTCTCATTAACAGACTGTCCTTCTCTTCCAATATAATAACGGTAAAAGTTTACATCCAGATAATACATGTTCTTCACAAAGGGAAGCGGTTCAAACACAAAAATATTATCCACATAAAAAGTATGTTCCGGCAGCATTAGGCCGCACTCCTTCAAAAGCTTTGTGCGAAAGATTACAGAGTGCATAAGAATATACTGCCCCTTATGAAAATGCCTCACTTCACTCCATCCAAAAATCTTATCCTGCGGAAGCGCATGACGATATTTCATGACCTTATGTTTCTTCTCTCCCTCTTTCTCATAAACAAAATTGCTGATGAGCATATCAAGAGTAGAGCCGCCGGCTATAATCTCCCGAAGGGTGTCCAAAATCTTAAGATAGGCACTGTCCTTCACCCAGTCATCACTGTCCACCACTTTAAAATATAAACCGGCAGCATGCGCCAGGCCCACATTCACTGCGGAACCATGGCCACCGTTTTCCTTATGTATCGCTTTCACGATAGACGGATAGAGCGCCTCATATCCGTCCGCTATCTCAGCCGTTCCGTCACTGGATCCGTCATCTATGATCAGGATTTCCACATCTTCGCCGCCTACAAGAAGCGACTCAATACATTTTCTCATATATGCTTCTGAATTATAACAGGGAATTGCCACAGATAATAACTTCATACTTCCATAACCATACCTTTCCCGGATCATTTCCGGTAAAATATCATACCATGACATTCAACCAGCAGAACCTCTCTAATTACTTTGTTATTTTACCATAAAAACACAAGGATTTGTTTGCCCGTTTCTTAGGAATTTCTTATTTTTTACTTCTATTCCTTTTCATTTCCACATGTTCTGCATAAACGGCAAACGCTGAGGGAATCGGATAATTAGTCTTCGTCTCCTCCGGATCAATAAATATCAGACCCTGCTTATCTCTCTGACCTTCTGCGCGGGAAAGTTCATCTACCCGCACCACATAGCCCGTCATATGCCATTCTTTATGTGTAAAAACATGTTTGGCGGGTGCGAGTTTTTGAATCCGGATCGGCGACAATCCCAGCTGCCTCAAATAAGCAATCACCTGTTTTTCATCCCTGTTCCCTTCCAGGGACGGAAACTCATACATACCGGCAAGAAGGCCCTTATCGGGTCTTTTACGTAAGGCTACCAGATTCGCATCCTGTATGACCAGTATGGTTTTCTCCTCAATATGTCTCGGTTTCTTAGGGGTTTTCCTGGGATACTCCTCCACGCTTTTGCGCGCCCTCGCCTGACAGATTGTTTCCCACGGACACACCTCACATTTGGGTGCGCCGTTCGGAATACATACCATTGCCCCAAGCTCCATCAGCGCCTGATTAAAATCACCTGGGCGGTCTGCCGGCATAATTCCCATAAGGTCTTCTTCCACGGACTTTTTCACCTTGGCATCCAAAATATCTCTGTCATCCGCCCTCAGTCTTGCCAGAATACGCAGCACATTGCCGTCCACCGCAGGCTGCACCTGCCCGAAAGCAATAGAAGCGATTGCTCCCGCCGTATAGCTTCCTATCCCCGGAAGCTTTACAAGTTCCTCATATCGTCCCGGTATCTCACCTTCATATTCCGATACAATCTTCATCGCCGCTTTTTTCAGATTTCTCGCACGATTATAATATCCAAGGCCCTCCCACAGTTTCAAGAGTTTCTCTTCCTCCACGCAAGAAAGACTCTCCACATCAGGAAGCGCCTGTAAAAATCTGTCATAATAAGGCTTAACCGCCTCCACCCTGGTCTGTTGCAGCATAATCTCCGACAGCCATACATGATAAGGGGTTGGTTCTTCCCGCCAGGGCAGAATTCGTCTGCCGCCATCATACCATGAAAGCAAAGGCGCGCCAATCCTATCCAGACTATCCACATACACAGGTACCGGCTCGTCTATTGCGAGACTGTCCTTTCCCACTATACAATCATAGGCCAATATTCTCACCCCGGCGCATCTGGCTTTCTGCAGCGCTTCCCCGAAAGCCGGCTGAGTGCCCCAGTTCGGTTCCACATATCTGATGTGCTTCATCTGTACCACAAACAGCAGATACGCTTCATATCCCTGCCTTCGCGCTTCGATCAATTCTTCTACATGCTTGACGGCACGTTCCGAAGGCGCATCCGGAAAAGATGCCACATCATTGTTCTCCAAAGTAACCCCTTTGACCTCTATAAAAGCCTTTCTTCCCGAAGCACTTTCCACATAAAAATCAAACCGGGAACGACCGAACATCGTTTCCGGTCTGACCAGATTGACATCCTGATATAAGCCGCCGCCTGTAAGCCATTCTCCTACCACCTTATTAGGTGCATTGGAATCCATATTGACCAGACGTCCGGCTTTATCCACCACCACTAAGTCATAAGCGGTAGACCTCTCTTCTTTGTTACTTTTCTCCAGATATACCTGCGCATTGTCCTGTAAAAGTTCCTTACATCTTCCGGTGTTCTTGACATGTACCTTTACCCGTTCTCCCATAAGTTCCACGTAAGCTACAAAACGATTCGGACGCTCTATAAATCTGGCGGCTACTATCTGATTGTATTTCATATTAACTGCTGTCCTTCTTCTCTATTTCTCCTGAAACTTCTCTGTTCTTATAGGGAACCCTGGCCGCGGGAACTACCTCGGAAGCCGGACCGGTATGCACAGACTGGTCATCAAAAAAGATATGTGCCCCAAATGCCTGTAATACATCTTTCTTGCGGATTCCTCCCAAAAAGAACACTTCGTCAATGCGTACATTCCAGGCACGCAGAGTACGGATAACCCGTTCGTGTGCGGGCGCACACCGCGTGGTAACAAGCGCTGTCCGGATCGGTGTCTCCTCTCCCGGAAAATCCTTTTGTAATTTTGATAAGGTCTTTAAAAATTTGGCAAAAGGTCCTGCCTGCAACGGATTGTCGGCATTGCGCCTCTCGTTTTCCTCAAACGCCTGCAGTCCCTGTTCCTGATAGATACGCTCCGATTCATCAGAAAACAGTACCGCATCACCATCAAAGGCAATTCTAATCTGTTTGATCTGGTGCTCACAGTCATAAGTCTGTATGCCGTCCGTACAGATGATACCTGCCGCAATATTGGAATCAATGGCACGTTGTACATCGTCTTCGTAGGCAGACAGGAATAAATCCGTCTTAAAAGCCGTCAGATATGGTGCCAAAGATGCACCGCTTGCCAGGACTGCCCGGGTAATATTCAGCCCGTAATATTCAATAGCTTTAAAGACCCGCAGGGAAGTATCCGGACTGTTTCTGGACATGATGATCACTTCCACGCACCCTTCCCGGCCCGGCAGCTCATTGAGATTAAGAAGCGCCTTCACAAGCGGAAAACCCGGACCCGGACGAAGCACCTCCTCCTCATGCTCTATCTGATAACGACAGTATGCTTCCACACCGTCCTCCTCAAATATCTTATTCTCGTAAGTCAGATCAAACAAGGCTCTGGACGAAACGCCTACCACAAGTTTATTTTCCAGATCATAAGCCATAGGAATACCCCCTGTATCAAAGTGCAGCTCTCTACCTGCGCAGATTTTCACATCCTTTCAGGCATTGGCAACAGCTTCCTTTGACACAAAGGCGGTCTGTTATATAGGGCTTATCTCAATCTGTTACCCTCATACTTCTCAAATGTAAGCAGACAGTTCCTGAGTTCTTCATATCTGTCAGCCACGTCACCCTCTTTGATCTCCAGATCCACAGCTACTGCCATGGTATTGATCATTTCATCTGTGATCCGGTTGCGTAGTGAAGTGAGAATATTCACTCTCTGCTCATAAGTATTCGCATCGAGAAATTCCAATACCAGAGGATCAATATTTATTTGTTCTTCAGGCTCCTCCACTCTCTCCTGCGGCTGTGTTTCCTGTACATTATCTGCCGGCTTCACGGGCTGTGTTTCCTGTGCATTAACTGCCGGCTTCACCGCCTGTGTTTCATAAGGATCTGCCGCTTCGTCAATATCCTGTAGCAGCTCAAACCGATATTTCTGCCTGACCTCAGGATACTTGTCATGGTCAACCTCCTCCATAAACATGGAAAGCGGCCGCACATAAATCTCAAAAGTGTCATACATCGCCTGATAAACTACCATCAGCTCCCTTGTCTCACTGTTTCTGGCAAGACAACGAATTTGATACAAATTACCTTTAAAGTGCCTGTACATTTCCTGTGGTTTGGGATTGTGTCTCATATACTGCTCCTATCTGATTCATTATAGACAGCATACATCGTATATACAGCATGCTATCTATTAGTATAATCCCAAACTGCGGAAATGTCATTCCTTTCCCCTCGCAAAAATTACTTATTTTATGCAGAACATTTGTTCTAATTTATTATAGAACAAATGTTCTGTTATGTCAATTGCCCATCTATTACGATCAATCCTCAAGCACAATAAACATACCGCAGTCTTCATCCCCGAATTCTTCCTGGGAAAGTACCTGCACCAACTGTTCCCGCTCCTCTTCGGAAAGTCCGCTTATCTGTCTGTGATGGACAGTCATCGTATAGGTACGTCTGCCATCCTTCTTAACCCAGTTCATTGTGATACCGCTGTTTGGATATCCCTGCCCGGTCAGTCTGCTTCTGATACTTTCCAAAAAGGTCTGCTCCCACGCCGTATAACGCTCGTTTTCCTTGACCTGTCCTGCACTCTCCTTGCTAAACACCGTTCCTCCCATGCAAAAAGCAATCAATAAAATCAGCAGCGTAGTTGCTATGCCAAATCGATTTTTCATAAGTATCGCCCGCCTTTCTTCTGTTTCTTTCCAAAATCGTCCGTTCTCTGCCGCCTGGCTAACAGCACCCTGATATACCTGAAACCTTTGATATGACTACCATACCATTTTGTAAGTCCTATAAACAGGACAATGAAAACCGCAATCCTAAAATTTGTGATCAGATCAATCATTTTCATAGGGCGGACGTCCGACAACTTATGAATGTGCATGGCTGAACCTTTTGACACCTGAATCTTTCTTGTAGTAAAATCATAAACAGAATAACAAGGAGGTAACTATGGCTCTGAAATGGAAGAACTGTACGGCCCGCCAAAAAGTAATTCTGATTGCCGTTATATTAGCAGCACTGATTCTATCAGCCGCGTTGCTGTACATTCCCTGCTGGAAATGCCTGGTCTCATGGCGAATAGAAAGTCTGAATCTTCCGGAAGGCTCTGTGGAGGTGTATCCCGTCAAGGCATGGCTTTCTGATGTATATTGGCCCCATATAAAGGCGGAAAAGGTTCTCGACTGTGAGATGGAAACGGAGGCGGCAAAAGAATATATTGAAACCCACAATCCTGCCTGGAAGCTCAAAAACATAGAGATTGTGGGCTATAGCGCCATGAGCGACACGGCAATATACGAACTGGATTACGATGAGGAATACGCACGGAACTGGAATACGGACCATTGTGTACATATCGTTTATTTTAAAAAAGTTTTTGAGTGGTGGTAACAAGTACTGTAAACTGCCCTGACATGGAGGATCCCTATGAAGAATAAAGAAGAAAAAACCAATGCCATCCGATTGCTGGAACAGAAGAAATTCAACTTTAAAATACATGATTATTCCCGCTCAGATGTCATAAGCGGTCTGGATGTAGCCCATTATCTAGGCGAAGATCCGGACAGGGTTTTCAAAACGTTGGTTACGATTGGAAAATCCGGCAATCATTATGTGTTCCTGGTACCAGTAAACGCAGAATTGGATCTAAAGAAGGCCGCCCAGGCTGTCGGCGAGAAAAATATCAGTATGATAAAATCCAAAGAATTACTTCCCTTAACAGGCTATATCCATGGTGGCTGCTCCCCTATCGGCATGAAGAAATATTTTACCACCGTCATAGATTCCAGTGCCGGAAATTATAAGGAAATTATTTTCAGCGCGGGCAAAATAGGATTTCAGATTGAAATGGACTTAACAGATCTGGCAGAAATAATCTCTTTTCAATTATGTGAGATCACATAAAAAAATCGAGCAAAGCTCGATTACGAGGACTGCTTCGCAGCCTCGGATAAGCGAAGGAATTTCCTATAACATAAAAGGACCGTTGGAAAACGGTCCTTTAGTTTACATAAAATTTATGAAAATGCTATTCCTCCACAGGAATATATCTGGAAAAGATTTTTTCCTTACAGCATACATGCCTGGAACCGTCTGCTTCCGTAATGATATAATCACCTTCCCCGATAAAGGTCTTTCCTCTCCTATGCAGAATATACGGACAAACAATGGCTCCGTTTTCTTTCTTGATCTGAATCAGGGAATCTGTCACAAACCATCCTCTCGTCACCACATCCGTCCAGAGTTCAAAACCATCCTCCATACCTTTTCCTGCTTCATACTTCTCTACGTTTACCTCAAATGCTGCACGTACACACTTCATGCCCTGCCTCCTTTTGTACGATAATCCGTACCCTTTCTGTAATATTCATTTCCTTTCGCGTCAACAGTGTCACTGCGCGATCGCTCTCTTAATGGCCTCCATCAACTCCTCATAAGTCTCATAAGCCGGAAGCTGCGGATAATCTTTCTTGATCTGCTCAGTACTCTTGAATAAAAAACCTGCTTTGCTGGCCATAATCATTGCCAGATCGTTGTGACTGTCTCCGCAGGCTATGGTATCATATCCGATCGACTGCAATGCCTTGACCGTGGTAAGTTTCGAGTTTTCAATCCGCATCTTAAAACCTGTGATTCTCCCATCCGGCGCAACATCCAGAGAATTGCAAAAGATAGTAGGGAAGCCCAGCTTCTCCATCAGCGGGCCCGCAAACTGTGTAAAAGTATCGCTGATGATAATTACCTGCGTCATCCTTCTGAGTTCGTCCAGGAATTCTTTCGCTCCGGGTATGGGATCAATCTTTGCGATAGTCTCCTGGATTTCTTTCAGTCCAAGCCCATGTTCTTGCAGGATACCCAGTCTCCAGTTCATCAGTTTATCATAATCAGGCTCATCCCTGGTAGTTCTTGTCAGTTCCGGAATCCCGCTTTCTTTCGCAAACGCAATCCAGATCTCCGGCACCAACACCCCTTCCAGATCCAGACAAACAATATTCATATTTATACGCTCCTCCAACTTCTCCATAAATTATTATAGAAGAACAACACAACGCAGACACAGTCATTTTCTTCCTATAATTTAGTATACCCTACCCGCCCGCTTGTCCGCAACCATAATTTATGATCACGCCTATGTGAAGTCAGCCGTGAAAAGCCATAATTCTAAAAAGGACGCAGGCCAATCCGCCTGCGTCCTCAAATCAATTCTTTAAAAAACTACATCCACTCTCACACATTTATTTCCTGTCAATTCTTCCGTCCTCTTATCCGGCTGTCCCATTCCTATAAAGAGAACATATCTGTTACTGTCCTTAACACGCTTCCCTTCTTCGTCCACCGCACAGAAAGCATTTCCAGACACCTGAAGTTCAATATTTTGCCTCTCTCCCGCTTTCAGACACACCCTGGTAAAAGCACACAGACTGTAATTGGGTACAGCAAATTCCGATTCCGAATCTTTCACATAAACCTGCACCACATCCTTCGTCTCTACACTGCCCTTGTTCCTCACATCCACCCGCAGCGTTATATCCCGGGAATTATTATCCTGTGCAATGATCTGTACATCTTCCACTGCCACATTACCGTAAGTCAGTCCATAACCGAATGGGTACAGAGCCTCCTGCGTCATATAGCGGTAGGTTCTTCCTTTCATAGAATAATCCTCAAAATCAGGCAGTTCCGAAAGGGAGCGATAGAAAGTCACCGATAACTTACCGGAAGGCGATACATCTCCAAAAAGAAGATCCGCCACTGCACTGCCGCCTCTGGCTCCAGGATACCATAGCTGCATCACTGCCGCCGCTTTCTCGTCCGCCATGGACAGATCAATGGCGCTGCCCGCCATCAGGCACACGATCACAGGTTTACCCACCGCAAGCACCGCTTCCATCAAATCTCTCTGGCACTGCGGCAGATTAAGATCTGCCTTATCACCGGAAGCATAACTGTTGCCTGTATCTCCTTCCTCGCCTTCCAGCGTCTCATTTAACCCTAGGCAGAGAATTACCACATCACTGTGTTTGGCCACCACAACCGCTTCTGCAATACGATCGTTCTTCCAGGCAAGTTCCTCCACACGGTCCTTAAATAAATGAGAGCCTTCCGAATATAAAACTCTACCATTATGTCCGACTTTATCCTGTATTCCTTCCAAAATCGTAATATATCTTGAGGATGTTCCATGATAATTTCCTACCAACGCCTCTCTGCTGTTCGCATTAGGTCCTATCACGCCGATGATCTTACCATCCTGTACATTAAGAGGCAGGATACCGTCATTTTTCAGAAGCACAACTGACTCCTTGGTCATCTGATCCGCCACGGCCAGATGCTCTTCACACTCCACCTTATCATAAGAAATCTGATCATATTTGCTCTCATCAAAAAGCCCCAGCAGGAAACGTGCTGTAAAAGCACGCACAGCCGCCTCCGTAATCTCTTCTTCCGTCACAAGCCCTTCCTGCAATGCTTTTAACAGGTGGAGATAAGTCACCCCACAGTTAATGTCACAACCGGACTTTAAGGCCAGAGCCGCTGATTCTTCCATGGTATGAGTCACCATATGATTTTCATGAAAATCTTTGATGGCCCAACAGTCCGATACAAAATGCCCCTGAAATCCCCATTCGTCTCTCAAGATTCCTTTCATCAGGGTAGGACTGCCGCAACAGGGTTCTCCATTGGTCCTGTTATAAGCGCCCATCACTGCTTCCACACCGGCTTCCTGCACACAGGCTTTAAATGCCGGCAGATACGTCTCTTCCATATCCTTCTTAGTCGCCACCGCATTAAATTCATGCCGCACTGCTTCCGGGCCGGAATGAACTGCAAAATGTTTGGCACAGGCTGCTGATTTCAATACTTCATCATCATCGCCCTGCAATCCTTCCACATAAGCCACGCCCAGTCTGGAAGTCAGATAGGGATCTTCTCCAAAGGTTTCCTGTCCCCTGCCCCATCTGGGATCTCTGAAAATATTGACATTGGGAGACCAAAACGTCAATCCTTTATAAATATCCCTGTCGTTTTCCGCGGAATAAGCATTGTACTTCGCTCTTCCTTCCGTCGCCGCTACATCTCCGGCTTTATGTATCAGTTCCGTATCAAAAGTGGCCGCCATGCCGATTGCCTGAGGAAAGCTGGTTGCTACCCCTGCTCTTGCCACACCATGCAGAGCCTCTCCCCACCAGTTATAGGCCGGTACTCCCAGCCTCTCGATGGCCGGAGCGTCATAGCGTAACTGAGAAGCCCTCTCCTCTATCGTCATCCGACTCACTAACTCTTTTGCGCGCTCCCTGGCCTGCGCTCTGGCTTTATCACGATTCACCATCTCTCTGTTTCCTTCCCGTTTCTGCCATCATTTACTGTCTACTATTGATGTACCTTATCCTTTTACAGCACCTTGTGTCAGACCTTCTACAATCTGGTTACTGAACATACAGTACACAATAATCGTAGGTATGATTGCAATAACAATAGCCGCAAACATCTGTGAATAATTGGTATTATACGGCCCTACAAATTTTGACAGGGAAACCGGCAGTGTCTTCTTGGTATCATCAGAGATAAACACCATAGCCAGAAGCAATTCATTCCAGTTGGCTACAAAAGTCATCAATCCTGTCACAAACAATCCCGTCTTGGAAAGCGGCAGGGCAATCCGCGTAAAGGATCTGTAAATAGAACAACCGTCAATACAAGCCGATTCAAACAATTCATTTGGCAGACTCTGAAAGAATCCTGTCATGATAAAAATCGTAATCGGCAGAGACAATGTCAGATAAGGCAGTATCAATCCCAACTGACTGTTGGTCAGATGCATCTTGGAAAATCTGGTAAATACCGGAATCAGAATACAGTGCACCGGAATCATCATACCAGTCAGGAAATATGTCATCACGGCGCCCGATAATTTCCATTTCATTCTGCCGATGGCAAAGGCTGCCATAGAACCTATCAGCAGACAGAGAATCAGAGTAACCCCGCAGACCAAAGCCGAATTTAAGGTTGCAGTTCCCAGTTTGCCGGCAGTCCATGCAAAGGTATAGTTTTCAATCATCGGCCGCTCCGGCAATGCCCAGGGTGAGACAAACAGTGTCTTATCATCTTTCAGTGAAACATAAATGACCCACACAAGAGGCAGCAAATAGATAACAGCCAGAAGGGACAAAAATACGTAAATAATCTTCGTTGAGATTTTTGATTTCTTTTTTCCTGTTTTACTCATTTTCCCCGCCTCCTTACATTTCATAATTTTCGACTTTGACAAACTTGTTGATGATAAATGTCACGATCAGACACATCACCAGAAGCACCGTACCGATTGCGCTCGCATAACCGTATTTGAAATACTTAAAGCCCTGCTGATAAAGATGAGTTGCCAGCACATCTGTCATATGGTTCGGGCCGCCCTCCGTCATATTGAAGATCAGATCGAAGAACTTCAGGGAACCGATGGCATTTAAGGACATCGCCGTGGCCACCATAGGTCTGATCAAAGGCAGGGTAATATATCGGAAAGCCTGTGCCTTTGTACACCCATCAATATAAGATGCCTCATACAAGGAGCTGCTGATACCCGAAATCTGCGCCATGTAAAGCATCATGGACTGCCCCACATACTGCCACAGGGAAACGGAAGCGATCACCCACATGGGAAGAATAATGAAGCCCTTGGTATCCATCAGCCAGAGAGGCCCTTCTATACCAAACTGTGCCAGGATCTGATTGATACCCAGTTTTGGCGTAAAAACGAACATCCACAAAAGGCCCAAAGCCGCTGACGATAATACGCAGGGCAGATAATAAACGTTTTTAAAAAAGTCCCGGCCCTTTTTGATATTGGTCAGAAGCGCCGCCAGAATCAAACCCGCAATCAACTGTGTCACAACTGAAAAGATAAGGAAAAACATCGAGTTTTTCAGCGCAATTTTCATGGTTCTGTCTATGGTAAACAACTGTTTGTAATTTCCTAAGCCAATAAATTCCGGTTTTGTCAACGCATTATAGTCACAAAACGAATAGTAGACTGACTGACAAATCGGAATAAACAAAACGAATGTAAATAACAGAAATGCCGGTGCAACAAATACAACAATCGCCTTTTTGTCTCGTAATAATTTGTCCATATACACCTCCGAAATCTTAGAAAAATGCAGGATTGGATTTCTCCAATCCTGCGCAAAAAGTGTCATAATACTTTTACTGATTATTTATTCCAGACATTATTCTTATAGAAATCTTCTATCGTCGCAAGTCCTTCCTCTACAGGAGTACCCAGATAGATAGCAACCATCGCGTCATCGAAGCATGCGCCAGCCTCTGTGGTAGCCATGGACTCGTTATAGAAACCGAAAGTAGATTTTGCATTGCCAAATACATCCATTACATAAGCAAGCTGTGCAGGAGCCTTGGAAGCATCATACTCTACTGTGGTTACAGGAATCTTACCGCCAACCTCAGCAGTATACTTCTGTGCTGTGTCGTCTGTGAAGTACTTCATGAAAGCGATAACTGCGTCAGGATGAGCTGTGTTTGCGCTCATTGCCAGACTGTCGGACTTCGCAATGACTCTTCCGTCTGTGCCAGGGAAAGCAAACACGCCGCACTTGCTCTCAAAGTCAGGGTTAGCACCGTTGATCTGTGCGATTGCCCAGGAACCCTGAATCAGCATTGCTGCTTCTTCATTGTAGAAGTTAGCAGTAGCCACATCGTTTGTATCGCCTGCTGCCGTAGGCTGGAAGTACTTGGAAATCTCAACCAGTTTGTTGGTAGCGCTTACTACGTTAGCGTCAAGCCAGGAAGCACTGCCGCTGTCGAGAGCCGCAAGGTCTACGCCCTCAGAGTCACACAGATAACCTGCCAGCATGGACAAGCACCATGCAGTACCTGCGGAAATGGTAAGCGGTGTGTAACCAGCTGCCTGCAATTTCTCACAAGCATCTAACATACCCTGCCAGTCTGTAGGCATCGTGGTGATACCTGCCTTCTCAAACATTTCTGTGTTATAGAATACACATGCTGCTGCAATATTTAACGGCACTGCATAAATCTTACCGTCATAAGTCTGCTGTGAAAAAGCACCTTCGCCGCCGTTGAAGGTATCCAGCCAGCCGTCAGCCTTCAGATAATCTGTCAGATCAGCCGCTACACCGGGATCTACATATACATCCAAGTTCGGGCCGGGACTTACGATAAAGCAGTCAGGTGTCTCCCCTGCCGCTACCAGAGCGTTCAGCTTTGCATAATACTCTTCCAGGTTCGTTGTCACTACATTAACGTGATATTTGCCTTCATAATCTTTGTTAAATCTCTCTACTGTCTCACGATAGCCTATGGAAATCAAATCTTCCGTAGCGTTTAAGTCGTCCCAGAACATCCAGGTAATCTCCTCAACACCTTCACTGCTTCCGCTGTTGTCAGCTGCCGGTGCCTCTGCATCGCCAGCTGATGCAGTGTCCTGGCTTCCGCCGTTGTCAGCCGCAGGTGCCGCCGGTGTATCGCCGCTTCCGCCGCAGCCAACTAACATGGATGCAACCATAGCTGTGCTAAGTAAAACTGATAACACTTTCTTCTTCATGTTAAAACCTCCCTTGAATAATTTATTTGCTCTACAGTAAAAGCCAAATTCCGCCTGTAGATCTTCGTTACAAATACAGTATAACAGAGAGGCTTTCCATATGCTTTTTAATAATTGCTTTTTATGTACTAATAATTGCTATCATTGTATTTTTTGCTATGATCATTTTGACTTATTTATACAATTTTCTGAGATTTTTTTGGTTATTTTGCTATATACATTCCTTTCAAATTACATATTTCGCGTTACTTTGTATGTTTTTAATTTGATTTTATGATTTTTTGTGATAAGATAAAGGTATTAAAAAGCAATTTTTATTAATTATCTTAAAACTTATTATCAATTATAGCAATTTTTAACACTCATAGCAACTTTTAGCACTTATATGGCTGACGCAAAGTGATTCGGTAAATCAAAAAAGGAGGATATCATATGATCGAAATATTAAACGGCATCAAAGAAACCGTTATTTATAAGGATATCGAAGGCTTTAAACTACACGACAATACGGATTATGAATCCTATCCGGAACATTGGCATACCTCCATTGAAATCATCATGCCCATCCAAAATTCCTATGACGTTTCCAGCAAGGATGAGATCTTCACATTACAGGAAGGGGATCTTCTCCTCATCAATTCGGGCGTGGTGCACGGCATGCCGTCCACCATTCACGGAGAGAGGCTGATCCTGCAGGCTGACTTTTCTCTTCTACATAATATAGCCGATATCGAGTCCACCTTATCTACCGTCCCGCAGGCGCTTCTGCTTACGCCCGGGACTGCGCCCGCCATCCACGAACGGCTTAAGGAACTGATGCTTGATATCTCCCGGGAATATTACAGCGGCTCCATCCTGATCAGCGCCTCCATCTACTCCAAACTGATCGAGATGCTGGTTCTCATCGGCCGCGAATATACCGGTATGAGGAACGCTTTCGATATGGCCTCCAATAAGCAGAAAGAACACAGCGACAAATTCCTGAATATCTGCAATTATATTCAGGAACATTGCACGGAAGATCTGTGTCTGGATGATGTTGCCGCCATTGCCGGTTTCAGCAAATATCATTTTACAAGACTCTTTAAAAACTTTACGGGAATATCCTTTTATAAATATCTGAATAAGAAAAGAATCGAGCACGCGGAAAAGCTCCTGCTGGATCCGGAACTGTCCATTACCGAAGTGGCTCTCCAGTCCGGATTTGCAAGCCTCTCCGCGTTCATCAGAATGTTCAAACTGCTCAAAGACTGTACCCCGACAGAATTTCGGAATCTCTACGAAGGCTGACGCTGCACTTCGTCAGCCCTTCTGCTCCGTTGGAAGATAAAGACACTTTCCCGCCGGTACACAGGCCTTGGTATACCCGATCATCAGATACACCGGTATCGCTGCAGGATTATACAATATCCTGCCGTCCGCTGACAATACCAGAGATCTCATAGCCATCACATACTCATAAATCTCCATATTGGTGGCATACCACACATCTTCCCTGCCCTGCAGTGCTTCGCAGACATGCCGGATATGTTCCCAGTTATTTTCCCTCTCAAACTCAAAACTATGGCCCCAGATATAAAGAAGCGCCAGATTCCGGTAAAGAGGCGGATTTAAAAAATCCTCGATCATCTCATCCGTCACCTTATTGTGATGGCAGGTTGGATGCCATAGCATAAAATCTCCCGGCAGATTAAAGTTCATCCTGTCTTCTACGGTTCTCGCATACACGATCCCCACCTGTCTTGCCGTCTCAATCAGCCGGTCGCTGTACTCTCCGAACGGATAGGAAAATCCCCGTACGATCCGATTCGTACAGCCTTCCAGGGTACGCCTGTCCTCCAGGATTTCCCGCACCGTCATATCCTGTGATAATTCATTAAAAAACGGATGTGTCACCGCGTGGCTGGCCACCTCATGATTGGCATACAGTGCGGCCACCTCGTCCTTTGTGATATAACCTTCTTCGCCGAGGGTTCCGCTGTTTAAATGAAAAGTCGCCTTCATTCCGTACTGGTTAAAAATGCTCACCAGCCTTCTGTCATAAATCTGGGCGTCATCATAACTAAAGGTCACTGCCTTATCTTTTCCTTCCGGAAATCTGAATTCCATCATATAGGGATCTCTCTTCTCTGTAACCGCCATCGTTTCTACTCCTTTTCATCTTGTTTTCAATTAAGCGGTTCCCGGCAGAAATAACAACTGTATCTGGTTCTCGGTATCATGGGAATCAGATTCTCCGCCGCACAGTAACCGCATACCACACACCGGCTGCCCTGAGGAATGGGATCCCCGTCTAAGTGTCTGCCGGCCACCATATGCCCTCCTTTGGCCTCCCGCAGACGCTTCTCTTCCTCCCACTTTTCCTTGGCATGCTCTCTGGCATCCTCCTCGGCTTTCTTAGCCAGATAGGCAGTGGTAGATTCTTCCTCCGTAACAGCCTCTGCCGGCTTTGTAACCATCTGAGCCGGTGCAACATTCGTTCTTACAGGCCCTGTCTGCACAGATGCAGGCGGTCTTTTGGGATTTGACATATTCTGCCTCCAGTTCCCGTTTCGTTGATTCTGATTCTGCATCATCCCGCCATGATCGGACGGATGACCGGTGCCGGCCGTATTCACCGTAGTATTAGGGGTCTGACCGCCGCCCGGCTGGGAACCGCTTTTTTTCTTTTTGACAATGTAATATATAATCACCCAAACCGCAACTATCTGAATCAATCCAACCATCTGTTTCCCTCCTCATTCCTCACATACTGTATTTTACAATCAGAAGCTCCACGCTCATGATATCGTTCATCCTGCCGGTCTTGACGGCTTCTTCCGTCTCCACACAATCTGCCAGAGCCTTCCTTAAATCGGCTTCCTTAAATTTCGCCGCCTGGGCCACATATTTTCTCGCAACAAATCCCGCCAGACCCAC
Source organism: Lachnospiraceae bacterium UBA7086 (assembly GCA_002492525.1). Taxonomy (GTDB): domain Bacteria; phylum Bacillota; class Clostridia; order Lachnospirales; family Lachnospiraceae; genus UBA3282. Next base: position 22,685 of record DKZA01000030.1, on the reverse strand, counting down.
TCTTGTGCCGATGGTGTTGGCATCGCAGCCTTTATTCTTCAGTTCTTTTACCTGCAAAAGGAGATTGAACTGTCTGGTAATCAGATACAGAATCCTCATGGGCGGTTCCTTTAGCGCAAGCAGATCATAATATAATTCCATGGCCTGTTTCTGCCGTTTTTCCGCCACCGCACTTACCATATCAAAAATCTGATTACTCACCTGCCTGACACAGATTTCCTCAATATCCAAAGATGTGACCACATCTCTTCCCAGACAATAACACATGAGTTTTTCCAACTCGCCGCGGATATTCTCCATGTTTGTTCCGGTCTTTTCCAGGAAAAAGTTCAGATCCCTCTCGGTAATCTTCTTCTTCTCCTTCTTCAAGAATTCCAGTATCCAGCGTTTTAACACTGCCTCATCCTGAGTCGTACACTCGATCACACGGCCTTTCGTCAAAACTGCTTTATAGAGTTTACTCCTCTTATCCACCACAGGCTCCACAAACACAAAAAAAGCCGTCTGTGCAGGGGCTGCAAGGTACTCCGCAAGCTGCTCTCCGCCATGCTTGAACAGTTCGCTGTTCTCCAGAACGAGCACACGCCGCATGGCCAGAAATGGCATCGTCTCCGCCAGGTCGATGACCTCTCCCGTCTGAATCCCCTTCCCCTCAAAGTAATGCAGGTTCATAGGATCGCCGCCATCCAAAAGAGCGTTCTTTAATCGGTCTCTGTACTGGTTTCTCAGATACGCTTCCTCTCCGCAGAGAAGATACACCTGTTTTAGTTGTCCTGTTTTAATCTCTTCATTCAGCTTTTTCATAATCTATATTCAGTATAAGGGGTAACCTCCTAAAAAACAACTACCTTTCTTTTGCCAGATACTCCTCCACCAGGACCTTGTCCCCTTTCACCCTGATTGTCACCGCGCCGCTTACAGACGTCTGATAAATACGGCATCCACATGCCTTAAGTCTTTCCAGAGTCTCTGCGTGCGGATGGCCGTAAGGATTATCCCGTCCGGCCGAAACCAAGGTTATGCGCGGTTTTGTGATCCTTAGAAATTCCTCCGAAGTAGAATTTCTGGAACCGTGATGCGCTGCCTTGAGCAGGGTGATATCCTGTATTCCCTTTGTCTGCAGGCTCTCTGTCACCATTTTCTCCCCTTCTCCTTCCAGGTCGCCCGTCAAAAGAGCCGTAAATGTTCCCATTCGCAGATAAAGTACTGTAGAGAACTCATTCGCCTCCTCACACACAAACCCTTTCTGCGGATGCAGACAGGTTAACATAATTTCCCCGCAAGAAATCCTCTGTCCCGCATGAATATACTGAACAGATATACCCGCTTCTTTCGCGAGCCGCTCCAGTGTATGGTACTCTTCCTTCCGGCATCCTGCACCTACATCCGGCAACAACAGACAGCCGATACCTATCCCGTTCTCCTCATAGGTTTCCAACATTCTCCGGATACCGTTTACATGATCGCTGTCCGGATGAGTGACAAATACGCCTTCCAGATACTTGATTCCTTTGTATTTCAAGAAAGGGAGAATCTGATACTCTTCCACGTCCTTCTTATCAGAGCTTCCTCCGTCAATCAGATAATGCCTGCCTCGTCCGTCTGTCAGATAGATACAGTCTCCCTGCCCCACATCCATCACCGTCATCTCAAATCCCCGGGGCAGCCGCACGGTCAGTACCAGTACCGCCAGAAAGACCACTGCCCAGAACCGTCCTTTCTTCATCCGTTCATAACCCAGAGCCAATGCTGTCAAAAGCAGAAGAAACAAGGCTGTCTGAACACCCGGAGGGCGTCCCGTAATCCACTGATGTCCCGGCAGGGAAAGACACACATTACACCCCTTTTCATACAACCATAACACAAAGATACCTGGCAAAGCCAGCAGTTTACCAAGCGGAAGCACTAACACTGCCGCCGCCATCGTAATCATGCCGCCAGGCAGGACGATACTCATACAGGGAATCACCAAGAGATTTAACAGCACGGAATATGGCGGAAACTCATAATAAAACATCAGATATACCGGTAACGTACAAAGAGAAATCCCAATGCCCGTACAAAGTGTCCTGACAAAACGCTTCTCGGAAAGCCGGTGGGCATCCACGGCCGGCAGGAATAACCCGATCCCGCAGATTGCTCCAAAAGAAAACAGGAAACCGCTGTGGGTCAGATAAAGCGGCTGTCTGCCTAAAACCCACAATGCTGCCACCGTCATGGCTGTCAGCATATCATAAGTACGGCCCAAAAGTTCCGCCGCCAGATGGAATCCAAACATCATAAACGCTCTGACCGCAGATACTCCCATACCGGTCATGACAGCATAACAGTACATCAATCCTATTGATAATATTATGTCAACCATCTTAGGAATATGAAATCTCTTAAGTGCCTTATAGAATCCCATACCCAGCATGGAGAGATGAAGCCCGCTGATACTCAGAATATGTATGATACCGTTTTGCTGATACAGGGTCTTTATTTCAGAATCCAACATCCCTTTTTCTCCCAGAAGCATGGCTTCCATGATATGCGCTTCTTTTTCGGGATAAACCGCCCGCAAAAGAAGCGTCAGATACTCTTTGCAATGATAAAGCCCTTCCCGGAACTTGCTGCAGTCTTCACTCTTTACCAAACAGAGGCTCCTCATAAGACGGCCTTGTTTCCCCATAATATCATAATAATCTGCGGCATCGAATTCTCCTGGATTGGAGGCATGGCGAAAAGTGCGAAACTCTCCCTCCATAATCACATAACTGCCCATGGACGGTTCCTCTGTTTTATCCAAATAGCACAAAACTCCCGTAATCCGTTCTGTACCGTCCCGTTGCAGCTGCTCTTTATTTTTATAAATACTCTTTATTGTTTCTTGGAAATCTGCCAGAATATGATTTGGCCTGATTGTTTCAGAATCTGATATGATCTGTGTGAGACTGGATATCTGCTCTGGTTTTAGAACAATGACCTGTTCTAAAGATACCACAAGGACTTCCTCTTCTCCTAAAGTCCTATGTTCTTTCCATTCTACACATCCCAAGGCGGCAATCTGCTCTTTCTCCAACTCCTCAAAAGTCTGCGCCTTTCGCGGGAGCAAAGAAATTCCCGCCATCAGTGCCGCCGCAAATGCCAGTCCGATCAGGCATAAGGGTCTGCGCATAGTATATCAACTTCCTTTCTTACTTTGTTTACATAACACGTCATTTTGCCACGGTTATTTTGTGGAGAGTATGTCAAGATTTCTCTCAAACACATTATTAAGACTCATATTCTCCCGATAAGAAATATTGGTCTCTCCATTGACAGATATCTGCACCTTATTCACATTGGGCAGTTCTACCAGGGAATTAGTAATGGAATAGATTGTCACATCCGAAGCCACGTTATAGGGCTGGCTTAGAAAGGCTTCATCAAAGTTTACATAACACATTCCATCCTTTACCGTGACACTGACGATTTTCGTGGCAGGATTAATGGTCGGATAAGATCCTTCCGCCTTTGGCCCTTCTATCAACTTTTCCACCACCAGCTTTTCCATCGCGATATTACTGCTATACACCACGTTTCTCTGATTTTCTTCCACCAGAAGATTCCCCGCTTCATTGGCAAAATAAAGCCGCAGATCTACTTTTTCGTAAGCATTGATCTCGTTGCCCGCATTTTCAATAAAGGTATCTGCCGTCATGATCCCAACGGCAACGCCGTTACCATCCACAAGCGGCTCACCCGCCACCGTGAAGGTAATGCGCTCCACCCCCGGAATCTGTACCAGTGTCCTGACGATCGCGGCACGAATAAGAATTTCCCTGGTTCCCCACAATTCCTTATATTTGTCATCAAAATCCACGGTCAGAAGTCCACTGTCAAGTCCATGCCCAAGAATGGAAAACTCCTCCGCCAAAGGGGACTGATACTCCATCTTCTCTGACTTTTTCTGCAGCTGTCCCGTCAGTTCCTCAAACAACTCCTCCGTATCCGTAGTTTCGGTAACATACTGTTGATCGATAATTCTTGTCTCATCATTGTTTACATAATATATTTTATAAGCAGTTCCGACTTGCGCCTGTTCCTCCCTCCCGCAGGCCGAGAGCAGCATCACAATCAAGACCGCTGCACAGGAAAACCATTGCCCTACCTTTCTCATCTCTATATCCATACTCCTCTCTACACCGCAATATAATTCAAAGGAATCTTCACCGTAAAATCCGTCCCCTCACCTTCGGTACTGGATACCTTGATGGAACCCCTGTGCTTAAGAATCGCACTCTTGGTAATGGAAAGCCCAAGACCCGTACCGCCGATCTCCCTGGAACGGGATTTGTCCACACGGTAAAAACGCTCATATATATTTTCCAGAGCGTCCTGCGGAATACCGATGCCGGAATCCTCCACCTTCACCGTAAAAAACTGATGGTCCGCATCCAGTGTCACTTTCACAAAACCATGTTCTTTATTATATTTTATGGCGTTCTCCACCAGATTGGAGATTGCCTGGGTAATCTTGACTTCATCCACCGTTGCCGTCACAGGACGTATGCTCTCATAGACCAGCTGCACATCCCGTTTCATGGCAATGGGACGCAGTCTTTTCATAATAAGTTCCACCAGCTCATTCATATCTACCTGTGAAATATTTAAATCCGCCGCTGTCCTGTCCATCTTGACCAATGACAGCAGATCACTGATAATCTTATCTTCTCTCTCAATCTCTGCAGCAATATCCGTCATGAACTCCTGGTATACCTCAAGCGGCACGTCCTTTTGCGTAATCAGAGAATCTGCCAGCACCTTCATGGAGGTAATCGGCGTCTTCAATTCATGGGACACATTGGAAACAAATTCCTGTCTGGAATCGTCCAGCATTTTCATCCGTCCAAGCACTCTGTTAAAAGCATCCCCAATCAGCTCCGTCTCCCGGCAGTCTGGCACCGAAATGGGATCGTTGGTATACCCGGCCTGCACCTGATCCAAGGCTACGATAATCTTTTTAAAAGGCTTAAAAAGAATCTTCGATACCAAAGCTACCCCCACTATAATGGCCAGACTCACCAGGGCCTCCACCACCAACGCTTGGCGGTTCAGGCTGTTCATGGTGGCTATGATGCTGTCATTAGAAGCACTCACCAGCATGACCCCGCGGACTACATCGATCTTCTCTCCCATATCCTTATCCACCGCTGTCTGCAATGTCTCCGTAATAGGAATAGTCATCTCAATATATCCATTTTCCCTGTCGTACTTACTGGTACTCTCGCCTTTCAGACAGCGGATAACTTCCTCCGAAATAATGGTCTTTCCCTCGCTGATTGCATAGGTATCCTTCACGATCCTAAGGTCGCTGTTGATAATCAGTACACGTCCGTCATATAAGTTGGATAACTGTTCCAGTTCCGCATTGATGACCTCCGAGGAAGTATCCCGCAGATAAGCATAAGTAATCAGGTGATTGGCCAGAATTCTAAGCTGCGTGGAAATGTCAGAGGTTCTGACATTTACCGCACGCTGCTCATAGTTTTGTAAGATTGCATACCGCATGACAAAACAGGGAATCAGCCCCACGATAAGCATGATCAGAAAGATTCGTACTTTCAGACTTCTAAAGATTTTCATTTTGTGCAATTTATTGTTAAGCAAAGTAATATCCCACACCCCACTTAGTCCGTACATACACGGGTTCTCCCGGCACTTCCTCTATTTTTTCCCGCAGCCTTCTGATATGTACATCCACCGTTCTCACATCGCCCGGATAATCGCTTCCCCAGACCAGCTTCAACAGATTTTCCCTGCCGTACACTTTCCCCGGATTCTTGATCAAGAGTTCCAGAAGTTCAAATTCTTTGGCCGTCAGGTTAATCTCCTTATCCTTGATATAAACCCGCCTGCCCTCACAGTCAAGACGCATATCACCCCGCTCGACTACTTTTGAATCTTCTTTTTTCACACTCTTTCTGTTGGTCCTGCGCATAATGGCTTTGATTCTGGCCTTCACTTCCAGAATATTAAAGGGTTTTGTGATATAATCGTCCGCGCCATATTCCAGCCCTAAGATCTTATCCATATCTTCTCCCTTGGCCGTCAACATGACGATCGGTACATTAGAAAACTCCCGGATTTGCTGACATACCTCAAATCCGGTCATCTTAGGTAACATGACATCCAGAAGAACCATATCATACTGATTCTGTCTGGCCAGTTCCAGAGCCTCTTCTCCGTCATAGGCGCAGTCCACTTCCATCCCGTCCTGCTCCAGACTGAAACGAATCCCTTTCACGATCAATTTCTCATCATCCACCACTAAAACTCTCTGTGCCATTCCAATTCCCTGCCTTACTTCACACTGATGCTGTCCTTTATTTTTTCATAGGTACCCTCTTTGATACCGTTTACTTTCATGATATCTTCCGGGTCTGCAAATCCGCCATGGTTCTCCCTGTAGGCAACAATCGCCGCTGCCCTCGTAGCACCGATCCCCGGAATCTTACAAAGTTCCTCCTCAGACGCCGTATTGATATTGACCCTGCCGTCCTTTGTATGAGCCTGTCCGTCTTCCTGTGCAAAAAGAACAGACTGTCTGTCTCCTGACGCAAAAGAACCTTGCTGCACTTCCTCCATCGTGGGAATCATCAGTTTGACACCGTCCGACAACTCCTGTGCCTGGTTTACATAACTTTCTTCTGCATCTTCCGTAAAACCGCCTGCCGCCTGTATCGCTTCATAAACCCGGCTGCCGCCTGTCATCTCATAAACGCCCGGCGCCATCACCGCGCCACAGACATGTACATATATCGTACCCGGCTCTTCTGCTATGTATGCCGTCCCGGCACCTGCCTCCTCGATCTCTCCTAATGCATCCGAGGCTTCCGGCCATCCCTTTGTATCTTCTGACCGTTCCTGCATATCTTCTTGCTGCTCCTGCCCTTCTTCCGTCAGCAAAAGAAGCTCTTCTTTCCTCGTACAACCGTACAGGAAACACAGACTGCACAACCCCGTCACCCCCGCGGCAAGCAGCCTTTTTCTTATCCTGAATCGTTTCTTTTTATTCTGCATCCTTTCCTTTCCGAACAATACTGTCCTCAAGGAAGTTCCCGCTATGCTCTTTCCATTGTAAAATAAATTGTGCCCTATGTCCACTTAAAAATAATGATTCCTGCGATTGCCACAGCCATACCAACCATTTTTCTTACTTCCAGAGGCTGCTTTTCCACACCGAAAAGACCCAGAAGCTCAATGACATAAGCTACCGCCAGCTGTGCGATCACGATAAGCATAACTGCCCGTGCCGGTCCCAAAAGCTCCATACCTTTAATCACAGTGTAAGTGATAAAAGCGCCAATCGTACCTCCTAAGAGCATATATTTAGGTTCCACCTTAAAAAGCGAACCAAAAGAAGATCTGTCTGTTGCAAGCCACGCCGCAAGACAGACTAAAAGCGCCGTAAACTGCACAAAGGCATTGGCTACCCAGATCCCGGATGTTTTCGTCACCTGTGTGTTAAAAACCCCCTGTACACTCATCAGAGCACCTGACAGTAAAGCAATCAAAAATCCAAACATAATATCTCCATTCCTTTATCATTTCTTAATCAGATTGGGATGTCAAAAGGTGCTTAAATAAATTAAAAGCGGCAAATTGCACAAAATGTTGGCGAAGATGTCCTGCGCAGTCATATGAGAGTTTCTTAATATTCCGTAAACATCCAGCAATTTCGGGACATGGATGTCCCGGAAAGCCCGTTTCGAGCCCGGATGGCGAGTAACGGGCGGTTGCGTCCGTCCGTCATGACCTTACCGGAATATTTAGAAACTCCATATGACGAAGCCCGACTCGAGAGAACATTTTGTGCAATTTGCCCTCTTAGTCCATCCTAAGCACCTTTTGACACCCCAATCTCAATCACATAAAAAGACAAGACAGTAAATACCGTCTTGTCTTATCCTTTCCATTCTGCCGCAAATTATTCTTCCGCACTCTCTTCTGGCCCGCTTTCTTCCTCCAGGGTCTCTTCTTCCTCTTCCACCGGTTCCGGTACATCAATATATTCTTCTGTATACGCCTCTCCCAGCACCTGCGCCATAATCTTCTCAGACAAAGCCCGCAAGGAATCGTTGGCATCATCTCCCATCCAGATCTTGGCAAAAGTAATCTCCAATTCCACCCAGAAATTACTGGTCTCAATCATCTTCGGCATGGGTACAGAATTTTGATATTCTTCCAAAAAAGCTGCCACATTCGGATTGTCATAAGTGCTGCCGCCTGCATACACAGGCAGCTTGCCTGTTCTGGCAAACAGGTCCTCCGCGGCATACTCCGTCAGATAAACCGCAAAATCATTGGCTGCCTGCTTCTGTGTGGAATAGCCGTTGACCGCCACACACTGTGTCACTGACAGAGAAGAAGACTGCAACTTTTCACTCACATCAGGAAGCTTGGACATCCCATACTCATAGATAAAATCTCCCTCTTCTTTCGCCTGTTCTATTCTGGAAAGAGCATCCGAAGTGGCTACCGTATACACAATCTTTCCGTCTATAAAATCCTGCAGCACACCGTCATAGCTGATTTCTTTCGGATCAATGGAAAAGAACTGATTCAGATCCTGATATACCCGCAGACAACGGATTGCCTCCTCATTATAAATATGAATGGAATCGGAACGGTCCCCGCTTGCGCCGCCCACATCCATATAATTTCCCGCAAAGAAATAATTATAGAAGATATCTGACACATCCCATTTAAAGACAGCTTCTACCTGCTCCGGCGCATCATACACGTCCGCAAAGGCAAGAATATCATCAATCGTCTGCGGAAGCGCCTCCTCTATCTTGGCAGCTACAGCCTCAGCTGAAATTTCTTCCACGGACGTCTCCCCGGCTGCTTCTTCTTCCACATCCCCGTTATCCGCCTGTTCCTGAGACTCCTGTGCAATTTCCTCATCTCTTTGCGCTTCAAGCTGTGCTCTGGCCCAGTCTTCCAGATAAGTCCTGTTATACAAAAAACAGCTTGTCTCATAATAAAAAGGATATCCAATCTGCTTATCCCGATAAGTCACCGCCTGTACAGCTGTCCCCGGCAGGATTTCCGCCATAGGAAGAACACCCTTGGGTATCCGCACTTCCGATGCCAGTCCCGCCAGATATGCCTTTTCCAACGAATCGTTACTGACAATATACAAATCCGGCACCTCTTCCGTCTGTAGGGACGCCTGATTGATCGTCTCCAAATACTCCAGCCCCGGCGTATACACCGGCACCACACGCACCTCGTCCTGATATTCGCTGTAAGAAACCACTACACTATTCAAATAATCTGTCAGTGCCTCATCCGTATACCACAGATATAAGGTATCTCTATGTCCGAAAAGGAACTCTTCCTCCGCTTCCTCTTCCTCATCCCGCTGCACTGTCATGCCCAGCCTGCCTGTTCCGTACAGACCGCCGGCAAGCAGTGCCACCGCCAGGATCATCAATAGTCTTCTTTTCAGAGTCACTTCTGCTCTCCTTCTATTTCTCTTATACACGCACGCAAAACGGCCGTCATATCATCCACATGTTTCTCCGTAATAATCAAGGGCGGCACAAAGCGGATGATATCCGTTCCCGCATTGATCAACACCAGTCCCTTGTCCATAGCCCGCTTGATGATATCTCCCACCGGCCGGTCAAAGACAAGTCCCTGCAACAGTCCCACACCGCGGCGCTCCGTAACACAGTCAAATTCTGCCACCAGCTCCTCCAGGCGGCCGGCGAGATAAGCGCCCACTCTCTCCACATTGGCAAGGACATTCTCTTTCTCAAACAATTCAATGACCTTGCAGACTGCCGCACAGGCCAGGGGATTACCGCCGTAAGTGGTGCCATGATCACCTGCTGCCAGGGAATTGGCTCCTACCCTTTCCGTCATCAGAAAAGCGCCCACGGGCACCCCGCATCCCAAAGCCTTGGCAGTGGTCATCACATCCGGCTTCACGCCGAAGCGCTGCCAAGCATACATAGTGCCGGTACGTCCCATGCCGCACTGAATCTCATCTAACATCAATAGAATATCCCGCTCGTCACAAAGTGCTCTGACTTTACGCATAAATTCTTCTGTAGCAGGGTAAATACCGCCTTCCCCCTGCACTGTCTCAAAAAGAATGGCGCAGGTTTTATCCGTCACCTGGGATAACACACTTTCATAGTCATTTAAATTGGCAAATCTGATATTGCCGATCATGGGCTCAAAGGCTTCTCTGTAGTGAGGATTGCCCGTAACAGACAAAGCGCCCATAGTACGTCCATGAAAAGAATGATGCATGGCAATAATCTCATGGTCTGTGGTGCCGTCTTTTAAGTATGCATACTTTCTGGCCGTTTTGATGGCACCCTCAATGGCCTCCGCCCCGCTGTTGGTAAAGAACACCCGGTCCATGCCGGAAATCTCTTTCAGTTTCTTCGCCGCCTCGATGGCCGGCAGATTATAATAATAGTTAGACGTATGAATGATCTTGTCTATCTGCTCTTTTAAGGCGTCATTGTACTCCTGGTTATGATATCCTAATGCAAAAACTGCAATACCCGACACAAAATCCAGGTATTTTGTACCTTCCATATCATACAGATACACCCCGTCCCCTTTTTCAAATACCACCTGATAACGGTTGTAGGTGTGTAACAGATTCTTTTCCGCCTCATCTATATATGCCTGCATTGTCATACTCACGCTGTGCTCCATTCCTTTATATTCCCCCATGGCTGCCGATGCTGTCGTCGTCCGCAATAATGGCCGTTCCGATACCATGATTGGTAAAGATTTCCAGAAGAAGACAATGGGCAATCCGTCCGTCCAGGATATGAACTCTTCCCACCCCTTCTCTGATAGCCTCCGTACAGTTATGCAGCTTAGGCAGCATACCGCCGCCGATAAAACCGCCTTCTATCAATTCCTCCGCCTGGGAAGCCGACAATCTCGAGATAAAGCTGGACTTATCGTTGATGTCCTTATACAGTCCCTCAATATCTGTCAGGAACACCAGCTTGTCCGCTCCCACTGCCTTGGCAATAGCGCAGGCCGCATCGTCCGCATTGATATTGTAAGTCTGGAACTGATCGTCCAGACCGATAGGCGCCACGATTGGGAGAAAATCCTTTTCCAGAAGGTCATAGAGCACCTTCGGATCCACACGGGTAATCTCTCCTACGTATCCGATGTCTTCTCCCTCGAAATACTTCTTATCACACTGAAGCAGGCCGCCGTCTTTACCGCTGACACCCACGGCCCTGACCCCCAGCTCGCTGACCATACGGACCAGATTCTTGTTGACCTTGTTTAAAACCATCTCGGCGATCTCCATGGTCTCTTCATCTGTTACCCGCAGGCCCCCCACAAACCGGGCCTCCTTGCCCACTTTACCGACCCAGCGGCTGATCTCCTTGCCGCCGCCGTGCACAATGATGGGCTTAAATCCTACCAGCTTTAAGAGTGTCACATCCTTGATCACATTGCGCTGTAATTCCTCGTTGCTCATGGCACTGCCGCCATACTTAACTACAATAATCTTCCGGTTGAACTTCTGAATATAGGGAAGCGCCTCAATCAAGACCTCCGCTTTCTCCAGAATCTTGTTCATCTCCTGCTGTTCCATTGTACTTCCTCTTTTCTTTCCCTAACTGCGGTAATCCGCATTGATCTTCACATAATCATAAGTCAGATCGCATCCCCAGGCCGCGGCACTCTCCTCTCCGCGCTTCATATCCACGATCACTCGTACCTCCTGCGCAGACAGAATCTTCGTGGCTTCTTCTTCATCATAATCCGTCAGCATACCGTCCTTACAGATCTGCATACGCATCTCATCGCTTTCACAGAAAATATCCACCTGCTCCGGATCAAAATCCACGCCCGCATAGCCCAGCGCACACATGATTCTTCCCACATTGGCATCATGGCCGTAAATCATAGCCTTGGTAAGACTGGAACAGACCACGGATTTACTTAACATCCTGGCCTCCTGTTTGCTGGCCGCATGGATTACTTTCGTCTCAAACAATGCGGTAGCGCCTTCCCCGTCCCCTGCCATCTTTTTGGCCAGAGTGGTGTCTATATAATGCAGAGCTTCTTTAAATTTATCATAATCCTCATTCCTGGCAGTAATCTCCGGATTCCCTGCCAGACCGTTTGCCAGCACCACCAGGGTATCGTTGGTGGAAGTATCGCCGTCCACCGAAATCATGTTGAAAGTATCCACCACATCCTCCCGCAGTGCCTCCTGCAAAAGCTCTTTGGAGATGGCGATGTCTGTGGTCACAAAACCCAGCATGGTGCACATATTGGGATGAATCATACCGGAACCCTTGCACATACCGCCCACGGTAACCTTCTTACCGCCAATCTCAATCTCCACAGCCGCCTGTTTGGGCACCGTATCCGTAGTCATTATGGCTTCCACAGCCGCCTGCCCGGCCTCCAAAGTGTCATTCTTCACTGCCGCCAGTTTCTCTACGCCTGCCGTAATCTTCTCCACCGGAAGCTGCCAGCCGATCACGCCTGTAGAAGCCACCAGTACCGCATCCTCCGAAATTCCCAGTACCTGGGCCGCTTTCTTGGCCGTCTGTTTACAGCAGTCATAGCCCTGTCTTCCGGTACAGGCATTGGCGATGCCTGCATTGACAATCACAGCCTGCACGTAAGGAGAATGTTCCACCACCTCTTTATCCCATAATACCGGCGCAGCCTTCACCACATTACTGGTAAAAACCCCGGCCGCCTGACAGGGTACCCGGCTAAAAATCATAGCCATATCTTTTCTGTTCTGGTATTTAATGGACGCTTCCACACCGGCCGCCTCAAATCCCTGTGCTGCCGTAACGCCGCCCTCTATTATCTTCATGCGAATCCTCCATGTCCTTTTCCAAATTTTCACACCAACAACCAATATACATCAAATCCAGACGTAATGCAACCGATGGATCCCTGTCTACAACTCCTGCCCCAGCACTTTCTCCAATTCTAACAGCATGGTATTGACATAAGAAATAGCGGTAGGATCCTTACACATATTTAGCAGAAGCGCCTTAATATTCCTCTCAAAATTATCCGGCAACACCCTGCACTCCTTCCCGCAGATATCCAGCAGCCGTTTTTCCCCCGGATGAAGTTTTTCATTTACGGCAAATATCACATCAAAATAAGAGGCCAAAAATTTATGTATCTCCCGGTTAATGCTGATCAGATCCCCTCTCTTCATGGCCCTGGTAATCTGTTCCAGATACGTATCCGTCCCATACTTAATCAACTGCATATTATAGCTGATGATATTTTGTTTCAGCGGCTGCGGGTATCGGACCATATATTTTTGCTTGGCCTGTGCCAGTCTGCCCCCTTTGTCGTAAGCGATACGCCCTGTCAACAGACTGTGCCACGTGCAGGTAGTACAGCCGTTCTTCGCCTGATGCCCTTCCACCACTTCTTCGATACTCGCAAGAAACGCATCCGTATTGCGGTAAATGATGTTTAATACCACACCATCTTCCATGATGCAGTTATCCTCATACTCCCTGTAACAGTTGCCCAGCTCCATACGGCTGCAATATTTCTCCAGCACAACTTTTCTGTCTTCCACCGGAATCTCTTCCTTACAGTAGACATAGACATCATAATCCGAATATTCATCATTTTTCTTCAAGGCGCGCGAACCGCCTATTGCCATAGATTCTACCTGTGCAAATCTCGCAAATTCATTAAAAATTTCCTGCACTACCATCTTTTGCTCCCCAGCTTTTGCTGTACTCCTCTATCCTGTTATGACTTTCTCCCACTCACTTTCCCGAAACCCCGGGCATATTCCTTTATCACTCACAAGGAGCGGTCTTTTTACCAACATCCCATCCGAGGCAAGAAGGGACAGCTGTTCTTCCTCGCTCATGTCGGGCAGTTTATCTTTCAGTGCCATCTCTTTATAGAGCAGTCCGCTGGTGTTAAAAAACCGTTTAAGCGGCAGACCGCTCCTTTCATACCAAACCTTCAATTCCTCTGCGGTAGGATTCTTCTCCTTAATCGGGCGGCCCTCATAGTCGATGCCTTTTTCTTCCAGCCACTTTAAAGCTTTCTGACATGTAGAACATTTCGCATAATAAAGAACAATCGGTTTCATAGATGTTTCCTCCGTTTTTAACACCATTTTATCAGTACTTTCTACTTTTTTGCAATCGTTATTCTCAAAAGATTCCCAAAAGACAGAATTCTCTTCTGACCACAACCATAATCTTCTATTTCTTAATTTTTTCAAAACTTTATGCACAGCGCTTGATTCATTCCGTTCAAAAGACTATGCTTATACTACACACTCAATAAAAGGAGGAAAAATTCGATGGAAATCAAGAAATATCTTGCATTATTACTGGCAGGAACCTTACTGTTCTCTATGGCCATTGTGGTGTCCGCGTCAGAAAATTCCGGCTACGGCAGCTGGAGCGGCAACAGCACTTCCGACAGTTCCTATGAGGGATCTTCCTCAGAAGGAAACAGTTCGGCAGAAGCAGGCGTTTCCGTGGCAACCGCAAGTGCTGCCCAGGAAGCCGGTAAGAGCGTTGGCGAATACAATAACAACGCAGTTACAGGAACACCCGGACTGACAAATGCGATCCCGGTAGCACAGGGCGGCGGCGTAATCATCGACGGCACCAAGACTAACCAGTCCTTCACCGTTTCCAAAGCAGCCCTTGCACAGGTTAATTCCGCCAAGACACAGGCAGCCGCTTTAAACGGCACTGTACTTAACGTGGTATATATCAGCGGTTCCGTATCCTTTAGTACCGCTAATGTCAATTACTATATGCCCGGCATAACAGGCACAGAAAACATTCAGGTATACCAGCTTTCCGGTGGTCAGTGGACACCTGTTACCGTAACAGAAGTGAGAGCAGACCATGTGATTGTCGATATGACATCCTACGGCGTACTGGCATTTATCCAGGTACCTTAAATCAAAACCGATAAGATCATTGAGCGTGTGAAGAAAAGGGGTGCATGGCCTATCGGCCGATACACCCCTTTTTCATTTCACCACCTCTTCCATCCCCTCCGGCAGTTCTACATTCGCTTCCGCATTTTCAGAAACCTCTCTGGAATCCTCATATTCCTTCTCTTCCTCTTCGCCCCAGAGAGAATCCCATTCTTTGTGTTTCTTATTCATATTAATAGCCGCCATGTTCTTGGCCATCTGATAGATTTCCATATTAAACTCCATCAGTTTCTTTTCATCCTGCGCCGGCACCTTATCGCCCCGGCTGATTCTTCTGGCAATCTCCAGACATTTGGCCATCTCCTCACCATACTCCTCCATGGCTTCACCCTGCTGTTTGGCCACCACACTATTAAAGATACCCATCTCCTGATTCGCCAGATCTTCAAGCACCTTCTCATTCTTCTTAATCTGTCCGGAAAGAGCATCAATCTGTCCCTGCAATTCCTTCTCTCTTGCCAGATACTCCTCAGACAGTTCAAACTTTACCCCCAGTTGGTCGCTTTTCTCCTGGGCTTTCTCCATCTTTTTGCGGTTTTCCTCTTGTTGGTTTACATAATCTCTTCGTTGTCCTCTCAAAAGACTAAGCTGCTGTCTATACACTTTTTGCGCTTCCCCGATTTTCATCCAATCACTTCCTTTTCATGTTACTTCCTTTTCATGTTACTTCCTTTTCATGTTACTTCCTTTTCAATCAACTGGAAGTTCATCATGTCATTCCAGTTTTGTACCATCTGGCAAAATAATATCCCCGTCAGTTTCACTCACATCGAAAAATCCCACATCATGCTTTTGGGCCAACTTTCGGGACAAATGATAGGCTTCTTCCGCAGTAGGCCATGAAAAAGCGGCATAAATTATTTCCTTACCAATGCTATAATCCGTAACATGGATTTCCAAATCTTCATTCTCAGCAAGGAGCTCGAAATCTGGAGCATATTCTCCATTCATTGGTGGAAAAGTCTCTTTCATTTCCAAAAACCAATTCTGTAAAGCGGAAGATGATACGCTAATTGTTTGATAATCATGGTCTTCCTCCCATTCTGTTTGCTTCTCATACCACGCAAGAAACTCTTTTCTCGTTTTTGGTGCTTTTGTCTTTTCAAAAACCATCAAATCGTAACTCATATTCTTTCCTCCATAAATATATTTTTGTCTTTTATATCCCGACTTCTCCAGTTCTAAAAACTGGAAGTTGTTGTCAAATATCTATTGTAATATTGTCTTTAATATCCCAATAAAATAACTCTACATTGCCTTTAAGTTGCTTTATTTCATTTTGCAACTCTTTTGGTAAATTCTTTATATCATTTTTATAATCATAATCTCTCTTAATTTTTGTTTCTGCTAATCTACTACCTAACCATCTTCTATTGCTATTTATACTTACCACACACTTATTATTTTTTAGAATATCTTCTAAATCTTCACATAACCTCTCGTAATCCCGTTTTTCGCCCGAATAATGTTCATGCCATTTATAATATGATAAAGTAAACTCACCATTATCTTCCAAATCTATGTATATTGGATATTCGCAGTTTGAATTTGGTATAGTAATGCAAATATCTCCTTCTTCCAAATATTCATATTCTTTGCAAGAATTTGAAGTATAAATTTTAACTTGATTATAAAATCTCTGCCTAGTGTCTGCAATGTATATTTAAAATTTTCTGAAAATTTCTTCAAAATCTCCTGCTATCCTCTCGACAAAACTCTTTCAAAATATTATAATTAGAATAATTCTAAATAGAAGGTGGTGGACAGATGACTAAATACGCAAAATTAATCTTAGCATTAGTCAATCAGTCAAAAGAACATCTGACGGCAGAGCAGCTTTTTTTAGAATTAAAAAAAACAGAACCCAAAGTCGTTCAGGCAACCGTATATAACAATCTCAACACCTTATGTCAGGAGGGACTGATACGAAGATTGTCCATCGAAGGCTCTCCCGACCGTTATGACAAAATACAGAAACATGACCATCTTATCTGTAAAATGTGCGGTGCTTTATCGGACATCACTTTTGATGACATGACGAGAGATCTGGAAAAACAGCTGAAAGAAGAAATTCTGTCCTATGACTTAAAAGTATTCTATCTCTGCCCTAAGTGCAGAAAGAAAAAGTAAAAGGAGGTATCTATGATGATCTACCAATGCAGTATCTGCGGATACGTGTACGACGAAGAAAAAGAAGGAAAACCATTTTCCGAGCTGACCGCATGTCCCATCTGCAAACAGCCGCCGGAGAAATTTGTGGCTGCCGGGCCGAAACCGGCCGCTTCGTCACCCATTGAACCAGCTCCCGTTTCCGTAAGCGCTGCCAGCCTGGACTTAAATTATCCCAAGGAAACCAGAAAGACAGACAGCGATTACCGGTATATGAAAGAAATCCATGAGATGGCTGTCACCGGAAAATCTGCCATTGAAGCAATGGGTACAAAGATGAACATGCCAGGCTGGGATGATATTCTCATCCTGGGAGCGCAGTTAAATCCCATGCCCTTGGAGGAACATGCCGACGTATCCTTGCAGACCATCATCGGAAAACATGCTGCAAAACCGATGGTGCTCGACATGCCCGTCTACATCTCCCACATGTCTTTCGGCGCCCTTTCCAGAGAAACCAAGATTGCCATGGCCAAGGGAAGCGCGGCAGCCGGCACAGCCATGTGCAGCGGGGAAGGCGGTATCCTGCCGGAAGAAAAGGCGGCAGCCCATAAATATATCTTTGAATATGTGCCGAATCAATACAGCGTTACCGATGAAAATCTGAAAACATCCGATGCCATTGAGATTAAGATCGGCCAGGGAACCAAACCGGGTATGGGCGGCCATCTGCCGGGAGAAAAGGTCACTCCCGAAATTGCCAAAATCCGTAACAAACCCCTGGGACAGGATGTTATCAGTCCCTCTAAGTTCCCCGGAATCAATACTGCGGATGACTTAAAGGCCCTGGTAACTGAGCTTCGCACACGAAGTGAAGGCCGGCCCATCGGTATCAAGATTGCTGCCGGACGTATCGAAAAGGATTTGGAATTCTGTGTCTATGCCAAACCCGATTTCATTACCATAGACGGAAGAGGAGGCGCAACAGGTGCATCCCCTGCCATTGTCAGGGATTCCACCAGTGTCCCCACAATCTATGCCCTTTACCGTGCCAGAAAATATCTTGACTCTGTGGAATCAGACATTGATCTGGTAATCACGGGCGGCCTCAGGGTATCTTCTGATTTTGCCAAAGCCCTGGCCATGGGAGCCGATGCCGTTGCGGTGGCTTCCGCAGCTATGGTAGCGGCCGCCTGCCAGCAATACCGTATCTGCGGTACCGGCATGTGTCCGGTGGGCGTGGCAACACAGGATGAAAAACTTCGTGCAAGATTACATATTGACGCCGCCGCAAAACGGGTAGAGAATTATCTTACATGCTGTGCGGAAGAATTAAGAACTTTTGCCAGAATCACTGGCAACGCGGATATTCACGGTCTGTCCGTTGATGACCTGTGCACAATCAACAGGGAAATATCGGAATATACCAATATTGCCCACTCATAAAAGTAAATTTGCTTCGCAAATTAACTTTGCGAGGACTGCTTCACAGCCTCGGATAAGCGGGCAATCGAAAAAATGTTTTATATTTAAAATAATATTTATTAATATTTTCAACAGGAGGAAAAACATGAAAACAACAAAGTATGCCGGAACACAGACGGAGAAAAACCTGGAGGCCGCTTTTGCAGGCGAATCCCAGGCAAGAAACAAGTACACCTATTTTGCTTCCGTAGCCAAAAAGGAAGGCTATGAACAGATTTCCAGTCTGTTCTTAAAAACAGCGGATAACGAAAAAGAACATGCCAAGATGTGGTTTAAGGAATTAAGCGGTATCGGCGATACCAAGGAAAATCTGGCTGCCGCTGCCGATGGTGAGAACTTCGAGTGGACAGATATGTATGAGAATTTCGCCAAGACAGCAGAAGCGGAAGGTTTTCCGGAACTGGCGGAGAAATTCAGACTTGTAGGTGCCATCGAAAAACATCATGAGGAAAGATACCGCGCCCTGTTAAAGAATGTAGAGACCGCCGCCGTATTTGAAAAGAGCGAGGTCAAGGTATGGGAGTGCCGTAACTGCGGCCATATCGTTGTGGGCACAAAGGCGCCTGAGGTATGCCCTACCTGTAATCATCCGCAGAGCTATTTCGAGGTACATGCTGAGAATTATTGATGTATTCCAGTACATGAAAAGACTTTAGGATATAACAAAGGCTGAAAACTCCTGTGAAGGACTTTCAGCCTGTTTGTTATCCCAGCGTCAGGCAATCGCATTGGCATTGATCTGCTCTATCACTTTTCTAATTTCTACCCAGACATTCATATCTGTAAATACTTCAACGATACTTCCTTTATCTGTAAACGGGGGCTCCTGCAATACAGAAAAATCCTTCAGCAAACCATTATGAACAATATATTCTATAATCTGATTAACGAAATAAATCTGGCGGCTGTCCAAATCCGTTTCGTTTAAATATTTTGCAAACGCCTCCTTTGCCGCGTTCATATCCAACCCGACAATCTCACGTACAAATTCTCCCAACGGTTTTTTACCATACTCCTGTTCATAATCTTCTCTCGTTCCAAGTTCTTCCCAAAGAATTTCTTCTAAAGATTTGATGTCAAATTCACTTAACGGTTGATTCTTTTTTAATTTTGCAATTGCTATATGATTCTGATTTTGGCGAACATAATATTCCGCCTTTGCCTTATAATTTTTTAAATCATCACTTTCCAATTCCGCCTCGCGCCATTCTATTGATAAGATATCATCTGTAAAATTAGTATCATATTTAACGACTGTTTGCGGAATATATTTCATCAAACTGCGAAGCTGTGTACGAATATATTCCAATTCATCAATATCCGCATCCTCCACATAGTTTGTCTGTAAAATCTTCTGTATCAATTCTGCTTTTGCCTGTATTTCAGGAATATTTGCCACCCCTGCTATCGCTTTCACATGCTTTAGCAAATCGTTTCGTGCTCTGGTATATTTTTTATCCGATAAATATGCCAATTCTATTCCATACATAAGCGCATCAAAACGTATTGCGCTCACCTCATCATTATCTGGCAAAATAAGCGGTGCAAGTTCAACTCTGACTTTCAACGTATCTTCATAAGTAATTGACTGATATCCATCTACCTTTGCATATAAATCAACATACCGCAAGTGCTGTCTTACCGCAAAATTTTCTCTGTTCAGTTCCCGTACTTTACCGGCCATCTTCTCCACCAGCGTATTGCGATAGGCAATCAGACGTACTATCTGTCTGTCTATATTCTGTAATTTAAAGGCCATCTGAAACTCAAGATTAAAAATTGCACACTGTAATGCCATTTGATTGGCTGTCGGCTTCCCTTCATTCATTCTAAAAAATTCAAAATTCCCACAAAAGTCAAAAATATAAAACTTCTTTTTATCTTCCCCATCTATCAGTCCCGGGCACAATCTGGTCCCACGTCCAATCATCTGCCAGAATTTTGCTTTACTCATTACCTTCTTGAAAAAAACAAGGTTTAATACTGACGGTACATCAATACCGGTATCCAACATATCCACGGAAATCGCTATCTGCGGCATTTTATCACTTTCTGAAAACTCCTCTATAGACTGCTGCGCATAGGATGTGTAATTATCAATTACTCTGGCAAAATCCTGTCCATTTTTAGAAAGATAAGGATACTCTTTATTAAAAATTTCAAGAATTTTCTCAGCATGATTATGATTCTTTGCAAATATTATCGTTTTGCCTAGTTTCTCTCCATAATTAACTTTTAATCCCTCCTGCATTACTGTATAAAGAACCTGCTTGATTGTATCCTCATTAAAAAGCCATTTATTAATGGCCGAGGATTGAATCTTATCAGGGAAATCCCCATTCTCATCCTTAAAAGTATCCTCGTATGCTTCCTTATCTTCTTCTGATAATTCGTCATAGACAATACCCTGCTCTATGAATTTTACCTCTGACTCTACCGATAAATAATCAACAAGATACCCATCTTTTACCGCCTGTGCCAAATCATAACCAT
Source organism: Lachnospiraceae bacterium UBA7086 (assembly GCA_002492525.1). Taxonomy (GTDB): domain Bacteria; phylum Bacillota; class Clostridia; order Lachnospirales; family Lachnospiraceae; genus UBA3282. The sequence goes on along the minus strand of DKZA01000030.1, from coordinate 1,603 downwards.
AAGTAGGCACACCATCTTCCAAATCAAAAATGGAATAGGTATTTTTATCGATATCTTCCTTCGGCGTAGCGGTCAACCCCACAAGCAGTGCATCAAAATAAGTAAAAATATCCTTATATTTATTATAAATGGATCTGTGGGCCTCATCGCAGATAATTAGATCAAAATGACCATTTGTAAAGATTTTGCCCTCCTGGTCTTTTGCCTCATCTATCAAATTAAACATTGTCTGATAAGTAGAAAATACACATCTGGCATTATAATTTTCTTTATCCTCTACAACATTTACCACTGATAATTCCTCGTTAAATAAAGCAGAAAAATTTTTCTTCGCTTGTATAACAAGAGAATTACGATCGGCAAGAAATAAGATATTCTTTATCCAACCTGCATCTAATAATACTTTACAGAGCGCTATCACAGTTCTTGTTTTCCCAGAACCGGTGGCCATAACAAGAAGGGCTTTCCTGCGATTCTTCTTTCCAAAGCTGTCACATACTGCCTTGATGGCCGCTTCCTGATAGTATCTTCCCGCAATTGCCTTATCTACGAAGATATTTTTTAAAGATGTCCGCATCACTATCAAATTAAACCACTTTTCCAAGTCTCTCTTGGAATAAATTCCAGACACCTTTCTCTCCGGATATTGATTATCTATAATCCTTGTTTCAAAACCATTTGTGATAAAAACAACTGGCCGTCTTTTATATTTCTGCGCTAAAATATCCGCATAAAGCTTTGCCTGCTGACGTCCTTTGGACACATCTTCACAGGTTCTCTTGGCTTCTATCAGTGCCAGAGGTTTCTGGGTATCATCGTAAAGTATATAATCCACATACCCTTTTCCGGACTTATTAGGCATCCCATCTACCTCTACTTCGTTAAGCCAGTTCTTTCCTTCCGTCCATCCGGCATCCTTTAACATGGCATCAATATAAATTTTTCTGGTTTTATATTCGGATAAATCCAATGGCTTCGGCACATATACCGGCTGTTGTGTCTCTCTTCTCCTGGTGAGTTCTTCCTTTAAAGCCTTATTCTCTTCAATTAATGCTTTTAGTTCAATTTCATCAAAATCTCTCTGCGGTACCTCTTTCTCCGACGAGATATTCTGCAATAAAGAGGTATTAAATTGATGTTCCTCATAGTTCTTGGCATAGCAATACGCAATAAAGTCAAGAAAAATGAACAAATTTTGCAGACATAAAGTCGCCTCGTCCAAAGACACCTTTCCCCCATTATGTGCCGCTCTATTTCCAATTTTGCGAATAAGATCCATACGCTGCCACAAACTATCATCCACAAGATTATGAAAATCTTCGGTACTCATTAAACTATGTAGGCTATCCTGATAAGGTTTTTCCAAGGAATCATCCACAGAGTACAACCATTTAATAGCAAATTCCATTGCACGGCGACAATTGATTACACATGCCTCCTTATCAATGGGAAGTAATTTTTCCGATGATATGGCAACATCAGAAAAGCTATTAAATTGTGTTTCTTTTTTAAGATAATCAAAATTAGTCATGAATTACCTCCGTCATAATCCATAAGCACTTTAATGATGTGAATATAATATCTGGCGTTGAAATTTTAATTT
>DKZA01000054.1:28702-36910 GCA_002492525.1 Lachnospiraceae bacterium UBA7086 | reverse complement strand
AGGCCGAGGGTTCGAGTCCCTCTACCCACCCTTAACATGGGAAAGTGCGGAGCACGTTCTGATATTACCAATAATGGGCTATCGCCAAGGGGTAAGGCACAGGACTTTGACTCCTGTATTCGCTGGTTCAAATCCAGCTAGCCCAGTTATGGAGCACTAGCTCAGTCGGTAGAGCACCTGACTTTTAATCAGGTTGTCGGGGGTTCGAATCCCCCGTGCTTCATTTGAAGAGGAGAGATGAAAGTAAACAGGGGGATTCGAACCCCGTTTGATATCCCCCGTGCTTCACTTAAAGTGAGAGATGAAAGAAAGAAATCCTTTCGGATGAGGGATTTCTATTTTTTTATCAATAGAGCGAGGTGTATTATGGAACAGACGAAAGAGAATAAAATGGGCACGATGCCCGTCAACAAACTGCTGATCAGCATGTCTCTGCCCATGATGGCATCCATGCTGGTACAAGCCCTTTATAATGTGGTGGATTCTATTTTTGTGTCACGTATTAATGAAAATGCGCTGACGGCTGTGTCTTTGGCATTTCCGATTCAGACACTGATGATCGCCGTAGCGGGAGGTACCTGTGTGGGTATCAATGCGGTACTGTCAAAGGCCCTGGGAGAGAAACTGCAGAAGAAGGCCAATGATACGGCTGTAAACGGCGTTATCCTGATGGGGATAAGTTATGTGCTTTTTCTGTTGGTGGGGCTGTTTGGAACCCGTGCTTTTTACTTAAGTCAGACTAAGGATGCCCAGATTGTGCAGTACGGTGTGGAATATCTGAGTATCGCGTGCAGTTGTTCTATCGGATTGTTTGCACAGTTTACCTTTGAGCGGCTTTTGCAGTCCACAGGAAGAACGTTCTATATTATGATTACGCAGGGAACCGGCGCTGTGATCAATATTATATTGGATCCTATTTTTATTTTCGGGTTGTTTGGTATACCCCGGATGGGGGTTGCAGGTGCGGCCGTGGCTACGGTGACAGGACAGATTATCGCAGGCAGTATTGCATTTATCATTAATTGTAAAAAGAATGATGATATTCAGCTGCAATTCAGGGGACTGCGTTTGGAAAAGGAGATAGTGGGACAGATTTATAAGATTGGCATACCTTCCATGATCATGCAGGCCATTGGTTCTGTAATGACATATGGTATGAATCTGATACTGATTTCTTTTACTTCCACGGCCACAGCAGTGTTTGGTGTGTATTTTAAACTGCAAAGTTTTGTCTTTATGCCGGTCTTTGGTCTGAATAACGGCCTGGTGCCGATTCTGGCATATAATTACGGCGCGGGCAGGCGGGATAGGTTTGTCAAGGCGATGAAATGCGGTATTGCGTATGCGGTGAGCATTATGTTTGTCGGGGTGGTGATTTTCCAGACGATTCCGCAGGTTTTACTGGGATTTTTTGAGGCATCGGATGAGATGCTTAAGATTGGTGTGCCGGCCCTTCGTATTATTTGTCTGAGTTTCCTGCCGGCAGGATTTGGCATTGTATGCGGGACTGCTTTCCAGGCATTGGGCAATGCGGTCTACAGTATGTTTGTTTCTATGGCAAGACAGCTGGTGGTGCTTCTGCCGGCGGCTTATCTGCTGTCGCTTCTGGGCGATGTGAATTATGTGTGGTGGGCTTTCCCCATCGCAGAGGTGATGTCTTTGACGATGACGGTGATTTTCCTGATCCGTATCAATCACAGGGTGATCCGTCATATTGACACTGTAGATTGAAAATGATATGATACATGGGCGGGTCAAAGCAGGCCCGCATAAGCGGATGTGGCGGAATTGGCAGACGCGATGGTTTTAGGTGCCATTGGGTGACCGTGCAGGTTCGAGCCCTGTCATCCGCAGTGCAGGAAGTGCTTGTAATGAGCACTTCCTTTTTTGGTGACCAAATCCGTGCATTTTATGACAATTCACTGGGAATGGCGAAACTTTTTGCTATAATGATTCGTATAGTAAGCAGAGGATCATAAAGCAGGGAGGATGGCCATGGATATAGGAAATATTTGGAACAGTCTTTATACGAGCCAGTTGATGGGAACGCAGATGTATGGTCTGCAGACCGATCCGTTTCAAACCTATGGATCTTATGCAGATGTGTGGCAGAACAACTGGTTTATGGATACCTTAAACAATGCCTTGACGAAGTATAACGAAGGCCTGTGGAATACGGATTCCATCAAGGTAGGAAAAGATGTGGATGTGTCCACACACGAAGGAAACGTATGGCAGCTTGGATATGACAAGGCCCTGGTGTATCTGCCGGAAGAACAGAAACTGATGGTCGTGCAGACAAGCGGGACGGAACAAGGGGAAAAGAATACTGCCATAAAGACTGACGGGACAACAACACGAGCCAAAAAGACAGGCGTGTCACAAATGACAGGCATAGACGAAAAGGGAATCATAGTGAATCAGAGGAAGGCCAGAGCATCAGCGGCATACCGCAAAACGCAGAGGGCCGGACAGACGGATTCTCTGTGGGCAAAGAAGAGAACGGGTACTTAATATCCCATTTCCTTTAAATTCCTGACAAGGTTTACATAAAACTCCCGCACATCAAAACCAGGGATGTTTTCTCTGTTCAGGTCGATCACATCGCCGTGAGAGATGCCGCGCCCTTTTTCGGTGGCAAGCAGGGTAAAGCGCTCACCAAAGCGGGCACTGTCTGCGGACACTAAGCCGTCGTTTTTGCCATCGAAATGTCTCACCAGCGGATAGGCCATATTGAGAGGAAATCTGCCGCTGGAGGCACAGTTCATCTGGCTGCCCACACTCTGATAATAGACATCGGGGTGATTGGGCAGCTTTTCGTTGTTCTGTTCACAGGCGGAAGCGGTGAGATCTCTTACAGCGGACAGAAAATCGGGATTGGTATCTCCAAATTTCCGGAGGGCGGCATTATATTTACGCGCCACACTTTTTTGTACCTTTTCGGGTATCTTATCCAGAAGATAATCGGCAAAAATGCAGCCCCTGTGGGGTGTGCTGATGGTGGTGAGGGAGGCAACAAAGGGAGCGGCGCCGCAGGCACTTATGGCATAACGGCTGTCCAGACCGCCTTTAGAATGGGCTATGATATTTACCTTTTCACAGCCAGTCTGCGCTACAATATCCCGGATGCGTGCCGCCAGTTCCTGGCCGCAGCCGGCTACGGACGCGGCAGACTGCTGGCTGCCGTAATAGACGGTGGCCCCGTTTTGTTTCAGGGCAAAGGGAATCCTTCCCCAGTAATTGAAGAATCTGAAATCCCGGAAAAACACACCGTGTACCAGAAGGAGCGGATATCTGGTCTTACAGATCCGGCTCTGGGCACGGACCTGATCCAGAAGATACTTTTCATTTTCAAAGGCGGCTTCTCTTGTGGCCATGGTAATGATTTTACACAGCGCCCAGATGTGGACAAGGGGGATGAAACCGCAGACAATACCGATGATACGCCATTTGATACCAAGCTGGACGGAGGTTGCGTATACACGGAGGATGCCGTTCCAGAACAGGATGGATTCTGTCAGGATCAGGAAAAGCAGGACGCCAAGATACCGCATACCCAGAGAAAGACCGACCGGGGTATCTGGCCGCAGAAAAAGGAAATACACGATCATATACAGGGATTCGGCAATGGTCGTTACGAGAAAGAGTTGTAAGAGCGCTGCGCCGTCCTCCAGAATTTTATTTCGCAGGGTGGAAGTCCTGCGGATTTTCAGAGCGGGGAATATATTGATGTAGATAAAAGGGATAACACTTATGATGCAGGCCCCGATTACGCTCAGCATGTGACGGGAAGGCAAAAGGGTACTGTGCATACTCACTCCCAGGATATGGGGTATCAGTATATTGAAGTCTATTATGAGTATCAAGGCGGATAGGATTTTGCCGGGGTGTTTCATGGGTGGGTTCCCTCCTTTACCTTTCTATGGTAGCACAATGGAGGAATGTTGAAAACCATAATATGTGCAGGAACACAGCCTGATGAAGAAAAGGGTAATATGGTTGCAATTATGTGTCCATGCGAGTAAGATTATAGAGTAATCTTATAAAGCAGAGGATAGACAGGGCTATGACAAAGACAATGACTCGTGAAGAACGTATGGCAACGGAATCCATCGGCAGATTGATGGTGAGTATGACGCTGCCCTCGATTTTTGCACAGATTATCAATATCTTATACAGTATCATTGACAGAATTTATATCGGACATATGGAGGGCGTGGGGGCCAATGCCCTGACAGGCGTGGGCGTTACGTTCTGTATCACGGTGTTTATCTCTGCATTTTCCGGATTTGTCAACAGCGGTGCAGCGCCGCTTGCCGCGATCTGGCTTGGCAAACAGGACAGAGATCATGCGGAAAAAATACTGGGCAACAGTGTTACGTTTCTGATTTTGTGTACGGTGGTGCTGATGGCAATATTTTATGCATTTCAGAGGCCGCTTCTCTATCAGTTCGGGGCCAGCGATGCTACCATCGGTTATGCCATGGACTATCTGACCATTTATCTGGCAGGGACGCTCTTTGTGGAGATAGCGCTGGGATTAAACGCTTTTATCATCTGTCAGAGCCAGCCCAGGACGGCCATGTTTTCTGTGCTGATCGGGGCGGTGGCAAATATTATCCTGGATCCTATTTTTATTTTTGGACTGCGCATGGGCGTCAAAGGTGCCGCTGTTGCCACCGTGATTTCCCAGGCTCTCAGCGCTGCCTGGGTTATGGCTTTTTTAATGGGCAAAAAGTCGTCCCTAAAGATTCGGGTGAAATTTTTAAAACCGGAAGCAGGGATATTGGTGAGTATTTTTTCTCTTGGCATATCGCCTTTTATCATGCGTGCGACGGAAAGCTTTATCAGTATTGTGCTTAATCACGGCCTGCAGGCTTATGGCGGGGATCTTCACGTGGGGGCGCTCACCATTATGCAGAGTGTGATGCAGCTTTTTTCCGCACCGATTGGAGGCTTCACCCAGGGAATGACGCCGATTATCAGCTATAATTATGGAGCGAGAAATTTTGAGAGGGTGAAACAGCTTTACCGCTGGATGATCGGCCTGTGTTTTGGTTTTTTGATGGTAACCACCGCTACCACCATGATTTTCCCTGAGTTTTATGCAGGATTTTTCACCAATGAGACACAGCTGATTGCTCTGGTAGGCAGGGTAATGCCTGTTTTTATGGCAGGTATGCTGGTATTTGGACTGCAAAACGGTATCCAGCCTACGTTTCTGGCACTGGGACAGGCAAAGATTTCTCTTTTTATTGCAGTGCTTAGAAAGATCATCCTGCTGATTCCGCTGGCCATTATTCTGCCGCATTTTGTGGGTGTTATGGGAGTTTATTATGCGGAACCCATCTCGGATGTGTTGTCTGCCACGACGGCCAGCATCCTTTTTCTTCTGAATATCCGGAAGATTTTGTCTGTGGAAGCGCTGCAAAAGATTAAGTAGCTGTGAAAAGAAAATTTTATAAGAGGCGAATGTGTCTTGACAAGGCCGGCGCTTCTATGGTACATTAGTCCCAAGTTAAGAGGGAGTAGTTATCCTGTGTAAGCAACATACCCTGGCAGAGCCATGTTTACACGCTTTCTAAATAGGGAAAGATAGAAAGAACGAGACTTTTAGCATAATAAAAGTGCTGAAGGTCTCTTTTTGTTATCCCGTAAAACATAAAGAGATGACAGGAAAGAGATCTTCGGGGAACGGAGGGTGTTATGGAAGTAATGATGCAGTTGGGATTGTTGGCAGTAGGATTTGTCCTGTTGGTGAAGGGCGCGGACTGGTTTGTGGAAGGAGCCAGCAAAGTGGCGGAGAAATTTGGGATTCCGCAGTTGGTGATCGGTCTTACGATCGTGGCGATAGGAACATCTCTGCCGGAGGCGGCAGTCAGCGTGTCGGCGGCTTTAAAAGGCAGTGCGGAGATTACCATCGGTAATATTCTGGGAAGTAATATTCTGAATGTTCTTCTGATCCTGGGAATCACTGCAGTCATCAAACCCATAGCCGTGCAGAAATCCACAGTAAGATATGAGATTCCTTTTGTGATCCTGGTTTCAGCACTGCTTTTTGGAATCGGTTATGCGGATAATACGGTGGGACGTTCGGAAGGTATGATATTATGGGGGCTTATGTTCTGCTATCTGGGATATCTGCTTGAGATGTCTAAGAAGGGTGTGCCCTTGCTTGAGGAGAATCCGCGGGAGGATAAATCCATGCCGGTCTGGAAGATGCTTGTGTTGATCGTGCTTGGCGGGGTGATGATCGTAGCAGGTTCTGATGTGGCGGTAGATGCGGCCACAGAACTTGCCAGGATTTTTGGTATGAGTGAGCGGCTGATCGGGCTGACCATTGTAGCCTTTGGCACATCCCTGCCGGAACTGGTGACAAGCGTGACGGCGGCCATTAAGGGTAAGGCGGATATTGCTGTGGGTAATATTGTGGGAAGCAATATCTTCAATATTCTCTTTGTGGTGGGTACGTCTGCCCTTATTACGCCGGTGGCTTATGCACCTGCGTTTTTACTGGACAGTGTGGTATGTATTGCGGCGGCCGTGCTTTTGTGGCTGTGTGTTTGCAAAAACAAACGGTTGGGACGTGCAGGAGGCGTTATCATGCTGCTGGGGTATGGGGGATATTTTATATATCTGATGCACTGAAATACAGACTCCAGAATAGAAATATTATGTAAACCAACAGGCGCAAAGTATACCGCAAAAACTGTGATGTATACCGGACAGGATGCTATGCATGGTCTATATATAGTAAAATAAAAATATGGATGAAAACGATGGATGCACTGATTACGAATATTATCAATAATATCATTCATGGACTGTGGTTTTACAGTCTTGTTTTGGAACCGAAGCACAGTAAAAAGAAACTCATGGCAATCTCGGCGGGAACGGTGGTGTTCTTGCAGTTGTTTGTGATTCTTTTTTCCGTGGTGATGCGCCGTTCGGATCTGTTCCAGATGGGTAATTTGTTTTTAAAGAAGATTTATTTCGGCGGTTATTGTGTAACGGCCCTTATTTGGGGAATTATCTTTGTCTGTCTGCTGTCTGCTTCCGAACCGGTAAAATCGCTGTTTCTGATGTCTGCTTACTATAGTTTCTGGACGCTTGTTTATCTGATTATCTCGATTATTACGAATACGTTTGCAGGGGCAGGAGGACCGGTGATCTGGGGACTTCGTATAGGATTGAATCTTCCGGTTCTGCTTTTGTATCACAGACTGTTTAAGGGAAAGATTCAGCGTATGTATCAGGAGGTTCAGATTGGTTACGGAATCGTAGCGGCAGTCTCATTTTTTGCTTTTTTGGTGATGACGACTCTGATTATTTATAATGAGAGCGTAGAGGGACAGGGTCTGTTCTATACGGTCATGATTCTTTCCGTAGGCAGTATGATGGTGATTATACATGTGCTGCTTTTCCGTTTTATTGCACAGTCTGATTATGCCAACCGGTTAAAGCAGATGCAGCTTCATGAAAAGTATTTACGGGCGCAGATTGATTCCTATGTGCAGATGGAACAAAGTGCAAGACAGACCAGACATGATATCAGACATCATAATATGGTGGTGGCGGAATATGCCAAAGAGAAGAATTATCAGGGAATTTTATCTTATCTGCAAGAGTACGAGACATTGGAAGAAGAGAAATACGAAGGTGCTTTTTGCAAGAATCATGTGATCAACAATGTGCTGCGTGCTTATGTGAATAAGGCCAAGAGGGATGGTATAGAGGTAAATATGGATATCCGGCTAGGAGATGCGGTGAAAATCTCCGATTACGATCTGGTATCGATTCTTGCCAATATTCTGGAAAATGCAGTCAATGCCTGCGGGAGGGAAACCGGAAAGAAACAGATAGAGGTTTCCCTGCGCCAGAAAGGCAGCAAGCTGATTTTGATATGTAAAAATACCTGTACTGCGGAAGTACAGTTTAAGGATGGGATTCCTGACAGTAAAGAGCGTATCGGTGTGGGGATAAGCAGTGTTCAGAGCAGTGTCGAGAAATATGACGGATGTGTCAGATTTTCGACTGCAGACGGTATGTTTATCTGTCAGGTGATCATGAATAACGCAGAAAACAGAAAAAAGGGGGAAGGGGGCAGTATGTTATGTTAGGCGGTTCAGTGGTGATAGCACTGATGCGGATTGCGGTGGATGACATCGTATATTGCGAGGACCGCTTCTGGGGCAAAAAAAGGGTTGA
>DKZA01000054.1:0-28400 GCA_002492525.1 Lachnospiraceae bacterium UBA7086 | reverse complement strand
TCAACCCTTTTTTTGCCCCAGAAGAATACGGCTACCGTACCGGGCCCGGTGTGGGCACCAATCGTAGTGCCGATATTATTGATGAGAACTTTGCCGTCAAGATGCGGGAAACGCTCTTCAATCAAATCAGCCACGGCTCTGGCGTCTTCGTAGCAGGCCGATTGGGAGATATAGCATTTGCCGTTGTATGCGGTTCCTTCTTCCAGACATTCTTCCATTTTATCGACGATGGTGTGAATGACCTTGCGCTTGGTGCGGATCTTGTAGCGGGGAATCAGCCGCCCCAGATGATCCACATTCAGAAGGGGGCAGATATTCAACATACCGCCGATAAAGCCGGAGGTTTTGGAAATGCGGCCGCCACGGATGTAGAAGGTCAGGTCAGTAGAAAAGAACCAGTGGTTGAGTTTCAAACGGTTCTCTATAGCCCAGTTATATAAGTCTTCCAGAGACATACCCTCATCACGCAGGTCGGCCAGTTTATCCATCAGGAGACCGTATCCGGAAGAAGCGGCAAAGGAATCCACGATATAAATCTTTCTGTCAGGATACTGTTCCTCCAGATTGTTCTTAGCGGTCATGGCGGAATTGACAACGCCGGAGATGCCGGAAGATAAACTTAGATGTAAAATATCTTTTCCCTGTTTGAGAAAAGGCTCAAAATATTCCGTAAACTCTGCCACATTGATCTGGGATGTCTTGGTATCCGCGCCGTCAGCCATAGCCTGATAAAACTGATCGAAGGACATGGATTTGCCCAGGTCATCGCTGTATTGTACACCGTTCAATTCATAGTGGAAACAGATATAAGAGATGTTTCTCTTCTTAAAATGCTGTGCAGAAAGATCTGCGGTAGAACAACAACTGATAATGTATTCGCCCATAAATACTCCTTTGATTTGTTTCTTTATTGTTGATAGTTTTGTGATACAACAAGAATGGTTTTATAGTTTCTATAGTTACATTTATGAGTCTACCATGTTTATCCGACAAATACAATGAACATTTACAAGTACTTGTTTTGCCTGAGAATATTTGGTATAATCGTTGTGATGTTGGTTGGACATCAATGATAACCTACAATAAAACAGAAAATAATCAAAGGAGAGACAGCTAAATGAAAGGAAATATTGTTGTTGGTCAGTCAGGCGGCCCTACAGCCGTTATCAATTCTTCTGTAGCAGGTGTGTATGCGGCTGCGAAGAAACTGGGTGTTAAGAAGATTTATGGTATGGTGCATGGTATTGAAGGATTTCTGGAAGACAAGATGATCGATCTTGCAGAGTATCTGGATGACGAGACGGGAATTGAGCTCTTGAAGAGAACTCCCTCTGCGTTTCTGGGCTCCTGCCGTTTTAAAATGCCTCAGATCGAAGGCCATGAAGATGTCTATGAGAAGGTCTTTGAGATCATGGAGAAACATGATATTGAGTGCCTGTTCTACGCAGGCGGCAACGATTCCATGGATACAGTTAAGATGTTGTCCGATTATGCGGCTGCGCACAACAAACCACAGAGATTCATGGGTGTTCCCAAGACCATAGACAACGATCTGCCGGTGACAGACCACTGCCCGGGTTATGGTTCCGCAGCAAAATATATCGCTACATCCATAAAGGAGATTATCAGAGATAATGCTTCCTTTGGTGCAAAGAAGCCTACCATCTGTATCGTGGAGATCATGGGACGTAATGCAGGATGGCTTACAGCGGCAGCAGCACTGGCTAAGGGAGACGACTGTGAGGGATGCGATGCGATTTATCTTCCTGAGAAAGTATTTGATATTGATAAATTTATGGCAGATGTGAAAGAGCTGGCGGCGAAGAAATCTTCCGTTGTCATTGCCGTGTCCGAGGGTGTTCATGTAGCGGACGGCAGATATGTCTGCGAACTTGGCAAAGAAGTGGCTGTAGACGCTTTCGGACATAAGCAGATGTCCGGTACAGCGGTTATGCTGGCAGATAAGATTGCAGCGGAGACAGGATTAAAGACCCGTGCAATCGAGTTCTCCACATTGCAGAGAGCGGCTACTCATCTGGCATCTTTGACGGATATTAACGAGGCGTTCCAGGTAGGACATGATGCGGTGATGGCTGCCGAAGAAGGTAAGACCGGCATGATGATCACCCTTGACAGAAACGGGGATGACCCTTATCAGTGCGGCACCAGTGCTTTTGATATTCATGCGATTGCTAACGTGGAGAGAAAGGTTCCCGATGAGTGGATTACGGCAGACGGCAAGGGTCTGACAGAAGGTTATGAGAAATATGCGAGACCGCTTATCATGGGTGAACTCCAGCCTCTGTATGTCAATGGTACACCGAGACATCTGGTACGCAAATAAGATAGTTATAAAGTTTTTTCATATTTTTTTCAAAAGAGTGGTTTACAAAACCACTCTTTTGTTATATGATGATTTTGGAAAACGATTTCCGGAAAATGTTTTCCGAAAGAAATATTGTTTTTCAGAATGGAAGAAACCATGGTATCGATTAAGGATGTTGCAAAACATGCGGGAGTGGCAATTTCTACCGTATCCAAGGTATTGAATCATTATCCGAATGTCAGTGAGGCAACGAAAAAAAAAGTAAATGAAGCGGTTGCGGAATTGAATTTTGTTCCCAATTCTGTTGCGGCGGCCTTGTCCTCGAAACAGTCGGGCAGAGTAGCACTTTTGATGAATCTGGACAATGTATCCCAGGCAGTGGATGAGATTAATATGCAGTATATGGCGGGCACGATAAATCAGGCTGTGGAGTTGAATCTGGATGTGATCACGGTGTTTTATTCCATGCTTAAGAATAAAAGCCTGGAGGAGGTGATACGCTATTTACAGTCTCAGAGTATTACGGGCCTGATTATCTTTGGCATGTCAAAGGATGACAGGGTGCTGCAGAAACTGATCGACACGGAGATATTTAAGATTGTGGCAGTGGATGTGCCTATTGTAAATAAGAATACTTCTTCCGTGTGGATAGACCAGGCCAGAGCCCAGTACGATGTGGCCAAGAAGACGCTTTATGAAAACAAAGGAAAGAGTATTCTTTATCTTGCGGGCAAAAAGAACGGCTATGTCACGGAGGAACGCCTGAAAGGAATCGTGCAGCTCGCGGAAGAGAAGAATATCACGCTGTTAGTCAGAAACGGAGAATTCTCCGAATTGCAGGCCAGAAATCTGACCTTTCGGTATGCCAGAAAAAAGGATATCGTGGTGTGCGCTTCTGATCTGATGGCTATCGGAGCCATGAAAGCATTGATGGAAATGGATATTTTCCGCCCGGTGTGCGGATTTGACGGTATTACCCTGATGGGATATGCGGGGAAGCAGATGAACACGGTGCGTCAGGATTTTAAGCGTATTGCATCGGAGGCAGCCAAAGAGTTAAAAAGACTGCTGGAGGGCGGTGACGGGCAGCAGATCGTGCTGGATTATGAACTGGTGAGAATGAAATATACGGATGTTTTGGCATAACATAGAAACTTTAAAACCATAAAAGCAGAATGTAGGAGGAGTAAAAATGACACAGGCAAGCAATCTGAAAAGAGACGTCCTGGTGATGAATCTGGAAAAGGAACTGGAGCACCAGACACAGAGCGGTTATGGCAAATCAATTGCCGATTGCAGTAATGAAGAACTGTATTACAGTATTTTACAGCTTTCCAAAAGATTGATGGAGGTATCCGAACCAATCGAGGGGGAAAAGAAGATTTATTATATTTCTGCGGAATTCCTGATCGGTAAGCTTATGTCCAATAATCTGATCAATTTAGGGGTGTACGAGAATCTGGAGAAGATCCTTGCAAAGAATGGCAAGCAGCTTTCGGTAATCGAGGAGATAGAGCCGGAACCTTCGCTGGGTAACGGCGGATTGGGACGTCTGGCGGCATGCTTCTTAGATTCCATAGCCTCACTTGGTCTGCCGGGAGAAGGTATCGGTCTAAACTATCATTTTGGACTCTTTAAGCAGGTGTTCAGGAATAAATTGCAGACAGCGGAAAAGAATGACTGGATTGAGGAGCAGTCCTGGCTTACCAAAACTGACACTACGTTCGAGGTGGCTTTCGGAGAGAAAAAGGTCACATCAAGACTTTATGATATAGATGTGGTCGGATATGACAATGGTGTCAATAAATTGAGATTGTTTGATCTGGAAACACTGGATGAAGGTCTGGTAAAAAAAGGAATTGACTTTGACAAAGAAGATATTGAAAAGAATCTGACTTTATTTCTGTATCCCGATGACTCTGACGAGGCAGGGAACCTGCTGCGGATCTATCAACAGTATTTTATGGTGAGCAATGCCGCACAACTGATCCTGAAGGAGATGAAGGAGAAGAAATATGATCTTCGCAGGATGTATGAACATGCGGTAATCCAGATTAATGATACCCATCCTACCATGGTGATTCCGGAGCTGATCAGGATTCTGGTGGACGAGAAGGCATTTACTATGGATGAGGCCATTGAGGTTGTCAGTAAGACTTGTGCATATACGAATCATACCATTCTGGCGGAAGCACTTGAGAAATGGCCTTTGGCATATCTGGAAAAGGTAGTGCCCCAGCTGGTACCTATCATCAAGGAGCTGGATAAGAGAGTGGCGGCAAAGTATAAGGATCCTAAGGTACAGATCATTGATGAGGATGACAGAGTGCATATGGCACACATTGACATTCATTATGGATTTTCGGTCAATGGCGTGGCGGCAATCCATACAGAGATTTTAAAGAATACAGAGTTAAACGCATTTTATAAGATTTATCCTGAGAAATTCAATAATAAGACTAACGGTATTACTTTCAGAAGATGGCTTATGTCCTGTAACAGAGAACTGGCAGGATTCCTCTCCGAGACGATTGGGGACGGTTATAAGAAAGATGCCGATAAGCTGGAGAAACTGCTTGCTTATATTGATGATGATGCGGTGCTTGAACGTATTGCACAGATTAAGATGAATCGCAAGATGGATCTGGCAGCTTATGTGAAGGAGGTAGAGGGTGTGACCTTAAATCCCGATTCTATCTTCGATATCCAGAGCAAGAGACTGCATGAGTATAAGCGTCAGCAGATGAACGCGCTCTATATCATTCACAAATATCTGGAGATTAAGAGCGGCAAGAAACCTGTCAGACCGATGACTTTTATTTTTGGAGCGAAGGCAGCGCCTGCTTATGTGATTGCTCAGGATATCATTCATCTGTTGCTGGTGCTGCAGGAGATTGTGAATAAGGATCCAGAGGTGAGTCCTTACATGACAGTGTTGATGGTGGAAAACTACAACGTGGCATATGCAGAGAAGATGATTCCGGCATGTGATATTTCCGAGCAGATTTCCCTGGCTTCCAAAGAGGCTTCCGGTACGGGCAACATGAAGTTCATGTTAAACGGCGCGGTTACCCTGGGTACCTCCGACGGTGCCAATGTGGAGATTCATGAACTGGTGGGAGATGACAACATCTATATCTTTGGCGAGAAATCCGAAGCGGTCATCAAACATTATGAGAAGGCGGACTATGTGGCGAAAGAATATTATGAAAAGAGTCCCGTCATCAAGGAAGCAGTTGATTTTATTGTCAGCAAGGAAGCTTTGAAAGTAGGGCATAAGAAGAATCTGGAGAGGCTCTACAAGGAGCTTCTCAACAAAGATTGGTTTATGACGCTTTTGGATCTGGAGGATTACATTGCCACAAAAGATAAGATGATGGCAGACTATGAGGATCAGAGGAAGTGGAGGAAAATGATGTTAGTCAATATTGCCAAAGCCGGATTCTTTTCATCCGACAGGACAATCGCAGAATACAATCGGGATATCTGGAAGCTGAAATAGGACTGCAGCGTTAAATACAGACATAACATTAGGAAGAGAGGGAGACATCGTTCACCCTCTCTTCTGTGTTAATTTTGCAGAAGCGCTTTTCGTCTTGCTTTGGCCGGTTCATAATCTTTACAGCATCCGTATGCTTTGACGGCCTCCGGAATATGTCCGCTGCACTCATAAATGACGCCCATATTATAATAAGCCTTATAACTGTTCACGCCATCTACGGCAAACTCTTCCATAGTGACAGCCTTTTGAAATTCACCTATGGCGGCATCCAAAAGTCCGTTGTTCATATAGATAAGGCCCATCAGAAATACGAAATCTGCACGTCCGGCAAAGGTATCGTAGATACCGAGCAGATTTAGGGCTTCTTTGGGGCGTTTCAGGTCTAAGAGGGTGTAACCGTATGATTCCACCATAGTCTGTACATAATCCAGAGAAGGATCCACATCCAT
Organism: Lachnospiraceae bacterium UBA7086; assembly: GCA_002492525.1. Classification (GTDB taxonomy): domain Bacteria; phylum Bacillota; class Clostridia; order Lachnospirales; family Lachnospiraceae; genus UBA3282. Next base: position 22,123 of record DKZA01000054.1, on the reverse strand, counting down.
GGAAAGTCCGGCATCAAAACAGCGGGCGGCTTCCTTATAGTCTTTCAGCCGGCGGTAACTTTGCCCGAGCTGATAGTAGAGATAGGGGTCTGGGCCTTGTTTCTCAAGCTCCTGACGTAACAGGGCGATGTTACGCCGGCATTTTTCCTGCATCTTTTCTTCGGAGACATCATAGCCTACATGCAGAATGGTGACGGGAATATTATAGGCTTTGACGCGGGAAGCCGTATAAGAAGAGCGGTATACAAGCTGTTCGTGTACGGCGCCTGTAAAGTGAAAGTATTTTCGATTTACAAAGCGGCTTACCCGTATCTGCTCCCAGGAGAGCTGCCCGTCCAAATGAAAGCGGTTGCGGATCAGAATCCGTCCGGCGCCATCCGGATAAGATTCCATATAGCGGCGAAGTTCTTCTGGGTTAATTTCCTCCAGATATTCGTCACAATCAATAGAAAGTATCCAATCATAGGAGGCTTTTTCCATACAAAAGTTTTTGGCGGCGGCAAAATCATCGCACCAGTCAAAGTAATAAATCCGGTCGGTGTATTGCCGGGCAATGTCCACCGTATGGTCTGTAGAACCGGTGTCCGTCAGGACAATCTCAACCCCCTGGGCGGAAAGCCTTTTACAGCACTCTTCAATATGTTCTTCTTCGTTTCTGGAAATGATACATACGGATATGGGAAGCAAAGGCACTCCTCCTAAGTAAATTTAGTATAAACGGTCAGGAAGCCGGAGCCGCTGCCGATAATTCCCTCAGCCTTCTTTTGGCTGGTTCATAGTCCCCGCATTTTTTGTAGTAAAGAGCAGCCTCATCGGGCTTGCCCAAGGTCTCGTAAATGCTGGCAATGTGATAATTTGCCCGGTAACTGTTGACACCTGTGCGCGAGTAGGAAGACAGGGTAGTGGCTTTCTGAAATTCTTCGATAGCCTTGTCGTAGTTGCCTTTTTTCATATAAAGGGTTCCCATCAGGAAGACAAAATCCGCCCGGTGGGAGAATTGCTCATATTTATCCTTAAGCGACATGGCGAGATCGTATTTGGCAAGATCCATCAGACAGTAACCGTAGGTCTCCGCCATGCTCTGAACGAAAGGCGAGTTGGGATCTGCGTTCAGATCCAGTCCAAGCTTATAGTAATGAGCGGCTTTTTCCATATCATTCAGGGAAATATAATTTTGGCCCAGCTGAAAGTATATATAGGAACTGGGTCCCTTTTGTTCCAGATCATGTAAAAGCATTTCCAGATTACGGGTAGCACGCATCCGTTTATCGGATTCAGACACATAACCCTCATGGTAGAATGTCAGGGGAATCTGAAATGTCTCCGGTTCTCTGCCGTCCAAGGTACGAACCTGCTCATGGATGCTTCCCTCATAGTGGCAGTATTTTCTGTTAAAGAGTCTGCCGATACGTTCTGACATGATGGAGCGGGAACCCTGAACGGTATAGGGGTTGTTGCGCATGATCATGCCTACGGAATTATTGTTATGGGAAAGAGATTCTTCCAGACTGGCCAGATTTACATTCTCCAGATATTCATCGCAGTCTATGATCAGCACCCAATCGTTGGTGGCCTGCTGAATCGAGAAATTCCTGGCGGAGCTGAAATTATCACACCAGGCAAAATGGAATACCTTATCGGCGTATTTGTGTGCGACCTCTACGGTACGGTCCACGGATCCTGTATCCACCACGATGATCTCAAACCGGCAGGGTCTTAGTCTTTTCAGACATTCTTCAATGTGGTTATCTTCGTTTTTGGCGATCATACATACGGAAACGGGTAACATAGAAACACCTCTTTATCATTATGAAATATATAGTTTGAATAAGGAAAACTCCTTATTTCTATATTAGCATTTTCCCCGTGGCTCGACAATAAGATATTTCGTTTATAACGTGACAGAAGTACTAGACTTTTTGACCAAAAACATTGAGAAAAAATAGTAAAAATTAACAATGGTGACGATATTTCGTTTAAAATAGGGTTTTGGTGGTTCCTTTTTATAAAAACTTGTGATACACTATATAAAGAAAAGGGGAGGAAAAATTTTCTCCGGAACAGACAAACAGAATAGCACGAGGAGGTCTTATATTATGACAAAGGCAGAAATATTAAAGGCGGAAATTTTAAATCAGTACAAGAGTGTAAGACAGTTTGCGATCGAAATGGAGATCCCATACTCCACGTTAGTTACGGCATTGGATAGAGGTATTGAGGGTATGGCTTATGGCACAGTGATCAGAATGTGCGACAGACTGAATTTGAATCCGGTAGATTTTACACCACTCAACCAGAAGAGTCTGCTTGGCGGCAAGATTATGGAGAATCGCGTGTTCCAGTATTATGTGAAGCTGAACAAGACCGGCCGTAAGAAAGCGCTTGAACTGATGGAAGATTATGCGCAGCTTGAGAAGTATCAGGCGGTTGAGGAGAACTGATGAATTATGATTATCTTATAGTGGGCGCGGGGCTTTTTGGCTCCGTGTTTGCTTGCGAAATGAAGAAACATGGCCGGCGGGTGCTCGTTATTGACAAAAGAGAGCATATCGCCGGTAATGTTTATACGGAATCTGTGGCTGATATTCAGGTACATCGGTATGGGGCACATATATTTCATACTTCCGACAAAGAGATATGGGATTATGTAAACCAGTTTGCTGAGTTTAATCATTATGTCAATTCTCCTGTCGCACGTTATCAGGATGAATTGTATAATCTTCCTTTTAATATGAATACTTTCCATACAATGTGGGGCGTAATAACACCTGCGCAGGCAAAGCAAAAGATTGCCGGGCAGATTGCAGGCTTAGGAATCACGGAGCCGGCAAATTTGGAAGAACAGGCACTTTCTCTTGTGGGAACGGATGTATATGAAAAGCTGGTGAAGGGTTATACCGAGAAGCAGTGGGGCAGAGACTGCAAAGATCTCCCGGCGTTTATCATCAAGAGGCTGCCGCTTCGTTTTACTTATAATAATAATTATTTCAATGACCGGTATCAGGGGATTCCGATTGGCGGCTATACCATAATGGTAGAGAATATGCTGCAAGGAATCGAAGTTAGGACGGGCATATCTTATAAAGAATTTGCAACGGAGCAGAGGAAGGATGGACATGTCTGTGTGACAGACCATGCAGGAAATACGTATGGCAAGGTGGTTTATACCGGTATGCTGGATGAGTATTTTGATTTCTGCCTGGGACATCTGGAATATCGGTCTCTTAAGTTTGAGACAGAGGTACTTGCCGGCTGTGACAACTATCAGGGTAATGCGGTGGTGAATTATACGGAGCGGGAGATTCCGTATACAAGAGTGATCGAACACAAGCATTTTGAGTTTGGAACCCAGCCGGATACGGTGATCACCAGAGAGTACCCGGCGCTCTGGCAGGAAGGAGAAGAGCCCTATTATCCGGTTAATGACGAGGTGAACGATACCCTGCTTAAGAAATATCAGGAGCGGGCAAAGACCATGCCGCATCTTATTCTGGGCGGCCGTCTGGGGCAGTATAAATATTATGATATGGATAAGGTGATCGCGACGGCTTTGCAGGCTGTGCAGGAAGAAGTATCATGATTGATTGAGAAGTGCAGGCAGAGTATTGACAAGAGACGGTACTCTGCCTATAATACTATTTGATAGTTTGAATATCAAAGTATTAGAGTTTCAAATAATTAAATGAAATGAAATAATGATCAGGATAGCAGATGGAGGCATTATGAACTGGAACGAAGCGATTAAAGAACTGGATGGAAGAAGAGAGAAAGCTTTACTTGGCGGTGGACAGGGCAGGATTGATAAACAGCATGCTTCGGGCAAGCTGACAGCAAGAGAGCGGATTGAGATTCTGCTTGATCCCGGTACGTTTGTGGAAGTGGATGGGTTCCTGGAATCCCGTATCGATGATTTTGATCTGGATAAGAGACGAGTACCCGGAGACGGTGTAGTGACAGGATACGGCGAAATTGACGGAAGACAGGTTTTTGTGGCCAGTGAGGATTTCACCGTGATCGGCGGTACGCTTGGAGAGTATCATTCTTTTAAGATTTGCCGGATTCAGGATATGGCAATGGAGATGAAAGCCCCTTTGATCTGTATCAATGACAGCGGCGGGGCCAGGATCGAAGAGGGTATTTCTTCTTTAAGCGGTTACAGCGGCATGTTCCTGCGGCATACGAAAGCTTCCGGCGTCATCCCTCAGATAGCGGTCATTCTGGGGCCCTGTTCAGGCGGTGCCTGTTATGCGCCGGCGATCTGCGACTTTATCTTTATGGTAAAGGATACATCCAAGATGTTTATTACCGGGCCTAATGTGGTGAAGACGGTTATCAATGAGGAAGTGTCTGTGGAGGAACTTGGCGGTGCACAGGTACATGCACAGAAGAGCGGGGTATCCCATTTTACTTATGATACGGAGAATGACTGCCTGATGGGCGTACGCAAACTCTTATCTTATCTGCCAAGTAACTGGATGGAAAAACCACCGGTGATCAACACAAAGGAAAGGCAGAGTATACTGCCCCGGATGGGTAAGGTTTTTGGAAAAGGAGAAGGCGGCAGGGCAGGAAGTGCCATGAAAGCGAAAGCAGCCAAGATCATGGATATTGTACCGGATAATTCCCGTCATGCCTATGATGTGAAAGAGGTCATTGACTGTATCGTGGACGAGGGAAGTTTCTTCGAGGTGCAAAAAGAGTTTGCGACCAATGCGGTAGTGGGATGGTGCCGGATGGAAGGCAAGGTTGTAGGTATTGTGGCGAATCAGCCTAATTCCATGGGGGGATCTCTGGATTATCATGCTTCCGACAAAATAGCCAGATTTATCAGATTCTGTGATTGCTTTAACATACCGCTTGTCACTCTGATTGATGTGCCGGCTTTTCTGCCGGGTACGGCTCAGGAACATAATGGAATTATCCGCCATGGCGCTAAGATCCTGTATGCATATTCTGAGGCGACAGTACCTAAGATTTCCCTGATTATGCGCAAGGCTTACGGCGGGGCCTATATCGCCATGAACTCCAAGGAGATGGGAGCGGATATTGTCTATGCATGGCCGATCGCAGAGATTGCGGTGATGGGAGCGGACGGCGCTGTCAATATTGCTTTCAAGCGTAAGATTAAGGCAGCGGCAGATCCGGAAGCGATGCGTGCACAGTGTAAGAAAGAATATGAGGATAGATTTTTAAATCCTTATGTGGCTGCGGCCAGAGGCTATGTCAATGAAGTAATCAAGCCGGAGGAGACGAGAGAAGCGCTGATCAAGGCATTGCGCGGACTGAAGAATAAGCAGATGGATAATCCGAAGAAAAAGCATGGGAATATACCGCTTTAACAAAGGTAAATTCCTTCGGAATTAACCTTGCGAGATCCGCTTCGCGGACTCGGCCTGTGTGTGGAAGGGCTTTCCATATAAAAAAAGAAGCAGATGCAATCTGCTTCTTTTTGACTGTATAATATTAACAATAACTGTTGAACATCATACCGCTGTATGCGCTGGTGATATAGGGACTCGCAAAGTTCTTGCCGGGGTTCTTGTAGGCCACGATCACGTTGTTGACATAGTTCATGGGATTTAAAGCAACCTGGTTTGACTTGCGGAGTATGGAATTGGTGAATCCCTTCATGGAAGAGAAAGCCTCTCTGGCATCATCGCTCATGGCTTTTTGTCTGAGGACATCGTTGTCTACTTCCAGGGTGCCATCCAGATTCAGGTTCAGCCCTGCCTGCGTTAGTCCTTTGGCATAAACTCTGGCAACGCTGCTCATTTCATTAAACAGACGACTGCTCTTGGGATGGTTTTCACTGTATTCGGAAACGGCCTGTAGGAAGGAATTGTATCCCCGCACCAAGGTGTTGACATTTTCGGCCAGGGATTCCACATCCGTTTTAAGACCGATAGAAGCGGTTTCGCCTTCTTCACTGCTGACACCTTTAAGCTGCAGATTGTACAGGTGTTCTATGGTATAGTGGTTGGAGGTGGAAGTGATTTCCTCTCCGTTTATGGAAAACACGGCATTGGAAGGCGGTGAAGCGATATAGTCGAGCCCCAGATAATCAACGGCGCCGGAAGCTTTGCTGGTACGCTTGTCAGATATATGAAACTGATTATATTTACCGTCTTTCAGACCGGTAGCATTGGATTCCATCCTGAGGCTGGAGTTGCCATTATGGTCTGAAATAACCTGTGCCGTCATACCGATGTTTGCATTGTTGATCAGGCGGGCCAAACGATCTTGTACATCCCGGTTTGTATCTGTTGCCTTGATACTGAACTGAAATTCATAGTTGAGATCGTCTATGCTTACGTCAAAGGAGTATGTGTCCGGACTAAGCGCAATGGCTTCTGCATCGGCAAGGAAACGTCCCATATTGACCTGCGTAGATGCCAGACGCTTTACCTCCACATCATAGGAAGGCATATCGTCTTCCGGTTTGGATGAACCGATGTAGGAAGCGGTAGCAATATTTTCATTACTGGAATAGGCAACCTTTTTGTTTAAAAGGTCCTCTTCGTCCAGACCGCCAAGAGAGGCGATCGTATTGCGCAGTTCTCTGGCATTTTCTTTCATGCCGACGGCAAAACGCTGGGATTCTTTACTTGTATCCAGGATAAACAGAGGGGATTCCTTGTTCATTTTGACAATGGAATTGTATACGCTGCGAAGCTCGCTCTTCTTATGGGAATCATAGGGTGTGCTTGACTTCGGTGCATACGTAGTCAGATAAAAATTATAGACATTGGTTAAATTATGAACACTATTATAAGACATAAGCCCCTCCTTTCTTCCATGAAATCATCGCAGACGTTTTCTCGGGCTGTCCGTTGCCTGCAAAACATCTCCGTGGGCATTTCTACTTAATATAAAGCGTTTATATAATATTGTATGATAAAAGTCTTCTTTGAGATACAAATACTGACAATAAGCCTATTATCAATGAATTATAACTTTATTGTAACATTATATAGGGAAGAAATGCAAGTGTTTATGTACTTTAAGGGATTATTTTATGGTAATTTGCAATAAATCCTGTCATATAATACAATAAAATCATAAAACATACGATTTATTTATATATCGTAAGAGAAGTGGAAAATGTAAAGAGCAGAAAGACAAATATTTTATCTATTTTTTCAGAAGGTTTTTTTAGGTAAGTTTACAGGAAAAATGGAAAAAGCGGTTGACTAAGTTCCATTCATATGGTATATTGTGTGGGCGAGATGAGATTTAGGTCTTTTTTTTATGCTTAAAAAATCGGGCAGACCCGATCATCACAGAGTAAATGAAGAGTAAATGCACGTGGAGGTAATAAGATGCGCACAAGGATCACATTAGCATGTACAGAATGTAAACAGCGTAACTACAATACGACGAAGGATAAGAAGGCTCATCCGGACAGAATGGAGACAAAGAAATATTGCAGATTCTGCAAAAGACATACCCTGCATAAAGAGACGAAATAATCGTCCGGCGCTTTTTTTAGGGAAAGGAGAGTAGCTATGGGAGATTCTGCGAAATCAGCAAAATCGGACAAGACAGCCAAAACAGTCAGATTTTTTGACGGTGTGAAGGCTGAGTTTAAGAAAATCACCTGGCCTGATAAAGATGCCCTTTTGAAACAGTCGGTGGCGGTTGTTATTATTTCCTTGGTGGTAGGAGCGATTATTACGATACTGGATTTCGGTTTACAGTATGGTGTGGAGTTCATTACGACACTCACATTTTAGGAAGTTTCGCAAACAGGTCGCTAAGAGGCATGGAGGATTGGTATGGCAGAAGCGAATTGGTATGTTGTGCATACTTATTCCGGGTATGAGAACAAAGTAAAAGCCAATATTGAGAAGACGATTGAGAACAGACATCTGGAGGAGGAAATTCTGGAAGTCAAGGTGCCGATGCAGGATGTCATGGAAATGAAGAATGGCGCCCGTAAGACTGTGCAGAAGAAGATGTTTCCGGGTTATGTTCTGATCAATATGGTCATGAATGACGATACATGGTATGTGGTGAGAAATACCAGAGGTGTGACAGGCTTTGTAGGGCCGGGGAGTAAACCGGTGCCGCTTACAGAGGCAGAAATGAAACCTCTTGGCATTAAGATGGAAAATGTAAGCGTAGACTTTGCGGAAGGCGACACCATTGTGGTAGTTGCCGGTGTCTGGAAAGATACGGTGGGCGTTGTGCAGAGGATTGATTACAACAAACAGACGGCCACAATTAACGTAGAGTTATTCGGCAGAGAGACTCCCGTAGAGATCAGTTTCGCGGAAGTAAGGAGTCTCAGATAAAAGGATATTTATTCCTGCGGGCAGTGCGCCAGACAGATGTGGCTGTGAAGGCAGACATATTCTGAGGATGCTGGCAGCTGGGGCAGGTGTAGATATATGTGGGAGCTGGCCTAAAATGCTTCGCATTTAAGACCTCAAGATTGCCTAAAGGCAATCTTGCAGGAAATTGAATGAGTATGAATGTTTTGCATACAAACCAGCGCCTAAACCACAATATATTAGGAGGTGCCATTATGGCAAAGAAAGTAGAAGGATACATTAAGTTACAGATCCCTGCTGGTAAAGCAACACCAGCACCGCCGGTTGGTCCTGCATTGGGACAGCATGGCGTTAACATCGTTGAATTTACCAAACAGTTCAACGCTAGAACGGCTGATAAAGGGGATGTGATCATCCCGGTCGTTATTACAGTTTATGCAGACAGAAGTTTCAGTTTCATTACAAAGACTCCCCCGGCGGCAGTTTTGTTAAAGAAAGCCTGCAACATCAAATCCGGTTCTGCAACGCCCAATAAGGCTAAGGTTGCAACGATCTCCAAGGCAAAGTTACAGGAGATCGCGGAGATGAAGATGCCGGATTTAAATGCGGCAAGCGTTGAGGCTGCTATGAGCATGATTGCCGGTACTGCAAGAAGTATGGGCATCACAGTAGAAGAGTAATGGAGGGGCTGACATGAAACATGGTAAAAAATATCAGGAGGCGGCTAAGCTGGTAGATCGTGCGACTCTGTACGATACGGCGGATGCAATCGCCTTGGTCAAAAAGACAGCGACAGCGAAGTTTGATGAGACGGTGGAAGTTCATATCAAAACCGGATGTGATGGCCGTCATGCGGAACAGCAGATCCGTGGCGCGGTAGTTCTGCCAAACGGAACTGGTAAGACAGTAAGAGTATTGGTGTTCGCGAAAGGTGATAAGGTGGCGGAGGCTGAGGCAGCCGGTGCAGATCACGTGGGCGGCGAGGAGCTGATTCCTAAGATTCAGAATGAAGGCTGGCTTGATTTTGATGTAGTTGTGGCAACGCCGGATATGATGGGTGTTGTTGGTCGTCTTGGTAAAGTGCTGGGTCCGAAAGGCTTGATGCCGAATCCTAAGGCAGGTACCGTAACCATGGATGTGGCGAAGGCAATCAGCGATATCAAAGCCGGTAAGATTGAGTACAGACTGGATAAAGCGAATATTATTCATGTGCCGGTTGGAAAGGTTTCCTTTGAGGAGAGCAAACTGCAGGAGAATTTTGATGCGTTGATGGAAGCTATCGTGAAAGCAAAACCTTCGGCATTGAAAGGTCAATATTTAAGGAGTATCACCCTGGCTACCACTATGGGACCCGGCGTGAAGATTAATACGGCTAGATATTAATGTCTGTATGATAAACAGAACTGGAAAAGGTAATGTGCATAGCACGTTACCTTTTTTTGATGCGGCAGGTTTTTTGTGATATAATCAATTCATGGGTAAGAAGAAAAAAATACGCAGAAGTCAAAAAACAACTAGAAAAAGAATCCGTATCAGCCGCAGTTTCCTGATGCCGTTTATTCTGACTTTAAGTCTGGCAGTGATGGCGGGCCTTATGGCATTGGCTGCTTTTCAGTGGATTGTGGAACCGGCCAGACAGATTCAGAGCGTTACGAAACCTGTTGAGCAGCCCAAGCCGGAAGATAAGCCGGAGGAGGTATCTTTGCCAGAAGAAGAAACGGATGAAGAACAGGATAAGTATGGGGCGGAACTTGAGGATCCGGAATATATGGCACAGAACAATATCTATTACAGAGAGGCCGGGGAACCTGGGAAGGCCACGCTGCTGTTTGCAGGTGATATTCTTTTTGATGATCACTATGCTATCATGAAACATGTGCAGTCTGGCGGCACCATTGACCAGGGTATCGCGCCGGAACTGATCCGGGAGATGGAGAGAGCCGATGTCATGATGCTCAACAATGAGTTTGCTTATTCTGACAGAGGCGCGCCACTGGAAGGAAAACAGTACACATTCCGGGCAAGGCCCGAGACAGTTTCTTATCTCAACGATATGGGAGTGGATATCGTGTCCTTAGCCAATAATCATGCCTATGATTATGGAGAAGATGCACTGTTAGATACGTTGGATATTTTACAGGAGGCGGGCATCACCGCCATAGGAGCCGGCCGCAATCTGACGGAGGCTCGCCGGCCGGCTTATTATATTGTGGATGATCTGAAGATCGGGTTTGTTACAGCCACCCAGATAGAACGTCTGGATAATCCCGATACCAGGGGAGCGACGGATGTTTCTTCGGGAGTGTTTCGCTGTTGGGACGGTGAAAATCTGCTTGAGACCATCAGAGAAACCAAGAAGAACTGTGATTTTGTGGTGGTGTATGTGCACTGGGGTACGGAAAATGTGGATACTCTTGACTGGGCACAGTTAAAACAGGCTCCGGAGGTGATCGCCGCGGGGGCGGATCTTGTGATCGGAGACCATCCTCATTGTCTGCAGCCCATTGGGGTGATTCAGGGAGTGCCGGTGATCTACAGCCTGGGTAATTTCTGGTTTAACTCTAAAACCCTGGACACCGGTATGATAAAGGTGGTGATCGATCAGGACGGCATAGCCAGTTATCAGTTCATTCCCTGTCTGCAAAGCGGCTGTAAGACCAGTCTTGCGGAAGGCGAAGAGAAGAAGCGGGTGTTAGATTATATGCGCAGCATTTCGGAGGGCGTACAGATTGACGAGGATGGATATGTGACGTGGTGAAAAAGGATCGCTGCAATATTTGACACAATTTTTGGCTTTGTGAAACTTTTTGCAAAGATGATTCGTATTTCCTATAGAGAGATTACAACAGAAAGGAATGACGGGTATGCATATCAATGCGGATCGCTATCAAAGTCCCTGGCAGGGAAGGCAGGAATCTGCTGTTTCCGGGAACGACGAGGGAGCGGAAAAGACTTGCAGAGAACAGATTCTTGAAAAAATGGCAGAAATGGCTAAGAAAGTCAAAGACGGTACCGTGGAACCCACGTTCCAGATTGGATCCATGTCCTATACCATGAAGGAATGGGATAAACTTCTGGAGAAGTTTGATGCCGCAGAAGAAGCCCTGCAGGCGGAAGTGGAGGCACAGATCGAGGAGGCGGAGAAACAGGCCGCCAAGGAAGACCTCAGAAGAGAATTGGATGGCAAAGCCGGTGCGGTGGAAACCAAGACAGCGGCAGCGCTGCTTACGGAGGAAGTCACCAAGTGCAGCTATCCCACGGATGATCCTAAGAAGAAGCACTGGTTCATTACGGCTTACGGGCCGGATGGGATTTCCTGTAAAGAAGCTTATTTTGACGGAAGTAAATGGGTGAACAGGGATTGCTGGGGGCTCTCTTATACGGAAGCAGGGCAGCAGGAAAAGGTACTGGATTTTCTGAAGCGGTTTCCCAAGGATGCCAATCTGCGTTTTGCGTCGCAGGAAAGTTTCTGGAAAGCTTTTCTGGCGGGACAGATTGATGAGGATGATTTTGTGGCTTCCTTTGAGAAGGGAGAGACGTAAAAACTGGGAAAAAACAGTTGACAATGAAAGATAAGCTATGCTATAGTAATCAAGGTTATAAGACCATGCCGAAGACAGTAGGTGCCGTATCGCCGGCGTAAGAGTTCGCCTACCGAGGAGAGAAGAGTACTTTATGACATTTGATCCTCCCTGTCTTTAGGGAGGATTTTTTATGAAATAGACTCCTTTCGGCACAAAATCTATAAGGAGGTAATGTAATGGCAAAGGTTGAACTGAAAAAACCTATCGTAGAAGAGATCTCAGCAGCCGTTAAAGACGCACAGTCAGTCGTTCTGGTTGATTACCGCGGCCTTACGGTGGAGCAGGATACACAGCTTCGTAAGCAGCTTCGTGAAGCCGGGATCACCTACAAGGTTTACAAGAACACAATGATGAATTTTGCATTTAAGGGCACGGATTTTGAATCTCTTCTTCCTTACCTGGAAGGGCCCAGCGCGGTTGCCATCTCCACAGAGGACGCCACGGCACCTGCCAGAATATTATGCAAATTCGCTAAGACAGCAGACGCTCTTGAAGTGAAGGGCGGCGTTGTGGAAGGTATCGCTTATGATGCCAAGGGTATCATAGAGATTTCCAAGATCCCTTCCAGAGAAGAACTGTTGTCCAAGCTGCTTGGCAGTATCCAGTCTCCGATTGCAAACTTTGCTCGCGTCATGAATCAGCTGGCAGAGAAAGGCGGCGCATCCGAGTGCGAAGCACCGGCAAAGGAAGAAGCGGCACCTGCAGAGGAAGCACCCGCGGCAGAGGCGGCACCTGTAGAGGAAGCGCCTGCGGCAGAAGAAGCAGCAGCGCCTGCTGAAGAGGCACCCGCAGCAGAATAAACAGGGAAAGTAAAGTATCAGACAAACTAACAACAATAAAAATATGGAGGTAAAAATCATGGCAAAGTTATCTACTCAGGAATTGATCGATGCGATCAAAGAGTTGACAGTATTAGAATTAAACGATCTTGTAAAGGCTTGCGAGGAGGAGTTCGGTGTATCTGCAGCAGCAGGCGTGGTAGTTGCAGCAGCAGGCGGTGACGCAGGCGCAGCGGCAGCAGAGGAGAAGACAGAGTTCGATGTAGAGTTGACAGAGGTTGGCCCGAACAAGGTTAAAGTTATCAAAGTTGTTCGTGAGGCAACAGGTCTTGGCTTAAAGGAAGCTAAGGATATGGTAGATTCCGCTCCGAAGGTACTCAAAGAGGCTGCTTCCAAGGAAGAGGCAGATGACCTTAAGGCTAAGTTAGAGGCAGAGGGCGCAAAGGTTACTCTCAAGTAATCCCTACGCATAGCAGAATGATAAACCGTTCACATGTTTGGATAAGCATGTGGACGGTTTTGTTTCCGTTATTTTTACAGATGGTTTCCTTATTTTCTAAAATCTTTTTTAATTTCTCAAAATAATCGTTGACTCCCCTAAGGACTTGTAGTAGAATGTATGATGCACTATTGTGGTGTGGTATGCTTATTTGAAGTATGATTTTGCGACTAAGCATGCATTAATCATAAAGAACGGGGTGAGATGTCAATGGAAAAGAACAGGATCCGTAAGACTGCAGCCGGCAGAAATACGCGAATGACTTATGCACGACAGAAAGAGGTTCTGGATATGCCGAACCTGATCGAAGTTCAGAAGAACTCCTACCGGTGGTTTCTGGATGAAGGCTTAAAAGAAGTGTTTGACGATATTTCTCCGATTTCAGATTACAGCGGTCATCTGAGTTTAGAGTTCGTTGACTTTGAGTTATGCGAAGAGGATGTCAAGTATTCTATTGAAAAATGTAAGGAGAGAGACGCCACTTATGCAGCCCCTCTCAAGGTAAAAGTACGTCTGATTAACAAAGAGAAGGATGAGATCACAGAGCACGAGATCTTTATGGGCGATCTGCCTCTTATGACTGAGACAGGCACTTTTGTGATCAATGGTGCAGAGCGTGTCATTGTCAGTCAGCTTGTGCGTTCTCCCGGTATCTATTACGGAATCGGACACGATAAGATCGGTAAGAGACTTTTTTCTGCTACCGTTATCCCCAACCGCGGAGCATGGTTAGAGTATGAGACAGACTCTAATGATGTCTTTTATGTGCGTGTTGACAGAACCAGAAAGGTTCCGATCACTGTGCTGATCCGCGCTCTGGGAGTGGGTTCCAATGATGAAATCAGGGAGCTGTTTGGCGACGAACCGAAGATTGAGGCAAGTTTCACGAAGGATACTGCCGAGAACTATCAGGAAGGTCTGTTGGAATTATATAAGAAGATTCGTCCCGGTGAGCCTCTTAGCGTGGAGAGTGCGGAGAGTCTGATCACCGCTATGTTTTTTGACCCCAGAAGATATGATCTTGCCAAGGTGGGCAGATATAAATTTAATAAGAAGCTGATGTTCAGGAACCGGATCAGACATCACATTCTTGCTGAGGATGTGGTAGATACGCTGACGGGAGAAATCCTGGCCAAGGCAGGAGATAAGGTGACGGCGGAGATGGCGGATATGATTCAGAACGCCGCGGTACCTGCCGTATGGATTCAGACGGAAGAAAAGAATGTCAAAGTACTTTCCAATATGATGGTGGATATCACCAATTTTGTGGAGTGTAATCCCAGAGAACTGGGCGTTACGGAACTGGTTTATTTCCCAGTATTACAGCAGATTTTACAGGAGTACAGCGAAGATCCGGAGATGTTGGCTGAGGCAATTCAGAAGAATGTGCACGAGTTGATTCCCAAGCACATTACCAAGGAAGATATTCTGGCTTCTATCAATTATAATATCCATCTGGAGTATGGTATCGGTAATGATGACGATATCGACCATCTGGGCAACCGCCGTATCCGTGCGGTGGGCGAACTGTTACAGAACCAGTACCGCATTGGCCTTTCCAGACTGGAGAGAGTGGTTCGTGAGAGAATGACCACCCATGATGCGGAAGAGATTTCTCCGCAGGTGCTCATCAATATCAAACCGGTACAGGCGGCGGTGAAGGAATTCTTTGGCTCCTCTCAGCTGTCGCAGTTTATGGATCAGAACAATCCGTTGGGCGAGTTGACGCATAAGAGACGTCTCTCCGCCTTAGGACCGGGCGGCCTGTCCAGGGATCGGGCCGGATTTGAGGTGCGTGATGTGCATTATACGCATTATGGCAGGATGTGCCCTATCGAGACGCCTGAAGGTCCCAACATTGGTTTGATCAACTCTTTGGCATCTTATGCGAGAATCAACGAATATGGATTTGTGGAGGCACCTTACCGTAAGATAGATAAGTCTGATCCGGCCAATCCGCGTGTTACGGATGAGACAGTTTATATGACGGCGGATGAGGAAGATAACTACCATGTGGCGCAGGCTTCTACGCCTTTGGACAAGGACGGATATTTTAAGAGAAACAGTGTATCCGGACGTTATAAGATGGAGACGCAGGAATATCCTAAGACTATGTTTGACTATATGGACGTGTCTCCGAAAATGGTATTTTCCGTGGCAACAGCGCTTATTCCTTTTTTGCAGAACGATGATGCGAACCGTGCATTGATGGGTTCCAACATGCAAAGACAGGCGGTGCCGCTGCTCTTTACGGAAGCTCCTGTGGTAGGAACCGGTATGGAACCAAAGGCGGCGGTAGACTCCGGTGTCTGTGTGGTGGCAAAGAAAGCGGGCACTATTGATTATGTGTCTTCCAATCTGATCAAGATGACCTGTGACGATGGGGAGAAAATGGAGTATCATTTGTCCAAGTTCTCCAGAAGTAATCAGTCTAACTGTTATAATCAGAAACCTATCGTACAAAAGGGCGCTCATGTGGAACAGGGTGAAGTGATCGCAGACGGCCCTTCTACGGACGGCGGCGAGCTGGCATTGGGTAAGAATCCTCTGATCGGGTTCATGACCTGGGAAGGTTACAACTATGAGGATGCGGTACTTTTAAGTGAAAGACTGGTACAGGAAGATGTCTACACTTCCGTACACATTGAAGAATATGAAGCAGAGGCACGCGACACTAAGCTGGGTCCTGAGGAGATTACCAGGGATGTGCCAGGTGTGGGTGACGATGCCTTAAAAGATCTGGATGACAGAGGTATTATCCGTATTGGTGCGGAAGTGCGTGCCGGCGATATCCTGGTGGGTAAGGTGACCCCCAAGGGAGAAACAGAACTGACTGCGGAGGAAAGACTCCTTCGTGCTATTTTCGGTGAAAAGGCCAGAGAGGTGCGTGACACTTCCCTGAAAGTGCCTCACGGCGAGTATGGTATCGTTGTGGATGCTAAGGTGTTTACCAGAGAAAATGGCGATGAGCTGTCTCCTGGTGTGAATCAGGCTGTCCGCATTTATATTGCACAGAAGAGAAAGATATCCGTGGGTGATAAGATGGCAGGCCGTCACGGTAACAAGGGTGTGGTATCCCGCGTGCTGCCGGTAGAGGATATGCCTTATCTGCCGAACGGACGTCCTCTGGATATTGTATTAAATCCACTGGGCGTGCCTTCCCGTATGAACATCGGGCAGGTGCTGGAGATTCATTTGTCTCTGGCGGCTAAGGCCCTTGGCTTTAACGTGGCAACGCCGGTGTTTGACGGTGCGAAAGAGGATGATATCATGGATACCCTCGATCTGGCCAACGACTATGTGAATCTGGAATGGGAAGAGTTTGAAAAGAGACACAAGGAAGAACTCTTACCGGAAGTTATGGAATATCTGTACGAGAACAGAGACCACCGGGAAGTGTGGAAAGGCGTGCCTATTTCCAGGGATGGTAAGGTGAGGCTGCGCGATGGAAGGACAGGCGAGTATTTTGATTCGCCGGTTACCATCGGACACATGCATTATCTGAAACTCCATCACCTGGTGGACGATAAGATTCATGCACGTTCCACCGGTCCTTACTCTCTGGTAACACAGCAGCCTCTGGGTGGTAAAGCCCAGTTCGGCGGTCAGCGTTTCGGTGAGATGGAAGTATGGGCATTGGAAGCTTATGGTGCGGCTTATACGTTGCAGGAGATCCTGACCGTGAAATCCGATGATGTGGTAGGACGTGTCAAGACCTATGAGGCGATCATCAAAGGCGACAATATTCCGGAGCCTGGTATACCGGAATCTTTCAAAGTACTGCTCAAAGAATTACAGTCCCTGGGCCTGGATGTCAGAGTGCTTCGTGACGATCAGACCGAGGTGGAGATCATGGAAACCATTGATTATGGTGAGAACGATTATCGTTACGAGATTGAGGGAGATTCCCGTAACTATGATTATGAGAAAGACTCTTTCGGTTCCATGGGTTATCAGAAGCAGGAGTTTGATGAAGACAGCGGAGAACTTGTGACCAGTGACGAGGAAGAAGATTTGGCTGAAGATGACCTGGATCTTGAAGTAGAGTTTGAATAAGACGAAGAGAAGGTCCGTAAATAATCTGGAAGGAGCATAGTGCAAGATGTCAGACATGAGACAGGAAACATATCAACCTATGACATTTGATGCGATCAAGATTGGATTGGCATCACCTGAGAAGATCAGAGAGTGGTCCAGAGGTGAGGTCACGAAGCCTGAGACTATCAATTACAGAACGTTAAAACCAGAGAAAGAAGGTCTTTTCTGTGAGAGGATCTTCGGTCCCAGTAAGGACTGGGAATGTCATTGTGGTAAATATAAAAAGATCAGATATAAAGGTGTGGTCTGCGACAGATGTGGTGTGGAAGTAACGAAATCCAGTGTCCGCAGAGAGCGTATGGGTCATATTGAACTGGCAGCTCCCGTATCCCATATCTGGTATTTTAAAGGAATCCCGAGCCGTATGGGACTGATCCTGGATCTGTCCCCGAGAGTCCTCGAGAAAGTGCTCTATTTCGCGTCCTATATTGTACTGGACGGCGGTGAGACAGACCTGGAATACAAGCAGGTTCTTTCTGAGAAAGAATATCAGGATGCGAGAGAAAACTGGGGCAATAAATTCCGTGTTGGGATGGGTGCCGAGGCAATCAAGGAACTTTTGCAGGCGATAGATTTGGAGGCTGAGGCGGTAGAATTAAAAGAAGGATTGAAAGATTCTACCGGCCAGAAACGGGCCCGTATCATTAAGAGACTGGAAGTTGTGGAGGCTTTCAGAGAGTCCGGTAATCGGCCGGAGTGGATGATCATGGATGCGATTCCGGTTATCCCGCCTGATCTGCGTCCTATGGTACAGTTGGACGGAGGACGTTTTGCGACCTCAGACCTGAATGATCTGTACAGAAGAATCATCAATAGAAACAATCGTTTAAAGAGACTGCTGGAGCTGGGAGCTCCGGATATTATTGTCCGCAACGAGAAGCGTATGTTACAGGAGGCTGTGGATGCGCTGATTGATAACGGTAGAAGAGGACGTCCGGTGACAGGTCCTGGCAACAGGGCATTAAAATCCCTGTCTGATATGCTGAAGGGTAAATCAGGACGTTTCCGTCAGAATCTGCTCGGTAAGCGTGTTGACTATTCCGGGCGGTCTGTTATCGTGGTTGGGCCTGAATTAAAGATCTATCAGTGCGGTCTGCCCAAAGAGATGGCAATCGAACTGTTTAAACCTTTTGTCATGAAAGAATTGGTATCCCGTGGGATCTCTCAGAACATCAAAGCTGCTAAAAAGCTGGTGGAGAGATTGGATACACAGGTATGGGATGTACTGGAAGAAGTAATTAAAGAGCATCCGGTGATGTTGAACCGTGCGCCTACTCTGCACAGACTGGGTATTCAGGCTTTTGAGCCAATTCTGGTGGAAGGTAAGGCTATTAAACTGCATCCTTTGGTATGTACGGCATTTAATGCTGATTTTGACGGTGACCAGATGGCAGTTCATCTGCCCCTTTCCGTGGAGGCACAGGCGGAGTGCAGATTCCTTCTGCTCTCTCCGAATAACCTCTTAAAGCCTTCGGACGGCGGCCCTGTGGCGGTGCCTTCTCAGGATATGGTACTGGGTATTTACTACCTGACACAGGAAAGACCTGGCGCTTTGGGTGAGGGTAAGTTCTTTAAGAACGTAAATGAGGCAATTCTTGCCTATGAAAATAAGGTTTGTACGCTGCATGCCAGGATTAATGTGAGAGTGACTAAAAAGACCGCTGACGGCAGTGTGGTGTCCGGCAATGTGGAATCCACTCTGGGAAGATTCCTTTTCAATGAAATCTTACCGCAGGATCTTGGATATGTGGACAGAAGCAACCCGGAGGATATCCTGAAACTGGAAGTGGATTTCCATGTGGGTAAGAAGCAGCTCAAACAGATCTTGGAGAAGGTCATCAATATTCACGGGGCTGTAAAGACAGCGGAAGTGCTTGACCTGATCAAGTCCATTGGCTATAAATATTCTACCCAGGCTGCCATGACTGTTTCTATTTCGGATATGACAGTACCCGCTCAGAAGAAAGAAATGCTGGAGGCAGCGCAGGCTACCGTAGATAAGATTTTCATGAATTTCAGGCGTGGACTGATCACGGAGGAAGAGAGATACCGTGCGGTTGTCGAGACCTGGAACGAGACAGATAAGGAACTGACGGAAGTACTGCTTTCCGGTCTGGATAAATATAATAACATCTTCATGATGGCGGATTCCGGTGCCCGTGGTTCTAACCAGCAGATCAAACAGCTGGCCGGTATGCGTGGCTTGATGGCGAATACCACAGGACATACCATTGAACTGCCCATTAAGTCTAACTTCCGTGAAGGCCTGGATGTACTGGAATATTTCATGTCCGCTCACGGTGCGCGGAAAGGTCTGTCCGATACGGCGCTTCGTACCGCAGACTCTGGTTATCTGACCAGAAGAATGGTGGATGTCTCTCAGGAACTTATTATCCGCGAGGTAGACTGCTGCGAGGGCAAAGACGAGATTCCCGGCATGGTGGTCAAGGCGTTTATGGACGGCAAGGAGACCATCGAAGGCTTGAAAGACAGAATCACAGGGCGATTCTCCTGTGAGGATATTAAAGATAAAGACGGTAACATGATCGTTAAAAGAAATCACATGATTACCCCTGCCCGTGCGGCTAAGATTTTAAGCGTAGGCGTGAATGAGAAAGGGGAACCGGTGGAGGAAGTAAAGATCCGTACGATCTTAACCTGCCGTTCTCATGTGGGTATCTGTGCGAAGTGCTATGGTGCTAATATGGCGACCGGTGAGGCCGTACAGGTCGGCGAAGCTGTAGGTATTATTGCAGCACAGTCTATCGGTGAGCCGGGTACACAGCTTACCATGCGTACTTTCCATGCCGGCGGTGTGGCCGGTGATGATATCACCCAGGGTCTTCCTCGTGTAGAAGAGCTTTTTGAGGCGCGTAAGCCTAAGGGCCTTGCAATCATCGCAGAGTTTGGCGGCGTGGCAACCATTAAAGATACCAAGAAAAAACGTGAGATCATGATTACCAATAATGAAACCGGTGAATCCAAGACCTATCTGATTCCTTACGGATCCAGGATCAAAGTCCTGGATGGAGCAGTGCTGGAGGCCGGTGATGAACTCACAGAGGGAAGTGTTAATCCTCATGATCTGTTAAAGATCAAAGGCATCCGTGCCGTACAGGATTATATGCTGCGCGAGGTACAGAGAGTATACCGCCTTCAGGGTGTGGATATCTCTGATAAGCATATTGAAGTGATCGTACGCCAGATGCTTAAGAAAGTGCGTATTGAGAATAACGGTGATACGGACTTCCTGCCGGGTACACTGGTGGATGTTCTGGAATATGAAGATATGAATGAGAGACTGATTAGCGAGGGCAAGGAACCGGCGGACGGCAAACAGATCCTGTTAGGTATCACCAAGGCGGCTCTGGCCACAGATTCCTTCCTGTCGGCTGCATCGTTCCAGGAGACCACAAAAGTTCTGACAGAGGCGGCGATCAAGGGTAAAGTCGATAGCCTGATCGGTTTGAAAGAAAATGTAATCATCGGTAAGCTGATTCCGGCCGGTACAGGTATGAAACGTTACCGCGACACGAAGCTTAGTACGGATGAGAATCTCTTAAGCAGACTTCAGATGGATGATGAGCTTGATTTTGATGATGGTTCCTTAGAGGAGGATGCCGATCTGGTGGAACTGGAAGAAATTGAAGAATTTGATGATGTGGATGAAACGGATGAAGAGATCATCGAGGAGACAGAGGAAGCTTTAGAGGCTGAAATCCTGGAATAATATAGGAATTTCAAGGAAAAATGTATTGACAACGTATTCACGGGCAAGTATACTATTTTAGTGTGCACGTGAATACGTTTTTTTTGTGCGCCATAAAAGCCGAAGCGGCAGAGAAACAATCACATAGGAGGTGAAAAGAATGCCAACATTTAACCAGTTAGTCAGAAAGGGTCGTCAGACATCTGTAAAGAAGTCCACAGCGCCTGCTTTGTTGAAAGGATACAATTCCCTTCATAAGGCAGCTACTGATACAGCTTCTCCGCAGAAGAGAGGTGTCTGCACAGCTGTTAAGACAGCAACCCCCAAAAAGCCTAACTCAGCGCTCAGAAAGATTGCCAGAGTACGTCTTTCTAACGGAATCGAAGTGACAAGCTATATTCCCGGCGAAGGCCACAACCTTCAGGAGCATAGCGTAGTCCTTATTCGTGGCGGAAGAGTCAAAGACTTACCTGGTACGAGATACCACATTATCAGAGGTACTCTCGATACTGCGGGAGTCGCTAACAGAAGACAGGCTCGTTCCAAGTACGGCGCTAAGAGACCGAAAAAGTAGGGTTGAGAAAGGTTAATCAGTACCACAAACAGAACTAATTTAGTGTTGGGATTCTTGTTGATAGAAAACCGCACGGACACATTGAATTAGAGGACACATGTGAGTACCTATGAATTATTCATGATAATAAGGAGGGAAGAATCGTGCCACGTAAAGGACATATTGCAAAGAGAGATGTATTAGCAGATCCTTTATACAATAATAAGGTAGTGACCAAACTTATCAACAACATTATGTTGGACGGTAAGAAGGGCGTTGCACAGAAGATTGTATACGGAGCATTTGCAAGAGTGGAGGAGAAAGCCGGCAAGCCGGCGCTTGACGTATTCGAGGAGGCTATGAATAACATCATGCCCGTTCTTGAAGTTAAGGCAAGACGTATCGGCGGCGCTACCTATCAGGTGCCGATCGAGGTTCGTCCGGACAGACGGCAGGCACTCGGCCTGCGTTGGTTGGTAATGTTTTCTCGTAAGAGAGGCGAAAAGACCATGGAGCAGAGACTTGCGAATGAAATCTTAGATGCTGCCAATAATACAGGTGCAGCAGTGAAGAGAAAAGAAGATATGCACAAGATGGCAGAGGCAAACAAGGCTTTTGCGCACTATCG
>DKZA01000042.1:47988-91314 GCA_002492525.1 Lachnospiraceae bacterium UBA7086 | reverse complement strand
CAAATCCTTGAGCTAATCCGAGGCTGCGAAGCAGTCCTCGAGGCGTTATTTGCGAAGCAAATTACGCCTGTGCCACATCCTTCATAGAGAAGCTGATCCTGCCCATCTTATCTTTGCCAAGGCACACTACCGTTACCTTGTCTCCCAGCGTGAGCACATCTTCCACATGGTTAATCCTCTCCTTCGCAATCTTGGAGATATGAACCATTCCCTCTTTGCCCGGTGCGAACTCGATAAAAGCACCGAACTCCTTAATGCTGACCACTGTACCCTGGAAAATCTGTCCTTCCTCAAAATCCGTGGTAATCAGTTTGATCATCTCCACTGCCTTGTCCATCATCTCACGGTCTGTACCACAAACCGAAACATTACCGTCGTCCGTGATATCAATCTTTACGCCGGTGCGGGCAATGATCTCATTGATCGTCTTACCACGCTGGCCCACAACATCACCGATCTTATCGGGATCGATCTGAATAGAGACGATCTTAGGCGCATACTTGCCCACTTCCTTACGAGGCGCTGCAATCGCAGGTGTCATACAATTAGCCATGATAAACTCTCTGGCCTCACGGCATCTTGCAATAGCCCCCTCCACGATAGGTCTGGTCAATCCATGAATCTTAATATCCATCTGAATGGCCGTGATACCCTCATGTGTTCCTGTTACCTTAAAGTCCATATCACCAAAGAAGTCTTCAAGGCCCTGAATATCCGTCAGCAGTACAAAATCATCATCCGTATCTCCCGTCACAAGACCACAGGAAATACCGGCAACCATCTTCTTAATCGGCACACCGGCCGCCATCAGAGACATGCAGGATGCACAAGTGGATGCCATAGAAGTAGATCCGTTTGACTCAAAGGTCTCGGATACGGTACGGATTGCATAAGGGAACTCCTCCTCGGAGGGAAGCACCGGAAGCAGTGCTCTCTCTGCCAGTGCGCCGTGACCGATCTCTCTGCGGCCAGGTCCCCTGCTCACCTTTGTTTCCCCTACGGAATAAGAAGGGAAATTATAATGATGCATATATCTCTTACTTGTAACGTTCTCATCCAGACCGTCTATCTTCTGCATCTCCGATAAAGGTGCCAAGGTACACACATTACAGATCTGTGTCTGTCCTCTGGTAAACATCGCGGAACCATGGACTCTCGGAATAATATCCACTTCCGCCGCCAAAGGTCTGATCTGATCCAAGGCTCTGCCGTCGGGACGCTTGTGATCCTTTAAGATCATCTTACGAACAGTCTTCTTCTGATACTGATATACCGCCTCGGCAAGCACTGCCAGATAATCCTCCTTCTCAGCAAACGCCTCCTCCAGTCTGGCTGTGATATTCTTAATATTTTCCTCGCGCACCTGCTTTTCGTCTGTGAAGACAGCTTTCTCCATCTCCTCCGGTGTCACGATCTTTTTCATCTCTTCAAACATCTCTTCAGGAACTGCACAACTCTCATAAGCATGTTTCGGCTTTCCTACTTCCGCCACAATCTGATTGATGAAAGCAATCAAAGTCTGGTTAATCTCATGGGCCTTATAAATCGCCTCTAACATCTTAGCCTCCGGCACCTCATTGGCTCCCGCCTCAATCATGATAACCTTCTGTGCCGTAGACGCCACCGTCATCTTCAGATCACCTTTGTCCCACTGCTCCTGCGTAGGATTAACGATCAGTTCACCATCCACCATACCCATCTGAGTCATGGCACAGGGACCTGCAAAAGGAATATCTGAAATGCAGGTTGCAATGGCAGTACCGATCATAGCCACCAGCTCCGGCCGACATGCAGGATCCACACTCATAACCATATTGTTGAGTGTCACATCATTGCGATAATCCTTGGGAAAAAGCGGTCTCATAGGCCGATCGATAACACGGCTTGTCAGAATCGCGTTCTCGGAAGGCTTACCCTCTCTCTTGTTAAATCCGCCGGGAATCTTACCAACAGAATAAAACTTCTCTTCATACTCCACGCTGCAGGGGAAGAAATCAATTCCATCCCTGGGCTTATCTGAGGCCGTTGCCGTAGATAATACGGTGGTCTCACCATACTGCATAAACGCGCAGCCGTTTGCCTGTTTGCCGACTCTGCCGATATCTACACGCAAGGTGCGTCCGGCAAGTTCCATGGTATAACTCTTGTACATAATTTTCTCTCCTTTTCCTCTCGCTTCCTCCTCCCGGCAGATCCTCCTCCCGCCGAAAGTACGCAGCCGCCCAGTCCCTAATCAGGCCGCTGCAATATACACAGAAAAGCGGATTTAGGGTCGACACTGCCAACCCTATCTCCGCTTTATTGTCCGTCTTATTTACGAAGTCCAAGCTTCTCAATCAAAGCACGATATCTCTCAATATCTTTCTCTTTCAGATAGCCAAGCAAGCCACGTCTTTGACCAACCATTTTCAGAAGTCCTCTTCTGGAATGATGATCCTTCGGGTTATCCTTTAAGTGCTCTGTAAGCTCCTGGATTCTCGCCGTCAATACCGCTACCTGTACTTCCGGTGAACCGGTATCACCTTCGCTTCTGGCATACTCTTTGATAATTGCTGTCTTTTTTTCCTTAGAAATCATAACTTCTCCTTTCCTTCAGGGGGCTGCCCTGACAATCGCCTGATACCAAGAAGGGGTCGGAGTGTCCCGCTTCTGCGTACCGGCTAAAATCACACTGATATAGTGTATCACAAAGCTGTCCTATTGTAAAGCGTTTTTTAGTCCTGCAAAATCCTCACTGCCTTACAGGGTGTTCTGTAAGAAACATTGGAAATACGGATTCCCGTCTTAGGATTGCTGGCATGAATCACCTGTCCGCCGCCGATATACATTGCCACATGATTAATGTTCTTTCCGTTTCCATAGAAGATCAAGTCTCCCGGCTGAGCTTCCGACACCTTAATCGTTGTACCGCAGTTCGCCTGCGCCCTGGACGAGTGCGGCAGACTCACCCCGTATTTTTTGTAAAGGCTCATAACATATCCGGAACAGTCCGTTCCCTTCGTCAGGCTGGTGCCGCCCCATACATAGGGATTGCCCAGAAATTCCTTAGCATACTGGCAGATATCCACCCGTACATCAGAGATACCCTGACCGTAAAGCAGTTCCGACATAGTAACTGCCGTACCGAGTTCTGCACTGACTTCCACAAACTCTGCCGAAACATAAGCTTCTTCATTGTCCAGGAGTACTCTGACCCAGTCTCCTTCCACAGCAGCCACTTCCAGTTCCTCTCCCATGGGTACCATGGTGATAACCTCTGAATCTGTGTTGGCCTCTGCCCGGACCTTCAGACTGTCCGTCGTGACTCTCGCCACGGTAGTTGCCAGTTCCTCCGCTCTGTGTTTCGCCGGTATCCCTGTCAAAAGATACTCACGGCTTACATATCCCTCGACACTGCCGGACTTAATATGCACCCATGTATCGTCCATATCAAGTACCTCGCAGGCTGCATCCTTGGGCAGCTTGCCTACAAGCTTTCCATCCTCTGCTGCCGCTGCCCGGACATTCAGATTGTCGCTCACATCGGCAATTCCCAGATTTGTGTAGCCCCAATTGGCGTTTTTGGCCCGTTCATATGCCAATTTATAATCCTCCACAGTTTCATCCGCAGTAAAAATACTGGCAGAACCGACGGATTCTCCCAAGGCTTCCTGAATATCGCCCACAAATTCTTCCTCTGCCGGATTACTGATCAAAGAAGCTGTCTGCGCCTGCGCCACATCCATATTTGTAACAGTCTGAATATTTCCTGTAATATTTCTGTTAATATTCATCTGATTAACCGGCAATAAATCGGGCAAAGCCACCGTTGTCTGAATCTGTAACGGAATCAGAAAAAGTAAAAATCCTGCCAGAATCAAAGAAATTTCCCGTCTCTTCATAGAAAAATATCCTCTCATTATATTTGTAACATTCGTAATAATTTTGTAACAATTGCGAGGTTTATTATAACGCCTCTTCCAACCTTTGTCAATCCCTAAATGAGCATAATAAAAGGGATGCCAACCAGCCCGCAAGCCTTTCGACATCCCTCACTATCTATTCTTATTTTTCCTATAAACTTCTCCCGCTATCACATGATCGTCTCATAATATGTATTTGCAAATGCTATATTAGTTGCATGATCCGCCACCCGCTCCAGGCCGGATACCACTTCTGAGAAGAGGGCCCCCGCCTCGGGAGAACATTCGTTGTTGGAGAGCCTTTCAATATGCTTTTGCTGCAGCTCTTTTTCCTTTTCGTCGATAGCTTCCTCCAAATGCCTGATATCCTCCATATGCTCCTCGGTGCTCTTAACGAACATTTCAATAGAGAAGTGCAGGATGGTATTCACCATATCTATCATCTCCCCCATCTCTTTCTGTGCTGCCTTGGAAAACTCTACACCGGTCTCTATCCTGTGTTTAGCCGCATCCGCAATGTTCTCCGCATGATCACCGATTCTCTCAATATCATTAACCACATGAAAAAGTGCGCCGATTCCTTTCAAGTCCTCGATGGGCAGTGTTGTCTGATTGATTTTCACCAGATAATTGGTGATTGCATGGCTTAGGAAGTCTATATTCTTCTCCACCTCATAGACCTCTTCGATTTCTTCTTCATCCAGAGTCATCAGCGTATTCATGGCACGATTCAGATTCTCATCCGCTAAAGATGCCATACGGTCCAGTTCTTTGATAACTTCTACCACGGCCGTTGCCGGATTTAAGACCACCTTCTCGCCGATATATTTGAGCTGATAGCTGTCCCGATAGCCCACTTTCTTATCATCACCGGGTATCAGCAAATAAGTCAATTTTACAATGCCTTTGATAAATGGCATCATGATGATAACCTGGAATACTTTAATGAAAATATGCGCATAAGCCACCACCCGGCCCGGATCATTGCCTGCAAGCACCGTAAGCCCGGATACCACCTGACTGACTGCAAATTTAAAGATAATGTATACGATGATGGTACCGATCACATTGAAAATCAGATGGATTGACGCTGCCCGCTTGGCATCCTTCTTACCATTTAAAGAAGCCAGAAGAGCCGAGGTACAGGCACCGATATTACATCCCAGAATAATAAACATACAGATATCCATCCCCATCAGTCCCTGATTGGCAAGTAACACCATAATACTGACCGTCACCGACGAGCTCTGGATAACGGCAGTCAGGACAGTTCCCAGAAGGACCGCCAGAATCGGTGTCTGCAAAGAGGCAAACATATGTAAGACCGCAGGGGAATCCTTCATGCCGGACATGGCGCCCGACATCGTGCTGAGCCCCATAAAAAGAACGCCGAAACCGATAATAACCTCTCCCCAATGGGTCAGTTTCTGTTTCTTGGAGAACATGATAATCAGCACCCCTGTCAGAAGGAACACAGGTGCCGCCTTCTCCAGTTTCAGGGAAACCAAAAGTGCAGTCACCGTGGTACCGATATTCGCTCCAAAAATCACACCTGCCGCCTGTGTCAGATTCATCAGTCCGGAGTTTACAAAACTGACTACCATGACTGTACACGCCGATGAGGACTGAATGACTGCCGTAAAAAACACACCTACTAAGATTCCCATAAAGCGGTTAGTCGTCAGCCGCTCTAAAATTCCTCTCAATTTTGCACCGGCAACCTTTTCTATACTATCACTCATGATACGCATGCCATACAGGAACAGCCCCAGGCCGCCTGTCATGGAAAGAATAATCGCTGGATTCATCTCGACTTAAATTTCCTTCCTTTGTTCCTTAATTCCGTGCCGTCGATTTCATTGTATCGAAAAAAAAACACACTTACAACCCCTTATGACAAAAAAACCGACCGCGATTGACACTTATCGTCACACTGCAAACACTCTTCCCGCAGCAATATCAAGTGCTAACTGCGCCCGCAGTGCCTCCACATTCTCAAACTTTTTCTCCGGTCTGCGAAAGGCATGAAGCTGTACGGTAATCTGACTGCCGTAAATGGACTCGTCAAAATCATACAGATACGTCTCCACCCCCATAATATTCTCCTGGGAAACCGTAGGCTTACAACCGATGTTGGAGATTCCCCGATAAGAGACGCCGTGCAAAAGCACACTGGAATAATAAACTCCGTTCGGCGGCAGAAGCTTATCGGATTCCGGAAGCAGATTTGCCGTAGGCATCCCCAGGGTACGCCCCAAACGTCTACCGTGTTCTACCCGCCCGCTCACACTGTATGGCGTTCCCAGCATACGACAGACGGCCTCCATCTCTCCCGCCCGGACCGCACACCGTACTCTGGTAGAACTGACTTCCCCGCCGTCCACCCGGACCTTCTCAATTAATTCCAGCCGGTAACCACATTCTTTCGCATAGCGGGCCAGAAGTTCTTTATCCCCTGCTCCCTTCCTGCCAAAGGAAATATCCGGTCCGGCACACAGATAGGCTGTCTTCATCTGTTTGGCCAGATATTGTTTTACGAAAACCTCCGGCTCTGTAGCCGCGGTCTTTTGATTGAGCGGGAACTCAATCAGCACATCGACTCCCATCTGTCCAAAAACCGTCCTCTTTTCTTCTTTGGTAGATAATTCTTTATCCTCCCCGCCGAAAAAGGCGGCTGCCGACGTATCAAAAGTGAACACGACAGAGGTAAGTCCCTCCTTCTTCTGCTCCAGAATCTTATGAAGCAGTTTTCGGTGTCCTAAATGAATTCCGTCAAATTTTCCCACAGCCACGGCGCTTCTTGTCTGCAAAGCAAACTCTGTGGTATTTTCTATAATCAACATTCTGTCATCCCGCCTGTATTCTCCTCACATCTTTAGATAATTTGGCAACTCATATCTATAGAAACATCTTCACGGGTTTAAAATCCCGTACTTCTTCCTGATACCGGTAAATACCATAAAATCTTCCTGTCTCGTCATAGATTCTTACCTGTTCCTGATCACAAAGCGGCGTCTTATCTGTCAAAAGACCGCTATCCAGCCGATTGCCGTTTTCTGCCATTCTCTGTCCCTCCGGCGTCACCGTGAAAGCTTTACAATGATCAAATACCGCATCCGGTGCGATCATAGCATCTAACAGCTTTCCCTCATCCCGCAGAACCTCTATCCGATGAAGGGTCAGGGCCTCTTCAATCCCAAAGACTCCCACCCGGCTTCTGACAAGCGACTGCATGGCGCCGCCGCAGCCAAGAACAGCCCCAATATCATGACACAGAGTTCTGATATAAGTTCCTTTGGAACACACCACCCGAAATGTCACTTCAGGAAGCGTCATCTTAAGAATCTCTATCTCTTTGATCTGCACAAGTCTTGGCTGTCGTTCCACTTCTTTGCCGGCCCTGGCCAGTTCATAAAGCTTTTTGCCATTAACTTTTAATGCAGAATACATGGGCGGTATCTGCCCATATTCTCCCTTGAATCCCATAGCCGCTTGTTCCACAGTCTCTTCTGTGAGCGCCTTGATCTGTTTTGGATCCGCCTCAGAAAGCACCCTGCCTGACAAATCCTGCGTATCCGTGGTGATGCCCAGCTTAAGGACCGCAATATATTCCTTATCCCAATCCGTCAGCATATCACACAGCTTGGTTCCCGAACCGAAACATACAGGAAGCACGCCGACCGCATCCGGATCGAGTGTTCCTGTATGCCCGATTTTTTTCTGTTTACAGATTCCCCGGAGCCTGGCCACTACATCATGCGACGTAAAGCCAGCTTCTTTATATACATTGATGATTCCGTTATATACAAAAGTACCTGCCATCTCCTATGCCTGTTCCTTTTGTGATTCTTTCTGAAGCTGTCCGGCAATTTCTTTGGACAGATTATTAATATTATCATGGTATGTACCGTTCATCGTACAGCCCGCAGCCCGCACATGACCGCCGCCGCCAAACTTGACAGCTACATCCGCCACATTGACCTTGCCGTTGGAACGCATACTTACCTTATATTCCAGAGTACCGATCTCGTACATAAAGATGGCACAGTCCACCCCGCTCACCACCTGAAGCTGATTTACGATGCCGTCAAGATCCTTGGTATCCACCTGATAAAAATCCATCATGCGGCGGCTTACCATACTGACGATACAACGGTCATTCATAAAGCGGATGCTCTCCAATACCGCCCTGCCCATAATCTGTGTCTGCACATAGGTCTTCTCAAAAAAGGTCTTCTCGATCAGCGCTGAAAAATCAAATCCAAAAGTAAGCAGCTTCGCCGCAGTCTCCAGTGTATGGGGCGAAGTATTGGAATACCGGAATACCCCCGTATCATGGGCAATACCGATATAGACTGCCTTCGCAATCTCCTCATCCACTTTTTGCGGGTCCATCAGATCATAGAGCAGTTCCGCCGTAGAACTTCTCTGGGGCTCAATAATGTTCAGATCCCCGCACCCGGTATTGCTGATATGATGGTCTATGTTGATTCTCCTGCCTGCCCTTTTATAAATCGGCAGGGCATTGCCCAGACGCTCATCATTACAATCCAGCGCAAAGAAAACATCATAGACCTGATTTGTCCCAAAATCGGAACAAATGTCTTCTATTCCCTCCATACAGGAAAAGACCTCTGCCGGCTTCTCCAGATAAACATCTATCTGCGCCTTGGGCAGTTCCTTTTGCAGATAACGGTACAAAGCCATAACAGAACATACACAGTCTCCGTCAGGTCTCACATGACCACCAATCGCTATTGTCTTTGCCTCTTTTACTTCATCGATTATCTTCATTGCCATTTTCCTCATCCGCCTCCGATATTTTTCTGTCTGTGGCCACCACTTCCTCAATCCGTTTTGACATATTGACACCATAGGCGATGGACTGATCCATAATAAAGGTAATCTGGGGCGTATTGCGCAGATTGATGGTCTTAGCCAGTCTGCTTCTGATAAATCCTTCTGCACTCTTAAGCCCTGCAAGCGTATCTGCCTGGGCTTTCTCATCTCCCAGAACGCTGATCCACGCCTTACAGGTCTTTAAATCCGGCGCCACTTCCACAGCCACCACGGAAGTCATCGGCGCAATCCTGGGATCCTTGATGCCTCCCCTGATGATCTGTGCCAATTCACGCTGTACTTCCCCGTTGATCCGGGTATTTTTTACACTGTTCTTACGCATGATCCCAGCCCTTTCTTTCTATAAACAATCTATTTCCTCCCGCTGTTATCTTGGCACTTCCACCATAATATAAGCTTCTACCACATCCAGCTCCTGCATCTTGTCAAAACCGTCAAACACAAGACCACACTCAAACCCGGCCTTGACTTCCTTAACATCATCCTTAAATCTCTTTAGGGACGCAAGACTGCCTTCGTAAATCTGCTCGTCGCCTCTGCGGATACGAATCTTGCAGCCTCTCTGGAACTCGCCGTCCAACACATAGGAGCCGGCAATATTACCGATAGCGGAAGCTTTAAAGATCTGACGCACCTCGGCATGCCCGATCACCTTTTCCTCATAGATCGGATCCAACATACCCTTCATGGCCGCTTCAATGTCCTCTATTGCCTGATAGATGACCTTGTAGAGTCTCACATCCACGCCCTCGCGCTCCGCCACAGTCTTAGCGGTAGCATCCGGTCTTACATTGAAGCCTATGATGATGGCTGAAGATGCAGATGCCAGGGAAACGTCGGACTCATTGATGGCGCCCACACCGCCGTGGATACACTTCACCACCACTTCCTCGTTGGATAATTTCATCAGACTCTGTTTCACTGCCTCCACACTGCCTTGTACGTCTGCTTTGACGATCAGGTTCAATTCTTTCAGATTACCCTCCTGAATCTGATTAAACAGATCGTCCAGAGACATTCTGGTCTTAGTATCTGCAAGCATTTCTTCTTTATGCTGCGCCATATAGGTCTCCGCATAAGATTTCGCGCTCTTATCATTTTCATGAACGATGAACACTTCCCCTGCACTTGGTACATCAGACAGCCCTAAAATCTCTACCGGCGTGGATGGCTTCGCCTCTTTCACTCTTCTGCCCTTGTCGTCGATCATGGCTCTCACTTTGCCATGGCTTGCCCCCGCAGAAATAAAATCTCCCACATGAAGCGTACCCTTCTGTACCAGCACCGTTGCCACAGGCCCCCTGCCCTTGTCAAGTTCCGCCTCGATAACCAGTCCCCTGGCATTTCTGTCAGGGTTCGCTTTCAATTCCATAATCTCAGCCGTAAGCAGAATTGTCTCCAGCAGGTTTTCGATACCCTCTCCCGATTTCGCGGATACGGGTACAAATTCTGTGGATCCGCCCCAATCTACCGGAATCAGTTCATACTCTGTCATTTCCTGCTTCACACGATCAATATTGGCATTTGGCTTATCAATCTTATTTACCGCTACGATAATTTCAATGCCCGCCGCTTTCGCATGATTGATTGCTTCCACGGTCTGCGGCATAACACCGTCATCTGCCGCCACCACCAGGACCGCAATATCCGTAGAATTTGCCCCGCGCATACGCATAGCCGTAAAGGCTTCATGACCGGGCGTGTCTAAGAAGGTGATGCTCTGTCCTTTGACACTTACCGTATAAGCACCGATGGCCTGTGTGATACCGCCTGCCTCTTTATCCGTCACATTGGTCTTACGGATAGCATCCAGAAGAGAAGTTTTACCATGGTCTACGTGCCCCATGACACAGATGACCGGCGGACGTGCCACCATGGTGGCTGCATCCTCCTCTTCTTCTTTCAAAAGCTCTTCGATCACATCTACTTTCACTTCCTTTTCGCAGATGATCTCGTACTCGATTGCAATATTCTCCGCATCCTCAAAACTGATTTCCGAGTTTAAGGTCACGATCTGTCCCTGCAGGAAAAGCTTCTTAATAATCGCAGACGGCTGAATCTTCATCTTGTCTGCCAGATCTTTGATGGTCAAAGATTCCGGAATCGTGATGACCTTGATCTGCTCTTCTACCTTTTCCTCCACCTTCTTTTCCGGTTTGATGAATCTGCCGGCCTTGTTGCGGTTCTTGATCGCAGTGTCATCCTCTTCGTAAATCAGATCTTTCTTCGAGCGCTTATCTCTGTCCTGATTCGTTCTGCGCTTCTCTTCATCTCTGTGCTTCTCAACGTCCTTGACAGGCGCCTCGGGCACAAAGTCCTTCGGACCGTTACCTTTCCGAAATCTATTGTCCTGCCCTCCGTTTCCTCTCTGAGGGCGCTCACCACCTGCATTACCGCGGTTAGCGCCGAAACCGCCGCCGCTGCGGCTGCGATCGCCTTGACTGCCGCTATAAGCCGGTCTATTCTGACCTTCAGGTCTGCGATTTTCTCCTGCATTTCCCGTTCTCTCCTGTCCCTGTCCGGTTGCCGGTCTATTGCCCTGCCCAGGTGCCGGTCTGTTACCCTGCCCGGGCATCGGTCTGCCGCTCTGTGCCGGTGCAGGTCTGCCGCCCTGTACGGGTGCTGCCGCATTTTTATTCTGTTCCCTCTGTTCCCTCTGTTCCCTCTGCTCTCGTTTTTCCTGCTGACGCTGCTCCATTCTGCGTTCCTGCTGCTGACGCTGCCGCACATCATAAGGCTCTGCTGTCACAGGAATGGGTTTCTGTGTGGGTCTGACAATCTTGTGAGGCGTATTCTGCGCTTGAACCGGCCGGCCGCCATTGCTTTGCTGCCTGTTATTAACATTATTGACATTGCCGCGGTTTGCGCCTCCGTTTCCGCCTGCTCCCTGGGTGGGACGCTGTCCCGACATCTTGGAATTGTGCGGATTGCTCACAAAGATAATCTTTTTCTTCTTGGGCTGTTCTGCCTTTATCTGTTCCTGTCTCTGTTCCTGTTTTGGCTCCTGTTTCGGCTTCCCTGTCGGTTCCTGTGCCTTGGGATTCTCCGCTTTTACCGGCTCCTGTACCTTAGGCTCTACAGGCTTTGCCTCCTCCTGGGGCTTTGGTTCTGCCTTTTGTTCTTTGATATCTTCTGCCGCGGCACTTCCAAAATATCTGCGCGCAAGATCGATCGCCTCATCTTCAATAGAACTTTGTGCCACCTTCACTTCATATCCTTTAGCCTGCAAAAAGTCAATCAGCTCTTTGCTCTTTTTATCCAGCTCTTTTGCCAGCTCATGTACTTTCATTTTCGCCATACTTACTACCTCCAACTATTCCGAATCTACTAAATGCTTTCGTATTGAATCTGCAAATCCCCTGTCTGTCACAGCGAGAACCGATCTCTCTTCCCTGCCCATGGAATGTCCCAGCACCCCCTTGGTACCGTGATAAGCATAGGGCACCTCATAAAATTTACACATGTTGCTATACTTCTTTCTGGTATTCCCCGAAGCATCCTCCGCTATGATGACCAGACATGCTTTACCGCCTTTCACTGCCTGCTCTGTTGCAAATCCGCCACTGACAACATTTCGGGAGCGGACGGCAAGCCCCAGCATGGACAATACTTTATCCTTTTCCGGCATATGATTCATGCTCGCCCTCCTCAAACTCCTTCTCCAGATTCTCGTATATTTCATCGGGTATGCTCATCTTGAAAGAACGCTCCAGCCCCTTTTTCTTTCTGGCCTTTGCAAGACATTCTCTATCTTTACACAGATAAGCGCCCCTGCCATTCTTTCTGCCGGTCATATCCAGGACGATCGGCCCTTCTGCGGTCCTTAGAACACGCATCATTTCTTTCTTATCTTTCATCTCCCCGCAGCCAACACACTGGCGCAGGGTTATCTTCTTTGCCATGTCATCGTCCTCTCTGTCCCGTAAGATACCGGCTGTCTACTCTTCTGCCGGCGCCTCATCTTCTGCATACTCCCCGGCGTCCTCGTAGTTCTCCTCAGCATACCCTTCTTCATATTCTTCGGTATACTCCTCACCCTCATAGGACTCCTCGGCATACTCTTCCTCATCGTCATAAAGATAATCTTCATACCGGAAACCAGGTGCATCTTTGGCCTGTGTCTCACTCTTGATATCAATCTTGTATCCGGTAAGCCTTGCCGCCAGTCTTGCGTTCTGCCCTTCCTTGCCAATGGCTAAGGACAGCTGATAGTCCGGTACCACAACTTTGGCTGTTTTCTCGTCAGGATCAGCGAACACTGCCACAATCTTGGCCGGAGAAAGCGCGTTCTGAATCAGATTGCCCGGATTCTCATCCCAATTTACAATATCGATCTTTTCTCCACGAAGTTCATCCACAATGGAATTCACCCTGGCACCGTTGATACCCACACAGGCTCCCACAGCATCCACGTTAGGATTGTTGGAGCGCACGGCAATCTTGGTTCTGCTTCCTGCCTCCCTGGCAATGCTCATAATCTCCACCGTACCGTCCTTAATCTCCGTCACTTCCGACTCAAACAGTCTCTTGACCAGTTCCGGATGGGTACGGCTCACAAGGATTCTCGGTCCTTTGGGTGTATTCTTCACCTCCAGGATGTACACCTTGATTCTCTCGGTCGGTCTAAAATTTTCTCCCCGTACTTGTTCATTCTCATTTAAGATTGCATCCGCCTTGCCCAGATTAATGGAAATATTCCTCCCCACATAGCGCTGTACAATGCCGGTGACCACATCTTTTTCCTTCTCAAAATACTGATTATAAATAACGCTTCTTTCTTCTTCCCGAATCTTCTGCAAGATCACGCTCTTAGCGTTCTGCGTGGCAATACGCCCAAACTCTTTGGACTTAATCTCCACACGGATCAGGTCTCCGATTTTGGCATCCGCAGAAATTTCCTGTGCCTCCGGCAGAGAAATCTGCAGTACCTTATCCTCCACTTCCTCTACGACTTCCTTTTCCGCATAGCAATAGAAATCGCAGGTATCCCTGTCAATCTCCACCTTCACATTATCCGCCTTACCGAAGTGATTCTTACAAGCTGTAATCAATGAATTTTCGATTGCCTCAAAGAGAGTTTCCTTGCTGATCTCCTTCTCTCTCTCCAGGATATCCAACGCTTCCATCAATTCCTTATTCATTTTCCATTATCCTCCTATGTTCACCAGATTTATAATACTGTTACAGATTAAGTGCCAGTTTTATCAAGGCGATGTCCGCCCTCTCAAAAACGCGCAGGCTGCCCTCTTCCTCAATCGTAATCTGCGCATCGTCATATGCCTTTAAAATCCCTGCAAATTCTTTCTGCTTGTCAATCGGCTTGTAGGTCTTGATCTCCACCATCTCTCCCAGACTCTTCTCAAGATGTCTGTCTTTCTTTAATGCCCTGCCAAGACCGGGACTGCTGACTTCCAGAATATAAGCGTCGGGAATAAAATCCTCTCTGTCCAGCACATCGGACAACTCACGGCTCACATTCTCACAATCCAGGATATTGACGCCCTCCGGCTTATCAATATAAACCCGCAGATAATAATCTCTCCCCTCCTTCACATACTCTACATCGTAGATTTCCACAGCAAATTTCTCCACGATAGGATGAAGTATCTTCTCCGTCCGCTCTTCATAGCTCTCTCTTTTCGACATGCCTTTACTCCTTTAAACTACCTTTCGGACTCGAAAAGAGTGGACTCGCAAGTCCACTCTTTATCTCAGTAAATATTCTTAATGCTTTTGCTATTATAGCACCAATTTTTCCCTATTGCAAGCACTTTTGCGAAGCATAATTGACAGACGCCGCAATATCTATTACTCTATAATCATCCGGCCTGTCGCAATCATCAAACGACAGCCTGTCATCAGCCAAATACAGTAAAACGGCTGCTGATCAACCGCGGTTTACAACGATGCAGGGGGCATTATGCATAAGAAAGCAAAATTAACATTATTATTACAGCTGTTCCAGAGTTTTCTGACTACCTGGGCCCTGATGAAGGCCGCCCGCATGGAGCCTGGCAACATCCTCACGCTGGTCTTTTTTCTTTTGGTGTTTTTCTTTTACCGTCACGTGAGCAACCGCTTAGACGGCAGGCAGCTTTTCTGGCTCCGCGGAGAATTGATTGAAAACGGTGCCCTGGATATTTCCATCCTGCATGCAGACAGAGTTACTGACCATGTCGCATTAGTCACTTCTGTTGTTTTTACATTATTATATATGTTGGTGGATTACCCTTATTACATAGAACTTCTCACGAGCAGACTATACCGTTTCATTATCCTTACCGTGGTATTTATCGGATTTGTAACCTTGTTTTATTATCTGTTAAAGTTTCTGTTCTCTTATACCTGCAACAAAATGAACCTGTATAAAATCCTGCTTACTGACTGGCAGAATACGCCTTATAGCTACACGGGCCGCTTTCCCAGACTCTCTGTCTGCATTACAGCGCTTGTCAATTTCTACAGGAACCATACCGCCCTGTGCTCTTTTGCCATCTGCCTGCTTTGCTGGCTGCCCTACTATCTCTATCAGTATCCGGGCATTATGACACCGGACAGTATCAATCAGTTTGCCCAGGTACTGGGACAGGCCCCTTACAGCAACCATCATCCCTGGACACACACCATGCTGTTTGGTCTCTTGTACCATATGGGTTATGCGCTGACCGGTAACATGGTAGTGGCCGTATCCTGCTATACTCTGTTCCAAATGTGTCTGCTTGCCGGCAGTATCGCCTATTTTCTAAATACGCTGCGTCTCCGTAGAATACGCCCTTTTGTACTGCTTTTCATCACGGCTTTCTATGCGCTCATTCCTTACCACGCAGTCTTTTCCGTCACGATCTGGAAAGATATCCCTTTTGCAGCGGCGGTATTGTTCTTTGGCTGCACCATCCTTCGCCTGACTTATATGGAAAAAGTACGATTGCAGGAGATGGCTGTTTTTATTCTGTCGGGAATCATGATCTGTCTGTTCCGTTCCAACGGTTGGTATGCCTTTCTCTTTGCCCTGCCTTTTCTGTTATATGTCTACCGCAGACGTGCAAAGATAATCTATCCGGCACTTCTCAGCATCCTCTGCGCCGCCCTTATCGTAAAATATCCGGTAATGAACGCCTGTAACGTGGAGCAGCCGGACTTTATCGAATCTGTCTGTATTCCCATGCAGCAGATTACAGCCGTAATCTGTAACGACCGGGAACTGACAGAAGAACAACTTGCCCTGATAGAAAACGTGGTGGACCTCACCTATATCAAAGATCTGTACAATCCCACCTTCGCCGATAATATCAAAGAGCTGGTGCGGGCCGGGAATCAGGATTATCTGGCAGCTCACAAGAAAGACTTCTTAAAACTCTGGATAGAGCTGGGCCTGCGTTACCCGGGGGATTACCTTACTGCCTATGTCAAACAGACCTATGGCTACTGGTATCCCGACTCTTTCTATCTGGTGGCGGAAGCCGAGGGCGTCAGCGCCACCAAATACGGTGTCTCCCATACGCCTCTGATCGGCGGTCCCCTGGTCATCAAGGGCAAAGAAATCGCCATTAAAATGGGCGGCATGGTACCCATCTACGGCACCCTCTGGAGTATGGGTGTAGCCTGTTGGATCATGCTCTTTAGCATCGGCAGCGTAATCATCCGCAGAGAATATCATAAACTGACCTGTTATCTGCCCAGTATGGCATTGCTTTTTACCGTTCTGATTGCAACACCCGTGGCTACAGAGTTCCGTTACGTCTATTTCATGGTATTTTCTCTGCCCTTTTACCTGATTACGGCGATGCTGCCGGATTCCACTCCGGCAAGTCCGAAAAAGTAAATTTCCCATAACATAAAAATCCCCGGAAAAGAGATTTCCTTTCCGGGGTTTTACTATTTTATTTTTCCATCTCTAAAACAATCATACCAGGAATAAGGATAACAGGAAGACAATGACCAGCGTTGTCACACCCATCACTGCCGTCACGCCGGTCTGACACTTATAAGCCGTCTTGGTATCCATATCCGAGAACTGGGATACCACCCAGAAGTAAGAATCGTTCGCATGGGATACGGTCATGGAACCTGCACCGATTACCATGATAACCAGAACTCTCGCAATAGGACTGGTAAATCCCAATGCATCCATCATCGGTGCGATCATCGCCGATGTGGTAATCATAGCCACCGTAGATGCACCCATGGCAGTCTTCAACAGCGCTGCGATTACGAAAGGAAGCACGATACCGATACCAAGACCCATCATGGAGCCGCTGAGGGTATCCGCAATTGGCAGCTGCTGTAAGATAGCCCCGAAGGAACCGCCCGCACCGGTGATCGCCAGAATTCCCGCAGAATTGGTAACCCCCTCTGTAATCCATTTTAAAGTATTATGCTTTTCTTCTTTCGGAATCAAGGTCATGGCTAAGAACACACCCAGGATCAACGCGATAACCGGATTACCTATGAAGGAAACGATCATCTTAAACACACCCTCTCCAAAAGGTGCACTGGGAAAATCACCCACAGACTTCAACGCGATCAGAATGATCGGCAGAAGAATCGGAGAGAAACTGTGTAACGTACCAGGCAGTTTGCCGTATTTTTCTACCAGTTCTTCCACTGTATACTCCGGATTCGCCGGAATATCAATCTTACCTGCCACTTTCTTGGCGTAAACAATCGCTACCAGCGTAACCGGAATGGAAATCAGAAGACCTACCAGAATGGTAAGCCCCAGATCCGCTTCCAGAGTACCTGCCATGGCAATCGGGCCAGGCGTAGGTGGAACCAGACAGTGCGTTGCATACAGACCGCCGGAAAGCGCCGTAGCCATAACGGCCAATGACACATTACTCTGGCTTGCAAGTGCTCTCGAAATAGGGCTTAAGATAACGAACCCGGAATCACAAAATACCGGAATACCTGTTACATAACCGGTAATTCCCATGGTAAGCACACTGTTTTTCTTACCTACCACTTTGAGAATACTGTTCGCCATCGTAAGCGCAGCGCCTGTCTTCTCCAGAATGGTACCGATAATTGTCCCTGCCAGGATTACGATACCGATACTGGCCAGAATGTTACCGAAACCACTCTTGACCGTCGAAATCACATCCTCCGTGGGAATACCGCAGACAAGACCAACCACCACGGCAACCACTACCAGCACGAGAAACGGATGCTGTTTGAACTTTGAGATTGCAATTACCATGGCAACCACTGCCAGTATGATAACCGCAAACATGAATAGAGCTGACATACTTTTACCCTCCTTTGATAACTTATGCCCCATAAGACATATCATTTATAAAAAATCGATCTACGCTCGATTTTTTTCAGGAAAGAAAAATGCAATCCCCCGATTTCAAATGAGAATACCTTGTACCATCCTCATTCTCTCCCATGCGTTTTTGCGCCGCATCACCGGTACAATGGTTGAACCCGGCAATGCCGATACCCATATCCCGCAGAATCTCCATGGTTGCCGACAGACGTTCTTCGTCCGCCTCCACCAGATGAGAACCGCCAAAGACCGCATAAACGGGTGCGTCAAAACGTTTCTTTACCGTCTGCACCATATTTAAGATGCCCGGATGGCTGCATCCCACAATAACTGCCAGCCCTTTTTGCGTCTCCACAACCAGACAGACCTCATCCGGAAAATCATCCTCGATCATTCCCGCGGACGTCTGCCGCACAAATCTTGCGGGCGCTTTCTCAAAATCATAGCTGCGTTCAAATCCGCCCACCACATGACACCCCGGAAAAAGAGTGATACTCTTCTCACAGACCCGATGC
Organism: Lachnospiraceae bacterium UBA7086; assembly: GCA_002492525.1. GTDB lineage: Bacteria > Bacillota > Clostridia > Lachnospirales > Lachnospiraceae > UBA3282. The sequence goes on along the minus strand of DKZA01000042.1, from coordinate 72,769 downwards.
TCGATTTTCTTCTTCTCCAGAAAATCCTGACCGAATCCGCATCCCAGATATACATACTTACTGCCATCAAGAGCATACTTTTCTTCAAAAAAATACGGTCCCGTAATCAACGGCGCACGCACCCCGTGAGAAACCATATCCGGATAGCCGCCCGCATGGTCATAGTGGCTGTGGCTAAGTACCACATAATCTACATCCTCCAGGGAAACGTTCATCTTTTTGGCATTTTGGCGTGCCGCCTTGCCTGCACTGCAGTCAAAAAGAATTTTCTTATTCTCCACCTCCACCAGAAAAGATAGTCCATGCTCCGCCTGAAGCGCCCTATTCTGTGAAAGCTGGTTTTCCAATAAAGTGCGCAGAATCATCCTCTTAACCTCCATTCCTATCCCGTTACCGCTTGTGCCCCATCGCAATAGAATAGCCTCGCAAAGCTTTCTCAGCGTTTGATCAACAGTACCGCCACATCATTCACATTGGTCCCTGTGGCACCTGTAACGATCAATCCGTCTGTCTTAGAAAGTGCATGATAGGCATCATTATCCTGTAATACGTCATAGATAGAGAGCCCCTCTGCCAGAAGTTTATCCCTCGTGGTATCATCGCTGTAACCGCCTGCCGCATCAGTGGGTCCGTCCGTGCCGTCGCTTCCCACACTGAACACCGCCGTATCCCTAAGACCGGCAATCCCTTCCGCCGCCGCCAATGCAAGTTCCTGATTTCGTCCGCCTTTCCCTTTGCCGGTCAGGTGCACTATCGTCTCCCCTCCCGCCAGAAAAGCCAGACTCTTATCCGTATTCTGGTGGGTTCTGGCAATCGCCGCCAGGAACCTGCCCGCCTCCCTGGCCTCACAATTCAACTGATCCGTCAGCACATGCGGCTCATATCCAAGTTCTTCACAGGCTGCCGCCGCCGCCCGGCACAAATCGGACACACTGCCCGTAATCTGTGTCTCTACATTATATAATTCTTCCGGTGTCTCCTTGCCAAGAAGTTTCCATGCCTCATCGGAAAGTTTCAGCTTGTATTTCTCCGCAATCGAAAGCGCTTCCTCACAGGTAGAAGAATCCGGATAAGCAGGGCCGGAAGCGATCATATCCAGAGGATCCCCCCAAATATCACTGAGCACAATACTAAATACCCTGGCCGGCTCACAGGCAAGCGCAAACCTGCCGCCTTTCACCGCCGAAAGCCGTTTGCGGATTGTATTCATTTCCACGATATCCGCCCCACAGGCAAGAAGCTGTGTGGTAATATCTTTCAATTCTTCCCCAGACACCAGCGGCTTCTCAAACAGCGCGGAACCGCCGCCAGAGATAAGAAAGACCACCACATCCTCACTGCCTGCCCGGGCTACCAGATCAAGCGCCGCCTGTGTTGCCAGATAAGAATTCTCGTCCGGCACCGGATGACCGGCTTCAAAACACTGCGTTTTGGGAATTTCTCCTTTCACATGATCATACTTTGTCACTACCACGCCGGCTTCCAGTCTGTCCTGCAGGATATCCGCCGCTGCTTTTCCCATCTGCCAGCCCGCTTTGCCGACAGCCACCATATAAATCTTCCCCTGACTAAAATTTTTTCCTTTCAGTGCTTTCGCCACTGCTTCATCCGGCAGCACCGCCTGAATAGACTTCCTGATGATCTGATCTGCTTCTTCCCGTAATCTCATACTGCCTCGCTTTCATCAGATATAACGCAATCAACTAGTTGTATAATTTCACCAATAAAATTTAAAAAAAGAAGATTATTTTGTAATCTTCTTTTAAAATACTATATCTTTTTTGGTTTGTATATGTTACACAAAACATATGTTTTTGCAAATTTTTGTTTTACAGAACATTCACGTTTTTCATCATAAATTCCGAAGCAAAGACTGCATGTCATTCCCTGCATTTTGATAGAAGCGCAGCGCCATATAATATACTGCCGCCCCGCCCGGCGTCCTGATATCCCGTCCATTGAGGGTTTCCATCTTCTTTAACTTATATTGAATGGTATTCTTGTGCATATACAGTTTATCTGCCATTCTGGCCAGGGAACCGTCCTCCGCGAAAAACACATCAATCAGCTTCATAAAAGCGTCCAGTTCCTCTTCTCCCACCCCGGGAAACAACTTACCCAGATATTCCGCCCTGACCTCATCCGAAATATCCCGCAAAAAAAGCTCCACATACAAATCTTTATAAAAAACAACTTCTCCTGGTCTTCCGGCTTCCGCGGCACGTTCCGCCTCTTTACACAACTGACTGATATGGATACTTCCTCCATCCACAGAATCCATACCAATCATGACTTTCTCCTTGTACTTATCCCACAAAAGATCCCTGATGTTCTCCGCCAGCTTTCGGATGCCTTCATCATTGCAGGCCGCTGTCAGACAGATCTGTTTAGGCGGCTCCCGCAGATAGAGAATCCCTTCTCTGTCCACATAATGACGCACGGCAGATTCCATCTCCTCCAGTTTTCTCTGGCCTTCCTGTGTGGCAGAAAGCTTGGAATAATGCTCAAAATGAATGACCATAGCTCTGCGCGGCCTTGTGATATCAATACCGATCTGGACACCTCGTTCCACAAAACTCCTGTCGTAGTAAGCTCCTGACCTGGCAATCCATTCCTCCATAAAACGATATTTGACACGCCTGTCATATTTTCGGTGATCCCTTCTGCGGCTATCCTCCACCATAATTTCCGTCATCCGGCGCACAATATTTCCATATCCTGCCACCCGTTCCTTTTCCCCGGTAATACCTACCACGCCCACAATCTCTCCCTTGATGGTAATGGGAAGGTTAATGCCCATCTTGGTTGTGGGATTTTCCATCTCCTCCGTGATATAAAGTTCCGGCAGTTTCTCTTCAATGATACGCCGCGCGCCTGTGTGAAGCGTTCCCAGGCGTGCCATATCCGTGCTGGCCACAATGTATCCTTCCTGATCCATAAAGTTAATATGCTCATGAATTTCCCGGCCGATCTCTTCTACGATTGACTGGGCCGCTGTCTGTGAAATATACATATCCTTTTTCCTTTAGGGTGTGTGCTGATTACGAGATAACTATTTCATAAAAAATACCGCAAACCACTTCCTCAGCAGTTTCCGGCATCCTTTCGGGTTGGGCTGTTATTTATTTAACAGTCAACAGCTTGTAGGGGAATCGAACCCCTGTTTCCGCCGTGAGAGGGCGGCGTCTTAACCGCTTGACCAACAAGCCATCTGTTTGACACTTGCTTATTCTATTATATTTCCCGCAATAATGCAAGAGGTTTTTGAGATTTTTATTAAAATTGTTATTAAAATTTTTACACCTCAACTCACAAAGTCAAACAAGCTGATCTGGTTAGACTCGGGCAGGTTTCCTAAAAGTCCCAGTTCACTCATCAAATCTATTACTGACTTAGGCGCCTTTGTCCGTTCCCTGAAATCATCCTTACTGAGGAAGGGCCCGTCTTTGACCGCCTCCACGATGGCATCCGCCACCCGCTCTCCCAGACCGTCTATGCTGTTTAAAGAAGGCATCAGCTTACCGTCCACAATCTGGAACAGCCTGGACTGCGCACTGAAAATATCTATGGGCACAAAGTCAAATCCTCTCGCATACATCTCCTGCACAATCTTCATGTCCTTGTAGGCATCCTGTTCCTTCTTTGACAGCTCATCGTTTCTTCTCTTATAGTCTGCCATGACCTGCTCCAAATGGGCCTGCCCCTGACACATCAATTCATAAGAAAAAGCCGATGCACGGATACTGAAATAGGCCGCATAATAGGCCAACGGATAGTTCACCTTGCAATAGGCGATACGCCAGGCCATCATCACATAGGCTGCCGCGTGGGCCTTGGGGAACATATATTTAATCTTCTTACAGGAACCAATATACCAATCCGGCACCCCCTGGGCTTTCATTGCCTCAATCCACTCATCTTTCAACCCTTTGCCTTTCCGCACACTCTCCATGATGGTAAAGGACAAGGACGGTTCCACCCCCTGCCCAATCAGATAGATCATAATATCATCACGGCAGCAGATGGCCGTGGAAATCGTGGCTTTTCCCTCCTCAATCAAGGTCTGCGCGTTGCCAAGCCACACATCCGTGCCGTGGGAAAGTCCCGATATCCGCACCAGATCCGTAAAGCATTTGGGTTTGGCGTCAATGACCATCTGGATGACAAACTCCGTACCGAATTCCGGAATCCCCAGACATCCCAGTTTACAGCCGCCAATCTGCTCCGGCGTGATTCCCAGGGCATCTGTATTCTGAAAAAGGCTCATGACCTGCTTGTCATCCAGGGGAATCTTCACCGGATCAATGCCCGTCATATCCTGCAGCATACGGATCATGGTGGGATCATCATGCCCCAGAATATCCAGCTTCAGCAGGTTATGATCAATGGAATGATAATCAAAATGGGTGGTCACAATATCCGTGCTCATATCATTGGCCGGATGCTGTACGGGTGTAAAGGAATTGATGTCCTCTCCCACCGGCAGTACCACAATACCGCCGGGATGCTGTCCTGTACTCCTGCGGATACCGGTGCACCCCGAAACGATCCGATTGATTTCACAGACCCGTTTATGCCTGCCCCGCTCCTCATAATAATTCTTTACATAACCATAGGCGGTCTTATCCGCCAAAGTACCGATGGTCCCTGCCCGGAACGTCTGTCCGTAACCGAATATCACTTCCGTATACTTATGCGCCTTACTCTGATATTCGCCGGAAAAGTTCAAATCAATATCCGGCTCCTTATCTCCCTTAAACCCCAGAAAGGTCTCAAAAGGAATATCAAACCCTTCTTTCTGCAAAGGCGTCCCGCAGACCGGACAATCTTTATCCGGCATATCACATCCGGCACCGCCGCTGTATGAGCGCACCTCGTCGGAGTCAAAGTCATAATAGTGGCATTTGGGACACAGATAATGAGGACTCAGGGAATTTACCTCCGTAATCCCCGCCATATTGGCCACAAAGGAACTGCCCACGGATCCTCTGGAACCCACTAGGTAACCGTCCTCCACCGACTTCCACACCAGTTTCTGGGCAATAATATACATCACTGCAAATCCATTGGAGATGATAGAGTGCAATTCCTTCTGCAGCCTGTCCTCCACAATCTTCGGCAGTGTCTCTCCATAAAGTTCATGAGCTCTGTTATAGCAGATCTCCGTAAGCTGTCTGTCACTGTCCTCAATGACAGGCGGGCATTTGTCGGGACGCACAGGAGACATGGTATCTATCATGTCCGCAATCAGGTTGGTGTTGGTGATGACCACTTCCTCTGCTTTATCACTGCCAAGATAAGCAAACTCCTCCAGCATTTCCTCCGTGGTGCGCAAATATAAAGGCGCCTGGTGATCCGCATCAGGGAATCCCTGTCCCGCCATGATGATACGACGATAAACCTCATCCTCCGGATTTAAGAAATGTACGTCGCAGGTGGCCGCCACCGGTTTATGAAACTGCTCTCCCAGACGGACGATCTTACGGTTGATTTCCATGATATCTTCCATGGACTGAATCTCCGGCGTCCGCTCGGATTCTATCATAAACTGATTATTGCCAAGGGGCTGAATCTCCAGATAGTCATAGAAATTCACCAGTCTGGCAATCTCCGCATCCGGTTTATGCTCTAAGAGCGCCCGGTACAGTTCCCCGGCCTCACAGGCACTGCCCAGAATCAGTCCTTCCCGGTACTGGTTCAATAACCGCTTGGGAATCCGCGGTCTTCTGGCAAAATAAGTCAGATGAGAATCCGACACAAGCTTATAAAGATTCATGCGCCCCACATTGTTTTTGGCCAGAATAATGGCATGATAAGTGGGCAGTTTTTTGATGATATCCGGATTGGCCTCCCCTTTCCTGTTGATCTGCGCAAGGGTGCTGATCCCCTCCTTCTCCATCATGGGAATCAGCTTTACAAAAATCTCTGCCGTAGCTTCCGCGTCATCCACCGCCCGATGATGGTTTTCCAAAGACACATTAAGTGCCTTGGCCACAGAATCCAGGGTATGTTTCTTTAAGCCCGGCATCATGACTCTGGCAATCCCCACCGTATCTATGTAGGTAAAGTCATGAGCAATTCCCTGTCTGTCACAATTTTCCATGATAAAACTCATATCAAAGGACGCATTATGCGCCACCAGCATACATCCTTCACAAAAAGCAAGAAACTGCGGCAGTACGGCTTCAATCTTCTGGGCTCCCACCACCATATCATCTGAAATACCTGTCAGTTTCTCAATCTCAAAGGGAATCGGCACCTCCGGATTCACAAAACTGGAAAACCGTTCCACTATCTTTCCGCCGTTTACTTTCACGGCGCCAATCTCAATAATCCGATTCTCCACCGGAGAAAATCCCGTGGTCTCAATATCAAATACCACGAAGTCTGCCCGGAAATCCTGGCCTTTATCATTGACTGCTATTTCGTGCAGATCGTCCACCAGATAGGCTTCCACTCCATAGATTACCTTAAAGAACTTCTGTTTATCCGGCTCCGGTTCCCCTGCTTCCTTACACCGGTTCTTCTCCGCCTTCCAAAGATCCTCCCATACATGATTGGCATCCGGAAAAGACTGCACTACTCCGTGATCTGTAATGGCAATTGCCGGATGGCCCCACTTGTAGGCCCGCTTCACAATATCTTTCGCCTCGGACACCCCGTCCATATCACTCATCTTGGTATGACAGTGCAGTTCCACACGCTTTCGCACACTCCTGTCTACCCGAGAGGTCGTAAAATCCGGTATTTTCTTGACTCCCGCCAAAGAACCGATGGTCAGTTCATGATCAAACTTGTCAATCGTTGTCATGCCTTTCAGCTTGATAAAAGTCCCTGGTTTCATACCACCCGTTATTTCTTCCACCTGATCATTATGTACAAACAGCTTGATCGTCATAGTATCCGTATAGTCGGTAACATCATAAATAAGAATCGTACGCTCATTCTTGATTTCCCGTTTATCCATCTTGAGAATCTGACCGCGGATTACCACTTCCCCCATCTCCCCGATAATCTCCTCAATGGGCATGGCTTCCTCCTCAAAGTCCCTGCCATAGAGCACATCGGGATTGTCGGAACGTTTCAGGGCACGCCGTGCATCCGTCCTGTCGCCCTTTTTGCCCCATTCTCCTTTTCTGCCGGGTGCGGGAGCGGAGAATTGCTTCTTGTTATCTGCCCCGCCAGAAGTACCCTGGGACCACGCTTCTGTCTGCTGTCCCGCCAAATCCTGTGCCGGCACCCCATTTACGGTCTGTACACCTTCTGTCATCTGCTCTACGGCTGCGGCCTGTGTACCAGTCTCCGGCTGTCCACCCTTTTCCGCCTGGAACCCTTCGTCCGATGCGGCGCCATCCCAGCCAAATACACGCGATGCTTTCTCATGTACCGCATAACCGGCCCTGGCTGAGATTTCCGCCACCTGCATGGCCAGCTGTTTCTCGTCTTCTTCTTTGTATTTTCCCGCCGCACGCTCCTTATAGGTGATATTCACCTGCACCGGAATCCCGCAGCGCTCATTATATATTTTCTCCAGAATCCTGGCCAGTTCTTCTGCCTTTCCCTGCCCCAGCACCGTGTCCTCCACAGTCAGATGCATCTGCTCATTTCTAAAGTCAATATCCGCCCGTTTCAACAGATTGTACTCCACCGGAGAGTATTCCCGAAGTTCTGCCAGGATACTGTCACCGTAAGCATCCATCAGTTTTTTGGGATCATACTGGGCCGACAGGTGAAAATGTTCATAAAACTTGATGACAATAGGCATATGCGGAAAAAACTGCTTCTTAATCTCCTTCTCCACACGGAAGATATCTTCTTTCTGAATCAGTCTGTCTGAAGCAATATAAACGCGCAGAAAATCCTTACGTTTGGTGGATGTCACCTTATCCACGGTAACCTGTGCGAACAGATCCTGCAATCCCGTATCCAGTTTTAAGGACGGAAATACGTCAAAAAAAGCCTTGCTCATACTCTTCCTTTCATGCCTGCCAGTGCAGGAGTTCTTCCCGCAGAGTATCCAAAAGTTCCGCTTCGGGAACCTTTTTTACAATCTCACCCTTCTTAATCAGAAGACCCTCGCCAATTCCTCCGGCAATCCCGATATCCGCTTCCTTCGCCTCCCCGGGCCCATTCACAGCACAGCCCATGACTGCCACTTTGATATCTAAAGGAATATCCGCCACCATCTCTTCCACCTGATTAGCCAGACCAATCAGATCAATCTTCGTTCTGCCGCAGGTCGGACAGGACACCACCTCAATACCACCCTTTCTAAGCCCCAGGGTACGCAGAATCAATCTGGCCGACTTAACCTCCTCCACCGGGTCTCCAGTCAAAGACACACGGATGGTATCGCCGATTCCCTGATACAGGATAATACCGAGCCCCACTGCGGACTTGATATTGCCGCTTGCCACCGTTCCCGATTCCGTTATCCCCACATGCAGGGGATAAGCGGTCTGTTGGGCCAACAATTCATGCGCCTTCACACACATCATCACATCCGAAGATTTGATACTGATGACCAGATTCTCATAGCCCAGTTCTTCTATCATCCGCACTTTATCCAAAGCGCTCTCTACAATTCCCTGGGCCGTCACGCCATGATATTTCTCCACCAGTTCCCGTTCCAGAGAACCGCTGTTGACCCCCACACGTATGGGAATATTTCTCTCCTTCGCCGCTGCCACCACAGTCGCCACGTTCTCTCTGCTGCCGATGTTCCCCGGATTGATCCGAATCTTATCGGCCCCGTTTTCGATTGCCGCAACCGCCATTTTATAATCAAAATGAATATCCGCTACCAACGGAATATGTATCTGCTCCTTAATCTTTGTAAGGGCTCTGGCCGCCTCCATGGTTGGCACCGTACAACGGATAATCTCACAGCCCGCCTGCTCCAGACGCAGTATCTGCGCCACTGTAGCTTCCACATCCTCCGTGGCCGTATTGGTCATGGACTGTATCAAAACAGGATTACCCCCGCCAATCACCCGGTCTCCTATCTGTACTGTTCTGGTCTTATCTCGATACATAGTCACCCTCCATATTCTCTGTCACCTGTCCTTTTCCTATAACATTATACAGGAAAGGACACAAAAAGTACACCGCCGCAAGAATACCTTTTTCTCACAGCCCGGTCATTTTCTTTTCCGTAAGCCATACCCGTTTCTCCACATGCTTCAGAAAACTCCTGCGGCCATACCTCTTCCCATTCCGGCTTATCCCGGACAGATCTCTTCTGATCTCCTCCACCACCTGATAACGCTGCCCGGGCTCTTCTCTGGTGCACTTGCGAATCACCCGGTTAAATCCCTCCCCTAAAAGAGGATCATAAACGCCCACTGGAAGGCTGCCATAGGGCGGCTGTCCGGGATCCGCTCCCGTCAATATATAGTACAGTACTCTGCCAAAGGCAAAGATATCGCTCCGTTCATCCGCATAGACACATCCTCCTGTCCCTGCCTGCTGTTCCGGCGCCCCATACCCCGGTGACACAGCCATCCGTTTATCCATACCTTCCCCGTAACTTTTCAGACATGCCCCGCCCAAATCCACCAAACGCAGATTTTTATCCGGACATACTATAATATTTTGCGGTTTCAAATCTCGATAAATAACAGGTGGTTTTCTTGTGTGAAGATATTCCAGAATCTCTAGCAATGCCATTGCCCATAAATATCCCCTCTCTTCTCCTGTTCCTCCTGTCTTTTCTATATAGTTATGTAAACTAATCCCTTCTATATACTCCATGATAAGATAACAGCCATCCTCGTATAATAAATCATAAATTACCGGCAGCATGGGATGGTGCAGATCCCGGAGAAAATCCGCTTCCAGAGAACCCGCAGCACCCTGTGCCGCTCCCTCCCCGGCCTGTTCTCCTTTCCCGGTCCGCTCTCCTTTCCCGGTCTGCCCTCCTTCCAGTCTCTTTACAGCCGCCAGCCGTGAAAGCACACTGTCCCTTGCCAGATATACACTTCCCTCTCCTCCCGTTCCTAACTGTCTGATAATCTCATACTTTCCCACTTTCTGAGGTATCTGCGTCATCTTCCCTTTCCTCCTGCATCTGTCAGCTGCTGCTGATAACGTTATCATCTGCCTGCAAACACTCTTACTTTTCTGCCTTAACATAGACTGCCGACAGGTTATCCCGCTCCCCTCTTTTCATACACGCCTCTCCAATCTCCATAAGTCTTCTTTCAATCTGTGCTTCCTCCCGCAGCTGTTTTGGGCATAACACCTCCCGCAGTTCTTCTCCGCTAATGCAGTGTCTGAAGCCATCACTGCACAGAAGAATCCCTTCCCCCTGCCGCAGCACCCCCATATGATGATCCGGTATATAGTATCCAAAACTCCCCACACATTTGGTCAGCTGCTGCCGCTGTCTGATATGGTCTTTTGTCACCCGCTCCATATGCTTACCCCGCAGCCGATAGAGCCTGCTGTCTCCCAGATGCCACACCAGATAAGTCTTCTCCCATATCACCAGCACTGTCATCGTGGTGCCAAGTTCGATTTCTTCCCGTCTGGCATACTGTTGCAACTGTTGCTGCATATGAAAAGTAAGCCTGTCAAGGGATCTTCTCAGCACCCAGTACGGTTTCTTTTTGCGCACTGCATAAAGGAAACTTTCATAAAACCACTCCTGAAGCCGCTCCGTCACATAACCGCTGGCAATCTCGCCCTGAGAAAGACCACTCATTCCATCGCAGACTGCCGCCATAAGTACTCTTCCCCGAGTGGTCAATGCCTGCAGCAGTACAACGGAATCCTGGTTATGCTCCGCCACACGCCCCCGGCACCAGTATACCCCTGTCAAATACCGCATCCTGAAAGACACACCTCCCCCAATTCAACTCATTTTCTGTCTGCATCCTACATTAAAATAACAATAGTTATATACAGATCTCTTCGTTACTTTCATACCTATTTCTGGAATTCTGCGGGAACTCCGCCGAATCTGCCTGTAGATTCCCGAATGGAACCTGATGTGGCTATTATACTATAGATATCTTTTTATTGCAACCACAAATCGAGCAAAGCTCGATTGCGTGTTCCGCTTCACGGCCCCGGATAAGCGGAAGAATTTCCTATCGCCTAAAAAGGCCGGTGCTCAACGCACCAGCCTCATAATATCATTGTACATGATAAACACCATCAGAATCATCAACACCACCAGGCCCGCAAAGTGCACCATACCTTCTTTCTCCGGCGGCACCGGTTTGCCCCGCACCACTTCCAACAGCAAAAAGACCAGACGGCCTCCATCCAGGGCCGGAATGGGCAACAGGTTCATGATTCCAAGATTGACCGATAATAACACAACAATCTCCAGCATCGTCAGGATTGCAGAGAACGTCCCATAGTTTTCCTCCGCCTGCGTATAGCTCTCCCCCACAATCTGCGCAATGCCAACAGGCCCGGACAGATCGTCCTTGCTGCCCTGCCCCTGTATCAGCATTTTTAGACTCTTAAAGGTGAGTTTCACCCAATATTCCACCTCATAGAATCCGTACTGGAATACCTGCAGCGGATTACATTCCAGATACTCCCCGCCATTTACGATCCCCATATAATAACGCCCATCTTCTTCACTGTACTTAGGATGCAGTGTGGTCACATCTTTCCTGCCGTTTCGTTCATACTGCACCTCCATAGCTTCCCCTCGGTTAAAGGAAGAGATGAACATGACTTCCCGGTAAAAATGAATGGGCTCCCGTCCGATTTTGGTGATCACATCCCCTTTTTGCAGTCCGGCTTCCTGCGCCGCCGAGCCCTCGCTGACCGAACCCACCACCGGCAGATCCACCCCGCTGAAAGCACTCAGGACCACAGCCACAACAAAGGCCAGGATAAAATTAAAGAATGGCCCCGCAAATATGGTGGCAATACGTGCCCATACACCGGCTTCCATCAACGACATTCCTTCCGGTCCCGGCCCCGCGTCTGCACCGGGCATCCTGCCTGTTTCCGGTATGACATCCTGCCCCGTCTTCTCCTCTTTCTGCGCCATAACGCCGTCTTCCCCGTCAAACATGCAGAGGCCGCCTATGGGAAGAAGCTTCAGAGAATACCTGGTTCCTCCCTTCTCATAGGAAAAGAGTGAAGGCCCCATACCCACCGCGAACTCCACTACCCGGATATGATTCTTTTTTGCAATAATAAAATGTCCCAGTTCATGGGATATTACCACCACACCCATGATTATTAGAAATAAAATAATCGTCCTGATCAATTCTAACCTCCATGCTGTCTCTTAGAACATTCCCTACTCATATTTTAGCTTGATGTATTCGTAAGTTTCCGCTTCCGCCGAAAGAATCTGTTCTACCGTAGGACAATCCACTACACTGTGTGCCTCCATAGAAGCCTCGATCAGTTCCGGTATCTGCAAAAAACGTATCTTCTTTTGTAGAAAAAGAGCCACCGCCCGTTCATTGGCCGCATTAAACACTGTAGGCAATGATCCGCCGCGCTCTGCCGCCTGATATGCTAATGCCAGTCCCCGGAACGTTTCCGCATCCGGTTCCTCAAAGGTAAGCTGTCCTAGTTTACATAATTCCACTCTACCCGTATCCATGGGTCTTCTATCCGGATAAAACAAAGCATACTGTATGGGCAGTTTCATATCCGGCACTCCCATCTGTCCCATGATCGCGCCATCCACATATTCTACCGCTGAGTGAAGAATACTCTGCGGATGCACCACCACCTGTATCTGTTCCAGATCCACATCAAACAGCCATCTTGCCTCCATTACCTCGAGACCCTTATTGCAAAGAGAAGCAGAATCAATGGTAACTTTCCTGCCCATAGACCAGTTCGGGTGCTTTAAGGCATCCTCCACCGTCATATTTGCAAGCTCCTCTTTCTTTTTGCCCCGGAAAGGACCGCCCGAAGCCGTCAGCAGAATCCGGCTGACACGGGCTCTGTTCTCACCATGCATGGATTGAAAAATAGCACTATGTTCACTATCCACCGGCAAAATATGAATCCCCTTCGCAGCCGCCAGCGGCATGATGATATGTCCTGCCGTCACCAGAGTCTCCTTATTGGCAAGAGCGATATCCTTGCCGGCCTCTATGGCGGCAATGGTAGGTTTGATTCCAATCATTCCCACAATGCCTGTGACCAATACTTCCATCTGCGGTACCGTAGATACCTCCAAAAGGCCATCCATACCGCTTACCACTTTCACCGGCAGATCTTTGATTCTTTCCCGTAAATCTCTGGCTGCCTCCTCAGACCACATGGCAGTCACCGCAGGCATAAACTCCCGGACCTGCTTCTCCATCAATTCCACATTATGCCCTGCTGCCAGGGATACTACTTGTAAATCTTTTTCTTTTCTCACAATCTCCAGCGTCTGCGTTCCGATAGACCCTGTCGATCCCAGTATACCAATCTTTTTCATGCCGCTATCTTATCCTCCGTCATCCAAGCCATTATATCTGCTGTGACAACATGGCAATCCCGATAAAAATAATAGGAGCCGCTACAATCACGCTGTCAAACCGATCCATAATACCGCCATGTCCCGGTATCAATCTGCCATAATCTTTGATATTATGATCCCGTTTCACTGCAGAAGCCGCCAGATCTCCCACCATGGACACCATGGCGCCCACGGCGCCAAGCAAAGCCGATAGTGCAGGAGAAAGAGTAACATCCGTATACACATTGATCACCAGATGCGTATAAAGCATGAACAACAGTGCCGCTCCCACGACACCGCCGACCGCTCCCTCCACCGACTTCTTAGGACTCAGCTTCGGTGTCATCTTATGTTTGCCAATCAGGACTCCCACCGCATAAGCACAGGTGTCGCTTCCCCAGGAACTTAAAAACACAAACCATACCAGATACCTGCCCTGGGCAAATCCCTGCCGCAGCAGATAGATAAAAGACAACATGACCGGCGCATAGAGAAAACAAAACATGGCCGTCATAATCTGATCCGCATGATACTTCGGGAAGGCAAACACATAGACAAACAAAAATATCAGAAAGGAAATCACCACCATGATCATTACCGCAGGATAGACATTCCCAAGCCCCCCTCGCAGCGAAACCACAAGTACCACATAATATGCTGCAATCAACAGACAACCTGCCATTTCCAAAGCGCTGGTTCTTTCTCCGCCGGACCGCAGACCGCAGGCCCCCATCAGTTCCCTGTACGCGATCATAGAAATCACGCCCAGCACAGCTGCCAGAAAATATCCCCCTGTCAGAATGACTGCCAGCGCCGCTATCACCAACAAAATTCCACTTATCAATCTTGTACGAAACATACCGGCACCTTCCTATTCTTTCACCAGACCATATCGTCTGTCTCTCTTATTATATGCCTCCACGGCTTTTTCTAATTCTTCTTTCGTAAAATCAGGCCAGGCCACCGGCGTAAAATAAAATTCCGTATACGCTAACTGCCATAACAGGAAATTAGATATTCTCTGTTCATTACAGGTGCGGATCAACAGATCAGGATCCGGAATCCCGCCGGTATCCAACCTTTGACTGATCGTCTCCTCCGTAATATCTTCTGCCCGCAGACCGCCATCCGCAGCCTGAACCGCAATCTCACGCACAGCACGGACAATCTCATCCCGCCCTCCATAATTGATGCCAATCTGAAAATGCAGTCCCGTATTATTCCTGGTAGCTTCCTCCAACTGGGCAATGCGGTTACGGATATCTTCATCCAGCCTGGATTTTTCTCCAATAACCCTCACACACATATTATTCTTAGCCGCTGTTTTCAGACAAGTCTTCATATAACTGCGCAAAAGTCCCATCAGCGCATCCACCTCATCTTTGGGCCTGTTCCAGTTCTCTGTGCTGAAAGCATAAACCGTCAGATATTGTATCCCCATACGGTAAGCCTCCTCACAGATCACTTCCACTGTTTTTGCTCCCTGCACATGTCCATAATTACGCGGCATCCCCTTACTTTTAGCCCATCTGCCGTTACCATCCAGAATAATCGCCACATGATTCGGTATTTTGATACTCTCTTCCATCTTTTACCCCATTTCTGCGCTGCCTTTCTCTGCGCCCCATGAAGACATTGCCTTATGTTCCAAGAAAAATATTATGTAAACCGTCAAACAGGAAAGGGGGCAACAGAATCTCTATTCTGTAAGCCCCTCTCTGTTATGCTGTCTGAAACTATATACCCTGTCAAAAAACTATACGGTAAGTATCTCCTTGGATTTTTCTTCCACGAGCTTATCAATATCCTTGATAAATTTGTCGGTAAGCTTCTGCAGCTGATCTTCCAATTCCTTGATCTCATCCTCGGACACTTCTGTCTTGGCCAGCTTTTTCAAAGCATCATTGCCATCCCGTCTCGTATTACGGATTGCAACTTTATTTTCTTCGCCCCGCTTCTTGATATCCTTTACCAATTCCTTACGGCGCTCTTCCGTCAGTTCCGGAAATACCAGACGAATCAAAGAACCATCGTTAGAAGGCGTAATCCCTACATCGGACATCATAATAGCCTTCTCGATATCTTTAATCAGCGTCTTCTCCCAGGGAGCTATCTGCAGAACACGAGCCTCCGGCACTGTAATATTCCCCACCTGTTGAATCGGTGTGGGCGTTCCGTAATAATCTACTTTAATCTTATCAAGGACATGCGGATTCGCGCGGCCGGCACGGATCGCTCCCAGATCTGTCACCAGAAAATCATAAGATTTCTGCATCTTCTGCTCATAAGGTTGTAATCTTGCATCCATACTGTTACCCTCCAGCTGCTTTTGTTATACGGTCACTTTGGTACCGTTGAATTTCCCTTTGACGGCATTGACGATACTGTTTTCCTCATTCAGGGCAAACACCCACATTGGCATCTTATTATCCCGTGCCAAAATGGACGCCGTCATATCCACCACTTGAAGATTCTTCTCGATTACCTCATCAATCAAGACCTCATCATACTTTCTGGCATCAGGGTTCTTCTTCGGGTCATCATCATAAACACCATCCACTGCTTTTGCCAACAGAATCACATCCGCATCCACCTCAACGGCACGAAGCACCACGCCTGTATCTGTAGAAAAATAAGGATGTCCGGTACCTCCTGCAAAAAAAACTACCATATTCTTGGCAAAATACTTGTTGGCCCTGTCCTTGGAAAAAAGCTTCGTAAAAGAGCCACACTCAAAAGGTGTCAGAATGGATGTCATCATACCTACCGAGCGAAAGATCTCGGAAGCATAAATACAATTCATGATCGTAGCAAGCATACCAATCTGGTCAGCTTTTGTCCTGTCAATATTTTCACTGGAACGTCCACGCCAGAAATTACCGCCGCCGATCACAATGCCGACCTGAATACCATCCTCCACAAGCTGTTTCACCTGCACAGCCACATTACGCACCGTCTCCTCATCAAAACCCGTCTTTTTTTCTCCCGCAAGAGCTTCCCCACTTAGTTTTAAGAGTATCCGCTTCATTCTAAAATACCCATACCCTTTCCGGAACCCGCGCATTGTTCTATCTGCTCATATTTATTTTTTCTTCTTGAATTCTTCAAAGAAGGATGTCGGATTCACATCAGCGTAACATTGTGAACACATACCCTCAATCACCGCGCCGTTATTAATCTGTACGGATTTAGATTTAATGTTACCCATCACAATAGCTGTGGTATCTAAAATAACCGGTCCCTGCACATCAATATCACCTTTCACGGCACCCGCGATCACTGCGCTGGTAGCCGTAATATTTCCAATGACAACTGAACTCTGCCCAATCTTAACGCTGCCCTGGCTGTTGACCTCGCCCGTAATCTTAGCGCCTTCCGCAAAAATCTCAGCTGCTCTGGAATTACCCTGAACGGTACCTGTAATATTCAGTTTCCCTAAAATATCAAGATTACCATTCACCGTACCAATCAGTTCCATGGAACCTTCTGATACAATATCACCTGTTATAGTCATTCCCTCTGTTACAACTGCTGTCTCATCTACCGCTACGCGATTTGTCTGCACTTCCATCTTCTTCTTTTCCCCTCCGCCATTCTGGATTGTTTGTTTATCTTCCTCCGGCTCAGCTGGTGACTCCGGCATAACTGCCGTATCTTCTGCTGCCACCTCTTCTGCCAGTATCTCTTCCATGACAGCCTCCGGTTCTGATACCGGCTCTGCCAAAGGTACTTCTTCTATAACAGGAGCGGCAGCCTCTTCTGCCAAAGGTGCCTCTTCTGCAACAGTTTCTATCTCCGGTTCTGCCGGAGGTATCTCCTCCACAATCGGTTCCTCCGTCACTTGCTCCGCGATTTCCTCTTCCCCAGCCGGTTCTGCCTGATCCAATTTATCCAGCATACTGCTTAAGTCAACCGACTCCAGGGTATCTTCCACCATAGGCGTTTCTTCCTGTATCACATTTTCAGCGGATGATGTCTCCGACGCAGCTGCTTGAGCCGCCAGAGCCGCTTCCAGCTCTTCTTCCGGCATCAGTTCATTCACAGCCTGAGATAAATCATCCTTCAAATCTGAGAAAAAACCCATTCTCCAATCCTCCATTCTTTAGTCATTACTTATATGATGAATCGGCTCCGTATCGTCGGTAATCGGCACAATTTCTGTATCCTCCATCGCCTGAATCTGTTCAATCAGCCCAGGTAATGCCTCCACCGTCGAATCTTTCTCCGCCGCATCATGCATCAGTATAACCGCTTCGTCAAACTCTCCAAGCCTGCGCGTACAATTCCTGATTATATCGCCGGCACTGATATAATCACTCGTCGCATCTCCCGAAACAATATTCCAATCAAAATAAGTCATATCCTGTTCATCCAGATACGCAATCAGCTCATGCATGTCCACCTTACTGACCTTATTGCTGCTTCCGCCGGGAAACCTGCAATACCGGCACCACACGCCTGTCGTATCATAAAGGAACTCCTGTAGTTTTGTTAAATCCTCCACATAACTTTCTTTTGACTGATAAATCTCATAATACTTATGACTGTAGGAGTGCATCGCAAGCGTATGTCCCTCGTCCACAATCCGATTATATAACGATTGATATTGTTCTTCCTCTTTCCCTACTACAAAGAAAGTCGCCTTCACATTGTACTCAGCCAGAATATCCAGAATCCTGCCCGTGTTGCTGCTAGGTCCGTCATCAAAGGTTAGATATACCTTTCGTACTCCTTCTTTCTCTTCGGGAATCTCCTCCTTTGTGTCAATCTGTGTACGTCCGGATTCATCCACCCCGGAGGCCGTATACGCCTCTGTACTGCCTGTTGTCTGAACTCCCATATCAACAGAACCACTGACCTGGGCCATCGTCTCCACACGGGATTGTAATTCGTGCAGTTCTTTCTTCACATAATGTAATCTGATCCCGAGAATCACACACAGGCCAAACAGGATCAGTATCGTGGAAAGCGGAACGATGACGAGCAGCCTCTTCATCAGCCGGAAACGCCTGAGTCTCGCTTCCTGTTCAGCATCGTTGTCTGCCATCTCCATCGGCTCCTTATTCCATATTCTCTTATACTATATCACATCCGATGAGTTACGAAAAGAAATTTTGTAAAAAAAGAAAAAGAAAATTCCACCAAATATTATTTGACAAGGATATGCAAGGACTTTTCGCTAAGTCAAAGACCTCGCGGCAGTCGCCAAATGGACATGCCTGCATGTCCGCTTGGCTCGTTGCTCGCGGGAATGAGCTACCACATCATCAGGATCGTCTTCCAAGTTTATCCCCGATATCCGTCCGGCCGTTGGGATACAGCATGGATAAGATGACGACAAACACCGCAAGCAGGATTCCCGGTAATAAGGTAAGATTGCACTTAAGGTAAGGAATACTCTCCGACACCTTATATAAGATAACCGCACTTATGGACTGTCCGATCAAATAGCCTGGTATCACGGCCAGCAGAACCGTATACAGATTTTCCAGACGCAGCACCTTTAACAAAAGCCTTTTCATCGCGCACAAAGCTATACTCTTCTTCCACCGGAAACGCATCTGCAAGCTCTATCACGTCACCCGCATGATAAAGACTGTTGCCGTCCCCGTCCAGTGCAACGGCAAGCACATATTCCCCAGACTCAAATTTTTCCCGGTCAAAACTGCCCTCAAAGACCTCGAAGTCCGCAATCTGGTCATATTCATAGAAACGGAAATAATCCATCATGAGGATAAACTGCTTCTTCTTTTCCCGGTACGCCTCGGCTTCCCCCACCATACGCTCATTGAGCCACTCGTCATCCGCTACATTCTTCTGGTAAGTTTTGCTGTCAAGCACCGTCTTGCAGTATCGCTCTGCATCCTCCCCATAAAATACCTTCGGCACCTCCAACTGATAATGGTACACCGTCTCCACGTCTTCCGTAATCTTATCCAGCTCGGTACGGACAGTATCCGGGATGGCCAAAATTCCGCCCGCATCCCCCATCTCCAGACCGAACAGATAATCATCCGCGGCAATCTCAATATCCGCAAACAGATTAAACATAGAAAGAAAAGCATCCAGATTCAGGCTGTGTATGATATTCGCGTTAACCACAAAGAGCAGTACGACAATACTCATGGAAACAGCCACAAGCGCCGTGTTTTTTCTGCGCCTCCTGATATTTCTGCGCGCAAAACGCCCGGGCGTGAACCGGCCGTTTCGGACTTTTCCCGGCCTGATCCTTTCACTGCCCGTGTAGCCCGCCGCATGAACGGGCGGCGTCTTGGCAAGAATATCCATGGGCTTGCGCACGCCGAAATACACTACGATACAGGATAAAACCGCCGCGCACAGGAAATACACCGGTCTGACCCTAAACTCACAGGTTCCCTCAATCCCCTGATAGGCCGCCAGAACCGGCATAAGCGCATAACCGGACACTGCTCCCAGAAAGCACCCTATGGGAAGACCCGTCAGGTACTGTCTGAGCGCGTGCTGTCTAACAACCGCCCGAATCTGTCTGCTGGTCACGCCGATCAGCTTCAGCTGCCCGTACTGCGCCACATTTTTTACCATGGAAATATAATAGATGGTGTAGATCATCAGCCCGGCACAGACCACCGTAAACCCGATCAGACCGGCAATCAGCTTTATCCACCCGGATTCCGGCCAATCGCCCGCAGAGGGATTGACAAAAGTATTGCAGTCAGCGTACGGATTGACTTCATGCAGGAAATTTTTCAGGTCCTCATCCGTATACCTGCCCTTCTCAAAACGACAGTAGCTCCACTGCCCGTATCCGCTCATATCTTTCTTTTCAAATGCCCAGGACACATATATCCTCGCCTCATCCAGTTCCCCATTGCACGCACAGATACCGCTGATCACCATATCCTGCCTGTACTCATGGGCGGCTGTTTTCAAAAAGATGGGAACGGTATCTCCTACCCTGACTGCACCGCCGTTTTCCTGTACAAAACGCTCATCCACCACAATCTCATCTTCCGTTTCGGGCCATCTGCCCTCCAACAGCTCGTTGAAATTCCAGGAAGCGGTCTCCTCGTCCGTACAAAGGATCCTGTTCTCATTCCCTGCAGAAGACGCCGTCTCATAATATCCCAAATGAAACACCATCGACATGGCGTCAAAATGCCCGCTATCCCGAAGCGCCTCAAACCAGTTGTAAGAAAGGAACGTATACACGCCTTCCGCCTTCGTTCCGATCAACATCTGTCTGGACCGTCTCATCGCAGACTCGATGGACAAAATGGCGGAGAGCGCCATGACAATCAGCATAGAGGCTAATGCAATCGCTGCAATCGCCGTGAAGTTTCTCCTATTATCTGCATGATACAGATTAGAAGCCAGCCGCCTTATCATCCTGCGGGACACCTTTTTCCCATCCATCTTACGCATCTCCTCCCCCTTCTGAAACAGATTCTCCTGCTTCCGAAACATCCTTTCGCGTCTCTTCTTTCAGTCTGCCGTCCTTCATACGCAGGATGCGGTCGCACTCTTTCGTCAGAGCCTCATTGTGGGTAATCATAATCACCGTCTGCCCAAAATCCCTGACCGCGCACTTTAACAATTCCATCACGTCTTCCGTGGCCGCCGAATCCAGATTCCCGGTCGGTTCGTCCGCCAGAATAATGGCCGGCGCAGAAATCAAGGCGCGGGCAATCGCTACCCTCTGCTGTTGTCCTCCGGAAAGCTCCGATGGAAGCCTGTTCTCTAATCCCGTCAGTCCCAGAGAATCCATGATCTTTTCCAAAAGCACCTTGTCTTCCAGATGCCCGCCTATCTGCACAGGCAGCACAATATTTTCGTACACCGACATGACCGGCACCAGATTGTAATTCTGAAAAACAAATCCAATTCTTTTCCTGCGAAACTCCGTCAATTCATCATCTGACAGTCCGCCCAGATCCGTGTCCTCTATGTAGACATCCCCCGAGGTGGGCGTATCCAGTCCGCCGCACACATTTAAGAGCGTGCTCTTACCGCTCCCCGAAGCGCCCACCACTGCCACAAACTCACCTTTGTTAATACGAATATTAACATGGGAAAGCGCATTTACCGTATTTGTTCCCTCTCCATACTGCCTGCACACATCCACTAATTCCACAACACAATTCCCCCTCTCCTTCTCACCATAAGCATCCAGATAGGACTGCATGACGTCTCTGCATTTAAGCAAATCCGCATATTGCATCAATCGCTTCAAGTCTCTGTCTTCCTGCGCCAGATATCTGGCTATGATATGCCGCGTCTCCTCCATGCCAACCTTTTCACGAAAAGAGACAATATCCACCACCGTCTTCTCCCTGTCATAAATCCGGAAAAAATTCTTACCCTCACAGACCGTTTTAATTCCCTTGCAATAGCGTTTCTCGGCAAAATAAGATACCCGTATGGGCGGGGACTGCGGCATCGTGGAAATTCTGGCCTTTCTCCGTATTGCCACATCTATGGCATCCGGCCAGTCATCTGTCAGCTGGTAGTAGAAAGCAGCACTTCTTAGGCAGACCACCCCCTCAGAAGTATATGCATCTATATAATAAAAAGGGAATCTTGTTCCCTGATAACGCATATTCTCATAATATTTCTTATTCAATTTACGCAGTATCTTTTCCTCCACCAGCTGATTGATCTTATAGTGGGAAAATCCCGCCTCTTTTAACTCCTGAATGGATACAATCAGTTGCTCTTCAGTAATAAACTGTTGGTTAGTCATTCATATCTCCCCCGGCATATGCCTTATTTATTGACAACTTATAATTTATAAACCACTTTTATGATGTTATTTAAATAAAATTTGGCAGTATTTATTGTGCCGATTTTTATTTAAATTATATTCTTGTATCATGGTCGTGTCAAGATGCTTGTATTTCATTTGACACGGATTGCAGATTAACATTTTGAACCCAATTCACTTCTAAACGAAGAGCGAAGAAGCCGCTTAAACAGCTCCTTCGCTCTTCGTTTTCTATTGTATGCACAAATAATATATGAAATAGATTTTAAATGCAATAACTCAATTTCACTATTTTTCTACTTATATAAAAGTATGCTGTCCTTTTCCGCTTCCACTGTCTGGCATAGCCGGGCTCAGATTGAAAAATATAAATAAGCTACTCCGCTGGTTATATTTCCCAGATATTACCGATATTAAGATTCTCATTTCCGAGATACTTATTATATGTTATACTTAATGGAAGAATGATAAAAGGGCGGTGAAGTGGTAATGAAAATTTATTTGGATAACTGCTGTTATAACAGACCTTTTGATGACCAGAGCCAGATTCGGATTCATCTTGAGACACAGGCAAAATTATATATCCAGTCGAAAATAAGAGAAGGCACCTATGATTTAGTCTGGTCATACATTTTAGACTATGAAAATGGGAAAAATCCATACGAGGAAAAACGTCTTGCCATTGCTCCCTGGAAAAAAATCTCCTCTTTCTGTGCCGTAGCCGCCCGTTGTGAATATTATTTAACTACTGATAAAAAGTTACTGAACACATCAATACCAGAAATTAAAATTGTAAATCCTATTGTTTTTGTAAATGAAATGGAGGGATGACTGAATATGAAAACAAACACTGTCATTAAACAAGAAGGCATAAGCGCATTAATCTCCAAGTTAGGCTATGTTGATGCGGAGAGATTTATCGTTCTAATGAACAGCGAACCATTTGACTACACAAAATGACATCAGGAATCTTTAGATGAAGGTCTCAGTATACGTGAACTCAGCCAAAAGGCTATGACATATTCTAAGGATCTGTAACATTCCTCGTTACCTCCGGCAGTAAACGCTGGTATAAAGAAACATGAGCGGGATTCTCAATAGGCGACCATATACAGATTAAATACCAGAAGAACAGGCCTGCAATCACGAAAAGCAATCCCTTTTCGGAAAACAGACAGAAAAATGGCTATCCTCTACGGCAATAGGGGATAGCCTTCATCATGTAACTTATAAACTGTTCTTGACTTCGCTTACATGCCCATCTGCTTTGCCACTTCCTCCGCAAAGTTCTCTGACTTCTTCTCCATACCCTCACCAACTTCAAAACGAACCATCTTTTCAATAACGATTGCTTTATTTACAGAAGCAAGGTATGCCGCAACAGTCTGCTTTCCATCCTCAGCCCTCACATAAGTCTGGTCAAGTAAGCAGATTTCTTTTAAGTGCTTTGAAACACGTCCCTCTACCAATCCGGTAAAAATCTTATTTCCGGAAATAGCTTCCTTATCTTCAAGCGCAAGACCTGCAAGCTGCGCTGCTGCTTCCTTGGAAAGGAAATTAGGTAAATAGTTCATGTTGCTCTTCTTCTCTTCATAAATTGCAACATCTTCCTCGCTCCATACACCTGCAACAGCTTTCTCAAGAAGTCCCTGTAAAATAGGCTTGGGAAGTGAGAACGGGTCATTTAGTGAACTTTCAAGCGTAATTTCTCTTAACTTGGCAAGTTCCTCTGCAGAAATATCATTTCTTGAGATATACTTGGGACTCATAGCTGCAATCTGCATTGCCACATTAGTAAGAGCTGTCTTTGTTTCATCAGATGCATCGCCATTAGCAGCTACAAGAACACCGATTTTTCCGCCGGCATGGATATAAGAAGCAACGCAATCTGCAGAAACGCTTTCAAATCTTCTGATAGAAAGCTTTTCACCAATTGTCAAAGTTTTTTCATTTAATTCTTCCTTCATTCCAAGGATTTCAGTAACATCTTCACCATCACCGGCCTTTTCAATGCCTGATGCAAGCGCCTTATCGGCAACTGCCTGTACAAATGCCTGGAACACTTCGTTCTTTGCAACGAAATCTGTCTCGGAATTGACCTCTACAACTGCAGCCTTATTTCCATCAATAGCAACCCGGCAGATACCTTCAGCCGCAATACGGCTTGCTTTCTTCTCAGCCTTTGCTGCACCGCTTTTTCTTAATACTTCAACGGCTTCATCAATATTACCATCGGTTTCGGTAAGCGCTTTTTTACATTCCATCATACCCGCACCGGTCATCTCTCTCAACTCTTTTACCATTGCTGCTGTAATAGCCATCTATTTTTCCTCCTGCATAATTTCCAATTATTTATATCGTTCCGCGCGCGTCTTCGCAAAACCACATCCTCGATGCTTACGCCTCCTCATCGGTCTCCTCAACCTTCTCCGCCTCAGCCTCAGCCACATAATCGTCGGCCTCTGCGCCCTGGTTTGCCTCGATGACAGCATCAGCCATCTTGGACACGATCAGCTTCACCGCACGAATGGCATCATCGTTGCCAGGAATGATATAATCAAGTTCTTCAGGATCACAGTTGGTATCACCGATACCGATCA
>DKZA01000042.1:26386-47683 GCA_002492525.1 Lachnospiraceae bacterium UBA7086 | reverse complement strand
TTCTTGATACCGCCCAGATTCTTCTCCAGTTTCTCCCACTCTTTCTTGATCTTAATGACTTCCTTCTTGGGAAGCACTTCAAACGTACCGTCCTCAGACATGGTCTCAATTGCCTTCAGTCTTTCGATTCTGGACTGGATTGTCTTAAAGTTGGTAAGCATACCGCCCAGCCATCTCTCATTAACATAGTACATACCGCAGCGCTCCGCCTCTGTCTTAACGGCGTCCTGCGCCTGTTTCTTTGTACCAACAAAGAGAATCGTACCACCCTGGGATGCCACATCAAACACTGCCTTATAAGCCTCGTCCACTTTGCCAACGGACTTCTGTAAGTCAATGATATGGATACCGTTTCTTTCGGTAAAGATGTAAGGAGCCATCTTAGGGTTCCATCTTCTGGTCTGATGTCCGAAATGAACACCTG
Organism: Lachnospiraceae bacterium UBA7086; assembly: GCA_002492525.1. Classification (GTDB taxonomy): domain Bacteria; phylum Bacillota; class Clostridia; order Lachnospirales; family Lachnospiraceae; genus UBA3282. Next base: position 47,259 of record DKZA01000042.1, on the reverse strand, counting down.
CCTCCAACAACTGTTTCATTGAAATAACGCTCATGATTCTACCTCCATTTGGTTGTCTGCCATATACCTTACGCCTCTCTGCCACCCAAGCGTCATGGGCACCGGCAACGGCTGGATATATGTGATTAATAGGATCTCGGCACCTTGCATCGTGTACAAAGCGCGCTTTAATACTATATCACAAAAAGCTCCCCCTTGCAAGGGGGAGCTTCCATTATTTCACCACAAACACTAATTCTGGAACATATCTACAATCTGCCGTAATTTTATCACATTCTCCGCATTGGTATCCATCAGTTCCACATTTCCTTCCACTAACCGGGATACATCCTGTGTCTTCTGCGCTATGCTTGTGATATTCTGCGCTGCCTCGCCTACCGTCAATGTAATGCCGCTGACAGAATCTGCGATCTCCACAATAGCCGCCAGAAGCGTATCCACTTCCCGGCCGATTGCCTTCATGTTCTCTTCAAACCCGGAAGCGTCTTCCGTATACTTTTCCGCCACATCCATAAAGCCGCTGTAATCTTTAAGCACCGTCTCTTCCAGGAAAGAAAGTGTTTCCTGCATACAGGCTTCCATATTCTTGACTGCCTGATTGACCTCTGTGGTAATCCCGTTGATATTTCCCACCGTGGAAGATGTCTGTGCGGCAAGACCGCCAATTTCATCCGCTACCACTGCAAAGCCTTTTCCTGCCTCACCGGCTCTGGCCGCCTCGATGGAGGCATTTAAAGCAAGCAGATTGGTCTGCCCGGAAATATCCAGGATCGACTGGGTAAGCTGATTGATCTTCTCAACTGCCTTTGCCTGCTCCATGGCCTCTGCCGTCTTCTCCTGTACCGTCCGATACATCTGGGTAGTCTTATCCTGCGCTACCCCTGTGGTATTCTTCAGATTGTCTGCACGCTGTTTACTCTCTATGGATGCCTGCTCCCCTTCCTTGGAATTATCCCGGATGGTCTGCGCACGTTCTTTTACCTGTGTCACAGTATTATTAACGGTCTCCATAGCCGCCGCCGTCTCTTCCATGGCTGCCGCAAGCCCCTGTGTCGTCTCTGAATTTTCCCCGCTCATGATCTGTACCTGATCGGTAATATCTGTGAGTTTCTTAAGCGTATCATCCAGATCCGAATGGGCTCTTTGTATATCAGCCACCATAGCGCGAAGACTTGCCCTCATCTCCCGCAGGGCATTGGCCATATTGCCGCTCTCATCCTTCCTCTTGCAAAGTTTGTCGCTGTTCTCATTTCTCTGGAAATTGAATTTCGCCGTATTTTCTACGATTTCACCGATCTGGGTGATAGGTCTTGTAACCACAAGTCCCATAAATGCACCGATTGCTACAGAAATGATCATCGCCACTAATGCACCGCCCAGAATCAACAGCACAATATGTGCCGCCGCACTTTTTAACTCGTCCTCCGGCGCCGTCATCACATAACGCATATTATTGCGCAGCGTCATATAACACAACTCTTTGGACTCTCCCTCAAACCTGTAACTGAGTGCCGTTCTCTCTTTTGCCGGGTCAAGCAGTGCTTCCTTTATGCTCTCCATACCTGCCAACGTATCAATAGCCGTCCCTGCTTCCAGTGTTTTATGATAAACAATATTGCCGTCTCCATTTGCCAGGAAAGCATAGCCGCTCTCAAACAAACTCGCATCGTCCACGGCTTGTGTAAATTTACTAAAATCTATATCCATACCGATGATACCGATGGATTCCCCGTCAATGGTGATGGGGATCACATAAGACACCATATAAACATTAATATTGGAATTTAAATAAGGATCCATCCAGATTGGTGCGCCGTGCTGCACCGGTATGTAATACCAACCCACATGCTCCAGATCACTGGGGTCATACATAGAGAAATCCGTAGGCGTCACACTGGTAAATTCATCCTCGTCGCTATCCCTGGTAAGGAATACGCCGCTGTCCGGCTCTGTAAAATCCGGATTGTAACGGATATATGCAGTCAATGCCCCCTCCGTATTGCCGCCGATTTCAAACAGCATCTGCTCCATAATGCCAGTGAACTCATCCACATATGCCTTGTTGCTTTTAAATGCCTCTACATCGTCAAGCTGCTGCAAAACAACGCTGTACGCCGTATTGACCGACTGCTCCACTCTCTCTAATTGTGCCTCCATCTGTGCGCCCTGATTTTCACAGAAATACTGCATTTCCTGCTTGGAATCTTCATATTCGCTCTTGCCGGAATTGATAATACTGATCCCACCGCAAATACCTGCGGACAAAAGCGAACATACTACTACTGTCAGAATAATTCTCGTTTTAATAGACCTCATACCTTTTTACCCCTTTATTCTTTTATTCTTGTCCTGTTATGATTCTGGCAATCTGCTCATCGCTTGCATCTGTGGGAATCTGGAACGTCCCCGTATGAAGTTTCTTGTCATACCCTTTCTCACACAGATAATCATCGAAGGTTTCCGCTGATACGACCACACCTGCTTCTTTTAACTTAAGCGCTACAGTATAAGAACCATCCCCATTGACAATCGTAACTTTCTGTACTTTTACCTGAGCAGATGACGTATCTTCCTGCCTGGTCATCTCGTTCGTGTCGTGCTTCGATTCGTCCGCCTCCTCCTGTGGTTCCCTTTCCTGAACCTCCGGATCTATCTCTATAGGCTCCACTTCAATCGGTTCCGCCACCTCCAACGGTTCGTCTTCCTCTACCAGTCCTGCTGCCTCGGGAACCACTTCTCCTGCCGCAGACTCCGGCTCTTCTGCCGGCATCTCTTCCTGCCCTCCAGGAGCCATATCCTCTATATTCTGTTCTCCCTGCATTTGTTCCTCACCAGCTGGTTTGGCCAGATACGTATCTTCCACCATACCTAATTCTCTGGCCCTGGCAATGATCTCTTCATCTGACATCTTATGCCTGCCAGAAAGCGCAATCCCCATAATGACCGCCGTAACCACAATGCCGAGTCCCAATCCCCGCAAATAATATTTACGCTCCATATCCCACCTGCTTATCCATCCTACATTCCTTCAAACAAATCTATGACCAGCTTCACTTCGCCCAGTCCCAGTCCCAGTTCCTTGGCTATGGCCATATTGGATTTGCCCGCTTTATGCAGCTCTAAAATCCGCTCATTGCTGTTACGCCCATTATCTTTTCCCTGGGCAAACTGGATATCCACACCCCTGGCTTCTTCTGCTGCCGTCTCCCTGCGAAATCCTCTTCTGGCCCTCGTTTTACGTCTGGGTTCTTCCGTCTCCTCATCTTTGGTTCCAAAAATCCCCATATTGGCAAAAGCCTCACTGGTCGAAATATCCTCCTTGGGCGCCACATAATCTCCATCAGGCTCATGAATGATTTCCACCCGTTTGGGCTGAATCGGCTTAAACTCCGTTTCCTCGGGCTCCGTTTCCCCGGATACTGTCTCCGCTTCCGGTATAGCAGTCTTAACGTCCTCAGGCTCTTCATCCACATCATGGCCGGCCAGATTCTGCACTTCCTTAAGCACATCCTGCTGATATCCTTTTGCACTATGAAGTGAGAGCAGATCCGTTCTGGTATCCTGTACTGCGCCCATCACTGAATCCACGGCCGCCTGCACTGCTTCTTTGGCTTCCCTGGCCGTGGCCTCCGCATCCTGAATCTTCACAACTGCCTCACTGGCCGCCTCCTGTGCATCTTTGACTTTCTGCTCCGCTTCTTTCGCTGTAATCTCAGCATCCTTCACCGTCTGCTTAATCTCTTCCGCCGCCTGAGATGCCTCGTTGATGGTACTCATCAGATTATCGTGTTTATCATTCAACATATCATATAAGAACACAACTTCCTTATGATTTTTGTTGATCTCCTCCAACACGGTATCGGAATACTCATTCACCGCCATAATCTTTTCATTGGCTACGCGCTCCATGGCACGTTCCGTCTTTTCTATAGAATAATTGATCGTTTCATCGACGATATCTGATATCTTCTGCCTGACATCCTTTACTTCAGCCTCCACCATCCTCCTGACTTCGGCTTCACTGATCAACTGGACTCCCTCACTGGCCTCTTTCTTCCTGGCCGGCATAAAATATCCCAGAAGAAATATTCCTACGCCGATAATGATCATGATGATCTCTGTCACACTCATGCCCTTTTCATTCCCTTTCGTAATCCGGCCCTCTATCTGGAGACATCAAAGGTACTCACCCCTTTCAGAAGTACCTTCCCGTCGGATTCCTTCTTCAGACCCTTTCTGTTCTTTCCACCGTCTCCGTGGTATTCATTGCTTCCCTTATCTTTGGCGTCAAATTTCCGCTCATGATACTCAGGCTGTTCTCCCTTATTGACCCTTTTGACCTGCTTTTCAACCTGCTTCGTCATCTGTTGGCCGAAATTCGCCTGCTCCACCATACCCTTTGTATCATCATTATGTTTTATCGTGGTATAGTCCTGGGCCCTCGTGATCTGCCCCTGCAGCTCCACAAAACCTATCGCCATCTTCTATATCCCTCCCCTGTTTACCAATACCCTGTCATATTCTTAAAACGGTACCATCTTCACATCACCCTTATCTCTGATGAAACGGCAATAATGCGCCGTCTTGTGTACTATCATGGCCACATCACCGATACAGATTCTGGTCCCCGGATACACCATCCCATGAACCCGGACAACCGTATCCATGGGGTTGCCTACCTGCTTTTGCAATTCCTGCAATTCCTTATTAGACTCCTCCAGAGATTTGGTTTTCTGTTCATTCGCCAGTACCAGAGTCTGCACATATTTGATCTGCTCATCATTCAGTCTCACACCCTGGGCAAGTTTCTGCTTTGTGGAAACAAGGATCGGCTGAACCATCTGCAGAGTCTTCATATCCTCCGCTATTTGCTGCTGTAACTGTTTTATCCGCTCTTTGACTGCCGGATCCGCACCTACCTCAACGACCGTATCAGCACCCATCTCCGATCCCAGCGTCTTCACATTAATACTTCCTGTAGCGCAGACTCTGCCCCCTGTAATAAATCCGCGTCTGCCATCCACATTCACTTCACCGCCCGCAGAAATCCTGCTGTGCAGAATAGACTCGGAAGCCACATAACCTTTGGCTTCGGCCGTTACATTTTCCAGAAACTTTGCAACAATATTCCCCTCTGCCTTAAGGATCCCTTTGCCCATACCGTTCATGCCTCTGGTAATAATAATATTGCCTCCGGCCTCTAACACAGCGCCTTCCACAACACCCTTTACCATGATGTTTCCCTTGGCCTTGACCTGAAAGTTGGTAAACACATTTCCGTTAATCTGTACATTGCCTTCATAATCGATATTACCGGTGGAATTGTCCACATTCTCTACCACCAGCTCATCCGATACAAAGACAGCGTTGTCAACCAGCTCCACATGTCCATCCACCTGGGAAATCAGCTTCAGCCCATCCTCTGACACTTCAATATTATGTCCATAATCAAAAGATACCTTCTTCACCTCAGCCGGCATAATCTTAGCACCCATAATATTGCTTCCGGCCTCTCCCGGTACTGCCGGATGAAGAACTGCAAGTTCATCACCCTTGTTACAATGATTTAGTATATTCAGATGAAAGAAATCTACGCTGCCATCTTCGTTTAAGGTAGGTTTCGCTTTCTTGTCCGTATTAAATTTATATTCAATATATGCGTCTTTTCCCTGCACAGGAGGCTTTCCCTCCGCTACCAGGATATTTTCACAGTATTGCCGTTTGCTGAAAAATTTTAATATTTCAACTTTATTGATGCCGCACTTAATCCCCCGCATCAATAAATCCTGTACCAGTTCCTGCGCAGTCATATTCTCACCGCCCACAGAAGAGGCATAGAACTTCGCATAAGCCTGCATCTTGTCAGGCGTAATCGTCAATTTATAACATTCCCGCTCCGGAAGCCTGGTCACCGTGCCAAGAAGAACCTCCGTCTCTTCCTTTTCCGCTGTCTCAATCGCCCGTCTTAAAGCCGGCAGATCACAAGCATACTCCTTCATCGTCAGATATTCGGCCACATCATTAATATCAATAGGCTTACCGCCCTCTGTGGGCGGAAACATTCTGATGGCCGTCATCTTCTCTCCGTTTACCAGTCTGAAATAACCGTTCATATTTACCTCTGTTTTCTTCCATCAGCGTCCGTCAGTATTCCGATATAATTCCCAAGCTTACCACGCATCTTCTGTAACGCCCTGGTATGCAGCTGGGATATCCTGGATTCAGATACTTCCAGAATATTACTGATTTCCTTTAAGGTTAATTCCTCATAATAATACAACACGATAACTTTACGTTCTTTCTCCGTGAGAAGTTCAAGCGCCTCCGCCAGGATCCTTTTCAGCTCCTCCTTCTCCAGGATTTCCTCCGGAGAATCAAACTGGGAACTTTTGGAATGTCCTGCTTCATTTGACACCTCACTTCCCTGTTCCAGGAACTCATTCAGTGACACTACATTGGTAATCTTCATCTGTGACTGCCAGTCCAGATATTCATCATCCGTAATACCAAGACTTAATGCGATCTCCTCATCTGTAGCGCTCCTGCCGTATTTGGCCTCAATCTCCTTGATTGCTGCGTCAATCTTCTTTTGTTTTTGTCTGATGGTACGCGGAATCCAATCCATCTTTCGGATTTGATCCAAAATTGCACCCCGGATCCGCAGGCTGGCATAGGTCTCAAACTTTACATCCTTTAGACAATCAAACTTGTCAATGGCGTCAATCAGCCCGAAGATCCCATAACTGACCAGATCTTCATACTCCACATTATATCCCAGATACATACTGAGACGCCCGGCAACCACTTTTACAAGCGGGGCATATTCCAATATGATATTTTCCCGTATCTCAGGAGACTTTGTTTTTGCATAGTCCTCCCAAAGTTTTTTTCTGCCTGCCTCGTCCATTCCGGTCCCTACTCACCCTTTTCATTTACTGTCGCAGCCGCCCGCGGGCCTTCCTGCTCTGACGGTTCCTTTTCTATCACTTCGCCCTCTTCCATGTGAGCTTCTTCAATCTGCCGTTCAAACCGATCCAGCATCGTTTTTAAGACACATCCTGCAAAATAGAAACCTACCAGCACACATAGCAGGATAATCAGCATCATTTTGGTCTCATAATGCAGAATACGCATGGTGATACTGGTAACCGCCCCGGCAAAGAGCATGACAAAAGGAGGGATCAGTTTACGTTTCTTTGCCCTCTCCTGTCTTACTTCTTCTTCTCTCTTTTCTCTTGCTTCTCTTTGTGCCGCACTCTCCGGTTCCTGCTCCTCTACCGTTTCCTCTGCGCTGTCAGACTTCTCTCTCACAGTTTCTTCTTTAGTGCCTGTTTCTTCCCAATCCACCCTGTTAATCCTTCCACCGTCTTCCTCTTGTTCGGTCAGATCTTATACTCCGCCTTACCCACCGCACGGATTACAAAATCCCCCGTCTCAGGATAAAAAATAACGGTCCTTCCAAAATTCTTTCCTGTATCTTCTGCCAGGATCGGAATCCTAAGCTGCGCCAGTTTTTTCTTGGTTGCTTCCACATTCCGCTCCCCCACACGAACCATTTCACTTTTACTCTGAAACCCAAACATTTGCGCACCGCCCGCGATCTTGGCTACCAGACGGTTCCTGTCTGCGCCCTTTCTGACTACCTGCTTTACCAGCTCCTCTATTCCAGTATCTGCAAACTTGGGAATATTGGAATTATTGCGGATTGACGTACTGTCCGGAAGCATAATATGTGCCAGACCGCCAATCTTCGTAATCGGGTCACGAAGCGCGATTCCCACACAAGACCCCAGCCCCAGCGTCGTAATACTGTCAGGGCTGACGCACACATTCAGGTCAGCCATTCCGACCTTTATCTCTCTACCCATATTACCGCTTTCTCCTGTTTACACATATTACAAATAATTCTGACTGTCTTTGAAAATGAATGTACTATCCTAGTGGTCAAACAGCAATTTCCCCTGTCAGACACTGATTCCCAGTGCTGATAAAATCCTGCCATAGGAAGGCAGATCCGGAATTAATATAAAATAACCATCCAGAACCATCTCATCAAAAAACTGTGTCTGTATCAACAATATCCTGTCACCAAGCGCACCGAACTCAATGGCCGGAACACTCAAGATCGCGCCTGCCATATCCACCGTAAGATCCGGAACCGACGGATAGATTGCAAGATTTGTGATACTGGACAGGGAATTCAGATAGGCCCCCGTGATGATATTTCCCACTTCTTTCAACGCGGAAAATTCCATCTCGGTAAATTCTTCCCCCTCTGATTCGATCCCCATTAATTTACCCACAAGATGTTTCGCTGCCTGTTTTTCCAGAAGGAACATGATACTGCCGGTAATATCCCCTTCAATTCCAAGATAAATACCCGCCATAACCAGCTCTTCACCGCCCATGGTCTCGCCAAGCTCCTTAAATTCCAGGAGCCTGACCTGCGGAACAGCCATATCCACTTTACACTGCATCATCTGTGCCAGCGCAGTCGTTGCATTTCCGGCACCGATATTGCCTAATTCTTTCAAAACATCAAAATACTCATTTGACATTTCTTCTAAGGAAATTTCACCCACTCTGGTTCCTCCTATACGTTTTCTAAAACGACTGAATTCAAATCCAACAAGGAAATCAACCCGCCTTCACATTTTCCTACCCCGAACAGAAAGCTTGCTTTCTCGTCCTTGGAATCATAAGACATCTTTTCAATATTTTCATTGTCCAGGGTCACTACTTCTTTGACTTCATCGACAATCACACCGATCGTACCCTGCTGCTCTAACTTTAAGATGATAATCCGGCTGGATTTCGTCTCTACGTCCGGTTCCAGTCCCATTTTAATACGTATGCTCATAACCGGAATAACTTCACCGCGCACATTGATCACACCTTTAAGATAGGAGTCTACTTTAGGTACTCTTGTGATGTGCTGCATCCTTATGATATTATCAATGTATTTGATATCGATTCCGTACTGCTCATCCCCCAGCTTGATCACGATGAACTGTGTGGACTCTCCAACTGCTTTTATTTCTCCCATAGCATAATCCTCCCTCTTCTTAGATCAGTGTGTTGGCATCCAGAATCAATGCCACTTCACCGTCACCCAGAACCGTAGCGCCGCTGATAATCTTACACTTGCTGATATATTTGCCAAGTGACTTAATAACAATCTCCTGTTGTCCGATCAGCTCATCTACCACAAGACCTGCCTGCTTATCGCCTTTCTTGACAATAACGACTACCAGATTATCCTCTGGATCCTTCTTACTTGGAATATCCAGAATCTCACTCAGACGCACTAACGGGATAACCAGATCTCTAAGCTGTATTACCTCCTTAGCCTGCACCAGCTTCACATCCGACGGAGCGATATCTTCAATCGTCTGTATGGATCCTAAGGAAATTGCATATTTTTCATCCCCGATATCTACCATAAGAGCCTGTATGATCGCCAATGTTAACGGAAGTCTGATGGTCCAGGTACTTCCCTCTCCAAGCTTTGACTTTACTTCCACCTCACCGCTCAGAGACTCAATCATGGACTTCACCACATCCAGCCCCACACCACGGCCTGATACATCGGACACTACTTTGGCGGTGGAGAATCCGGCATTGAAAAGCAGATCGATGACCTCTTTTTCACTCATGTTATCACCCTGTTCGGGAGTAATGATGCCACGCTCAATCGCCTTATTCTTAACAGCCTTTGTGTCAATACCGTTACCGTCGTCTCTGACTTCGATCACAACATTGTTGCCGTCCTGATAAGCATCCAGGAAAATAGAACCTACTTCCGGCTTTCCTCTCTCTCTACGCACTTCAGCCGACTCTAATCCATGATCCGCCGAATTACGCAGAAGATGCATCAGGGGATCTCCGATCTGATCTACCACCGTACGATCAAGTTCTGTCTCCTCACCGCTCATATACAGTTCCATTTTCTTGCCCAGTTTTTTCTGTAAATCACGGACCATACGAGGGAACTTATTGACTGTACTTTCAATAGGCACCATACGCACTTTCATAACAGATTCATGAAGGGACGTAGTGACGCTCTCCAGATATTCTATCTGCTCATTGACTGCCGGACTGGAATTGCCGGACATGGTAGACGCCGATACCAGGGAATTCTTGGCAATGATCAACTCACTGACCAGATTCATCAGGGTATCCAGTTTCTCAATATCTACTCTGACCGTACGGTTTACTACAGGTTTATTCGCCGTAGTTTTCTTGGCAGCCGGTGTCGGTGTGGCTGCCGGTGCCTGATCCTGCACGGTAGGCTGAACCTGCACGGCTTCCGCCTGGGCAGGCGTCTCACCAGCAGCTTTTGCCGGAGTTTCAGAAGTCTGAGGAGCTGCTTCCTGCGGTGCCTCCGATTCTTCCTCTTCCTGCTCCTTTGCCGAATTCACATCATTCATATTCAATACGCCGCCCACAACATCTTCAATCTCAGACACGTTCTTAGCCGCGTTTACAATCTTGTCAAGTTTCTCCTCAGAAATCACGATCAGACTAAAATACAGATCAAACTTTTCATCCTCAATGTCCTGTGAAGAAGGGTCTGACACAATAATCTCACTGGTTTCCTCTATCGCTTTGAACACCAGAAACGCTCTTGCTGCTTTTAAGATACAGGATTCCTGTACTTTAACCGTAAGACCGTAGACCATCTTCCCCTGTCTGTCTGCCTCTTTGAGTACATTCTGCTGGTTCTCGTTTAATTTGATTTCTCTGAACTTCTCAGAATCCTTGGAAGAGGTTTCTGCCTCATTTGCCTTCGATGCATCCGATGCGGAAGCAGCCTTCCCGCTTTCCTCTCCGGAACCGCCGCCCATAATACTGTTCAGACGTTTGATCAACGCGCCGTTATCATTGGTGCCTTCGTCAGAACTTTCCCTGATATTGGTATTATATTCCTCCAATGCATCCAGGCACTGAAATAACACATCGATCATATCAGCGTTCACTTTGATATTGCCGTTGCGCACCTCAGAAAACACATTTTCCATATCATGGGTCAGATTCTGCATCCTCTTATACCCCATCGTCCCTGCCATACCCTTAAGAGAATGAGCGGCACGAAAAATTTCATTGATCGTATCCATATTCTCCGGATCCTGCTCCAAGGACAGAATCTGCGTGTTCAAATTCTGCAGATGTTCATTTGTTTCATCAAGGAAAATCTCGAGATACTGACTTACATCCATATTATTTTACCCCCACGTTCATGATGATTTCCTGCGCAATCTGTTCAAGCGGTACCGTCTGATCAGCCAATCCTGCCGCAACAACACTCTTTGGCATCCCATAGACCGCACACGTACTCGCCTCCTGAACAATAACTTGCGTTTTTTTCTTTGCCTTCAGATTTTGGATTCCCTGGGTGCCGTCAGCGCCCATACCCGTCATAACGACACACACAATCTGATCGTATCTGCTGTCTGACAGAGATTCGTACATATAGTTCGCACAAGGTTTCACACCTTCCCGGGCTGGTTCATTGGTGTAATGGATTGTATATTTCGTGGCCATCGTCAGGATATTCAGATGCTTGCCTCCCATCGCAATATAGACGGTTCCCGGCTCCAGCACATCCCCCTCCGCCGCTTCCTTAACTTTCACTTCGCTCAGGGAATCTAAACGCTCTGCCAAAGATGCCGTAAAACCGGCAGGCATATGCTGTACCACCACCACCGGCGCCTTCAGGTTCTTAGGGAGCCTCGGTATGACTGCCTGCAAAGCTTTCGGCCCTCCTGTGGAACTGGCTAAAGCCACAATCTTATTACCGCTTACAGAAGAAGCATGTTTACTCACAAGTTCCACCATCTTCTTGGAACTTTTAAGTCCGTCTGCCGTAAACGTCTTACTGGCCATTGGTACACGGGAATCTGCTACCACCGCCAGAAGTTTTATGAGTCTTTCTTTAAATTCTCCATTGCGGCAGTCCATCGCATTATTGGGCTTGTGGACAAAATCTAAAGCGCCTAACTCCAGAGCATCCAGCGTTGTCTTTGCCCCTTCTCTGGTATCGGTACTCGCCATCAGAACCCTTGCCGAAATCTTGCGTTTCTGCAGTTCCTTTAATAATTCCAGGCCATTCATCTGCGGCATATTGACATCCAGCACTACTGCATCATATGTCTTCCTGCTAAGCAGATCCAATGCCTCTAAACCATTAACTGCCCGATCCTGTACATGGAATCGTTCATCACTGTTGATTATATCACAGAGTACCCTTCTCATGAGTGCAGAGTCGTCAACTAATAGTATGTTTTTCATTTTTATAAACATGCTCCTTTCAAAACGTTATTCCTAACCGATATATCCATAGTCTCCCTTCTGATTCTTGAGAGTCTTTCGTTCTTCATCAAAAATATACTTAATAATCTCTTCTCTCTCTTCCGCGTTCACATTCACATACTGTACCCGATGCTCAAACACCCCTTTACGATTCTCCAGTTCCTTCACATCCAGTACTTTGCCTACCAGATTAAATTCCTTGATTTTACCATCCACCATCAGATGGTATTTACACAGAATCAGGCTATGTATCTCGTAAGCATAGTTAGCTACAAACCTTAGACCGCCGCCGCTGATATCCACGATCACACTGCTCTTTAAAGGAAGCTCCGGCATCATAGCCTCTTCTTCCTTATCCACAAGCGAGATTTCTTCTTCCTCCAGCTGTCTCGAATTCATCTCCAGCGCACAGCTGAACCTGTAATACTCTCTTCTCTGATACTTGCGCAGATTACTGGTCAAATCCATGACAAGTATGTACATACTGTTATTTTTATAACGATCCACCACTCTGGCATAACACTGGTACAACACATTTTCGCCATAAAAATACAGATCATACTCACCATCCACAGGCAGCAGGATCAGCTTGCCTTTCTCCATCGGCATCGCTATTTCAATCCTGTCCTCGGATAAAATATCAAGTACCTGACTCTGATGATTCTTCCGTTCACCATCACGTGCCACAGGAGATCTCTCAATCGCCTGCAGATCCACCCGTCTGCCGGGGACTATGTATTTAGACAAAAGATTTGCCATAGTAAGTTCCTCCTGCTCTTCGTCTGTTCAACCCTTCTCTTCTGTTATTACTTTCTGGAAACAATATGGGAGAAAAAAGCTGCCATCCCACGTTTGGTCAAATTCTTATTCAATTCCTTATTCATCAGTTTCGCAGCAATCACTTCATATGCCACAGCAGATCTGGCATGGGGATTATCCAAAGAAACCGGCATCTGCTGCATAACTGCCTTGGCAAGCTGCGTATCCTGCGGGATCATGCCCAGATAAGAGATCGGCATTTTCAGATATCGCGCCACCACAGCCTCCAGTTTGGCATAAAGGGATTCCGCTTCCGCTTCGCCGGAAACCTTGTTGGCAAGCACTTTGATCTGTGTGGTCTCCCGCAGATAACGCGGATGCCTGTTGAGTGCCTTTAAAAGCGAATACGAATCCGTGATGGAAGTAGGCTCCGGCGTTGTCACCAAAAGGATCTCGCCGCTGGCCACCAAAAACTCCAATACAGCATCTGATATGCCGGCTCCGGTATCCACAATAATCATATCTGCCATCTCGTCCAGTTCTGTCAGATTCTTTATAATATAATGCAAATAATCCTTATCTAAATTAGACATTCCGGCAATCCCGGAGCCTCCTGAAATGAATCCGACCTCCATCGGTCCCCAGGTAATAATGTCTTTAATATTCTTGCCCTGATAAATCAAATCACATAAATTATGTTTTGGCACCGCACCAAACATAATCTCTATATTAGCCAATCCAAAATCCGCATCCAGTATAATAACTTTCTGCCCCATCCTGCGAAACTGTATCGCCAGATTGATGGCTGTATTGGATTTGCCCACGCCTCCCTTGCCGCTGGTAACGGTAATGACCCGTGCTAAAGGCCGCTGGGGCTGGACATTTGCTTTGATTATATTCCTTAACTGTTCAGCCTGATCCATTAGGCTTCCTCCTTAGTTCTTCCCTCCAAGCAATCTCTTGACCGTCTTTTGTGGATTGAAATCTTCAATATCATCCGGTACATTCTGTCCATGCGTTACATAAGAAAGCGATGCGCCGGTATAAAGCCGCAGATTTAACAGATTCCCCAGTGTGGTAGTCTCATCCAGTTTTGTAAAGATCAGCTTATAATCCGCCATTTCCTTGTAAGAATCCGCTATACTGATCAGATCCCGGTACTTCGTCGTCGCACTCAAGACCAAATGTACTTCTTTCTCCACCTTGTCATCCACAGAATGGATAAAATTACTCATGTTTTCCTTCTGCGTACTATTCTGATGGGAATGACCTGCCGTATCAATCAGAATATAATCATAATCCTTAAAATCTTCTATCGCCTTGCGTATTTCCTCCACCGTATAAATCACACGGAAGGGTACCTCCAGGATATTGGCATATGTACGCAGCTGTTCTGCCGCCGCAATACGATAGGTATCCGCAGTAAGAAGCGCAACCTTTTTCTTCTCATCCACCCGGAATTTAGAAGCAATCTTCGCGATTGTTGTAGTCTTGCCAACCCCTGTGGGACCGATAAAGAATACCATCTTGATGCCGTTTTGGGCCGGCTCAATGCCGCTTGGCTTACCGAACTTTAATATCATCTTCTGATAAGTATTGGCCAGCGCATAATCAAAAGGAATATTCGGCTTATTAATCTGCTCGATTTCTTTGATAATTTCCTGCGCATACTTTTCATCTACTTCATTATCCAACATCGTATCATGCAAAAGGCGCATGAACTTATCAGTCTCCGTCTCTTCTTTCGGCTCTTTTATCTTCTCTTCTTTCTCTTCTTTTTCTTCTTCCGGCTTTTGTAGTTGTTGTTCCAAAAGCGACTGCAGACTGTCCAGTTTTTCTTCGATGGCACTGCTGTCTTTTCTACCCGGAGGCTCCGTTGCCGCAACAGGCACCGAAACCGGTGCCGGCTTTGCAGCCTCCGCCTCCTTACTCTGACTGGAAGCAAGCACATTATTAATGGCAGACACTGCCGCAGAATATTTCTCGCTCTCTTCCTCCAAAGCCACCGTAACTTCCACCATAGAAGGTTTTAAAAATGCCAGAAAGCCCTTGCTCTTTACGGTCTTGACATTCATGACCACTACGCCTTCCCCAAGCTCCTTCTTTGCGTTTTCAATCGCTTCCTTTTCAGTTTTGGCAATAAATTTTTTGATTATCATTATGCTGTCACCATCCCAACAGACTGTAATTCAATGTTGGATTCCACTTCATTGTAGGATACAACCACCAAATCCTTATAATAATCCTCTGTCAATTTCTTAAAATATGCCCGGACGATCGGCGATGTGATCACAATCGGTATCTTACCCAGGTCTTCCAGCTTCTTCGTCTCCACACCTACTGCATCCATCACTGCCCTGGTCTTGGCCGGATCCAGTGTCAGATAAGCGCCCTGCTCTGTCTGTTTCACACTGGCCATAATCTCCTGCTCCAATTTCGGATCCAGCGTTACCACACTGGTGGTCTCATTGGCCGGGAAGAATTTATTGGAAATCGCACGTTTCAGACTCTGTCTGACATATTCCGTGAGAATATCCGTATCTCTGGTCGTGGCGGCATAGTCTGCAAGTGTCTCAAATATCGTAAGCAGATCCCTGATAGAGATACCCTCTCTCAAAAGATTCTGCAATACTTTCTGTATCTCACCAAGCCCAAGCAGCTTCGGAACCAGCTCCTCCACCAAAGATGGATTGGTCTCTTTCAGGTTGTTGACCAGATTCTGTACATCCTGTCTCGTCAGAAGTTCCGCAATATACTGTCTGATAATCTCCGTCAGATGTGTTGCGATAATAGACGGCGGGTCTACCACCGTATAGCCCATGCTTTCTGCACGCTCCCTCTGTCCTTCCGTAATCCAGATAGCCGGCAGATGGAACGATGGCTCAAAAGTCGGAATACCTGTAATCTCTTCCTCCACATAACCCGGATTCATAGCCATATAATGGTCAAAGAGAATCTCTCCCTCACTGACCTGTACACCCTTTATTTTAATAATATATTGATTCGGATTCAACTGTATGTTATCCCGCAGACGAATAATCGGCACCACTGTACCAAGTTCCAGCGCGATCTGTCTTCTGATCATAACCACACGGTCTAAGAGGTCACCGCCCTGATTCACATCGGCTAACGGAATGATACCATAACCGAATTCCAATTCAATAGGATCCACCTGCAACAAAGAAGTAACATTTTCCGGCTGTCTGATCTCCTCCGCCGCAGCTTCTTCTTCATCCGCCTCCTGTTCAATCTCTGCCGTCTCAATGGTTCCTGCCATCACTCTTCCTACTACGATAAAAATAAGTCCCAAACCGACGAACACAATCTTATTCAGAGGCGTAACAATTCCCAGTCCGGCAACAACGATTCCCACCAGATACAATACCTTGGGTACACCGAAAAGCTGTCGGATCAGTACCGTACCAAAATCTGCCTCCTTGGATCCCTTGGTCACCAGAATACCTGTGGCCAATGAAATCAAAAGAGAGGGAATCTGGCTCACCAGACCGTCACCGATGGTCAGGATTACATACTTGTTGACAGCATCCATCACTTCCAGATTCTCGCGCATCACACCCATGGCAAATCCGCCCACAATATTAACAAAAGTGATGATCAGACCTGCCGTGGCATCTCCCTTAACATACTTCACGGCACCATCCATGGAACCGAAGAAATTGGATTCATCCTGAATCTTTTCACGACGTTTCTTCGCTTCTGCATCCGTGATAGCACCTGTATTTAAGTCAGCATCAATTGCCATCTGCTTACCGGGCATAGCATCCAGTGTAAATCTGGCAGTAACTTCAGCCACACGCTCGGAACCTTTGTTGATGATCATAAACTGCACGATGATCAGAATGATAAATACGATAACACCTACAATCAGATCGCCGCCGCCCACATACTGACCAAAAGTCTGTACCACATTACCGGCATCGCCCGTGGTTAAAATCAGTCTGGTAGAAGAAACGTTTAAGGCAATCCTGAAAATAGTCGTAAACAGAAGGATTGTCGGATAGAAAGACATATTCAGCACTTCATTGGCGAACATACAGCCAAACATAATAGTAAATGCAATCGAGATATTGCAGGCTAACAGAATATCCAAAAGCCCCGATTTAATCGGCACGATCAACATGATAAATGCGGCAAGCACATATGCGGCCACACCCATATCGGCTGTCTTAAGCTTTCCCATCCCGGGTTTCCTCCTTTCCTCTGTCTATTATCTGTTCTACACCCGTCCCTGTAAATGATATACGAAAGCAAGCACTTCCGCAACTGCCTGATACAGTTCCGGCGGTACCACATTGCCCACATCCACATTAGCATACAGCATACGGGCAAGGGGTTTGTTCTCTACAATTTCTATATGATGCTCCTTGGCGGTATCTTTAATCTTCTGTGCCAGATAATCCGCCCCCTTTGCCACCACATAGGGCGCATCGTAAAGTTCCGGATCGTATTTGATTGCCACCGCATAATGAGTCGGGTTCGTAATGACCACATCCGCCTCCGGAAGTTTCTGCATCATACGGCGTCTGGAAGCCTCCTGCATCCTCTGCCGCTGTTTGCCCTTAATCTGCGGATCGCCTTCCTGGTTCTTATACTCGTCCTTCACTTCCTGCTTGGTCATCTTCATATCTTTTTTAAATTTAATCTTCTGATAAGCAAAATCCAAAGCTGCAATCAGCATATAAAATAGCGAAATCCGAATTCCCAGATTAATCACCAGGACGCCTACCTGTACAATTCCCTGATTTAAAGAAAGGGAATAAAACTGATAGATCGGCGGCATGTTCTTCTTTAAATAAGAATACACTACATAACCAATCAGACTGAGCTTTAAAACCGATTTTACTAACTCTACCAGCGAATTGGGTGAAAAAAATCTCTTAAAGCCACTGACCGGATTGATCTTACTGAATTTCGGCCGAAGCGGTTTGGTCGTTATCTTCCACTTCACCTGCAGGATATTCGTGACCATCGCTACAATGTATCCCACGATCAGAAACGGCGCCATGATCGTCAGCACCCTGACCATGGACTCCACAAAGACCCGATTTATCGTCTGCTCGGGCACATACCCGTCATACATCTTAATATATTCCGGTATCTGGGAATAGATATCGTAGATATTTCCTACAAAATAAGTTCCCATCCGCTCCACCCAGAAATAGAGCAGAAGAAAAGCAAACAGCATTTCAAAGGCACTGGTGACCTCTTTACTCTTGGCAACCTGTCCTTCGTTACGGGCATCGTTCAGTTTCTTAGATGTAGGCTCCTCCGTCTTTTCCCCGCCGGGGCCATCCTTAGCGAAGAACTGGAGGTCATATCTTAAAATCAACTCCAATGCGATCTGTCCTTTCCCTGCCTGGCATGTACCTCTTAGATCATTCCTTCCACAAAAGATACGATCATCCTCTTCATCTGCGTAAACACATGATCCGCCGCCAGAGGCAGAATACGAATGGTCAGAAAAAGAATTCCCAGTCCCACCAGAACCTTTAACTGCATACCTACCGCAAACATATTTAACTGCGGGGAAACCTTGGCCAGAATACCCAGGATACAGTTTAAAAGAATCATGGTGCAAAAGATCGGAAGAATGATCCGGAATCCTATGGTAATATAATCCCCCAGAAACATGATAACAGACTCCAGAAGCGCTTCCGTCCTAAAGACTGCACCGTTTATCGGTATTAAGGTAAAGGTATCCACCAGTGCCTGCAAAAGATACTGGTACATGCCTGTAATGATCAGAAACAAAGTAAACAGATACTGATAGAAAACACCCGTAAAGGTAGCCTGCTCTCTGGTCGTCGGATCCATCAGGGAAACCATGGACAGACCCACTTCCATATCTGCGATGCTTCCCGCAAAAGAAGTCACCGTCGTACAGATCTGCGCACCCCAGCCTATCAAAAAACCTGTCAATATCTCTTTCATCACGATAATGGCATACCCAAGCAGGGTATCATATACCACCTCGTTATGATCTACCGCATGAAAGATCAGATAGGCCAGAAAGATGCTGAAGCCGACCTTGACACGTCTCGGCACGTTAGACATGCCAAAAAACGGTGCAATATACACAAAACTCGTAATCCGCACCAGAATCAGCAGGAAATATTCTAAATCTGCATAAGTAAAGGTAAAATCTATCATGCGGTCTCACTTCTATCTGATGTAAGCATTAAAATCTGACCACAGACGGGTCATATACTCCACCATATTATTCATGATCCAATGCCCCATCAGGATAAGCGCCAAAAAAATAGCCAATATCTTGGGCACAAAAGTAAGTGTCTGCTCCTGAATGGACGTAACTGTCTGAAAAATACTCACGATAAGACCCACCACCAGTGACACCAGCAAAAGCGGCGCCGCACACTTGATAATCGTAAACAAAGCATCTTCTGCAATGGCAGTGACATCATTGATCGTCATGCACTCACATCCTTTCTTCTACCGGCTTGTCAGTAATAAAAACTCTCCACAACCCCCTTGATCACCAGATACCACCCGTCAGCCAGTACAAACAGAAGTATCTTAAAGGGCATGGAAATCGTGGTCGGCGGCAGCATCATCATACCCATACTCATCAGGGTAGAAGCCACAACCATATCGATCACGATAAAAGGAATATATATCAGGAATCCTATAATGAAAGCCGTCCGAAGCTCATTGATGATAAAGCTGGGAACCAACACACTCATCGGAATACTCGCCAATTCGCCATCCCACTCGGTACGATTGATATCCATAAAAAAGGTCACATCTTTCTTCAACGTCTGCCCATACATAAACTGTCTGATGGGCTCTGCGGCTGCCGTAATCGCCTCTTCCGTCTCAAGCTCCCCCGCCTCATAAGGCACCACAGCCTCCGTATAAACCCTGGCCAGCGTTGGCTGCATAATAAAAAACGTCAAAAAGAGCGCAATGCCAATCAACACCGTATTAGGCGGTGCGGACTGTGTATTAAGCGCCTGTCTCGTAAAATGCAGGACTATGATGATCCTGGTAAACGAGGTTAACATAATAATCAATGACGGTGCAATACCAATCAGGGTAAGGATCACCAGAATACGCAAAGCGCCATTCACACTGCCATTACCATCGTTGTATGTAACCGTCACCGTATTGGCTATATTCAGTTCTGCTAAATCATCGGCATTCTCTGAGTCTCCCGGTGGATCTATATTCGTCCGCTCCGTGCTCGTACCTGTGAGATTGGACTCTCGGTAGGGAGTGTCGTTTACTGCATAGGCTGTCGCCTTCTGACTAAGACACAATATGCCTGCCACTATCAGCAGGCATATTAATTTTGCCAAATGATATCCGGAAAAATATCTCTTCATTCGTCTCGCCCGTCTTTTTTTTCCAGAAATTTTTCTTTTTGTATTTTGGCCAACACATCCTTAAAACCGGACAGACCGCCAGAAGCCCCCTCCAAAAGGCATAAATCATCCTTGGGGATCTCTGTTAACATTGTAACACTGTCTTTGCAAACCGCAACTGCCAAATATTTCTGACCGATTCTTATGATCTGCACATATTTATTGTTGGACATACGAAGCGTCTCAACAATCTCCATATTCGCATTAGAAGACGCACTCTTCTGATAGCCGCCGATCCATTTGGTGACGGCATAAGTGATTCCCAACACAAATACAAAAAGAACTAATATCGTCATAAACTGTACATAGGAGTCAGTTCTACCCGATACTGCAAGAATCATATTATCCAACGACCTTCTTCACAGCCTCAAGAACACGGTCAGCCTGGAAAGGTTTTAC
>DKZA01000042.1:0-26049 GCA_002492525.1 Lachnospiraceae bacterium UBA7086 | reverse complement strand
CACATGATAACCATAGCCCCCGGATCTCCCTCTTTGATCTTCTTGAGCGCCTGTATACCATCCATTTCCGGCATGGTAATATCCATCAGTACAAGGTCCGGTTTCAGCTCGTTATACTTTTCAACCGCCTTAGCGCCGTTCTCAGCCTCTCCTGCCACGTTGTAACCATTTTTGGTGAGAATGTCTTTGATCATCATTCGCATAAACGCTGCATCGTCACATACTAAAATATTCTTTGCCATCTTTCTTCTCCTATTACATTTTATTTGATAATTTCAGTTACACGAATACCAAAACTTTCTTCGATCACTACTACTTCGCCTTTTGCCACGAACTTGCCGTTCACTAAAACATCGATCGGCTCTCCGGCAATTTTATCCAACTCAATGATTGTTCCAGGAGCAAAATCCAAAATATCTGAAATGGATTTGATTGTTCTTCCCAGTTCCACCGTCACTTCCAACGGTACATCCTTAATTAATTCGATGTTCTCCTGACTCTGCATCGGATTAAAATCACTGGTAAAATTCTGGAACTGAACCGGCTGTATATTCATGTTAGGCTGCATCTGCGGCATCGCCATCTGTGGCATCATCTGCATCTGTGGCATCCCCATCTGCGGCATCATCTGCATCTGTGGCATCCCCATTTGCGGCATCCCCATCTGTCCCATATCCATCTGAGGGGCCGCCATCTGCGGCTGCATGGCAGGTGCAGGCTGTGGTGCAGGTGCCGGTGCCGGTTCTGGCTGCGGTGCCGGTGCAGCAGGTTCATCGCTGCCCTGACTGTTAATAAATGTATTATATATTTCTTTTGCAAAATCTATCGGATACAGCTGCATAATGGAAGAATCTACCAGATCATCAATCTGCATACGAAATGCAATCTTGACGAAAGTTCCCTCCAGAAAAGGAGCTATATCTCCACCGGATTTGAAAGCTGTCAAATCAACGAGACTTGCCTCCGGCGGACTGATATCAATCATCTTACCAAGCATCGTGGAAAGCGAGGTGGCAGAAGAACCCATCATCTGGTTCATAGCCTCGGAAATAGCACTCAGATGCAGTTCCCCTAACTCTCCATCTGTATTACTTCCGTCTCCGCCCATCATCAAATCCGTGATGACCTTTACATCATGTTCCTTTAATACCAGAATATTGGAACCGTCCAGACCCTGTGTATATTTAATCTGAATAAATACGCATGGTTTTTCATATTCATCCAATACATTCTTCCACACTGCCATCTTAACCGTCGGCGTCGTAATATTAACTTTACGGTTGACAATGGAAAACAATGTGGTTGCCGAAGATCCCATGCTGATATTAGCGACTTCACCGATGGCGTCTTTTTCATACTCCGTAAGAAGGCTCTCATCCGGCTGAAGTTCGCCCGCCGCCGATGTATCTTCCGCTGCCGCATCCCCGTCATCGGCCGGTGCATCCATGCCGGTCAGGAGCGCATTTATTTCATCTTGTGATAACATTCCATCCATGCTTCTATTCCCCCTCTCTGATTACCGATGTGACCCTTACGGCGTTTCTGTCTTTGCTGGTACCGGGCAATGCGGTAAACTTCTTAATATTGCCCACATACACCTTAAGATCCTGCTCTATCTCGGTATCTAATCGTATGATATCTCCGACCTGCAGATTGACAAAATCGGTAACCGATATATTTGTCTTGCCAAGTACTGCCTTGACCGGAACATCCACTCTCTTGATCAGAGCTCCGATATACTCCTCGAAGTCCTCTTCGTTCTGTTCCTGCATGTTAGCATACCAGAACTTCGTATTGAGCTTATCCATGACACTCTCCAACGTGAAGAAGGGGAGACATATATTCATGAAACCTTCGACTTCGCCTATCTTTACATTCAATGTCACGATAGCAATCATATCGTTGGGTGCAATAATCTGTGCGAACTGGGAATTTGTCTCTATTCTCTCCATCATAGGATTGATATCGACCACATTCCTCCACGGTTCGCGCATCAACTGCATGCATACCACCATCATTTTCTCTATGATTGTCATTTCTATTTCCGTGTAATCCCGGTTCTTCTCCAACGGATCACCCGCACCGCCTAACATTCTGTCTATCATGGCAAATCCAAGCTGAGCCGCCAGTTCTATCAATATAGTGCCGCCAAGCGGCTGAAAATCTACAATACCAAGAATCACCGGATTGGAAAGAGCGTTGCTAAACTCCGAAAAAATAACCGTCTCGGAACTGGCCACGGACACCTGTACATTCTTTCTTAAATATACCGGCAGACTCGTGGATAGCAACCGTCCATATTGTTCATATATAATTTCCAATGTGCGCAGATGCTCTTTCGAGAACTTTGTAGGACGCTTAAAATCATAGTTCTTCACCTGTTTTTCATCGGCATCATTCATTTCCTCTGCATCTAATTCACCGCTGCTTAGTGCGGCCAGCAGATTATCAATCTCACTTTGAGATAGTACCTCACCCACGAAAAGTTCACCTCCTGTGGTACCTATTTGTTCTAAATACTATCCAAACATGATGTCACCGAATGACACGTTATAGATAAACTGTGAATCGAACATGGTCTGTATTCTCTCTAATATCTCCTGTTTGATCTGCTCCTGATTGCTTCTGGCATCTTCCATTGTATAATTGGCAAACACGCTGTTGATCTCATCTTTGATCAGACCTTCCTGCTTACTAAGATCGGAACCATAATCCTTATAGCCTTCTGCCTTGGTATTAATAGCCAGTGTAATGGATACGATACAATAGTGGTCTTTATCGTCCCCTTCGCTTTTCTTAAGCGGAATCGTCATCTGTTCTGCGAACGAATATGTTTCGGTGTCCGCCATGGAAACAACTTCCTCCGTTTCCGCTTCCTGATTCGATACCAGTTCCAGATCCATCGCTGTGGCAATATTATCCACAAGCGCGGCGGTTTTCTTAGAAGCGCCCGTCACACTGAACATCATTATGGCTGTCAATACTATATTTATGATTAACAATGCCAGAATAATAATGGAAATCAGATTTTTCTTCATAGCCGTACTATTCTCCTTTTACTCACCTTTTGCCTCTATCTGAAGTTTACTTTTACAAAATACACTTAAGCAAACCCAAAAACTGATTAATAAGAACTCAGTGAATTATAAATCTTAATCTCAACTCTTCTGTTCTTGGAACGTCCTTCTGCGGTAGAATTATCTGCCACCGGAAGATATTCCCCCCTTCCGGCATGTTTTATTTTGGCCGGGTCAAGATTTGTGACGTCCAACAGATAATTGAATACCGATAGTGCACGGCCGGAACTCAGTTCATCATTGTTGGAATACTTTGCTCCCGACATCGGCACATTATCCGTATGTCCTTCTATCTCGATGGTTCCGCCTGCATACTGCTCCAGGATTACCCCCACCTGGTCTAAAACCGGCAGTGCCTCGTCCTTTAACAGCGTACTTCCCGAATCAAAAAGAAGCGCTCCCTTTAAGGTAAGCTGCACATATTGGGATGTGAACTCAACATCGATCATCTCATCCATATCCTTTTCGTCAACGGCCTCCTGAATCCTCTCTGCCATTTCCTCGGATTCTTCCATTTGTGCCTCCTCCACCTGCGCCTGTGCATTAGCCACATCTTCGGAGACAATCTCGCCTTCATCCATCTTACCTGTACTGTTAATATATTCATCCAGTTCATTGAGCTGGCTGACACCGTTACTGATCAAAATACCATCGCCAATCGCCGTAGAACCTGCGGTAAATACAGAAAAAGTCTGGTTAAAAGATGCCACCACCTTCTCCCATTTTTCCGCATCCACGGTGGACATGGAAAAAAGCAACACAAAGAAGCAAAGCAACAGATTCATCAGATCCGCAAACGTAGACTGCCACGCAGGCGCGCCTTTCGGCGGTTCATCCGGTTTTCTGTTAGCCATTCAACTCACCTCCGCCTTCTTCTTCCGAAGAACCTCTTTCCGCAGGTGCCAGGAAGGATTTCAGCTTCTCCTCGATTACTCGGGGATTCTCACCTGCCTGAATCGATAAAAGACCTTCTATTTCGATCTCCTTGACCATCATCTCATCTGCATTCTTAGACTTTAACTTACTGGCAACAGGAGCACAGATCCAGTTTGCAAGCAGGGAACCATACAAAGTAGTAACCAAAGCCACCGCCATAGCAGGTCCGATAGAGGACGGATCATCCAACGCTTTCAACATGTTGATCAGACCAATCAACGTACCAATCATACCCCAGGCAGGGCCCATCGCGCCCAGATTCTCCCAGAATCCAATTTTATCCTTATGTCTGCCCTCTACACTGACAAGCTCAGTTTCCATAATGGCACGCACTAATTCAGGATCTGTACCATCGACAATCAGCAGAATACCCTTCTTTAAGAATTGGTCATCTATATCACTGGCCGCTTCTTCCAAAGAAAGCAGACCTTCTTTACGTGCCACATTGGACAACTCGATAATCTTCTTAATCACGTCAGGGACATTCATCGCCGACATATTAAAAATCAAAGTAAAACTCTTGAGGCCGGCAAGAAAATTGGGCAGTGTATAACTAGCCAGAATACAGCTAAAACTGCCTCCAAATGTAATAAGTATAGACGGAACATCAAAGAAAGCCTTAAGATTTGAAAACACAATACCTGCATCTGTATCAAAGACAATACCAAAAACAACCAATAACAGGCACAATACCAGGCCCAAAGCTGAAGCTATATCCATATGTACACACCCACTTTTACACTAGTCTGCAAAAATATCCTTTCTATACGATTTTACTAAATTTTTCACTTCTTGTCTACTTTCTTTTACAATTATTTTCCGGCCGGTCGTAAAAGACAACACCGTATCAGGCGTTTCCTCCACAAGCTCTAAAAGATCCGGATTTATCAATACTTTCACGCCGTTGATTTTTGTTACCTCTACCATTGCCTGCACCTACATTTGTCATAATATTTTTCCAGTATTTTCTGCCGGAATATCCTGATAACATAGAACTTAATTATTCTATCATACATCTACAAAAACTGCAAAACAAATTTAAGAGAGGAACTCTCTTTCCAGAAAGTTCCTCTCAGTTTATTTCACCATGTTATCTCTTCAGATTAACCAGCTCTTCCAACAAAGAATCGGATGTGGTGATGATACGGCTGTTTGCCTGGAAACCACGCTGTGTGGTGATCATCTCCGTAAACTCCGAAGACAAATCCACATTACTCATCTCCAATACGCCGGACTCCATAGAGCCTTCGCCGTCTGCTGTAATATCCTGGCCTACCCCGTCAAACTCACCGGAGTTCATGGTAGCAGAATACAGGTTGTTGCCTGCCTTGGCAAGACCAGAGGCATTGGCAAATTTCGCCACCGCAATCTGTCCTAACAGCTTGGAAATACCATTGTCGTAAGACGCCGTGATCTTACCGTCCTGGCCCACCTCGATACCGATCAGCTCGCCGTGCTTTCTGCCTGCTCCTGTATTCGCTTCATCGCCGGCACCCGGATCAAGGCCAATGGTAGATACTTTACCATTACCCAGCATTGTGGACGCAGAGAAATCAATATCAATATTGGAAAAATGCGTCAGGCTTACCGTATCGCCGGTAAGGGTGGAAGCTGTTGGGTTAAATGTCAGCGTAGCGCTGTTGCTGCCCTGGCTTCCGATATAGAGAAATTTACCATTATCTGTATCATACTCTAACGGAAAACCGCTCTTAATGGTAGTGCCCGTAATCTGAGCGCGGCCGTCCGGACCCACATAATCAAGGGTGTATGTGGTGCCGTCCTTATCCTCTATATTGTAGACATATTTCAGAATGTCTTTCTCATCCGTGTAGGTAGCTTCAAAGTTATCTTTATTGCGAGTAGCCACCGTCAGCGCCTTACACTCCGCATCAATGTCCAATGTAACACTTCCGTCCTGTTCTACTTTAACGCTATTAAGCTTAACGTTGTCCAAGCCCTTCATTGCCTTGAGTGCGGTACCCCATGCTGTCGTATCGCCGTCCTTCAGTTCCTCAGACACCTTCTTGTCGGGTGTTGCAGTGGAATCTACACCGGTCTTCTTCGTCCAGTAAGCCCCATTATAATAGATAAGGTTATAAGGATCCCCCTCCAGATCGTCCTTGGATAATGTCAGGGACGTATTCACCGTATAGGTGGTTGTACCATCTACTACAGTCGCCGCACCGTCAGCCGGCGTCTTTAACTTGATATTCTTGTCTCCTGCCGCTTTCAAAAGCGCATTACTGCCGATATCAAGAACCTCAGAAATCGGGAACGTAACCGTAAATTTATTATCTGTTGTGCCGTTACCATTCTCAACCTTGGCGTTATCTGCCGGAGAGTAAACAGCCGTCTTAACATCCGTGGAATTGCCGCCAAAGCTTGCAATCTGGCTGATATTCTCCAACCCGTACTTTTTCACCAGAGATACTTTATCCTCATCAATGATATCATCCAGTCTTACGCGGTACTTACCTTCCGCCCCATCGCTGTGGATGCTGAGTTTTGCCGTATAACCATAACCCAGATTATCCTTAAAGGCAAGTGTGATACTTCTACCGGCAGGGCTGTTTACATTGGTATCGTTCTTATCCAGGATACCTGATGCATAAGCCCTTGTGGTAGACTCCGCCCCCACTTCCATGTTCCTTGCGTTCATAACCTGAAGTGCGGATACCACATCCGGTCTGATATCGCCGGTGGCTTCATCATACTGCCATCCCATTACCTTATAACCGGTACTTGCCATAACCAGATTGCCCGCTCCGTCAATCGTGAAGGAACCGTCTCTGGTAAAGAAGTTCTGGGAACCGTTGTTTACAACGAAGAAAGATTCTCCCGAAATCATGATATCAAACGGGTTGTTGGTTGACTGTGCGGAACCCTGTCTGGTAATCGCCGTGGAGATTGCCGCCGTCTTGGAACCAAGACCGATCTGTCTGGGGTTCGTACCGCCTCGTCCGGTTGCCGCATTGGCGCCGGTAGCAGCCTGTGTCTGCTGATATAATAAATCGCTGAATACCATATTCTGTGCTTTGTATGCTGTGGTGTTGACGTTGGCAATATTATTACCGATAACGTCCATTCTTGTCTGATGTGTCTTAAGACCTGCCACACCAGAGAACAATGATCTCATCATAGTGAAATGACCTCCTTATTCTTTCAAAGAACCGTCCGCCCTATCTGTCAGTCAAGGGCCTGCAAGCCTCCGTTAAGGTCCGGCTTATATAATTACGGCTCCGTCAATATTTGTAAATACATTCTCATCTGTCTCTGTCTGATTCATCGCCGTGATGACCGTCTGATTCGGCACATTCACGATAAACGCGAGAGAATCCACCAGGACTAATGATTCGTTGATTCCTTTCGCAGAAGCTTTGGCTGCTCCCAGGTTCAGGCGGTTGACCTGCTCCTTCGTCAGTTCAATATTTCTGTCTGCCAGCCGGCTGGCTGCGTGCTTGGAAAATCTGACTTCCCCGCTTTCCTGTATGTTGCTCTTCTTCCCGGATAAAATATCCTGAAAGCTTAAGCCGTCCTGGGTAAGTGCACTGCCTTTGGGCCTGCCGCCGTGTAAATACTGATCTTGCAGCTGTTCTATGGAAAGGAATGGATTACCTTGAATCTTCATATGTTCTCCTCCTTGAGATAGCTGCCGCTTCCTGCCTGTTACTTATCGTCATCCGTGCCGCCTTCATCCGGCTCTTTGTCCTGATCCGGATCTGTGTCCGTTTCCTCATTCTTATCCGCACCGGCTATTGCTACCAGCTCTTTCATTCTCTCTACATATTTCGCCAGTGTTCCGCCGTGTTCTTCTGTGAGGAAACTCTTCTGGTACTCTGTCATCTCCTGATAAATCTTATCCAGCTTCTCCACTCTGTCTTTATCGCTGAGTGACAGTTTGTCAAGCGCCGGAAGTTTATTATAGTCATTTAAGAACTCAGCTGCCAGTTTGTAAGCCTCCAGATACGTAGGATCCGCTACGGTACTCAGATCATCCATGGAGTACAGCTCGCCGTTGATGGAAAGATATGCCTTATTCTTCTCATAATGCACGTAATCCACATTACCCTGCACATCCGTAGTCCTGCCTGAGCCATCCGTTACTTTTAACAATACGGTCTGCCCTACCAGAGAAGATGCTCTGAACAAATCCATCGATGCACTCATATTCTGCATCTGCTCCAATTCGGAGAAGGTAGCATACTGAGAAATATACTCGGTGTTAGAAGTAGGCTCCAAGGGATCCTGATACTTCATCTGCGCCACCAGAAGCTGTAAGAACGCATCCTTGTCAAGACTGTCGTTACCTGTTCCCTTCACACTCTTGTGTGCCAGAGACGCCGCCGAAGTGGATTCTACTATTTTACCGTCCTCTACCTTTGCTACTGCTCCCATATATCTCACTCCTTTCTGTGATTATGTCATTCTTCCTATGCCATATAG
Source organism: Lachnospiraceae bacterium UBA7086 (assembly GCA_002492525.1). Lineage (GTDB taxonomy): Bacteria > Bacillota > Clostridia > Lachnospirales > Lachnospiraceae > UBA3282. Next base: position 17,593 of record DKZA01000042.1, on the reverse strand, counting down.
TCTACTGTGTTGCCGTTTGCCTGCATCATCTCCACTGCGATACGCTCGGAATCTTCCATTTCTGCAAGATCTTCGCCTTCGTCAAGCAAATCCAGATTAATCCTTCTGGTGCCTTTCTTTGCGCCGCCCTTATCCTGATCCATGTTTTCCTGACCCTCAAAAGGCTGATCGCCATAAGCATGATTGGCTACTGTGACTTCCACGGCATCCACTTTGATACCCTGTTCTTCAAACTGCTCCTTGAGCTGAATCATCTGTGTCTCGAGCACCGCACGCACTGTTTCGTTCTGCGCTGTAAACTGCGCTGTGATAGCGCCGTCTTTTGCTGCGATCTGCACATTGACTGTACCTAAGCTTGCCGGATGAAGCTGCATCTCCATCCTCTGGGTATCCTCGCTTACATTAATCTTCATGTACTCCACAATCTGATTCATGATCTGCTCTGTCTGTGCCGACTGATATACCGGCTGCTCTACCGGTGCTTCCACTGTCTCCGGACGTTGCAAAAGTTCCTGTAAAACTGCGTTGCCCGCTGTCTGCTGACCTGCACCAGTATTTTCCTGTCCATGCCCCATATCGGAGGCTGCTTTTTCCTGCTTCACCGGCGCCTGGATCTTGGTCTCGACCGCATCTGTCACCTGCTCGCTGGTACTCTTGGTACCGCTTGCATCGTCCACAGTCACCTTGATCTGCACGGTCTCACCGTCTCTCTGCACGGAAACCGCATAGTCCTTCATACCCTCCACACTTACCTCGGGTGTTTCCGGCACATCCTGCACAACTGTTTCTTCCTGCACTTTAGTAGTCATCTGCTTCATCTGCTCAAGCAGTGCATCCAGTTCCTCGTCATTTACTCCCAGTTCTTCCTGTAATGCCCCCAGACTCTCTTCCACTGCCGCAAACAGATCCTGCAGATTGCTGTAGAGACTCTCATTGGTCACGAGCGATACTTCATCTACGCTGTCTGTGAGATTCAATAACAGCTGCTTTAGATTAGCCGGATCAAATAAGTCTACCGCTGTCAGTCCAAGAATTTCCATGGCTTCTTCCACTTTTTCAAGCGGAATCTCCAACACATCGGCAACTTCCTGCATCAGTTCCCCGGCCTTTTCTTCCACCGTTTCCTGCACCGTCTCTGTCTGTGCATCCGTTTCCTGCGTCTGCTGCGTCACTTCTTTCTGAGCATCCTGCTCTACCTGCGTATCCGTCTTGTCGGTACCGGTCTCTTCTTTGGCATCCGTAACCTGCGTCTTATCATCCTTTAACGAAGTATCTTTCGCCGGTGTACTCTCCGCCGCCTTGGTCTGTACCGTTTCCTTCGGTGCCGGCATCTGAGCCGTATCCGCTTTGGTCTGTAAGTTTCCGAGCTGATCGCTCATCTTTGTCATCAGCTTATCAAACCCTTCTTTTACGACCTCTTCTGTTTTCGCAGCCGTCTGGACTTTCTGGTTCGCAGTGTAAGTAAGCAGAGCATTTACATTGTTTACCGTCATTTCCTTTCTTCCTCCTTTCTTAAGTTTTCAAGGTACTTATGCCTTACGGCACTTTATATATAACATATGATATTTCATATGGTATATATCCTATCAAAATATCTCTCATCCACTGCATGATTCCCGGCACATACTCATTTATCTAATCCTATAAGAACCATCCTGCTTACTATATCGGCATTTCCCCAAAACCTCTAAAGTACATTTCTTAAAAAAACACCTATTAAAGTCTTGACGCGAAGCCTTAACCAGCAACTCAAGACCAGCCCGATTATCCTTTCCCTACGAATCCGGATCCATAATCTTCGTCAGTCTGGAAGCGACTTCCGGATCCATGGCCCCCAGAATATTACCGCGGTCCTCCGCGCTCATCTGGTCTAAAATTTTTGCCGCCAGATCCAGGTCATCGGTCATGGCCTCAAAGATTGATGCCGCCTGCTTTGGTTTCATCTCCGCATAAGCCTGCGCATAATCCTGAATCTCCTTGTCGGCCTCCACCTGTTCTACCACCTGTTTATACAGATATTCCGCCGTGGTGGGATCCATAGTCTGATAATACTTCTGATACTCCTCCGGTCCTGGTCCGTTCTCGGCATAGATAACTTCCTCATAGAACTCTGTCTTGATACGCTCAAACTCAATCTGGGCATCTTCAAAGGTCTGCAGTCTCTCAATCTCCGCCCGCAATTCATTTACTTCCTCGGAACTGACATTGGTAGCAGACTGTAACTCTTCAATCTGCAATTCCAGATCCTTGATATAGTCCACAGCCTCTCTTAAACTGGTATAACCTCCATAAGACTCCGCATCATCCGTGGTCACTACCGCATCCGCCGGCAGAATCTTATTGATCACCGGCACATCCTTAAGAACCGGAGCCAGCACGCCGGAACCAAATCCGCCCACGTCCAGCTTGATCAACAGACAAAGTATGGCGATCCAGATTATTACAATAACAACCGTTACTAAAAACACAGATACACCGCCGGCCTCTTCGTCTTCGCTAAGCTTCGCTTCCTGCTCCGATATTTCCTTGGCGCGCTGTCTGGCTTCCTTTTTCTGGGCCTTCCGGTCGCTTTTTATCTTATTGCGCTCTTCTTTTAATCTCTTCTTTTCCGCTTTTTTGTCTACAGGGATTTCTTCTCCCATATTTACTACTTCACTCGCCATTCCCATTCCTCTTTCCACGTTGTCCATAGGTGTAGCTGGTAAGTTCATCCACGATCTTGCCCTCGGCCGCTTTCTCCTCCTGCAAGAACTGGTCTAACGCTTTTTCTTTGAGTTTCTCATGCATCTTACGTTCCTGCATGATTTCTTTTAATTTCTCCCTGGCCTTTTCCAATACTTCTTCGGCCTTCCTGACCTGCACCTTCTGCTCCTCTATCCTGTCATCCATGACCCGCATGGCATTTCTGTTATCCCGAAGATCATTGACATTGAGCGCCTGACTGCGCATCCGGCGGCCTTCCTCGAGATAAGCCTCTTTGCGCTGCCTGAAATGCTCAAGCCGCTCTTCCTCCTCGTTGAGCTGCATCTGCGCCCTGCCGACTTCCATCTTGGCCTGGGTCTCGAGCTGATATTTGATATTCAGAATACTCTGCATCCTGTATCTGAACTTTGCCATAGCCGGTCATCACCTCATATCCGCCTTCCCGATTATCTGGCCCGGACAAAGGCTGTTTCTAGCTTTCTGCAAAAAGTTCCCGCAGCATATCCACCGATTCCTCATAACTGTATTTGGAATCCACATCCTGCATCAAAAATTCGTTGACTGCCTCAATCTTTTCTATGGCATAATCAATATTACGGTTGCTGCCGCTCTTGTAAGCGCCGATATTGATCAGATCCTCCGCTTCATTGTAAGTGGCCAGCACATTCTTTAATTTACCCGCAAGCATCTTATGTTCTTTATCCACGATCTGACTCATACATCTGGAAATACTCTGCAAAACATCAATTGCCGGATAATGATTCTGATGGGCCAGCTTTCTGTTCAGCATGATATGACCGTCCAGAATACTTCTGGCCGTATCCGTGATCGGCTCGTTCATATCGTCGCCGTCCACCAGCACCGTGTACAGCCCCGTAATGGAACCAACACTGGCACAGCCTGCACGCTCTAACAGTCTCGGCATCTCCGAATAAACGCTGGGCGGATACCCTCTGGATACCGGCGGCTCCCCGCTGGCCAAACCAATCTCTCTTTGCGCCATGGAAAAACGTGTCAGAGAGTCCATCATAAGAAGAACATCTTTGCCCTGATCCCTGAAATATTCCGCAATGGCACAGGCTGTCTTAGCCGCCTTATTTCTTTCCAAAGCGGATTTGTCGGATGTGGCTACCACTACCACGGACCGCCGCATACCTTCTTCTCCCAGGTCTCTCTCCACAAATTCGCGTACCTCTCTGCCCCGCTCCCCGATCAGAGCGATCACATTAATATCCGCTTTGGTATTGCGGGCAAACATGCCCATCAAAGTGGACTTTCCTACACCGGAGCCGGCAAAAATACCGATACGCTGCCCCTTCCCCACCGTCATCAGGCCATCAATGGCCTTAACCCCCAGAGGAAGCACATCCGCAATAATCTTCCTGCTCATAGCATCCGGAGGCTGTGCCTCCACACTGTAAGGAACGCCTGGCATGTACTCTCCGTCAATTCTGCCAAGACCGTCCAAGACTTTTCCCAAAAGATCGTCGCTTACCGGCACTGTCAACGGGTTGCCCGTATTCTCCACGATACATCCCAGACCAATCCCATCGGTGTTATCACAGGGCATCAGAATCGTCCTACGCTCCTTAAAACCCACTACCTCCGCCGTAATCGGTGGATAATCGCCTGCCGGGTAGATCAGACACAAATCTCCCAGCTTCGCTTCCGGACCGGCAGACTCAATCGTCAGTCCGACCACGTTCTCCACCTTACCCATTTTCTTGAAGAAAGTATCATCCAATATGCTGCTGTATTTCCGAAAGTTGATCGCTGTATTCATTACCGGCTCTCTCTGCTGTCTTACTCTGTCTTTTCAAATGATAACACTCGTAATTTCTTGGTCAGTTCCTCTAGTTGCGTGCTAATACCGCAATCAAAAATGCCGCCGTCCGTCTCAATCAGGCAATCACCCTTAGCAAGAGCAATATCCTCTATGATCTCAATCAGCCCACGGCCTGCCACTGCTCCCTCCGTCAGCATCTGCTTCTGCATATTGACGTAAGGATAATCCTCTGCGGAAACATGTACAATAAAAGTCCTGCTGCTCTCCACTTTCCGCAAGGTGGAATCTATCAGATACACCAGGATATCTCTATTATCCGCCAGATCTACCTGAAAGATATGACGATAAACGGCTGTAATCGTATCAATAAACTCGGGCTCTAACTCCTCCACGAGCTGTTCATATTCTTCTTCCATCTGGCGTTTCTCTTCCGCCAGGGCGCGCTTCATATCATCCACCTCGGCAAGGCCCTGCTGATATCCCTCATTATAGCCCTGCTTACTGGCTTCGTCTCTCGCCTGCCTGCGGTCAACTTCTATCTGCGCCTGGGCGTTGTGAAGCATCTCGTCCGCCTGGGCCTGCGCAGTATCCAGTATCTCCTGCGCCTCGGCTCTGACTGCCTCCAGATCCGGGCCGGCCGATTCTGCTCCCGCCTTGATAACATTGCTTCTATCCCCGTCATCAAAAAGGGCATCGATCTCCTCGCCGCCTATTCCGCTTACAAACCCGGAATCTTCTCCTTCTTCCTCCCCCTCGAACTGAGGTATCGCGCTTTCATTCGTCCTGCGCAAAGTCTCCCACTGCGCAATACGTTCTTCGAGACGAATATTACTGTCCACTACACATTTTTCTTCGTCAGATACCTTGACCCAACCGGATTTAAATATATTCTTAGACAATGATCTCGTCACCTCCACCTCTGGAGATAACAATCTCTGCGGAGTCTTCCAGTTTCCTGATAATATTGACAATCTTCTGCTGTGCTTCTTCCACATCCTTCATACGTACAGGACCCATGAACTCCATATCTTCCTTGATCATAACCGCCAGACGCTTGGAGAGGTTATTAAAGATAGCGTTCTGTACTTCCTCATTGGAACCCTTGAGGGCAATCGCCAGGTCGCTGTTATCCACATCACGCAGCACACGCTGAATGGCACGATCGTCCAGCAGCAGAATATCCTCGAAGACAAACATCTTCTTTCTGATCTCGTCGGCCAGTTCCGGCTCCTCGATCTCCAAAGTCTCCATGATATGTTTTTCGGTACCGCGGTCTACCGTATTCAAAATCTCCACGACAGCATCCACACCACCGATAATCGTGTAATCCTGGTTCACCAGGGATGACAGTTTTGATTCCAATACTTTCTCCACTTCCTTGATCACATCCGGACTTGTACGGTCCATCACCGCGATACGCTTCGCCACATCAGCCTGTCTGTCCGGCGGAAGCGCCGAAACAATAACTGCTGCCTGTGCCGCCGAAAGATAAGACAAAATAAGCGCAATCGTCTGTGGATGTTCGTCCTGAATAAAGTTCAGAAGCTGTGCCGCATCCGTCTTTCGGATGAACTCGAAAGGTTTCACCTGCAAAGATGCCGTCAACTTGCCGATAACATCCATTGCCTTGTCGGCACCAAAAGACTTTTCCAAAAGTTCCTTGGCGTAATTGATACCACCTTCCGCAATATACTGCTGCGCCAGACACACCTGATAAAACTCATTGACCACTTCATCCTTGACCTGCGGTGTGATGCTTCTGGTATTCGCTATTTCCAATGTTAATTCTTCTATTTCATCTTCTTTCAAATGTTTGAAAATCGAAGCAGACTTCTCCGGTCCCAGAGCGATCATCAAAATAGCCGCTTTCTGTAGTCCGCCTATCTTCTCATCAGATGACTTTGCCGCCATTTATCTTACCCCCAGTCCTCATTTAACCAGTTGCGCAACAGATTAGCCGCTGCCTCCGGATTTTCTTCCACAAATTTATTGATAAGACGCTTCTCTTCACTCTCATTTTCTGAGGAAATTTCTTCCAACTGCGGCGTAGACTGCAGCAGCGTCTCCACGGACAGCTCCTCTTCCTCTTCCTCGTGTTTCTCGCTCTTCATGCTTCTAAGAACCACAAAGGCAAGCAATGCCAGGATTACCACGATCAGGACAATCTGCAGGATATCTGTGGCCGTGATCGCCGAGCCCTCCGCATCAAAGAAAAGATTCTCACTGTAAGCCACCAGTGTAATATTATCCGTAGAAATACCCGTAGCATTTGCCACCGCCGCATAGAAGGATTCATCCACCTCAATCCTGGTACGCTCCGTATTGGCCAGCTTATATTCCTCCCAGGTAACGCCGTCAAGAAGCCCCTGTGTCTCTGCGTCTTCTTCCCGGATCACATTGTACTGGATCAAAGATGCCGCCAAAGAAGAGGAACCATAATTGATCACCCCTGCCGGTGTCTCTTTGGTCGTGATCTCCTCGTTAGGCAGATAGTCCCTGGACTCCTCACTGACCGTGGAAGAAGAATTGGTATTGTCTTCCAACACATACGTGGTATCGTCATCATTGGAATCCGTACCCGGTATGCCGCTCACGCCGCTGTTATTTTCAGAATTGTAAACATCCTCATGACTAAGTACGCCCTGTGTCTGGCCGTCCGCCGGCGTATATGTATGCGTCGTCCTTTTCTCCGTAGCAAAATCCAGTACCAGATTCGGAGAAACCTCCACATTATCAAATTCATTCGTGCCCAGGATCACCCGGCGCACGTTATTGATCATATTCTTCTCCGCCTCGCTCTTCACGGACAACTGGGCAGTCGCCGTACCGGAGGTGCTGTAATTGTCCTCCCCCGTAAAGAGCATATTGCCTTCTGTATCCATGATCACGATATTATTCGTAGTTTCGTTCCCCATGGAAGTCGCCACAGAGCGTGCCAAATAGGCCGCGCTCTCCTGAGAGAACTCGTCCTTTAATTCCAGAAGAATCCAGGCAGAGGACTCTTCTTCCTCCGCGATCAAGGTTCCTGTATTTTCGGGAATATTTAACGTCACATAGGCGCTCTTGATTGCCGTAAACTTGGAGAGCACATCGTTCTCCAGTCTTTTTTCAAGATATACTACGTATTTTTTCTGTTTATCCGATTCTGTGGTAGAGAAACTGCCGTCCGTTACATTATCAATTCCGTAGCTGGCTGCCTGAATATTATTGGCACCAAGCAGCAGATTGGCCTCAGACAACTGGTCTGCTAAAATCCTCACCACCAGGCCGTCATCTGAAATCTCGTATGTAAGCTCTTCCCCGTCCAGCAAGTCTCGCACTTCCGCCGCTTCCTTGGTGCTCTCACATTCCCGAAGCAGCACATACTGCGGTTTGGTCAACATGGAAACAATGATCACAATAGCCAGAATGACAACGGCTATTATACCGATGATCAAGGTCTTTTGCTTCGCCGTGAACCTGTTCCACCACTCTAATATCTTATTTCCAAACTCTTTTAACTTGTCTAATAATTTATCCACAGCAACTCGTTCTCCTTCAGTATCTCCCTCTTACACGTCAAATACTAGATCTGCATTTGGATAAGCTCCCTGTAAGCTTCCATAAGCTTATCCCTGATAGCGACTGTATACTGAAGCGCCGTAGAAGCCTTCTGTAAAGCAATACTGAGATCATGGGTGTTCTCCGTCTCACCCAGCGCCCACTTAATCTCTTCATTCTCCGCATCCGACAGATAATTATTGGTAGTGCTCAGATTGTCAATTGCCGTATGCAGCAGATTATCAAATCCATTGTCCGTATAAGTTTCCGTCCGGGTAGTCGGCGCCGCTTTCGCAGCCTCTTTCACCGCCCCCGATGAAACATTATACAATGCAGTAATATCCAAAGCCATGTCCCTTCCTCCCATGTCCTTTTATTCTCTTATCAGCCATTCAACATGCTAAGACCCATCGTAGCAATTTTTTTGCTGGCATCAAAAGCCGTGGTGTTCGCCTGATATGCACGGCTTGCATCGATCAGATTCGTCATCTCGGTAATAATGTTCACATTTGGATAAGTGACATATCCATTCTCATCAGCATCCGGATGAGAGGGATCATAAACCATATTGCCCTCCGTCCAGGTATCCTCATAAACGCCTGTCACCTTGACGCCGCTTCCCGAATAACGATCCCTGGCTTTATTCAATACCTGATGAAACGGTGTCTGAGAATTCTTCTCCTCAAATACTACCACCTTTCTGCGGTAAGGCGTACCATCCTCCGTACGGGTAGTATTCGCGTTCGCTACATTCTGTGAAATGGTATCCATACGGAAACGCTCCGCCGTCATACCGGTAGCATTGATATCAAATGCACTAAACATTGCCATATGTATTTCTCCTTTTCCCCTTATATTTTACTATTTATACTACTTCATAACTGCCTGAAGATTCTTAAATTCCTGATTGACACTCTGATAAAGTCCCTGGTATACTACCTGGTTTTTGGCAAGATATACGCCCTCCGTATCCGGATCCACGTTATTGCCATCCAGACGATAGGAATATCCTGCATAATCCGTATAAGCGATCGGATTTAACCGGTTCATCTTCACATCCGCCACCTTGGCATCCATCGTCTTGTATCTGGAGTGCCTAAGAGCCTTGGCAAGCTGTATCTCAAAATTCACATCCTGCCTTTTATATCCAGGCGTATCCGCATTGGCAATATTATTAGAAATTGCCTCATTACGGAGCCAGGAGGCATCCATCGCCTTGTCTAACACATTGACATAGTCAAAAACATTGGTGTTGATCAAAGAACTCATAGTCATACTCCTTCCACGTTAATACAACCCATATTCCATTATAAATAAATTATCAAAAAATACAAGGTTTTTCGATTGATTTTCACAATTAGTCCTGATGAAAAAAAGAAAAAAGGATCTACAATGCCATATCATGCCATTTCCCGTAAATCCTTTTCCATATGATGGAACTTTCCATCCGACATTCCCTTGTCTATTTGTCTTCTATGTAACTAAATCTTTAAAATCTTCCCTGTTCTTTTAATTTCTCTACCTCATCAAAGACCACATCATTCAAAACCTTAATGTAAGTACCCTTCATGCCGGACGAACGGGATTCTATCACACCCGCGCTCTCAAACTTACGCAGGGCATTGACAATAACCGACCTGGTGATCCCCACCTTATCCGCAATCTTGCTGGCCACCAGGATGCCCTCCATGCCGCCCAGCTCATCAAAGATATGTGTGATTGCTTCCATTTCCGAATAGGATAAGGTGCTGATCGCAGATTTCACCACCGCAACCTTACGATTCTCTTCTGCATTTTCCTCACTGACTGCCCGGAGCATTTCCAAGCCCACCACGGTAGTCCCGTACTCGCATAATATAATATCATCTATATCATACTGTGCATCGCATTTGTAGAGAAACAGCGTACCAAGTCGCTCTCCGGAAATCTCTATCGGCGCTATTACCGCCTGAAAACGCTTCGTATCTACACTCTCAAATCCCAAAGTCTCCAGATTCACATTCTCTTTCGTGGATAATACACCCAAAAGACGCTCATTCAGCATGGTGTCAATAAATCCACCCACATGATCCACGATAAGTTCCGTAATGGATTCCACGGACGCAAGATCCCCCACGCCGAGCACCTTTCCTTTTCTGCTGATGACTAACACATTGGATGCCAGAATATCTTTCAGCACATCGCAGATGTCGTTGAATACCACTTTCCCGGAATTATTGTTGTGCAAAAGCTTTCCAATCTTTCTGGTCTTATCTAATAATTGAACACTACTCATGTATCTTACTCCTCAATTTATAGTACTTTATATATAAATTGATTTTATCACACCATTTGAGTATTTTCAATGCATTTCGGCTACAATTTATCACCATTTAATACCGGTTGTACACAATTTTCAAATTTTTAACGCAACTCACCCATTTTCTGCCTTTGCCGCATCCTTAATAAATCCACATTTTTCGTCAGAACATACCAGTTTATTCCCCTTCTGCAGAAGGATTGCTCCGCAGCGTTCACATCTTGCGTTCACCGGTTTCTGCCACACCATGAAATCACAGTCCGGATTATCAATACAGCCATAATATTTCCGGCCCTTCTTGGTCTTCTTCAATACGATGTCTTTACCACACTTAGGGCACGCCACACCGATTTTCTCAAAGTAAGGCTTGGTATTCCTGCACTCCGGGAAACCCGGGCAGGCTAAGAATCTGCCATGCGGGCCGTATTTGATCACCATCTGCCTGCCGCAGACATCACAGAACTCATCGGAAAGCTCATCGGCAATCTCCACTTCTTCAAGCTCCTTCTCCGCCTTATCCACAGCTTCCTGCAAATCAGGGTAAAAATTCTTCACCACAGTCTTCCACTTCACACTGCCTTCCTCAACCCCGTCCAGAAGAGCTTCCATAGTAGCAGTGAAGTTCACATCCACGATGGACGGAAAAGCTTCCTTCATCATATTGTTGACTACCTCGCCAAGCTCCGTCACATAAAGATTCTTATTCTCTTTCACAATATATCGCCTTGCCAGAATGGTGGTAATGGTAGGCGCATAAGTACTGGGCCGGCCGATACCGAGTTCTTCCATGGCACGCACCAGAGATGCTTCCGTATAATGCGGCGCCGGCTGGGTAAAATGCTGCTTCTCTTCCAGCGAAAGTAATGACAATTTACTGTCCTCGGTAATTCCGCTGGCCAGTGTGTTATTCTCTTCCTTCTCATCGTCCTGTGTGTAAACACACATAAAGCCGTCGAATTTCACCTTGGAAGCAGCCACTGCGAATCTCTGCCCTGCGGCGTCAATCTTCACGGAAGTAGTCTCATATACCGCCGCCGCCATACGACTGGCCACAAACCGTCTCCAGATCAACTGATAGAGCCTGAACTGATCTCTGGAAAGAGAGTCCTTGATATCCATCGGCAGTCTGGTAATGTCCGTAGGCCGGATCGCCTCATGGGCATCCTGTATTTTGGGTCCGTTCTTTTTCTCCTGTTCCGTACCGGAAGCGAAAGCCTCACCATATTTATCTGTGATATATTCCTTTGCCGCCGCCTCAGCCTCCTCCGATACTCTGGTAGAATCGGTACGCAGATAGGAAATAATACCAGTGGTGCCATTTCCCTTAATCTCAATTCCCTCGTAAAGCTGCTGTGCCAGACGCATGGTCTTTTGTGTAGAAAAATTCAAAACCTTGCTGGCTTCCTGCTGTAAGGTAGATGTGGTAAAAGGCAGCGGTGCTTTTCTGATCCTCTCTCCTGTTTTTACCGATGAAACCTTATATTCCGCTCCCTCCAGAGACTTCTTGATCTGTTCCAGTTCTTCTCTGGATGAGATAGTCTTCTTCTCACCTGCCGTCCCGTAGTATTTCGCGTTCAAAGGCTTTTTTTCTCCCGCGATCCTAAGAGACGCCTCCAATGTCCAGTATTCCTCCGGGATAAACTCATTGATCTCCTCTTCCCTGTCACAGATGATGCGAAGTGCCACCGACTGCACCCGGCCGGCGCTCAATCCTCTCTTCACCTTCGCCCATAACACCGGTGAAATCTTATAGCCAACCATTCGGTCAAGGCAGCGGCGGGCCTGCTGTGCATCCACCAGATCCATATTAATCTCTCTGGCGTTCTTCAAAGACTCCTTCACCGCCGTCTTGGTAATCTCGTTGAAAGTGATACGGTATACCTTTTTATTCTCTAATTTCAATGCATATAATAAATGCCATGAAATAGCTTCCCCTTCGCGGTCAGGGTCGGTTGCGAGATAAATCTTCTCCGCCTTCTTGACTTCTTTCCGCAGATTCGCCAGAATATCCCCTTTTCCCCGAATCGTAATATACTTTGGCTCAAAATCATGTTCCACATCAATTCCGAGCACACTGCGCGGCAGATCCCGCACATGTCCGTTACTGGCCGCCACCTCATAGTTAGCGCCTAAGAATTTCTTGATGGTCTTTACCTTCGCGGGTGACTCCACGATCACTAAATACTTTGCCATAGCAATTTCCCCTATCCAGCACTTCAAATGTTCTATGTGTTTCTTCCTAATAAGTAATATTATGACACACACCAATACATTTTATTAACGTGCAACACTATACACCATATTTGGAATGATGGCAAGTGGTAAAAAATAAAAAATGTGTAAATCCTCCTTGTCTGACAGACACACAGGTACTGTCAGAAGCATGTCTGAAATAAAGCTGAAATAAAATTTAAATATAAGTAATTCCCCCTTGACAGGACATCTGCGCCTGCTTATAATGAGTGTCAAAGCATAACAATTTCTAGATAAAAATAATGTGTCAAATCAAACATTCTTAACGTTCAGAAAATCTATGCTTTTAAATCAAACTCATTACATTTAAAAGCAGGAGATTCTGGATAACACGATTCCAATACTTCCTTGAGAGAGCCGCTTTTTAGTCAGAGCTTTAAGGGGAACAGAGGAATCAGCAGGCTGGTTTCTGAATAACGGAAACTTTCCATGGCATTTTCTCCTGCGGAACAGGAGGAAACATGGAGAAACTTACATTGAAAGCAGATGATGCTTTCAAAGAGCTGTTCGCCCATGAGATTGTCCGAAAACAGTTTTTAAGCGATGTACTGGACATTCCCATGGAACAGATCAAGTCAGTGCGGTTGGCGAACCCTTTCTTAAGAAGGACATTTCGGAGACAGAAACAGGGTAGATGACTGGATCAGACTGTTTAATGCGACCAGTCAGGAGGAAGTAGACCAGATTGCAGAGAAGAATGAGAGGATGAGAGACGTGGCAGAGGTGGTAAGACATATGGGACTGATAAGAACAATACGATGGTTTTATGACGGCTACTGGCGCGCTAAAAGGGACCGCTGGGCAGAGGATGAGTATGTGAGGGATGAAGGCATTGCGATTGGAAAATCAGATAATGTCCTTCAGCTTCTGAACATCCTCGGCGAAGTGCCGCAGGACCTTCGGGACAAAATCACATCCGAGCGAAACATAGAAACCTTGGACCGCTGGCACCTGTCTGCCGCCAGGGCTGACAGCATCTTGCAGTTTCGCGAAAAGGAAGATCTGTAACCATTTCTACCTATTATATATGCATTGCTATAAGGAAAGCACGTGCGTCGCCAGACGCACACCAGCAAAACGCCCCATAACCAGAATCGGTTATGGGGCGTTTTCCATCTCACATCGTAATCATTTACTCAAGCAAAAACATCTGCGCTCTTGTTAAAGCAATGCTATCCGTTCCAATCGCATGCTGCTCTTTGCCGCCTTTCATGTAACGGGTGTCAAGAGCGATAAAGATTCTCGAAACCTCTGCGTTACTTCCCTTCAGTGCCACCACCGGCGCTTTGATGCGGTACACAACTCCCTGCTTGAAACCGTCCGTCACTTCCACAAGGCGATTATTCTCCACCGTCCACACAGGACTTGGCGGGAAAGCTGTAAAGTCTGTGGTATTAATACTGCCGTCCGGGAGTACCAACTCGGCTTCCGGATTGGTTCCGCTCTCATAGTAGAAGGAAATCTGTGTCTCTTTATTGAACGCGATATTGTTATCCACAAATTTAAAGTACACATCTACTGTCTCATCCAGGATACCGCCTTCCGCCATCGTTTCCATCTGGTATTCCTGATCAAAGGGAATCGGAATACTCTCCACGGAGGTGGCTGTGGCTCCAAATCCTGCCACAATGTCTACTTTCGGATTATGGATACCCGCATTATACGCCGCCGTCAATGCATTGACAAAGAGCTTGCACTCATCCACGCCGTCTTTCGGTTCTTCCCCAGGTTCATAGTAATAGGGGTATGTGTTCTGGCCAATGTATACCACATTCGCCTTGCTGTAAATATAATAATTATTGCGGGCATCTCTGGGAGAAACATGGTAGCCGCCGCCACCCTCCGTATCACTGTCATTCAGCGTATACCAGCCGGTCACATGCACTTCACTCTCCTGTGTATTACCGCTGAAATCCAACAGATAATCTGGTGCCCTGAGCATAGTAACATTACTGAAAGAGACTGTGTCACTCCCCATATCAAAAGGATAACAGGCGATACTTCCCTCATTAATCTTCTCTGCCACCAATGAGCTTTTCGGATCCTCAAACATCAGGTTATCCAGTTCACTGTACCTATAGTATTTTGCACGGCCGCGGCCAAGCTTAGCATAGGTCATATTATTCGACGTATCATTATTCATCTGTCCCAGCTGCGCCGGATTCAACCCCAGACGTCCTGTATCTTCCTGCGCTCCCGCATAGGAAATCAGCACACTGTGTCCCGCATCAATGTAAGTTTCCACCGCAGACTGCGCCGCTCCCAGAGAGCCGCTGTTCCCGAAGCCAAGTACCAGGACATCCCACTGGTTCAGATAATTACCATTTTTACCAAGCCGCGTGCTCAGCTCACCTGTAGTGATCGTTTCTATCTCATATTCCACATTGAGCGTATTTTCCGCCGTTTCTAACTGGCGCCGTAATGTTGCATTATCAGTCTTCTCAAACTGCATCTGCAGATTGGCATCCCGATTCTCCGTATCATCCAACACCTGTAAGACACTGACAGGAATCCTGGTCTGTCCATCTATCACAAAATATCCGGTCATAGAATCTCTGCGATAAGGATTTTCCGCATCGGAAACTTCCAGCTTCCAGGGAATAATCCCCGATTCTGTCCCTTCGAGCTTAAGCGTAATCTGGCCATCCGTGCTGGTATAACCGCCGTTTTCCCCCGTTGGCTGCATTTCCTCCAACGGCGCATACACACCGTCATAGTTCAGATCCAGATAGAAATGCAGTGCAATATTGCCACGGTAAGCATTATTTTCCTCTGAGCCCTCCGTGTCTTGATTGCCCGTCACACGATAGAGAATCGTTCCTTCGTATCCGCCGTCATCCTTTCGCTCCATAACCTGTTTGGACGGTGTCTCCTGCGCATAATCAAGCTGCGGTTTGATCACATTAAGCTGTGCCTTAAAGTCCGGATTGCCGCGGACATCCCGCACCGTATACAGATACTCCCCATAATCCTTCAGGGCTTCCTCCAGGAAGGCATACATCTTTGTATTTTCCCCAATGTAGCTCTTATTAACAGAACGGGACTCTTTTCCATCAGATTTCTTAACGATAATACAATTATTCTCTACGACCACAGGATATCCGGCGCGCAGATAATCAAGCAAAGCTTCCTTCTTCTGCTCCGTAATATCATTTTCATCATATCTGATATCCTCATTCCTTGACACTCTGTCTCCGGTATGATAAACCAAACCGTCCAGGTCACTGTCATTATAGACCGTGCGCTTGTCTCTGCCATCACTCAGATTCAGTCTCTGACCGTCAAGACCGATAAACACCATATCATAGGTCTCGTTGATATCTTCCCATTCTCCGTTAAACTCTGCCACGGATTTTACCGCTATATCAACATCCACTATCTTGTTGGAACGGAATATCTGCTGGCCGCTCTCCTTGGAATCCTTCTTCTGCCAATATAAAGTCGTAGTCTTTTTGTCCGGATTATCATCCACATGCAGATCAGCTTCCGTATTGGCACTGGGCTGTAATTCCAGAATGGACACATCCCGGTAATCCCCGATCATACCCACCGAAAAGTTAATGATATAGGCAACAGCCCTGGCCTTGCTGACCTCATATTCCAGCCAGTCCTCCTCCTGTAACATCGTGTTTTCCGCACGAATGGCAATCAATACCTCCTTAAAACCTCTCTCGGCATCATCGTCATCAAAAGCTTCCGGGAAATCTTTACTTACCAGAGGTGTTTCGCCGTTTACTATGTAGATATTTTGGTTTACATAATGGAAATCATTATCCTCATTGTCATCATAATCATCGCTTTCAAGACCTCTGAACAAGTCATCCAGCAGATTTTCCTTCCCCATATCATAATAGAATCCCGCCAGATCCTCCTTCAAAAAGATTCTGGCCAGTTTCTGATAATTGCTGTCCTCATAAGCCTCTGGACTGGAAACAATATCATAATCCACGATGACCGGCATCAGATCCGACACAGCTCTTTCCAGAATCTTCAACAATACGGAATCCTCCATATCCTTCAAGCCATTGTTAATGCTCTCCATCGTGAGGTCACTGTTTAAGAAAACGCCCGATCCATGTTCCAGATAAACCAGATCGGCTTTCTCCACATCTTCCACTTTAACTTCATCCGCCGAACGACTGATGACTTCAATGGCAAACTCATCATCATGATTATCTTGGTCTTCCAATGCATGGAACACATATTTTTCAAGCCAGTTATTCCCCTTACAGCACCGGAAATAGACAGGCGCATTTACGACTTCCACCTCTTTCGCTTCATCGTAATTTTCATCGCTCTCAAAGGCCATCTTCAAAGTATAGTTGCCGTCTTTTCCTTCTCCTGATCCCACATATTCAAATACGGGTAAACCGCTGGTACCGACGGCATATCCCATTGCCATATCCCCGTCGGTTTCTTCCTCCATCTCTATACCATCCTCAGCGGCAATCTCTTCCGCAATAGAATCGTCGATATCATATCGGTCATAAGGCAGAACCGCACCGTCCCAGTCAGGCACCTTTTCCTTATCTTTGATACTGTAAAGCTTTGTTTCCTCAGAAGGGCTGGCCTCAAAACGGAATTTCAGGATATAATATTTGGATCCGGCACGATGAGACTTATTATCCTCTTCCTCTGAATCCTGCGAATCATCCTGCTCTGTATCATTGTCCTTGGGGGTGTCATCGTCCTTCAGCGTATCATCAGGCTTCGGTGTGCCGCTGTCTTCGCTCTGGTCTGTATCGTCCTGATCCGGCTCGTCATTTTCATCTGCCCCATCTTCTCCATCCTGTCCTACAAGGAGCCGCCAGCCTGCATCTGCCACAGTATCACTGCCAGCGTTTCCTGTACTTGGAGAATCAGAACTGCTGTTGGTATCACTGCTGTTACCGCTTTCATTTCCAGCGGTACCGCTCTTGTCCCCTTCGTTTCCAGTAGTGCCATCGTTTTCGACTTCGTTTCCGGTCTTGTCGCCGCTTTCCCCTTCGTTTCCGGTGTTGTCGCCGCTTCCG
>DKZA01000038.1:63476-71833 GCA_002492525.1 Lachnospiraceae bacterium UBA7086 | reverse complement strand
AGATCCGCTTCGCGGCCTCGGATATGCGGTAGGATTTCCCTTCGGAATTAACGTCTCGAGGACTGCTTCGCAGCCTCGGATATAACCGAGAAGTTTCCTACCGCAAATTAACTTTGCGGTAGGTCTTTAAAGTGTCACAATCACGCCGCCATCGTTGGCGTACATGCTGCTGATTCCGGCGGTATCCAGAATGACCACTTCTTTATAAGAAGCTCTCTTCTCCATCAACCGGCGCATATACTGGGCCCGCTCCGGACAATTGCAGTGAGCGATCATCAATGTCCTCTCCTGGGGCTTTTCCACATCAGCCACAATACCATCCGCCATCTTAGCCAATGCTTTATTGATACCGATTGCCTGGCCCTTTTGTTCAATGACTCCCAGATTTCCTATCATCACAGGCTTTATATTCAAAGTGGAAGCCACCAGGGCCTTGACCCCGCTAAGACGACCGTTCTTACGAAGCGTTTCCAGGTTATCCAACACAAAATACGTGCGCATCTGGCGCTTGAAGGTCTCCACCGCCTCCACTGTCTCTTCAAAGGAAAGCCCCGCTTCCTTACATGCCGCTATCTTCATTGCAAGCTGTGTTTCTCCGCAGCTGGCAGACTCTGAATCTACCACGTGAATCTTTTTACTGCCGTATTTTTCTTCATAAAGGCTTTTTCCCAGTTCCGCGCTGTTGTAGCTGCCGCTCAGATGAGAAGACAGTGTCACCACATATATTTCCTCCGCCTCATCATGATAGGCCTCACGGTATTTCTCCGGAGAAGGACAGGAGGACTTAGGGCATAGCGGATAAGCTGCTACCCTCTTCAAGAAATCTTTCTGATCAAATGTCTCATCATCCGGTATCTCATAATCTCCAATTTCCAAGGTAAGCGGGATACTCTGAAAACGACCATCATTCTTGTACTGTACCGGCAGTTCACAACAACTGTCTACTACAATTTTGTAACTCATAAAGCCTCCACAACCGTTCCACATAGTTTTCATTACCACTTATGATAACATGTATTGCTATTTGTTGTAAATAGTGTTTTCGGTTTTTCTGACGGTTTTCTGGTGGCATGAAGCAATGTTCTATGCTTCCTGCTGTATCTGTGCTATACTAAAAGTAAATTTGCTTCGCAAATTTACTTTGCGAGATCCGCTTCGCGGACTCGGAATAAGCGTGGGAATTTTCTATATAAATTATGAAGTAAATTTGCCCTCTCAGTCTATAATAATAATCACCTTTTGACACCTTAATCCTATATAATAAAAGAAAGGAAACCTATATGATCGCATTAAAGATCACCAATATAAAACAATTTATGGCCAAACTTCTCGGCGGAGAAGATTTTGACTCTTTTCTTCTGGAAGAAGCTTCTATCAGCACCTATAATACCTTCATGATAGATGGTCACCAAAACAGGGAATTTTATTCCACGGAAGAGTGGGAAGATAAAGAACTGCGGCCTTATGAATTATCCACCTGGAAAAAGTTGCGGCCCATCTGCTTTGATTTGATCAAAGGCAAACATACGCCCACCTCTTTTCGATTTGTACTGCATTTGATTCCCGAACATATCGCTCCTATTCTGCAAAAAGGCGATACGGCAGTGACACCGCAGCAGGTACGGGCCTTTGTCCTCAACATAAAATATGACGGCACCACCCTCATGCTGGTCACCGGCACCTCCTTCCATACTTTTCTTATGGACAAGACGCCGGATATCCTTTGGGATAATGCCGTCACACAGTTTCTTGCGAAACGGGATATTTCTTATGAAAAACTGTAGCAAATTCTGAAAGAATTAACTTCAAATCCAGATACCGCCATGCATCATGGCGTAATCTACCGCCGCCAGCATCATGGCAAAAAACAACAGGAGTACCAGCATGACCACAGCCGGAAAATCATACACGAATCTGCATCCTTCATGATTGCTTTTGTGGTTTTCCACCAGAATCTCTGTTCCTAACAGGATGAAGACAATCGGCCAGAAGCGAAATATGACATCATAACGAAATGCCGGTACCACAATATGTATCAGGAACATGATGCCAAAGCAGATCAGCGTCAGACCAAAAGTCACAGAACCTACCCGCCTTGTTCGCACTACCTTACCCTCTTTTTCCACCGTAACTTGGTCCCTTTGTGTCTCCATATCCATATGTTCTTTCCTCCCCATATAAGCACCGTTTCCATTCGTGCGGGAAACATGTGTGCCCGTTTTCCATATTCTTTGACTTTCGCCGGCAGACTATTTTGCCGAAGCCTCTTCGTCATCCTTCTGCTCAATCTGTATGACCTGCTGACTCTGATTGCCATCCATCTCCTCAGTCACAGCCCTTTTTCCCCGAAGCAGAATCACTCCGAAACAGATAATAGCAATTCCAATTACAGCTCTGGGCACATCATCCCTCATGAAATAATACACGGCTCTGATGACAGGATTATCCCAGCCAAAGAAACTGCGCAGGAGTTCAAACAGTACGTTCCACAACATATATATTCCGACAACGATAAGCACCACAGCCGCCGCTTTTCTGACTTTCTGGTCTATCTTTACCGGTTGGTTTTTCAAACTGCCAAGTCCAAAAAGGTACTCGTCTTCCACGGCCATAAAGCTTTCGTCATCTAACCCGCCGAGATTGTTGGCATGGAAAAAACTGTAAATATACAATGTAATCGGCAAAACGGCAAATGCCCCGATATTTGTGATGCCGACAATCATGAGCAGTATCATAAATCCAAGCGTAAAGCTGAGGCCCATCTTCATAAATCCCATATACATATGTCCTGCTCCCGGCCACAGGGAAAGGATAAATAACCAAAATCTGTTTTTCTTTTTCTTCATCATTTCATTCCTCCCATTTTATGTTTCTTTTAAAAAATACTGTTTCTGAAATCTCTGATTTTATTTTCGATGCCAGTAAAATAGGCTTCTCTGGCACTTGCTCTTTCCTGTTCTTCCTGGTATCTCTGCCAGGTTCTCTCTATCTTATCCTGTCTCTCCAAAGCCCCCTGTCTGATAACATCCATATCTTCCTGTTCCTGTTGGAAGATATGATTGAACATACCGCCGGCCGATGAACTGTGTGTCTCTGTCTCTCCCACAGGCACCAGAAAAAGTACCGCCAAGGCCGCCGCCATACCTGCTAATACCTTGGCCCGATAAGAAAAAAGTTGTAACTTCTGTGCTGTCCGTCTCTGTCTTCTTATCTGATGAAACACATTTTCCTTTACATGCACCGGAGCATGCAACATTCCCCGCTCCTCCACCTGCGCAATCAATCGTGCAAGTTCCTCCTCGCTAAGCGCCCCGGAGACAGGAAATTGACGTTCATACAATTTTTGCTTTTCTTCTATATTATGTATCATGCGCCTTTCTCCTTTATATACATCTTGCGTAACATCGCCCTTGCCCGATAAATCTGTGTCTGCACCGTCTTTACCTTTGCATCCCTTGCCCTGGCGATTTCGGCCACATCCATTTCGTCATAGTAATATGCCTTGGATATCTCATCGTAGGGCGGTTTTAATGACAGGCATCTGGCAAGCAGTGTTTCTCTTACTTCTTTTTCCAGACATATGCTCTCCGGCGTCTGCCTCACTGCCTGCTCTTCTCGGATATTGTGTGCCGGAACTTTACTTGCGCCGTTATCCGGCCCTCTTACTTCTTCCATTCCTACATCCGCCATAGGGATACTGCGCCTTCCTGCACTCTGCATATAATCCAGACACTTGTTGGTAGCGATCCGGCAGATCCATGCTTTCTCATATCTGCCGTCAAACTCCGCCAGATGCTTGTATGCGGCAAGAAAGGTGTCCTGCGTCAGGTCTTCGGAGGCAAAATAGTCCGACGTCATCTTATAACAGATAGAAAAAACCAGATGTTGATAAGAATCAATCAGCGCTGATAATTGTTCTTCCCGTCCGATACTATCTACCTCCTTCCCTTACGTCTCTGTCTACTATAACGAACTTCCTTTTCAATTGTCTTCAATTATTTAAATTATTTTTTTGGCTTGGGTTTAAATACCACACTTGCCAGATAGCCGAATACCAGTGCCGCAGAACATCCCACCGCGCCGGTCTTAAAACCGCCCTGGAACAGCCCGATAAAGCCGCTCTCGTCCACGGCCTCCCTGACACCTTTCATCAGAATGTTGCCATAACCAAGTAAGGGCACACTGGCTCCCGCGCCCGCATACTCCATAAAGGGTTCATACCAGCCAAAGAAACTGATGACAGCTCCTGTACAGACTAACAGCACCATGATGCGTCCCGGCAGGAGCTTCGTCTTTTCCATCAGAATCTGTACCAGCGCGCAGATTACCCCGCCCACCCAGAAAGCATTGATATAATCCATCATATTCCATTCCTCCATAAAAATCTTTTTACTGTTAGTCTTTGTTATTTTAAAAAGAATATACAAAAAGTAATCTGCTCTGCGGACTCGGATAAGCGAAAAGTATTTTCAACATAATAAAAGGAATGTATCACCAGGACACACTCCTTTTTTTGCTCTATTGGTGCTGGATATTCCTACAGTATCACTTTCTCAAAATCCGAAGCCGGATGTTTACACAGCGGGCAGATAAAGTCCGCCGGCAGTTCCTCTCCCTCGTACACATAGCCGCAGACCGTACAACGCCAGACTATCTTACCCGTCTGCGCAGTCTGTGCCGGTTTGGGTTTTATGGCAGACTGGTAATATTCATAAGTAGCCGATGCCGTATCCGAAAGCACCTCCATATCCTCCACAGATGCAATAAACAATGTATGACTGCCTAAATCCACTGCTTGCTCCACCGCAGCACTGATATAGCTGTTCGTTCCGGCCGTGACATAATAAAGACCGTTGGCACTGCGTTTACACTCCGTATATCCGGCGAACTTGTCTACATCCCGTCCTGACTGAAACCCAAAATGTTTAAACAGATCGAAGGATGCCGCCTCGCTTATCGTAGAGATATTAAAGCGGCCGCTTTCTTTCACCAGATCATGGGTATAATTCGCTTTATTTACCGCAATACTGATCCGGTTTGGCTCAGAAGTAACCTGCTGTGCCGTATTGATGATACATCCGCTGTCTTTACCATCCTTTCCGGCGGTAAGTACAAACAGCCCGTAAGTTAATTTATACATTGCTTTCTTATCCATAATAAATTGTTATACTCCTTTCAATATATCCATTTATTAGGCAATTGCAAAACGCTTTTACAGTTGTTGGAATTGTACAAACAGTATAACCAACACAGACTCGCTTTCGCTCCGTTCAAACGCAACAGTACTAGACTCGAAAACACCTCGTCAAGTACTGGCGTTTTGCAAGGGTCTGCTTATGGTTATACTGTTTGCACAATCATTACAGCATTGAAATGAATTTTGCAATCACTTATATCCATTTATAACAATAACACAATCTTCTCCACAATCTCCCGGATTGACAAATCCTTACAGTCCACCGTGATATCGGCGTACTTTTCATAGAGCGGCAGCCGTTCCTCATAAAGCGCCGCAAGGTCTTGTCCCTCCCGCAGTGTCACGCCCCGCTCATCCAAATCGCCCAGACGCTGTCTGATATCCGCAAGAGGAAGCGACAGGTATACAATCTTTCCTATCTCCTGATAATGAGCCATGGCTCTGTGTCCGTAGACAGCGCTGCCCCCTGTGGCAATGACCGTCCGGTCAGCCTGGATGGAGGCATTGATTTCCTCTTCTACCTGCCAGAAACCTTCCACACCCCGCTCAGAAATAATTTCATGTAAAAGTCTGCCTTCCCTGCTCTGGATCACCAGATCCGCATCCACAAAAGCATAACCCAGCTTTTTGGCAAGTACCACACCCACCGTACTCTTTCCTGCACCGGGCATCCCGATCAAAATAACGTTTTGCATATATTATGTAAACCGATTGTCCTTCCTACTTCAAATATGCCGTTACCTCTACCTCGCACAATACATCTTTGGGCAGCTGCTTGACAGCTACACAACTGCGCGCCGGCTTCTCGGTAAAATACTTTTCATACACAGCGTTAAAAGCTGCAAAATCCGCCATTTCCGCCAGAAAACAGGTGGTCTTTACTACCTTCGTATAATCTGTTCCCGCTTCCGCAAGGATTGCCCCCACATTCTTCATGGCCTGATGCGCCTGCTCAGTCACATCTTTACCGGTAATCTCTCCCGTAGCCGGGTCAATCGGGATCTGCCCTGATGCAAAGAGAAAATCTCCTGCAATAATCCCCTGGGAATATGGGCCGATGGCCGCCGGTGCCTTATTGGTGGATACTTTAGTCAACATAATATTTGTCCTCTCTTTCTATTTTTCTTTCTACTTTTTCTTTCCATGTTTCGGTATTCACGGTTCTCCAAATCTCGCCTTCACATAAAATCCTCTGGCGTTTTCGATAATCTCCGTCACAACACCCTCCCGCTCAAGCATCCGTTCCCGGAAAGGAAAGTTTCCGGACATAGCCAGGGCCGGATCTATCGTATAATAATAATTGCTGGGAAGAACCCCTTCTGTTACTGTGACTTTGTCACCCTTTTTCAAAAGGCCGGGCCTTTCCATCTTAAACTCCATCTCCCGCATATATCTTCCCTCACCACTCTGCCGTAATTATTGTATCTCTAACACCGTAAATTTTCAAATAAAACAATTCAAGAAATCATCCGTCAATTCTCCTAAAACCTCCGGAAGCCCAATCTGGTAACGTTCAATGATATCTTTGAAATAAACCTCCTCAAAAAGTATAGTTTTCCATAACCGTCCTCCTGTCCGTTCGGAAGTACGGTGCATTGCACCTAAGTTTCGATTTATATTATACCCAATTTCCTTTTTGGAATCAATCTCATTCGCATTGATTAATAACTTGCGCCCTTTCCCCTAAAGTGTTAGGATAACAAAAGAACTATCAACCCCGGAAAGGAGTACAGTGTTACCATGAGTTATATTCAACACAAAGCCGAAGAATCCCTTGAGGATTACCTTGAAACAATACTTATCCTAAGCAAACGTCTTTCTGTGGTGCGTTCTATCGATGTGGCTACCGAACTGAATTATTCAAAACCCAGCGTGAGCGTCGCCGTAAAAAATCTGAAAAACCGCGGCTATATCACTGTTTCAGAAGATGGGTACCTCCATCTGACAAACGAAGGCCGAAAGATTGCGGAGAACGTCTACGAACGCCACACCCTGCTGACGGACTGGCTGGTTCACCTTGGTGTTGACCCTCAGACCGCAGCCAATGATGCCTGCAAAATGGAACATGACATCACCCCGGAAAGCTATGAAGCCATGAAAAAATGTATCCTGTCCATTTTAGGGCGTGACTAGATTTCCGGCTTTGCCGGATGGCAGGCGCCATTCATGGCACAGCCCGCACATCCGCAACCGCAGGATGATTTTCCCTTTCTCTTACCGCGTACCATACTGGCAATGACCGCCGCCACCACAAGAAGTAAAACCGCGCTGATGATGATCGTTGCCATATTTTCCATAATCCATGTAAACATCAGAAACCCTCCTGTTTTTTGTGCTGCTATCTTGCTGTTTTCAGTTTCATGCTGGTGGTCAGCTTTGTCGCCTCTTTATAGGGTCTGAACAACATATAAATCATACCGCCGAGAATGGCGATAGCAGCTAACAGACCAATGATATTCATATGACCGGTAAACGCCTGGCCAATCTGGTTGACCATCAGTGCTACTGCATAGGCTAACCCGCACTGATAGCCGATGGCAAACCACGTCCATTTTGCATTGTTCATCTCCCGCTTGATCGCGCCGATTGCCGCAAAGCAGGGTGCGCACAGAAGATTAAATACCAGGAAGGAATATCCCGCTACCATACTGAAGTTTGCTGCAATCTCAGGCCATCCGCCGGGATAAAGGATACCCATTGTACCGACGATGTTTTCTTTTGCCACCAGGCCTGTGATGGATGCCACTGCCGCCTGCCAGTTTCCCCAGCCGAGCGGTATGAAAATCCACGCGATGGCACCGCCGATTGTCGCAAGAAGGGACTGATCCATCTCCTCCTCCGTAAGCATGCGGAATCCATCCGAAGTAAATCCAAAGTAAGTCGTAAACCAGATCACGATTGTAGAAAGTAAAATAATCGTGCCCGCCTTCTTAATGAACGACCATCCCCGCTCCCACATGGAGCGCAGCACATTGCCCACCGTGGGCATATGATAAGCCGGAAGCTCCATGACGAAAGGAGCCGGATCGCCGGAGAACATCTTTGTTTTCTTCAACATAATACCGGAAATAATGATTGCCGCCATACCTACGAAGTACGCGCTTGTCGCCACCCATGCGGAGCCGCCGAAAATCGCGCCGGCAACCATGGAGATAAAGGG
>DKZA01000038.1:666-63173 GCA_002492525.1 Lachnospiraceae bacterium UBA7086 | reverse complement strand
AGCATCGGAATAAAGGACTTGCCGGACAATCCGAACTTGCGGAAAATACGGTCCAGTACAAAAGCGATACGAGCCATATAACCGCATGCCTCAAGGAAGGCAAGGAGCAGGAACAGCACAAGCATCTGGGGTACAAAGCCCAAAACAGCACCCACGCCGGCCACAATACCGTCATTGATAAGCCCTGCAAGCCAGTCTGCAGCTCCCGCAGCCTCCAGTCCGCTCCCAACTAATGCCGGTACGCCGGGTACCCATACCCCGTAAGCTGCCGGATCAGGCTCGTCGCCATACTGTTCCATCACCGCAAGCGCACTCTCGTACTCTTCTAAAGATGCCGTCTCCACCGTCACTTCCAGTGTCTCATCATCCGCCACTTCATAAGGGAAATCACCCGTAGGAGCCGCGCCGTTTTCCTCCACATAGGCGTCATAACCGTCCACGATCAGCGCCGCATCGCCGTATTCCCCGGCCGCCTCTTCATAAGCTCCCGAGCCGATACCGAACAGATGCCATCCGTCGCCGAACAATCCGTCGTTTGCCCAGTCTGTTGCCGCGCTTCCTACCGTTACCATAGATATATAGTACACAAGGAACATGATCACTGCAAAGATCGGAAGTCCCAGGAAACGGTTTGTTACAATCCTGTCGATCTTATCGGAACTTGTCATCTTTCCCGCAGATTTTTTCTTTAAGCATCCTTTGATGATAGTTCCAATATAGATATACCGCTCGTTGGTAATAATAGATTCTGCATCATCGTCCATCTCCTCTTCAGCGGCCTTGATATCCGTTTCGATATGGGAGAGAACAGACTCACTCAGATGCAGCTGCTCCAGAACCTTATCGTCCCGCTCAAACAGCTTGATGGCATACCAACGCTGCTGTTCCTCCGGCAGGCCGTGTACCGCTGCCTCTTCGATATGGGCAAGGGCGTGTTCCACTGTCCCGGAAAACGTGTGCATGGGAACTGTCTTTCCATTCTTTGCCGCATCGATTGCTGCCTCCGCAGCCTCCATGATGCCGTTGCCTTTCAGGGCGGAAATTTCTATTACCTTACAGCCTAACGCCCTCGACAATTCTTCCGTATTGATCTTGTCACCGTTTTTCTCCACCACATCCATCATGTTGACAGCGACAACCACCGGGATGCCTAGTTCGGCAAGCTGCGTCGTCAGATACAGATTTCTCTCCAGGTTTGTACCGTCAACAAGGTTCAGGATTGCATCGGGACGCTCACTGATCAGATAGTTTCTTGCTACCACTTCCTCCAAAGTATAAGGGGAAAGAGAATAGATACCGGGAAGGTCGGTAATCGTTACCCCATCATGTCTTTTTAATTTTCCTTCCTTTTTTTCTACCGTAACACCCGGCCAGTTTCCCACGAACTGATTGGAGCCGGTCAGGGCATTGAACAGCGTTGTCTTACCGCAGTTCGGGTTACCCGCAAGGGCAATTCGCATACTCATAATTTTTCCTCTCCTTCTTCTATTCCTTCTATTAGTTATTACTAACTTTCAATCTGAAAATAATGGGGGTACTCCCCCGCACAGACATTCCTCTTTATGCGCTTTCGACCTCAATCATTTCCGCATCCGCCTTTCTGATGGAAAGCTCATAACCGCGGACGGTCACCTCGATTGGATCGCCTAAAGGCGCCACCTTGCGTATCTGCACATCCACGCCCTTTGTCAGTCCCATGTCCATGATCCGGCGCTTGACCGCTCCCTCGCCATGGAGCTTCACCACCCGGACGGTATCGCCCACTTTTGATTCTTTCAGTGTTTTCATTTCCTGTGTCCTCCTCACTTCATAATATATACGCTCAATTTTTTGCAGAGAATGTCGCTTTCAGACATTCTCTTACGCGAAATTTAGTGCTTCTTGGCGTTTCGCCCTATGGCGGAACGTCTTTAGAAGTACTTTTCGCATTATTTACACCATGATCTTCTGCGCCATCTCTTTGCTGACAGCGATACGGGAATCCTTGACGTTCACGATGACATTACCCCCAATGGCACTGACCACCGTGACTGCCCCTCCCACAACAAAACCGAGGTTCTCCAGATGCGTCTTGACCTCCTGCTTCCCCCCGATTTTCCTGATAATGTTTTCTTCTCCTACTTCTACCAATGTAAGCGGCATCATGTATTCCTCCATTCCAAAACGTTTTACATCTTCTTTGAAATATGTATTAGTTTTCACTAACTCCATGTGATAAATATGAGTTAGCATCCGCTAACTATGTATTATAATATGACCGTGGAGGGTCTTTGTCAACGCATTTTTTGTCATTCACCGTAGTTTCATCATACTAGCCAACGTGTTAGGCGAAACTAACCCATCGATTTGTGCAAAATATCTATATCGTTTACGCTCCAAAAATCCTGCGACGCTCCAGATTTATCTGGAGCGTCCTGATGCCGCCCGTTCCTTCTGCCTTATCCCTCATAATGCTCCAGAATCACGCCGTGGGCAATGCCAGGTATGGTCTGTCCCTCGTTAAAGCTTGTCTTGCTAAGAAGTGCCCCCGTAGGCACAAAAAGCACCCTCTTCCAGACACCCTCCTGCAGTTTCTTTAATATATAAGCCGACAAAACCACCGCACTGCAGCCACAGCCGGAACCGCCTGCATCGGTATGCTGCTTCTTGCTCTCAAAAATCTCTATGCCACAGTCCATATGCTGTTTGGTGATATCTATCTGCATATCCGAAAGCAAGTCGAACAGAAGTCTCTGCCCTACCTCTCCCAGATCCCCGGTGATAATCTTATCATAATCTTTCGGAGCCCTGCCAAAATCCTCCAGACTCTGCCTTATGGTATCCGCCGCGGCCGGGGCCATGCAGGCTCCCATATTCATGGAATCCTTAATCCCGTAATCCACAATTTTACCGATGGTAACGCCCTCCATGACCGCACACACCTGCTCTCCCGGCTGAGCCGACAGGATAAAGGCTCCGCTTCCCGTCACAGTCCAAGTGGCGGATTTCGGCCTCTGATTGCCATAAGCTAACGGGAAACGAAATTCCTTCTCCGCACTGGCAAAATGACTGGACGTGATGCACGCAGCTTTCTGAACAAAAGCTCCTGCCACCGCCATACCTCCCATAGCAAGAGACAGACCGCAGGTGGAACAGGCTCCATATAGACCCACATGAGGCACCTGATATCCAGCTAGTCCGAAGCTGCTGGCAATAGACTGACCCAACAAATCCCCTGCAAAGACTAACTGCAAATCTTCCTTTGACAATTTGGCCTTACTAAGCGCAATCTCCAACGCCTCCTTTTGCAGGCTGCTCTCCGCATCCTCCCAGTTCTGTGCGCCGAACATATCGTCATACCCTGTCTTATCAAACAATTTGCCCATAGGCCCCTGGGCCTCCTTACTGCCCACAATAGACGCACTGCTGATGATATAGGGTTTACAGGTAAACTGAAAACTTTGTTTTCCTAACATGCCGCTATCTCCTTTACTCACGTCAGACAACGCATCCAACCGCTGTCACGCTGATTTTTCTTAGTGATAGTATGCATGTTTTTCCTATCATTTATTCCGGCACTAATAGCCTTCCACAGGAATCATATCGTATGCAATGTCCCGGTCTTCCTGGCAACAGACCGCCACACAGTACTTATCAAGCACATCATATTCTTTCATAGAATAATATTTAGCATCCACCTTATGGCGCACCCGAATCCTCTGACTCTCTTCGTCCACATGGATGGTAAAATCCGAAAGAGACAATGACATCCCCCTGCCGGTAACTTTTAAGAAACTCTCCTTCATAGTCCAAATCCGGAACATCCTTTTGGTCTGTTCCTCATCTTCCTGTGCCCCATACAGCCATGCAAGCTCTTCCTCAGTAAAGAACCGGTCCGCTACTTTAAGCCGGCCCTGTTTGACAAACTCAATATCATTCCCCACCGGTTTATCCCCGATACTGCAAATGGCATAATCTCCGGAATGGGACAGAGAAAAGTGAATCTCAGGATGATACTTTAAAGAAGGTTTTCCCCATTTCCCTATCTCATATTCAACACTTCTCTCCCGCAGTCCGCAGGTCATCAGGGCATGATCCAACAAAATGCCTGCCCCCAGACTCCTGTTTTTATCTTTTTCATGTTTTAAGAGTGCTATCTTCTGCTGGCGATATGGCGATAACAGCTTCATCTTCTCCTGAAAGAGTTTCTCATTATCAAAACATCGCACATCCATATAGTATGTGTAGACCATAACTACTTCCTTCCTATCCTGCCATAACAGCGCTCACAGATTGGATAGGCATAATCCCACATGAGAGGCCTGCCGCAGATACGGCACCGCTTCTCGAACTGCCCCTTATCCTCTTTTAGCAGCTCTCCAATCTCATGCTGGGCCCACTCCCTGTTGGCCGCCACTTCCTCCTTATCGATGACCCAGTCCATTCTGGCGGAAAACTGTGTATACAGATCTAATTGTTTATAATAGGATTCCAGTCCTTCCAGTGAAAAATCTTTAGGCAGCATCGGACATTCCCGTTGTTTCTCCGGCCTCTCGCAATAACGCAGCCACAGCTGCAGCACATCCCTGTCCTTCACATCAAAGGGACAGGTAATCAATGTCAGCACCAGCTTCCTGTCATCCATAAAGGGAATTTTCTTTTTATGATTCTTAAGGTATTTATATTTTTGGATACTCTCCGCCATGGAAATCTTATCATACATGGGCAGATTCCTGGTCTTTTCCCAGGCAGCTATGACCTCATCCAGTTCCAGATCTATGTCTAACAGAACTTCCGGGAAACCGACTCTGGCCCGCTTAATCGGATAAAAAGGCTCCGCCAGCTTTTTGCCCACATATTCCATATCCATCGCCGACTGTACATATCCAATATCGTAATAACCATATCTGCCTGCCCTGCCGGCAATCTGTCTGATTTCCTCCGCCAGCAGTCTGCGCATACCTACACCGTCAAATTTGGTGGTATTCATAAAAATAACACGCCTTATGGGCAGATTAATCCCCATACCGATAGCATCGGTGGCCACCACTACCTGATTGTAGCCTTCCGTAAACAGCCTCACCTGTTCCTGTCTGGTCTGAGGCGGCAGGTTTCCGTAAATGACACTGGCCTTAATCCCCCGATTTTCCAATTCGGCTGCAATGGCCAACACGTTTTTCTTGGAAAAGGCAATCAGCGCGTCCCCCTTTTCCACATCCTTTTCGATATCATAACGTTGGGGAATAAACTCCAGCCTGGTATTCCGTTCATGGTTCACGATCTCATAGGTGTCCCCGCACCGTTCTATCATCTTCACAAGCAGCTCCTGGGCCGTGCCGGAACTGCACACATGAATCTCCTGGGCTCTGATACCGAGAATCGCCCTCGTCCAATAACTTCCCCGGTTCTCATCCGCCATCATCTGCGCCTCGTCGATCACGGCAATATCATAAACTTCCCTGATATTTAAGATTTCCACCGTGGATGCCTGCACAAAGCTGCCCGGCGTAAGAATCGTCTCCTCACCGGTGATCATATTACAGGGGATGCCGGAGGCCATCATGCGGTCGTATACTTCCAAGGCCAGAAGCCGCAGCGGCCCCAGGTAGATACCCCGGTATGCCTGCCGAAGTCTTTGCAGGGCCTGGTAAGTCTTTCCGCTGTTGGTGGGACCGATATGCAGGATGAAATGCCGTTTCATCCCCCTTGCTTCCGGATACTGTTTCTCCGGTTCCGCCTCCATCAATTCCTCAATCCTCTGCCCAACAAGATACTGCATATAATCTTCTTTATAAATTTCATAAAGAGACTTCTTTCTAAGCAGCACAGCCGTCTTTTCCATAGCGGCAATATCCTCCGCCACAGCACCGGGCGCCATCTTCTTTAAGAAAGAAACATCCAGTCTGGCCAGCATCCTGACCACGCGCCGGTATCTTTTAAGCCATGCCGTATCGCGCTGTACCACCGTATAACCCACCTGCTCCGTCTTCTTATGCAGTTCTTTCATATCCGCCAGTACCTGGTGAGTTTCCTGTTTTTTCTTGCGGGCTATACGCCGCTCCAACTGACCTAACTGCTTTTCCGTACCCCTGATCAGCCGGCGTTCCGGCTCCTTGACAAGCTGCAAGAAAGCTTTCTCATAGACCGCCCACAGCTGCTGCGATACCTCGTCCCTGACTTTGACCGGCTGTTCCGACTCCTTTACATTTTCCTGGATGGACCTACCCGTCCCTTGTCCGGCCGGCGTACTGGCCTTCTTTTTCCTGCGCCGTCTACGCCTGCGTTTTACCTGTTCCGTATTCGTTCCGCCTGTATTTGCAGGGATTTTCTGAAATGACGCTTTCGCCCCTTCCTCTTCCCTGCTGTTCTTTTCATCTATGGTCTTTTGTTTATCCTGCATAATCACACTCTTTTCCAAAATTATATACCTATAATCCAGGATGCTGTTTCCCGTATCAAGCATACTATATCAGACATTAAAAAATCGGGCAAGCACGATTAGATCCAATATCGTACTGTAATATAAAAAGAGCGGTTTGCCAGAATTTCCGGCAAACCGCTCTTTTCCCTGCATCGGACATTTCACTGTCAAATAAACATGAGCATAATCTCTCCAATTTTCTCCAAATCCAGATCCAGATAATCCGAAACATCCCCCGGCACATAATAAACTGCCGCTTTCGACATAATAAATGCGCAGATGATGATAAAAAGCAGAATGATGATACTTACAATTAACGGAAAAATATCTTTCCTTTTATCCGGAATATGGATAAGAATTTTTAACACCCGAATCAACTTAAGAACAAAAGATTCCACTCCCCTCTTATCCAATCCATTTTAAACAAGTATCCAGGGCACTCTCTCCTGTACTGCTGACAATATCCGGA
Source organism: Lachnospiraceae bacterium UBA7086 (assembly GCA_002492525.1). Lineage (GTDB taxonomy): Bacteria > Bacillota > Clostridia > Lachnospirales > Lachnospiraceae > UBA3282. The sequence goes on along the minus strand of DKZA01000038.1, from coordinate 56,304 downwards.
GTCGTACCATATTCCTCACTGCCGGTACCATCTGCCGTCATACCATACATGGGACTGTACTGCACCACAAGACCGCTGTTAGGCAGGATTAAGTATACTGGATCCGTCCCAATCCCATCCCCTCCGGTCGTCTCTCCCACCAATGTGGCAAACCCGCTGGCCTTGGAAAACATGGCCGCATACTCGGAAGAGGAATAATTATCCCCGCTCACCAGAAGCCATATTTTCCCGGCAAAACCATTGCCGACAGGATGCACCGTATAATCTTCCTGTAAGAAATAAGTGCAGTCCCGGACATTTTCCCGGTTCAGATTCGGCAGCTCCGGCAGCTTACTGACCGGTTGATACAATCCGGAAGAGATACCTTCTTCCATCATTAGAAAACATCTGTTATTTTGTCCATCTTTCAAAAGCTGATAAGTTGGCACGGTCAACGTTTCTTTCGCAAGCGGCGCAACCACCAACTCATTAAAGTAATTCATGCTGCCGCCCGGATTCTCGGTAATATCAATGATAAGATTATCATAATCCCTGACTTTCTCATAAAAGGGCAGTAAAATTTTACGATCCGATTCCATCTGTTCATAATCAAACAAACTGATGGAAACATAGGCCGTCTTTCCGGGTTCCAGAATCTTCGTCTTTACATTGACCCATGGCTCCTCTTCTGTCACTGCCGCAGATTCCTTCGCTTCCTGCCCCTGTTCCTGTACCTCATTCTCTGTCTGTTCATAAAATTTTGTCATAGCAGCGTAAGTCTTATGAGAAACAGGATTATCCAATGCGGCAATATAAGGTGCAATGTGAGCCATGCCCTTCTCGTCTGATTCCTGCATCTTTAAATTAAAATACCTCTTTAAATCCGCAAGTTCGCTCTCATAGCGCCGGCCCCAAAGATCCAGATGCCCGGTAAAAGCAAACTCTCTCACAAAATCACGCAAGGTTTCATAAAACATATCATCATTATCGCATAACTCCACCTTCTGCCGATAGCTTCTCTCCAGCACATCAATATCTGCGCCGGCCTGTCTTTTCGCCAGAAGCAGATATGGATAATTATCCCGCAGGCCATTGCACAGACTTTCAAAATCCTGCATCCTCTGTTCCTTATTCAAACCGCCCATCCAGTTTGGGTCTGCGTCTGGCACTTCCGCCAGAGTCTGTGCCCAAACGGTTCCCATAGTATTCCCCCCTTGTGCACCGGACGTCTGCGGCTTGCCGCCGCAGACCGTTACGCTTACTGCCAGAACAAGCCCTGCTGCCAATATACTCCTCTTCCTCATGACATTTCTTCCTCCCCATCCAAAGAATCACTCTCCGCCTTCTGGAAAGTTACCGTCACCGTAAACAAATCCGCATCCGTCTCCACCACCAGGCTGCCGCCGCAGGCCTGGGTAAAACTCTTGGCAATGGACAGGCCCAGTCCGCTGCCCCCATCCGTACGGCTCTCATCGCCGCGCACAAAACGTTCCGTAAAGTCTTTCGTACCCGTCAATTCCACACTGGAAGTATTCTTCATCCGAACGATAATCTGCCCTGCTTCCTCCGTGAGTGTCAAAAAGATTCTGGAACCTTCCAGAGAATAACGCAGAGCGTTCTGCAGCAGATTCTGGAATACCCGATAGAGTCTCTGCCCGTCAGCCACCACCGGCATGGGTGTCTCCGGAATCGCCAGCTTCATCGTGAAACTGCTCTGTTCTATCTGCCCATTCATATCCGCCAGCGTCTGCCTGAGCAGTTTTCCCATATCCAACGTTTCCATTTTCATAGGCAGCTGTCCCGAAGTCGCCTTACTTATCTCAAACACATCCTGCACAATATTCCCCAGACGTTCTGACTTTTCTCCCAGAATCTGAATAAACTCTTTCACATGCTCCGGCAGATCCTGCTCCTGCCGCAACAGTTCCACATAACTGATAATCGAAGTAAGCGGTGTTTTGATATCATGGGACACGTTGGTCACCAGATCCACCTTCATGCGCTCGCTCTTCATCTGTTCCCGAAGCGCCGTTTCCATGCCTTTTTGGATCTCGTTCAGATTCTTTGCCGCCTCCTGTAAATCCGTATCCTCACCTAAATCAAGATTCTCTGTCAGACTGCCTTCCCGCACCGCCTGAATCTGATCGGAAAGTGCACCGATATCTTCCGCAAGTTTCCGATTTCTGCGCAGCATACAAATATCAACCACCATAAATGCAACAGGTACACAAAGCACCGCCGCTGCCAAAATCAGAAGAATCATGCCCAAACCATAAGCGGCACCGCCATAGCTATAGCCATACATGTCCGCCCATTCCCAAAGGTTATAGCCTCCCAGATATGCCGAAGCCATACCGTAAAGCAGACTTACGACGGAGAAAAAGACGCCCGCTGCCACCAGTATGATAATCTCCATGATCAGGGCCATCCGCTGCCTGCGCACCAGCCTTTTCTGGATAGGGTATTTGAAATCCTTTGCCCTGAGAAGACGTATCAGGGGCTTTTTCTGCCTGTGCCTGTTTCCGTTAAAGTCAAGAACCGTCAAATAGAAGAGCCAGTAAAAAGCTGCCAGATAACCGCCGGCCTTACACATGCGTGTAATCTCATAAACAATATCACCGCTCCAACTATAATAGTAAGAACCCCCATTGCTGATTTTCCAGGCCATCGCCGTCAGCACACCCGCACTCTTCCCCACAAGGATAAACAGGATAAACAAAAAGAGAGGAATTTTAATTTCCAGACAGACCTTTCCTAACATGTCCGCAATCTTACGGTCTGCAGTTTTCTTATTTTTGTGCAAAATCATTCCCAGCGCGATTAATATAACAGACGCTATTAAATAAGCACATCTCCTCTCAAATTCCCTGTTAAGTTCCAAAAGGGACTGTCTCATATAATAAAGTCTGCCCCCATACTGATCCACGCCGTAACCGGCATAATCCCCTACCAGATATAACTGCGGCTCTTTGGCTGCCGCCAGAAAGATAACCACGTCTTTCGCCGACTCTCCCAGAGTAAAATTGGCATAGCCCGGCACATACCAGCGGCTGTCATCCCTGTAAATACCGTCGCCGTACACATCCTCCTCCCGGCCGTCCTTCGCAATCTGCACCTTACCGTCACCTTCCCGGTTATACCAGAGGGTAAAATTATACGCTTCCGGTACAAGCGAATCGGAAAAATCCGTTCCGTCCCAGTCTTTCCCGGTCTGGTTCTCGTAAGCCTCAATATTGGTATAGAGCAGTTTATCCTGCTTCACTATGGCATAACGGATGTTTTTGTTATATGCCATATCCTTCATATAATCATCCAGTGTCCATCCTGTGACATAAGCGGACCCATAACCGTCATCATAATAATTATAATACCGATCCAGAGCCTCTCCTTCTGCATCAGCTCTCATTTCATCGAGATGATCCGCATATTCCTGTTCATGGACATAAGCTTCATAGTCTTCCTGCAACTGCCTGCGCACCTCTTCCATGGTATCCTGATAAACTTCCCAATAATCATCCGGTGCCGACTCCTCTATCACTGTCTCCTCTGCCACAGCCACCCCGCTAAAGGCCTGGGGCCCTATGTCCTCATTGCCCCAGCCTTTTCCGTCCGTGGCCACACCCAGAAGGTCTTCCAACCGGCCGCTGATCAGACTTCTGAACTGGCTGCTCTCCTGATAATCCACCTGCTTTTGGAATACTTTCCCATCCAGTGCAAGAAATATTCCCACCGCCGGAACCAGATTCACGATCAACATGGTCACACCGACGGCAAATACCATAAAACTGCATAATACCTTACCTTTTTTCCATTTTGTATCCAATGCCCCACACCACCTTTATATATTCTGGCTCTTTCGGGTTCAGTTCGATCTTTTCCCTGATATGACGAATATGCACCATCACCGTATTCTCCGGTGCGAAGGAAGGTTCTTCCCAGACTCTCTCATAAATCTCTTCCGCCGGAAAGATACGGCCTCTGTTGCGCATCAGAAGTTCCATGATCTTGGTCTCCGTAGCCGTCAGTTTCACCGGTTCTCCATCCACATAGAGTGTCCGTTCCTGTAAGCGGTAACACAGTCTGCCGTTTACGATCTCCTCATCCTCGTGCTGTGCATGGATGCCGCCAAGCATGGTATATCTGCGTAGCTGGCTCTTGACCCGGGCCGCCAGTTCCTGGGGATGAAAGGGTTTCGACACATAGTCATCCGCTCCCATGGACAGCCCCAGAATCTTATCCGTATCCTCCGTCTTGGCACTTAAAACGATGATTGGCAGGTTCTTCCGCTCCCTGATCTTCATCATGGCGGAAAGGCCGTCCAGCTTCGGCATCATCACATCCATGATAATCAGCTGCACCGACTGCTCTCCTAAGATCCTCAGCGCCTCCATTCCGTCATAAGCCCGTAACACCCGATATCCTTCTTTCTCCAGGAGAAGCGCTATGGCCCGCACAATCTCCCTGTCATCATCCACCACCAGTACACATTCGTCCATCTTATCAAACCTCGTCTTTCTGCAAGCCTGCAGTCATCATAAAGAATGTTCCTTACAAAATTCCACGGGATTTCTTATAAAATTCTTAAATATTATTTCTCCTGTTGATTTCCATACACACTCTGCTCCAGATATGCCGCTGTCTCTTCGGAAATTCCATCCAACAGATAATTTCTGTTTCCTGTCTCTGACTCTCCGTTCTCGAGATACAGCTGCCGCAGCTGTGCAGATGCCGCAAGCACCTCTTCCCGCAATTCATTGGCGGAGACCCTGACGGCACCGGCTCCCATGATAATCAGCTGTTCCAGACCGTCCGAGGTAGCCACCCGCACACGATACTGCCGGTTCATCCGGTGCGCCGCTTTCTCAATATACTGATCGGCTGTTTCGGCTTCCTTCGTGTAGACCACGTCAATATTATGATACCGCACCACGCTTCCGGGATTCCCTTTTACTTTATAGGCATCAAACACAAGAATCAGATGCATCCTGCGGTACGCCTGATAGTTGCTTAAGATATCCATCAGCCTGCCTCTGGCACCGTCCAGACTGACCTTCGCCAATTCGCGCAGCTCTTCCCAGGCAAAAATGATGTTGTAACCGTCCACCAGCAGATATTCCTCCTGGGGCGTCTTTTCCCCTTTGTATTTCGTATCGGAGTCTGCTTCTACACGAATCGTCCGGGCCCACCCCTGTTTCTTCCTCTCTCTGGATCCATAAGTACGGTTGAAAATTTCTTCAATCTCCTCCTGTCCAATGAAGTCTTCCGCCGTGCTCATCCTGGCACTGCCGGCTCTCCTGGCATAGTGGGCTGCAAAGCTTCCTGCCTCCTCTTTACCTTGACTATTTAAGTCAACATCTGCACCGTACAGCGTACCGTCCTGCAGTTTCCAGCCATCCGCCAATACCGGCTCCAGATGCATATACTCCTGCACACGGTTCCACTCCACCACAAATCCCGCTCCATGGGCACAGAATACGGAACCGCAGGGATTTTCCACATCATGCTCCGCCTCGTATCCAATCTCTTCTATGACTTCCTCAGTATTATGACAAGGCTCATATCCTGTAAACGCCGTAGTAAGACGGCCCTTTCCGCCGGAATAAGCAAGCAGTTTTGCCTGATAGCCTCCCATCTTGGACACAGGCACCGTTCCCACTAAAACTGCATGCTCTCCCTCCGTCTGTGGAGAATCAAAACGGCCTGCCCGGGTCTGCATATCTGTCATAACCCGCCCGATCAAATCCATCGGAACCTCAATCCGGAACGCATAAACCGGCTCCAGCAGGATACTCCTGGCCTGACAGAGTCCCTGCCTGAGCGCACGGTAAGTAGCCTGCCTGAAATCTCCGCCCTCGGTATGCTTCACATGGGCCTTTCCCGCCGCCAGCGTAATCCGCATATCCGTGATCGGCGCTCCTGCAAGTACACCCAGGTGCTCTTTCTCCTCCAAATGCGTGAGAATCAACCGCTGCCAGTTCCTGTCCAGTTTATCCTCACTGCAGCGGCTGTAAAACTGTAAACCACTGCCCCGTTCTCCCGGTTCCAAAATCAAATGGACTTCCGCATAATGCCGTAACGGTTCAAAATGCCCGACCCCTTCCACCACATCAGCAATGGTTTCCTTATAGACGATGCTTCCCTCATCAAAATCTACCGCCGTCCCAAACCGCTCCTGAATCAGATTCCGCAGAATCTCAATCTGCACTTCCCCCATCAGCTGGGCATGAATTTCCCCAATCTGCTCTTTCCAGACGATATGAAGCTGTGGTTCCTCCTCTTCTAGTTGACATAACATATTATACATGCTGTGCACGTCACTGCCCGGCGGCAGTACAATACGATATGTCATGACCGGTTCTAACACTGTCACCGTATTCGTTTTCTCTGCGCCGATTCCCTGTCCACAAAAGGTATGTGCCGGTCCCGCCAGCGCGCAGATGCTTCCCGCCCTTACTTCCTGCTCCACCGTATACTTCTCGCCGGAATACAGACGTATCTGATCGACTTTCTCCTCCGTATAAGATGCTTCTTCCGTAATCTGATCTCCCTGCCGCTTTGCCGCTCTTATCATCTGCTTTACTTTCAAACTGCCGCCGGTAATCTTAACATGAGTCAGCCTGACCCCCTGGGCATCCCGGCTGATTTTAAACACACGAGCCCCAAATATCTCCGGATAAGAGGGCATACGTGTATAATGATAAAGCCCTTCCAACAATTCTTCCACCCCTTCCCCTTTCAGGGCGGAACCAAAAAAGCAGGGAAACAGTTTGCGTCCGCTGATCAAATCGGCAATCTCCTGTTCACTGACAGGCGGATTGTCCTCTTGTCTCCCGGATTGTTCTTCCCGGTACAGATACTGTTCCAACAGCCTATCATCACAGACTGCAATATTCTCGTAAAAATCATCCGGCTCGCCATCTTTCGGACACACAAAAGATACGCACCGCTCATCCAGACTCTTTTTCAGTTCTGCAAGCAGTGCGTCCGCATCTGTTTCCGGCTGATCCATTTTATTGATAAAAAGAAATACCGGTACCTGATACCGTTCCAATAATTTCCATAAAGTCAGTGTATGACCCTGCACGCCATCCGTCGCGCTTATGATAAGCACCGCATAATCCAACACCTGCAGGGTACGCTCCATCTCCGCCGCAAAATCCACATGCCCGGGCGTATCCAAAAGCGTAACCTCCATATCCCGCCAGGTAAACCCGGCCTGCTTGGCAAAAATCGTAATGCCCCGTTCCCGCTCTTGTCTGTCCGTATCCAGAAAAGCATCCTTATGATCTACACGCCCTCTCGTGCGTATCATACCGCTTCTATAAAGGATCTCTTCCGCTAACGTCGTCTTGCCCGCATCCACATGGGCCAGGACTCCCAGCACTATCTTCTTATCCCCCATATCCGATCACATCATCCTTCCCATAAAGCCAATGATCAACACGCTGGACAACTCGCACAGACATACAAAATACCCTGCCAGCTCTCCCGTAATGCCGCCGAACTGATTCTTGGACATATAATAATAGTAGGTCCAGACCCACATGGCCGCCAGTGCCGTCACCGCACCAATAACAGGTGAAATTAATATCAGCCAGATAAAACAACCGCCCAGAAGCAGCACCAGTACCACCCGCACGGTCTGTTTCTGTGCCGCCGAGGCTGCGGTATAAAAAACGCCTTCCTTTCTGGCTGTGCGAAACCATACCATGGACAATCCGCTTAAACATCTGGAAATGATAAAGCTTAAGGCCAAGAGAAGAAGATGATCCTTCTTCCAGATCTGTGTCAGTCCCGCTCCGTACAAAAAACAGTATCCTGCCAGAGCCGTCACCGCAGAAGGTCCCACATGGGGATATCTTAAGAGTTCCAGTTTCTTTTCTCTTTTTTCACCGCAAGTAAGGGCGTCCGCAGTGTTCATCATGCCGCCCAGGTGAATCCCGCCTGTGACAATCATTGGAATCACGATCCCCACCAGGGCAAAGCACACCTGCCCGAAACCGCAGGCCATGCAGATTCTGCCCCAAAGATACATAAGGGCCCCAATCACCACACCCACCACCGGAACAAAGCACAGCGCATATTTCATATGCTTCTGATTTTCGGCCAGCTTCGGCATAGGAACCCTGGAATACATGGCTATGGCAATGAGAAAACTGTTGAACACCGTTTTCATAAATATCTTACTCCTCCGCTCTTTCTTCTTCCGCCTTTACCGGAAGCGTATCTACAAGCTTCACAAAGCACTGGTAATGTGTCTTTTTGAACATGGTCCTGTAAATCAGATCCACCGCCTCAAAGGAAGGCTGTACCGACACACTGCCAAGCTGCCGGTATAAAATACTGTACTCCACACCGAACAATTTGGATTCCAATGCCGTCATTTCACAACCGCAGGACTGATAGAAGGCAATCCGGCGGCGGCGGATCGTTCTCCCCTTCTCATCCTTTGCCTTATCAATCTGCTCCGCTTCAATATAGATGCCGTTTACCCCTGGCAGTTGTTCCTCAAAGTAGTTTTGCAAAAGACGGAACGCCTCGTGCCCCACGCCTTTTCCCCTGTACGCTTTCACGATTGCAAAGTAATCAAGCAGGGCACTCTTAGCCGTGACAATAAACACAGCATACCCCATCAGATCGGTTCCTTTATAGATTCCCAGCGCAAAACCATACCCCCGCTCCATGCTTTTTAATATATGACCAAGCGGTTTCAGTTCCTGCTGCGGAAAATCCTGTGTCATATACGCTTGATAAATATAACTGATTTCTTCCTTCTCCAATTTCCTGACTACAAAATCCATATGATATACTTCCTCTCACGGCTGTCTGTCATACCCTTGTACATATACAAACTGCCCATTGTCTCTATCCATAGAATATGCCCGGTCCAAAACTGCATCCACAAAGTCCTGGCCGCCGGATTCCACCGGCACCACCCGGAGTCCCAACGCCTCTTCCACCTGCGATACCGTCACATCATCCAAAAACACCTGCTCCCCGCTTCGCAACATGTTAGCAGGAATCAAAAGGACTTCACCCAGATCTTTTCCCATCCTCTGCTGCTCCTGCAGCTGGGCAATCAGATCCTGCCCGGTCACCAGCCCGGAAACCGTAATGGTCTCCCCGAAGAAATCATTGCGAATGGCGCAGACCTGTATGACAAGTCCGGGATAGGCTTCCGTCAGCCTCCCGGCAAATCCTTCCAGCGTGGGACTGGCAAGCTTTCCTGTTGCCACCGTCAATGTCCGTTTCAATTCCTGCTTTATCTTATAATAACACTCGTTCTTGATAGACGCCTGATAGGCCTGATGAAACTCTTCCATCAAAAGCCGCATCATGCCCACACCGTTTTCCAACTGGATATAGCCGTCATAACGCTCTTCTTCCGGAAAGTCCCTGCCGGCCAGAATATAGAACTCGTCGCTGGCATGGACAAAATGCAGACCGTATTTTTCATAACATAGCGGCTGATATTCTTCAATCATATCGATGATCCGGCCAGCCTCCTGCCTGGTAAACAGATCTATCGGGTACAATCCTTCCCGGAATCTGCTGATTCCGGCCGGCACCACGGACACGCTGCGCATAAAAGGCAGATACGCCATCAGATCCGTGATGCTGCGGCGAAGTTCCTCCCCGTCATTGACCCCCTTACAGCACACAATCTGACCGTTCATCTCCACATGTCCTTCATAGAACCGCTGTAAATACTGTAATTTTTCTCCTGCAAACCGGTTATGCAGCATCATACACCGAAGCTGAGGATTCGTGGTCTGCACGGAGATATTAATGGGCGCAAGCTGCATCTTAATAATCCGCTCCACGTCTTTTGCGGACATATTGGTCAGGGTAATATAATTTCCCTGTAAAAACGAAAGCCTAGAATCATCATCCTTAAAATATAAGGTTTCCCGCATCCCCGGCGGCATCTGGTCAATAAAGCAAAAAATACACTTGTTATTACAGGAACGATAGTCACTCATCAGGCCGTTTTCAAACTCTATACCTAAATCGTCATCATATTCTTTCTCAATCTCTAAGAGCCATTCCTCGCCGTCCGGCTTGCGCACAAGCACTTCTATATACTCGTCCTTAATCAGGTAGCGGTAATCAAACACATCCTCTATTTCTTTGTCGTTAATCGCAAGAAGTACATCGCCCGGCGTAATCTCCATCTCCTGGGCAATGGAACCGGGCATGACTTCCCTGACTATATGCTCTGTTTTCTTCATGGTCTGCTCCTTGTGATATTTACACAGCCCAATCTGCTGCGCCTTCCGGTTTTCATACGGTCATATAATAACATAAGATATTTAATGCCAGATCTTCTCTCTGCCGATTTCTCCGATGGAATATGCCCCGCACATTTCCATAGTATCCCGCAATTCTGCAGCTAACTTATCCACATATGCCTGCACGCCTTCCGCTCCGCCTCCATATACCGCCGTCACAAAGGGTCTGGCAATCAGAACACCGTCCGCTCCCATGGCTAAAGCCTTAAACACATCCACACCGGATCGGATCCCCCCGTCTACCAGTACTTTCATGGAACCACCCACGGCTTCCACAATATTTTCCAACACTTCCGCCGTAGCCGGGCACTGGTCTAACACCCTGCCTCCGTGATTGGACACAACGATTGCGGCAGCCCCGGCTTTCTTGGCCTTTACAGCTCCTTTTACCGTCATAATGCCCTTAATGATAAAGGGAAGACCTGCCTCCCTGATAATCTGACTCATCTCCTCTACGGATTTGGCACCCGCCGGCGGCTCCATATTCTTTAAAAAGGGAAGACCTGCCGCATCTATATCCATGGCCACAGCATAGGCACCTGCCTCTTTCACAAGTGCCAGTTTCTCCTGTATGGTCTCAAAATTCCAGGGTTTGATAGTGGGGATGCCCGCACCGCCTCTTTGTTGAATGGCTGCCGCAGCCGCCCTGACCACTTCCGGACTCGTCCCGTCTCCCGTAAAAGCTACAATCCCCGCCTCTGCACAGGCCGCCACCAGCACATCGTTATAAGTCATATCATTATATTTATCGCCATAATGCAGATTCACGGCTCCCACCGGGCCGGCAAAAAAAGGATATTGAAAAGTCTTTCCAAACAACTGTATGGACGTATCTACCTGCTGTTTCTTCGTCAGAGTGTCCATGTTGATTCTGATCTTCTGCCATGCCTCATAATTACGTATGGCCACATCCCCCACACCTTTGGCCCCCGGCCCGGGTATCCTGTTGCCGCAGGCTCTGCCGTTACACACGGCGCAAGCCTTGCAAACCTGCCCCATACAGGGTCTTGCCGCTTCCAGTACTTCCTGATAATTCATACTTTACTTCCTTCCTTTCTTTCTAACTATCCCTGCCTTCTGTCCTGCAATTGTCCAAAAGGAGTCACCGGCGTCATGCTGTCCGCATGGGGTCCGATCTGCTTCTCCATCCAGACCATATGATACCAGCGTCCAAACTTATAAGCACACTGATGGAACTGTCCCACCATTCTGTATCCTCTTTTTGCATGGAACCGCACACTGTCCTTTGTCAGATACTCATCCTCTGTCTCTGGGTATGCAATACAGGCCGCTGTATTAACGATTCCCTGCCTTTGCAGCATCTGCTCCAGTTCCCGGTACAGCGCGCTGCCGATTCCTCTGCCCTTTTGATCCATACGCACATAGATTGAAGTCTCCACCGACCAGTCATAAGCCGGCCTTTCATGAAGCGGCCCCGCATAGACATAACCCAGAATCTGGTTCTCATGCTCTGCCGCCAGATAAGGATATCTCTCCAGCGTATGCGCAATCCGGTCTGCAAAAACTTCCACCGAAGGCACTTCATATTCAAAGGTAACAGCTGTTTTGATTATGTAAGGTGCATAAATCGCAAGGAGCGCCTGCGCATCTTGCGGCGTTACCGTGCGAATGGCTATATCTTTTCTGTCCATATTCCTTTCTCTCCATCCCGATGCCGTCCTACATCCACTTTCGATGCAGCATCAGCAGCATTTCCGCCCCGGGCGTCTTGCCAAGCACGCCATACCGGTTAGAAAAAGCCAATGCCTCAATCTTCATCTGTGCTCCGGCACGGCTCTTGAGGACACGGTCTACCCTGCGCATAAGCTGTTCTACAGCCGGATGTAAGAAAGCCGTCACCCACAGGATCTCCACCACATCATCTGCGGTATTACAATGTAATATTCCGCGGGAAAGATCCGCATCGCCTCCCGCCAGAAGAACACAGTCTGCCAACGTCTCCATACCATCCGCTTCCTGCCGCAGGTGAGTATTTAATATACCGTCTCCCAACATGGCAATCGTTCCCAGGGCACCTGTCAAAAGCAGACTGGTGATTCCACATTCACGAGCCATATCTATAGTCTCCCCAATATAATCCCCGCATCGAATCAAATCTTCCAGGTTCAGATTCAGCTTGTCCGCCAGAAAACCTTCCCCGTAGCTGCCCGGCGTAATCATCAGATCCCTTTGCCCCTGAGCGCTGTACCCGGATAGTTTGGTCCGAATCCTATCAAGTTCTTCCTCCTGTACAGATTTCTCCATCACTACATCCTCCGGCCACGAAACAACAGCTTTAAAACCGTTTAAAATCCAGCCTGACTGTTCCTCCGTTCCTGTCTTAACCGACAGTATCTCTTGACTATTATAGGGGAAAAAATCACAAACAGCAACCTGCATTGTAAACCAGGCTGCTATTTTTCGGCACTTTGGCGGTTTCGTTTATCTGCTGTAGTATCTCTCAAACATCCTTTTCTACAAAAATGTATAAATCCGGCATGACGCCGCATACTAAGGATAACAAATGTTTTTGAAATGGAGATATTATGTCAACCAACAATGTAACCATCTATCTGAAGGCAGAACAGAACGTAGAACTGCAGTCCCAGGACGTATATGTCAAGGACATTGGCAGTCTCACCTGCTCCGACCCCCATATCCTTGCCAAAGTCAAAGCCATTAAGCTTTACCATTTCAAGGAAGGGAAATCCAGACGTCAGGTAATCAGCATCCTGAAAATCATTGAGGAGATTGCGAAAGTCTGTCCCGGTGTCACCGTGGAAAGTCTGGGCGAACCGGATATCCTGATAGAATATATCAATGTGGACAGGCACAAAGGATTGGTGCAGTGGATTAAGCTTGTCTTTGTGGCGTTTGTCAGTTTCTTCGGCACTGCCTTTACCATTATGGCCTTCCACAATGATATCGGCATCAACGATGTCTTTACAAAAGTCTATGAAATGGTAATGGGATATCCCGGAGACGGATATGGCATTTTAGAATTATCCTACTCCGTCGGCCTTGCTGTCGGTATCATCGTCTTCTTTAACCACATCGGCGGCAGACGTATTACAAAAGATCCCACTCCCATAGAAGTAGAAATGCGTGTCTATGAACAGGATGTGAACAAATCCCTGATTGAAACAGCCGAAAGGGAGGGAAAAATAATTGATGTTTCTTAGACAGATACTGCTTGCGGTCATCGGTGTCAGTGCCGGGCTGATCGTTTCTGCCGGTGTATTCACGGTTCTGATCTCTGTAGGCCTGATTCCGCGCTTTGCCGGTAAAATGCATGTAGCCCGCAAAATATTCGTTCTGGAAGAAATGGTGGTATTCGGCACACTGGCCGGAGGATTCTTTAGTATTTTCAGCGACTGGGGGATGATCGGAGAATGGGTCAGACGGCAGCAACTCTTCGGTCCAGGCGCCACCGACGGTACCTGGGATCTCATCGCTACAGCATTTCTGATTCTCTTCGGTCTATTCGCCGGCATCTTCGTGGGATGTCTGGCACTGGCTATTGCAGAGATGTTAAACACCATCCCTGTCTTTGCCAGGAGAATCGGGTTCCGTCATGGCCTGGGCATCGCCATCCTGGCAGTGGCGCTCGGCAAACTGTTGGGAAGCCTGCTTTATTTTACACAGCGTGTTTTTCTATATGGAAATCCTTGAAAACCCTCTAACCAAGAAAGGAGTACAGTCAAATGACAGAGACACAAAACCAGAAACCCAGGACGATACAGGAGAAGAAAGAGCAGGCCTACCGGCAGCACGTGGAACAGACCACGCCAAAATACAGCCTGCCGCTTCGTATGGGCAAAGCTTTTATCATAGGCGGCCTGATCTGCCTGCTTGGACAGATCATCTTAAACTATGCCACAAATTCTATGGGACTCGACAAGGATACCGCCGGCTCCTGGTGCTCCATGCTGTTAGTACTCGTCAGTGTGCTGCTCACCGGACTAAACCTCTATCCCAAGCTGGTAGAATGGGGCGGTGCCGGAGCCCTCGTACCCATCACCGGTTTTGCCAACTCCATTGCCTCTGCGGCAATCGAATATCAGAAAGAAGGCCAGGTCTTTGGTATCGGCTGTAAAATCTTCACCATCGCCGGTCCTGTCATCCTCTATGGCATTTTCACCAGTTGGTGTCTGGGCTTACTCTACTGGATCGGGCATCTCCTGGGCATTGTATAGACCACCACTGCCCGGATCACTCCATGATCCGATACTCCATCATCTCATACAGAAGCTTCGTCCCCTCCATGATCTCAGGGGGCAGAAGCGCTCTGGCCACCAGCTTTAAATCGTCACTTTCCACATCTATCCTTTTTAAATTGGCATAATCTCCGTCTATACTGACCACCTGATACTGAAATGTGTTCATCCTGCGCACCATACCTTTCTGATTTCCATCTGATTCCAGACCGATTCCGATTCCATGCCGGTCTGATTACAGGCTTTAGTCTAACACACTTCCTCCCGTAAATGCAACAGGATCCTCTTTTCCATACGGCTCACCTGCACCTGACTGATTCCCAGGCATTTAGCCACTTCCACCTGCGTCTTGTCCTGAAAATATCGCATATTGATCAACTGCCTTTCCGTCTCTCCCAGTTTTCCCAAAAGTTCTTCCAGAAGCATATGATTCAGAATTTTTTCTTTCTCCACATCTTCACAGGCGCCGCTTTCGTTAAGGCCGCTTAAGCCTGCGGCGCAGCCCACGCCTGCACTGCCTCCTACCACCTGATCCACCAGATAAATTTCATTGCCGTCAGATTGAAAGACGGATTTGTAGATAGATTCTACCTCCACATTGGCGTCTAAGGCCATCACAATATCTTCCACGCTCAGGGCCGTCTCTGCTGACAACTCCTGAATGGTCGCTTCCCTGCCGTAGTTTTGCAGGAAACGTTCTGCCGCCTGTTTCACCTTCCATCCATTCTCCTTCAATGTCCGGCTGACCTTGACCATCCCGTCATCCCGAAGGAAGCGCTTAATCTCTCCCTGAATCATAGGTACTGCATAGGTAGAGAACCGCACATCAAACTGCAGATTAAACTTATCTATGGCTTTCATCAGACCAATACACCCAATCTGAAACAGATCTTCCGCATCGTATCCTCTGCCCACAAATCGTTTGACGATATGCCTTACCAATCCCAGATTTTCCTCTATCAGTTTCTCTCTCGCCTCTTTATCTCCTGCCTGTGATCGTTCAATTAATGCGGCAGTCTCTTCCATGGGCTATTCCTCGCTGCCAATCCAGGATCCTAAGCCGATTTTCTTACACATCCGCACCACGGTACCCTGTCCCGGCTGTGACGTAACTTCCAGATCATCCATGAAGGCTTCCATAAAAGCAAACCCCATCCCGGACCGCTCCAGTTCCGGTCTGGTCGTATACAAAGGTTCCATCGCCTTATGTATATCCTCAATCCCCACACCCCGGTCTATGATCTCCACCTCCAGTATGTCCTTTTTCAATTCACAGTTCATATAGATACGATCCGTAATATTTCCCTTGTTTTCATATCCGTGAATGATTGCATTGGTCACTGCCTCGGAAACAGCGGTCTTAACATCAGACACTTCCTCCAGTGTGGGATTTAAAGGTGTGATGAACGCTGATACAGCCATTCTCGCAAAAGACTCATTGTCCGATACCGCAGCAAATTCCAGATGAATCTCGTTCGTAATCTGTCTGTAATCCTTCTTGTCTATGATTTCTATCATGTTTTTTCTCCATTTCTGCGCTGCTTTTTGCGCATATCGAGTTTGTGGCAAGCAACGCGCAGACACAAATCTCGCGATTGAAAATTTGAATTTTCAATCTTTACCTCCTTATTACTCCATAATCTGTATAATATTTTCCACACCGGCAAGCAGAAGGATCCTCCGGATTCTGCTGCCTGTGTGCACCGCATATACCTTACCGCCAAAGCAGGATATCTTCTTGTACCGGCCCACAATAATTCCTATCCCGGAACTGTCCATAAAAGTCGTATGCTCAAAATCAAACACCACATTTTCCACCTTCTTGGAAAGGATATATCTGTCGGCTTTTGCGCTGATATTCACCGACTTATGGTGGTCTATCTCCGTCGGCATCCTTATCATGAGATAATTGTCAATAATCCTGAATTCTTCATCCATATTATGTAAACTCCTTCCTTTTCACACCGCTCTGCCATGTGAACATATTTCCTGTATTGCACAAAAAAAGAACGTAATGTGATATCTCACTACGTTCTCTTTCGTATCTTTATAAAACCCTTCCTCTTTTGGTATCCTGTCCTGAAATTAAAATTATCCAGCTCAAGACAATTCTAATCCTGTATCTCGTTCTCCATCTCCTCTAAGAATGTCTCAGACTTACTGGCTTTCTCCGTTCCCGGGAATAACTGTATGATCTGCATATAGGCATCTTTCGCCTTCTCCACTTCCCCTATACGGTAATAGGCATTGGCAAGATTGTACAGCGCCTCACCGTTGGTCGCATCATACTGGAACGCTTTTTCAAGATTGGGAATCGCATCTTCGTAATTCTCCTGTCTGTAAGCCTCATACCCATCATTATAGTATGACTCCGCAATCCCCGGCCCGACCAAAGCAAGCAGCGTATTATATAAACTCTCAAAAGCCTCCGAATTATCGCTCTCACTCTCGGCCTCATCCGACTCAATCTCTTCCAGATAATCTGCCACCACTGTAACTTCTTCTGGATTTGTCAGATAAGCGTCTGCCGCCTTCATCAAGCTGTCCACTGACCGCAGGGTACCATCGGTGCCCATATATGCCGATAAATCCTGCTCCAGATTACTGTTTGCTTCTCTCAGCTCATTCAGCTGTTGTTGTAATTCATCTATAGTAGCCGTCTTCGCGTCAGACTGCTCACTGACCTTGCGAAGATTCTCATCAATATTTGCTTTGGCCGACTGTATTCTTGCCGGCAGAATCAGGAAAAAAGCAATCGCAATACCGATGGCAAGCCCGATACCCAGATTCAGAAGCGACGTAACACCCTTACCCTCTTTCATATTGACGGGCTGAATGATCGTTTCATTGCCACTCTGGTATTTGACAATTTCCTCCGACTTCTTCTGTTTCTTAGTGGTAGTCTTAACGCCCTCCTCGGGCATCAGCATCTCATCCACTTCCTTGAGATAACGCAGCGTAGCCGTATTGTTGGTATCAATCTCAAGACACTTGGTCAGTTCTCTCTTCGCCCGCTCCCACTCCTCGCTGTTGATATATAACAGCGCCAGAAGCTGATGAGCCCTGATAAATTTCGGATTTAAAGAGAGTACCTTCTTTAACTGTATCACAGCCAGATCCAGACTGTCCTGATTACAGTAAGTGAGAGCCTGATTATATTTTTTAATCGTCTGATTGATCGTATCCAACCGGTTCTGATTGGTCTGGATCATATCAATATAATCATCCGCAATATTTTTCTTCGGGCGCAGGTTCTTACTGATGACCCACTCGCTTAAGGCTGCCACTACCTCGCCCGTCTCAAAGTATACAAGCCCTAAAAGATTGCGGGCCTCCACATTATTCTTGTCAAATTTTAAACTCTGTCTTAAACTGGCAATAGCGCCTGTCAGATCCCTGACACCCGCCCGCTCTAATCCATCATTATAAAAACGGTTCGATATATATATAATCCTTTTATAAAGGGCTACATCGGCACCACAGTTCGTACAGAAATTGTGCTCTGACAAAGTACATCCACACTGATAACAGATCATCTATGCCAATCCCCTATTCTTCTTCCACTTTCTTAGCATCTTTGACTATCTTCACCATCAGATCCGCCATGTCGGTAAGATCCTGATTATAGATTGCTTCCTCCGCATCCTCAACTTCCAGGCTGGGATGGAATTTCTTTAACTCTTCTTCAAAATTAATCATGCCCGGGTCTCCTTATAAGAGCTTTCACTTCGCCCACCAAATATAATGAACCGACAATATACACTTTATCCTTGTCAGACCTGTTTAATACCATTCCGGTAAGTGCTGATTCCAGCTTATCATAAGCCTTGACCGTGACCCCTGTATATTGTTCAAATGAATCTTTCAATGTCTGAAGGGGCAGCGCACGTTCTCCCGAAAGGGCCACCACACCTATCTCGTCAAATAACCCTGAACCGGTCAGTGCCTGTGCTGCTTCCCTGTATTGCTTGTCCTTTACGGCAGAAAAGAGTAATTTGCGCCTTCCCCCGCAGGAATGTACTTTCACTGTCTCCAAAAAAGCATTTATCCCATCTATGTTATGAGCACCGTCCAAATACACACCGGGAAAAACTTCTTCCATTCTCCCCTCCCAGAACGTTTCTTTAATCCCGTCCTGAAGAACCTTAACCGTAATACGTTCATCTGCCAAAATCCCCAGCGCCGTCACTGCCAAGGATACATTCTCGATCTGATAGACCGCAGATGTGGACACAGTAAAACCAATATAATCATAATAGTTTAAATGAAGAGAAAAATCAATTGTTTTATCCAGAATCTTTATTTCTTTTATCGCAGCTTGCTCTACCGGAAATGTTTTTGCCCCTATTTCCCCGGCATACTCCTCTATCACCTGCGCCACGTCTCGCTGTTTATACGGATAGATCACAGGCACGCCAGGGCGCAGGATTCCGGCCTTCTCCCTGGCAATATCAGTCAGCGTATCTCCCAGATATTGCATATGATCATAACCTATGGAAGTGAGAATACACAGTTTTTTGTTCTTTACCACATTAGTGGCATCCAGCCGGCCGCCGAGTCCTGTCTCCAGAACCACATATTCTACACCCCTCTTTTCAAAAAGCACCATCGCCATAAAAAACAAAAACTCAAAAAAGGTGGGATGATAAGATACCTTCCGCAATTTGTCCGGAAGATGATCCAGACAGTCTTTCACTGTACAAAAAGCTTCCAGGAACTCTTCCTCAGTCACCATTTCTCCTTCGATCACAAACCGCTCCCGCATGGTCACAAGATGGGGGGAAATAAACATACCGCAGGAGATACCGGCTTTCTTTAAGACGGTAGACAAATAAGCACAAACGGAACCCTTTCCGTTTGTGCCCGCTATGTGAAGTATCTTACAATTCTGTGCCGGACATCCCAGATGTTCCAGGAATCTGCCGGTGTTCTCCATACTGTTTTTCCTGGTAAATTTGGGGGTGGCGTTGATGTACTCCTGCGCCGCCCCGTAAGTGTCGATTTCTTCTGTCATTCTCCTGCTGCTCCCACCGCTAGTTGTGTATGATCACCGAACCCTCGATGACTCCCTTGTCAGCGGTATATTTCATAAAACAGGTATTTCTGTCCATGATCATCCGTTCCGCATTGATGCTGATGACCACATTCCGGTAAAGATTGCCGTCTACTTTGATGTAAGAATCCCTGCCCTCTTCCATAGTCTCTTCCAATTCTTCCCGCTCCTTGCCAACCTTATCAAGTTCTGCAAAGTATTCGTCTTTTAAGCGGTTCCAATCAGAAAGATTGGCTTCCGGCGTCGTCTTGACGGCATTGATGGCCCGCCGTCTTTTCTCACGCAATGCCTCCGTCATGGTATCCACCAGTTTCGCAAGTTTCTCTTTGATCTCCGTCTCTTTACGTCTGGTCTCTAACAGCATATCAAAAGCCTCCGGCGGATAACCGCAGTGCAGCACCGTCTTGACTTCCACATCGTTGCCGGCCGTCATGGCTTCTATACTCTTAAGCGCATGTACCTGACCGCCGATGATTGCCCCTTTCTTGCCGTTCGTGATCACCTTATCCTTGGCTGATACCTTTGAATTTAAAATAACATTGGACTGGACGATACCGCCCGCATCGACCGTGGTGTTTTCAATAAATTCCGCAAACACGTTGCCTCTGGCCGATATTTTCCCGCCGCCCTGTATCCCGCGGGATAAAAGCACGTCACCGCCCGCAAAAAGAGAAGCACCGCCTGTTGTACCATGTATCTCAATATTGCGTCCGGCGCGGATTGTAACACCGCCCTCCACGTTGCCATTAATGATGACATCGCCAAAAAACTCTATCTTACCGATAATCGCATCCACGTCCCCGATGATCTCATGGACATTCTGAATGTCAATCTTACCGTCCTTTACTTCTATTTTACCGTCATTCTGTGCATAATATACGCCGTTTTCTCTGGTAATACCTTTACCCCGCATGGGCGGAAGATCTCTGGCCGCCGCGGCTTTCAATACATTGTCCCGCACCGTGTACCCGTCCACACCCTGTTCCGCATAGTGATAAATCGCCACTTTATCGCCTTTATGTACATTTTGCAGAGCACTCATACTGGAATAATCTACCGTACCGTCCTCCCGGATGGCAGGCCCTATATGTTCTTCCGGTGAAAAAAGATACTCAAAATAACCGTCTTTTCCAGATTTGGCTTCCTGTCCCTGCGCAACCAGAATCTCTCTCTCATAGACCTTCTTCTTCACCATAGCAGAAAGATTGGAGCTGTGATAACCTCTCACCACCCCATGCTGTTCCAGATAACTTTCCAGCTCACGTTTGTTATACACCTGTCCCTCTGCCGGCGGTGTCAGGTAGAGCCACGCCGTCATCTCGTCATCCTCCACCCGCAGATACGTGCCTTCTGTCAGATTCGTTTCGACAGGCTTCTTTTGCTCTTCCGCTGCCTGCAGTGCGTCGGCCGTCTGCACGGATTCACCCGCCTTCTGTCCCACTGCGGGCGCTGCCGGAGTAAGGCCCTTTGCTCTGGCCATTGCCGCTTTCAACTTATCCAACTGCGCCGATGAAAGATTTGTATCCGCCACGTGACTCACCCCCTTTTCTTCATGACACCTATGTCATTTACTATTCTACCGAAAAATGTACCGAAAATACCCTTATATATAACTCTACACCAAATCTTTGCACTTTTCCACCCCCAAAAAGCAAATTTCCTGACGGAATTATCTAAGTTGTGCAAGGCGTTCCTGCACCTGCGCCATCATCTGGGTATATTTCTCCAGTTTGGCACGCTCTTCGGCCACTTTCTGTTCCGGCGCTTTGGATAAGAATTTCTCGTTGCCGAGCATCCCCTTTACTCTGGCAAGTTCGCCTTCCAGACGTTTCTGCTCTTTAGAAAGACGCTCAATCTCCTGGGCAATGTCCACCAGTTCCTCGAAGGGAATATAGACTGTGGCATTGGGAATCACCACCGACACGGCACTGTCCGCAATGCCGCTCTTATCTGCCTGAACGGTCACATCGGAAGCCGCCGCCAGTGCGGTGAAGAACTGTTTTCCCTCCGTAAAGATCTGCCTTACTTCTTCCTTATCGCTGACCACATACACGGCCGCTTTTCTGCCCGGCGCCACATTCATCTGTGTTCTTACGTTACGGATGCCGCGCACGGCCTCTTTCATTAACTCAATCGCCGTCTCTTCTTTGGTGTACTGTCTGTCATCCTGATAAACAGGCCACCTGGAAATCATAATAGACTCTTCCGCTCCCTGCAGGGTACAGAAAATCTCCTCTGTAATAAACGGCATATAAGGATGCAGAAGCTTCAATGCATCAATCAATACATTCTGCAGCGTCCAAAGCGCAGCCTGCTTTCCCTTTTCCTCCCCGGCTGCAGTACTGTAGAGCCTGGGCTTCACCATCTCAATATACCAGTCACAGAACTCATCCCAGATAAAGTCATATACTTTCTGCACGGCAATACCCAGTTCAAAACTGTCCATATTGTCCGTCACTTCTTTCACAAGCGTATTCAGTTTAGAAAGGATCCATTTATCCACCGGATACAGACTATCCTTTATCTCGTCATAAGAAACCTCCCAGCCGCGTCTCCCGGTCTTTTCCTCTTCCTGATCCATATTCATCATAATGAAACGGGAAGCGTTCCAGACCTTATTGGCAAAGTTACGGCTGGCCTCCACTCTCTCATAGTAGAAACGCATATCATTGCCGGGCGCATTACCGGTAATCAACGTCAGTCTTAAGGCATCTGCGCCGTACTGGTCGATAATCTCCAATGGATCGATGCCGTTCCCCAGGGATTTACTCATCTTGCGCCCCTGGGAATCTCTCACCAGGCCATGGAACAACACGGTCTTAAAGGGTCTCTCCCCCATCTGCTCATATCCTGAGAAAATCATACGGATGACCCAGAAAAAGATGATATCATAACCGGTCACCAGTACGTCCGTGGGATAGAAATAAGAAAGATCCTCCGTCTGCTCGGGCCAGCCCAGTGTGGAGAAAGGCCATAGTGCGGAAGAAAACCATGTGTCCAGTGTGTCCGGATCCTGGGTAAAATGCTTACCCCCACATTTGGGGCATACGTCAGGCGCTTTATCCGCCACTACAATTTCACCGCACTCGTCACAATAGTATGCCGGAATCCTGTGCCCCCACCAAAGCTGTCTGCTGATACACCAATCGCGGATATTGTCCGTCCAGTTATAATAAATCTTCTCCATACGTTCCGGAATCAGTTTAATCTCACCATTTTTCACTGCTTCCACCGCCGGTTTAATCAATTCATCCATCTTCACGAACCATTGTTTCTTAATCAGCGGTTCAATCGTAGTCTTACAGCGGTCATGGGTTCCTACATTATGCGTATAATCCTCAATACGTACCAGAAGCCCTTCCTGTTCCAGTTCTTCCACGATCCTCTTTCTTGCCTCATAGCGGTCCAGTCCTTCGTATTTGCCGCCGTTTGCATTGATGGTAGCGTCATCATTCATAATATTTACTTCCGGCAGATTATGACGCTTGCCTACCTCAAAGTCATTGGGGTCATGGGCCGGCGTAATCTTTACAACGCCTGTCCCGAACTCCATGTCCACATAATCATCTTCCACCACCGGGATCGCCTTATTGACGATCGGCAGCCAGACCTGTCTTCCTTTTAAATAAGTATATCTTTCATCGTTGGGATTCACCGCAACCGCCGTATCACCCAACATGGTCTCCGGACGGGTGGTGGCAAACTCCAAAAACTCCGTCTTGCTGGGCTGTCCGTTTTCATCTACCAACGGATATTTGATATGCCAGAAATGTCCTGCCTGCTCTTCATACTCCACCTCCGCATCGGAAATAGAAGTATTACATACCGGGCACCAGTTGATGATACGGCTTCCCTTATAAATCCAGCCTTTTTGATGCATCTTACAGAACACTTCCGTGACCGCCTTATTACAGCCCTCGTCCATGGTAAAACGTTCTCTGTCCCAATCACAGGAAGATCCCAGCTTCTTAAGCTGAGAGACAATCCTGCCGCCGTACTCTTTCTTCCAGTCCCAGGCCCTCTCCAAAAAACCTTCCCGGCCGAGATCATTCTTATCAATCCCTTCCTCTTTCAGCTTTTCAATGATCTTTACCTCCGTAGCAATGGAGGCATGATCCGTGCCCGGCTGCCAGAGCGCATTGTATCCCTGCATCCTCTTATAGCGAATCAGAATATCCTGCATGGTGTTATCCAGCGCATGTCCCATATGAAGCTGCCCTGTAATATTCGGCGGAGGAATGACGATCGTAAAAGGCGTCTTTGTCTTATCCACTTCAGCGTGGAAATATTTGTTGTCCATCCATTTCTGATACAGTCTTTCTTCTATGCCCTTAGGGTCATAGGTTTTGGCCAGTTCTCTGCTCATGTTGTTTCCTCCTTTTGATCTGATATAAGCGCACAAACGCCCTCTGCCATATTCTGGCAAAGGGCGCAAACACGCGGTACCACCTTTATTTATCACTCACCAAATCACAGCTGATATCCACAGCCTATGATTCTATCCTTTAACGGGGATAAAGCGTATGCACTTACTGCCGTCCGCATCTATCCGGACCTTTCAGCACACCAGCTTAAGAGCCACCTTCCACAATTCCTCTCCGAAGAAACCTCGCAGCCTCCGATTTCTCTCTCTGACGGCGGAGATTGTGTACTCTTCTCTGTCATCGCCTTTCTATTCATACAATTCAAAGCAGCCTGTTTCCACTGCAACTATTACTATAGACAATTACTGCATTTTTGTCAATTCCATTTTCTCACGACACCTTCTGCTCCTCCAAAACTCCCAGGAACACATCCACCAAATGGGGATCAAATTGTGCCCCGGCACAACGGCGAAGTTCTTCCACTGCCGCTTCCTGGCTCATCGCTTTGTGATACGGTCTGTCATGCACCATCACATCGTGAGAATCCACCACCGTAATAATTCTTGAAAGAAGCGGGATTTCCTCCTTCGCCAATCCGCCCGGATATCCGCCGCCATCCCATCTTTCATGATGGTGCAGAATAAACTCCCCGATCGGCTGTAACTCCTTAGATGCACTGGCAATCCGATATCCTTTCTCCGTGTGCGTCTTCATAATCTCCCACTCCGCCTCTGTCAGCTTACCCGGTTTGGCTAAAATAGAATGAGGAATCGCAATCTTTCCAATATCATGAAGCACGGCCAACAATGCCAGCTTGCCAAGTTCCACATCTGAAAGATTTAAAGCCCGTCCCAGTCTGGTCGCCATCTCTTTCGTCCGCTCCACGTGCTCCTCTGTCTCGTAGTCACTCTCTGTCAGCGTCTGTGTGAGGGAGTCTAACAGGGAACTCTTCTGAGAAGACCGGTTCATCAGTTTCTTCGTACGCATACTCTGCCCGGCTTCCCTGACCGCCTCCTCGATGCTCTTGGTATTATCCCTGATTACGGCAATACCATATTCCAGATCTGTATTGATACCGGTATCATTATCCTTGCGATACTGTTCTTTGATATTCTCAAACAGACGGACTGCGTACTCCTGTTCCGCCTCTATCAGTCCTGCCGCCATATCCCCGTCCTCAAGTCTGGCAAGGATGGTTTCTTTGGGCAGATTTTCCCGCAGAAGATCCGCCGCTTTCTTAAGCAGTTTATTGCCCTTGCCCCAACCATAGACATCATTGACAAGCCCGATTCCGTTGGCATTACAGACCACCACGGTCAACGGATAAATACCGCAGGATTGTATTTTCTCCAGTCTGTTGTAAAAACTGTTCCTGGAATACAGCTGTGTGAGCATATCCCGCTCCACTTCCTTGTTTTTTAAAATCAGCAGATTACCGATATCTCTTCCCTTCTCATCCTTCAGGCAGCTGAAATCACAGTGATATACTCTTGCGCCCGTCTCTCCCGGATTGTCCCACTCAAACGTCTGGTTTGTGTTGGTATTCTGCAGTTCTCTGAAAGCACCGATCTGGATAAAATCCATCATGCTGATCCTGCGCTCTCTATTATTCAGAATCGGGAAAAGATCGCGCATGTCCTTGTTGGTATCTGTCACATAACCCTCATAATCAAAAAGAACCATGGGATTGCCCATATATTCGAGAATCATTTTGCGGGTCGTATTCAGCATACTTTTGGAGGCATAATCAAAGGTATTCATATAGACAAATGGACAGCTGAACCCATATACCAGTACTGTCACATCCACACTGAATTTTAAATATCCCGTCATATAGAAGGCAAAGAGCCCCACCACCGCCATCATCCACAAAAGACTGTTCCTGTATCTGTCCCGATACATTTTGGGAATACTGAGCGTCTTGTAGACCAGAACAAAAATGGCAACGCCGACTAACAGGCATACCATACTCGTATGAAAATAAAACGCCGGTTTTGCCTCATACATATAAGGAATCGCATATATACTGTCATCATGGTATTGATAACGAAGCAAGATTTCATGGAATACATTGACAATCAGACATGCTGCATCTATACATACCAAAATACCTGTAAACAGATAAAACGCTCTTTTGTACTTCAACACATTCATCTTAGGCTGTGTAAACTCCACCACATAACAGACCATAATCAACAGCAGAACATCCAGAAATACAAAATACATGCTGGTGGCCATCGACGCTGCAAAATAGGTCTCAGCACCGATTCTTGCAAAATAAGAGAGATTAACCGCTGCTGCTACTATGAACATAGTGCCCGTGATTACCCCCATACGGGTTTTTTGTTTGTACGCAATCACAGCACAGACTAACGCGCATACGGCAGCCAGGCTATACCATATTAAATACCCCATCATAAATGACCCTTTCTATCTATCCTCCAAAATACACAACAGTCCACAACAGTATCTTGCGGTATGGTCCCTTCACCATATTCACCCGCAGAATCTTTCCCGGTAAGATTATTCTGTCTGTTTCTGTCTGTATTTATAATAATAACACAAAAGATGTGCTATTTCCATCCTGCCTGCTCCTTTTCCCTCTTGTAATAAGCCACAAATTTCCACTTATTATTTTGGCTATTTTAACTTATATATTAATCTCTTTTATTAGCTAAATTAAAGTCATTAATATGTTATTCCTCTTCCCATATGTGGTACAAGCGCACTGTAAGCGGCATCTGCAATAAATATGACCAATATAGTCAATAGTGTCCGCAGCCTGATCTTCCAGGGAATTTTTCGATAAAGAGAATGGAACAACGGCGCCGCCACACAGACGAGAAAGGAACCGCCCAGGCCGAACAGAATACTACTGGCAAAACAGATCCTCCCATGCAGATTCCAGTTCATCTGACTGTAATCCCACCATTTAACTCCCCAGGTCAATTCCAAGTACCAGCCTGCCAAATATTCCAGTATCGTACACAAAAGCATGGATGACAAAAACGTCAGTAAAGTTCTGTCCCGCCATTTGTGAAACAGGATTTCTAACATAACTGCGCCTGCTCCATAGATGGGAAGCCACGGGCCGGTAAGGAAACCACGATTGACATAGCCGTCATCTTTAAAGAGATAAAGGCTTCCTTCCCACAGCCATCCAAAAACCGCAGCTATAAAAAACAAATACAGATAGAACATGAAGTCCCATTTCTCCGGTTCTGATTCTTTTGGTTTCATTCCATTGACTCCCTCGGTAAATATCATAAGTATTTACCAGTTTTAACCTGTTTATACCCTTTCTATGACGGCTTACACAAAACCTATGCAAAACAGACAACAACCATTGCAAGATTTTGTCTTTTCCCTTACAATAAAAGAGAGCTGTATTTCCACACAGGAGGTATCTTGACCATGTATCATGCCAAAAAAATCGGTGTATTTATTTCTCATATATTTGGAGTTTATCAACAGGGCGTTTGTCAGGGAATCATTGACAAAGCGTTAGAATATGGATATACTGCCGAGATTTTCACTTCTCTTGACGGCGAAAACCTCGGCGCCTATGAGGTGGGGGAAGAATGTATTCTGCAAATTCCCAATTATGAGAGTTTTGACGGTATTATCTTTGCTTCCGATACTTATATTTCCTCTGAATTAAAACAAAACATCCTAAACAGGCTAAACTCCCTTCCGTGTCCGATTGTGGAGATTGCCGTATCGGATAATCATTTTCCTGCGGTCTCCCTGGAAAACAATTCTATGGCTGCAACACTTACCACCCATTTTCTCACGAAACATCACGCTTCCCGCGTGTGCTATTTAGGCTGCCTGGAAGAGCCCGGCTTCTCCGGGATGCGTGAAAAACATTATCTTGAAGCTTTGAAGAAAGCCGGTAAAACAGCCGGCACAAATGATATTTACCATTGTAAGTATGACCCGTCTGACGTCAAGGACGCACTTGCCTTTTTCTGTCAGACAACTCCCCCGGAAGCAGTGGTATGTTACAACGACCGCCTGGCCCTGTTATTTCTTGCCGCCGCGCTCCTGGCCGGTTACCGGATTCCGGAGGACATCGCCATTACCGGCTGCGATGATACTCTGGAAGGGCAAAATACTTCTCCCATGCTCACTACGGTTACCTTTCCGGTATATGAACTGGGCGTCGCCTCGGTAGAAAATTTGCTGACCCTGATCCATGGCGGCAGTCTGCCCTCAGTCTTTCTGCTGCCGGCCGCTCCCATATTCCGTAATTCCTGCGGATGCCAATCTGCCGAAAATATCAACGCCGTCTTTTTTATGCAGGATCTCTCCCAGCGTATTGCAACTCTGGAAAATTCTATTCTGGACTCCATGAATATGTCTTCCTCCCTGCAGTACATAACCGATCTTGACAGCGGCATGGATCTGTTAGAGCAGTTTGTTCTCCAAATCGAACACTGTCAGGAATTTTATCTCTGTCTCTACTCCGACTGGGATTCCCTGTCCAGCCACATCCTCGCTCTCACCAATCATGAGGAACACAAAAAGGATACCGATACGATTTTACTTAAATTTGCCTTAAAAAACGGCAGACGTCTGCCGGAATGTAGTTATCGCAAAACCAATCTGCTGCCGGATTATATCTATGATGATTCCGACTGCGCCTATATTTATATGCCGTTATTTTTTGAGGACAGAAAATTCGGCTATATAGCCCTGGCTTATGAAGACAATCAGATTGACTGCCATTTTCGGCTGGTCCAGTGGCAGATGAATATCAACCAGATGCTGCAAGGCATTTACGAGGCCAAACGCACCGGTATGCTGGTCAGTCATCTGGAAGAAATCTATATGAAAGATGCCTTGACCGGGCTTTATAACAAGCACGGCTACAATCATCTGGAAGACCCGCTCTTAAGCCGGGCCATTTCAGATCATCTTCCGCTTACCGTCTTTATGATTGATATGAATGGTCTGAAAAAAATCAATGACACTTACGGACACAAAGAGGGGGATTTTGCAATCCGGATTTTAGGGCAGGCCATAGAAAGCACTGCCAAAGAAGGGGATATCTGCGCCCGTTTTTCGGGCGATGAATTCTATATCCTGACCGCAGGACTTTCGGAACAGGACGCCCAAAACCGCATAGAATCCATCACATCCTATCTGCAAAATTATAACAAGCTGGGCACGAAAGACTATCCTGTCTCTTGCAGCTGCGGCTATGCTTCTACATACCCGGCCCCCGGTTTTACATCCGAAAACGTTCAGGAACTGTTCGCCGCCGCAGACCAAATGATGTATGAGGTCAAAAGGCAGTACCATGCCCAAAACGGCTGATCAATCATTCGCCGCTTTTATCTCCCAGGGGAGAATTCTGCATCTGTACATTTTTGCGGTATTCGCTTGGCGATACACCGCAGGCTGCTTTGAATGTCTTCATAAAATGCTTTTCATTCTCGTAGCCGACTTTGACACTGATTTCAACAATCCGTAAATCGGTCTTGGTAAGCAGCTTCTTAGCTTCCTCCATCCTGATATTTTTCAGGAAATATACAAAGTTACTGCCTGTGTATTCCTTAAAAAGACAGGAGAACAGCGAATAATTCATGGAAATATAATTGGATACCACCGCCATATTCAAATCTTTATCATAATTCTTCCGGATATATTCTATCGCCCGTTTGATTTTCTGCTGATTTCTGCTGCCATCATATTGGCTGTTGATACGCTCCTGTAACCCAAGCAGCCATTCTATAAACTCCGTCTGCCATACCGCCAGCGTCGGAAAACTATAGTAGTCTGACAGCCGTTTCATATTCTCCTCTTCGCCTGTTACCACATTCCGATAGATTTTGCGGATTTCTTTCCAAAATTCCTCCATGCACCTGATAAATTCAGTTGGTGTGATCCATTCGTTCCTGACTGCGTAAAACAACCCGTTCCATGCCTTTACAAGTTCCTCTGCCTTATCCGTACCAAGTAACTGCACTCTCTGTATCCGGGCCTCTTCACCGAGCAGCTTCTGCCCCTGCCCATAAAGCGTCTCCGGTATCTTTTTCTTCTGTTCTGCAGACGAACAGATCCTCCGGTTTGTACAAAAGGCCTGCTGCCTTGCCGCCACCGCTTCCTGATAAGCCATTCGCAGCTCCCGGATACCGCTGTGCTGCAAACTGACTCCCACATATTCCCGGGCCAGTTCATTTTTTAAAAGCATGCCTGCATTTTTATCCGATACAAGATATACATCGTACCCTTCCACGTTATGCAGATAAATATACTGCTCCTCTGCCGGCTTTTTCCTTTCCCGCTGGCTCAACGCATACACATAATAAGCATGAAGCGCAAATTCGCTCTCATACTCTGACTGCATGATATTTAACTCTTCTTCCGTAATCTTTTCATTCAGCATCAGATATTTTAACTGCTGATGCCCAAGACGTTTGCTTGTACGGCTGTTTTCTCTGGTCTGTGCAATTTCTTGTTCCAACTGTTTCATAATATCGCATATTTTTTGATATTCTAACGGTTTTAAGAAAAAGTCCCTCGCCCCCATGCGAAGCATTTCCACCGCATAAGAGAAATCGGCGTACCCGCTGATGGCTACAACAATTGGTTTGTCGGGCAGATCCTTGATTTTCTGTACCAGTTCTATGCCCGTCATTTTGGGCAGACAAATCTCCGTAAACATTACGTCTACTTTCTGACTCTGTAATATTTCCAGCGCCATTTCTCCATTGCCACATTCCATAATCATTTCTATCGGAACACCGCAGCGCTGCATCATGGCCCGTATTCCCTGGCGTATGACTTTTTCATTTTCCACAATCAGAACTGTTTTCATTGCCGCTCCACCTTTGGCCCGTCTTGATCACATCCTGTATATTCTAGCAACAGTATAAAGCTTTTATTCTCTCATTTCAACGACTTTTCAGCCTGTAAACTGCTTTGCAGGCAGTGAATGGCCGCTTTTTATCCTGCAGGAAAGGCAGTATCCCTTCTATGGAATACTGCCTTTGTCTTCCTTTCCTCAATCCGTTACCCCGCCTAACAGGATCTCCATCCGCATTACCCGGCCGGACCGGATGTCCTCCGCCAGTTTTCCGCTGACATATCCTGCCGTCACCTCTAATTCATTTCCGTTTTTATAAGTAAAGTGCATCTCTTTAATCCCATAGGTTCCCGGTATGTAGTCTCTTTGTTCCTCCATCCGGTATACCACAGGGATTTCTCCCAAAAACGTGGTCTCGATCACTTTTTCTTCCGGAATCAGATACGCAGGAATCGCCGGCTCCGGGGCAAATACCAGTTCGCCATTTTTCATGGTAAACACGTTCTTACCAAACATCATCAGTTTCCACATACTGATAAACTCAATGGTGGAACCGGAAAGCCTCGCCACAAATCCCTTGCCGTGAATCCTCTCGTCGGGATTCTTACTGCTTGCAATAAAAGAAGAATTCTCATAAATGCTTCTTCCGTATACCTGCGGATCAAGAAACGGGACCGCCGCCTTGTGAAAGTCCTCAAAAAATTCTTCATACATACCGCTTCTTAACACTTCCAACAGATACTTATACTCCATATGCAGCCAGATGGATTCATTTTCCAGCCAGCCCGGCGTAAACGCGCAGGCCCTGCCCAGTTCATAAGACATGCCTTTCAGAGAAGCGTTCACCTTATACATGGACAGCTTTCTGTCATACAGATCACTGCTTTTTACCTTTTCATACAGGGTCTTTTTCTTTTCCTGCGGCAGAGGAAGCTTCATATAACGTACCGGCCCCTCCAGGAAATCCGGAATACGCTGTAAGGCAAAGTGCAGCGGTACAATCCCCTCCTGCCGCTTCTCATATTCTTTCACCTCATACGCAAAATAGGTGGGACTGATTCCTCCGCCGTAGGTACAGGCTTTCTCGATTCCATATGCCACAACCTGCTCCCATTCCCGCAAAACTGCCGCCAGATTACTGCAGGAGAAACTCTTTTTCCTGCCGGAAATACCCTGGAAAGTCTTGTCCCTGTAGCGTTCTTTCACATCATTGATACGGTTCCAGAAGGAAAGTACTTCCCCCGCCTTGGCCAGATTGTCTTTTTCCAGTCTGACTGCCAGCTGCAATTCTTCCACGAAATCAGCCAGTTCCTCCGTGATCTTCAACTCTTCCGGATACCGCTCCAATACGGAAATCGTATAATCAAACAGTCTCGCCAGCTCATAGGTCTCCGCCATGGATGAGCCAAATACAGCCGGCAGTCCGTTCAGCGCGTCATACCACCCGGGCTTGCCGCCTTCCATCTCCACGCCCATTCCGTAAGCATCCAGGGCCGCAAGCTTCGTTGCGCATAACAAAAGCAGCTTTTCCATGAGTGTTACATACACAACCTCGCCCTTGCCAAACTGTGCGCGCACCAGTTTTTCTTCGGTACTTCGTCTTCCCTTTTCATCCAGCGCATGATACTGTCTTAAGCCGTTTTCCGTTTCCGCATAACGCTTGCTGCGATGATTGATATTAATCTGTGACAGGAAATAGGTATATTCTTCTTCAAAAAGCATTTCCCGCTCTTTATCCGGATAGATTTCCAGATAATCCTCAATCAGGTCAAGATTATAGGTCCAGTGGTCGCTCCAGTAGCCTTCCCCGAAATTTCCGTTTACCATACTGTCCGCAAAATCAATAATCTGGTAAAACAAAGATTCTTTCCACTGGCCGAGCGTATCGTCCAGTTTAAACCATAACGCCCCCGGCGTAAAAGGACTGCTCACGAAAGCGGTCAGCTCTTCCGCTTTCTCCTGTTCCATATCCTGGAACAAAGCTGCTGCCTTTTCCTTGTCCAAACGATAGGTAAGCTTCTCTATCCCCAGCGGATTATAACCGTCCAGCTGAATCAGGCTGTAAAACTGGCGGATATTTTCCCGCCCCACAAACGGCGCAAAGAAAGTATCACACCGGCGGTTCTGATTGACATCCCGGAAATTCCCGTTCCCCTGGGAGTAAAATTCCGGCAGCATGGAGAAATAATTGTAATCCCGCTCCAGATCGCCATGTTTTCTGGAATACACATAGTACAGCTTATTATTGCCCAGCGAAAGCGGATAACCGCCTCTTAAAACGTTATCCATATAAGTATACCGGCAATAAATATCAAAACTCTCCGAAGCCGTCTGCGTCATAATGCCGTGGCAGAGCTCTTCCACAAGAGTTTCCGCCTCTTCTTTCTTCTGTGCAAAATAGGCTCCCGTTTTTGGTGTTTCCAGGAAACGGTGTAAATACTCTTTTTTACTCACCTGGCCAATGACTTCATATACCGTAAGGGATTCTCCCGGTTTCAGACCTCTCTTCACTCCGTAGAAACTGCAGGGAAGAAGGTTTGCCGTGTTCTGCTTCCAGGCATACACGCCATCCAGACCTTCCTCTCTGAAACGCACCGCGCTCTGCAGGGAACAGTCATAGGCAAACAGAGCCTCCACATCGACCACAGCCGGCAGCAGCGTGCCATCCTCCAGACATCCGAAAGAAAAATTACCGCCTTCTATGGCATGCACCGAGGCACTGTCAACCAGACTCGCCCGCACACGATAAAAAGGAATCTTTGTTTCCAGATCTTCCACCTGCATCCAGGCTTTGGCCGTCTGCGTCATGTCTTTCATAAACGAAGCTTCCACACCGTAAGGGATCACCGCCGGCATACCGTCTATCACTTCCAATAGAATTTCCCTGTCATCCTCATTGGTTACGGTTACTTTCCTGACAAGCGCCCCGACTTTTTCACCCGGCAGCGTATAATAGTCCACTTCCGTAAGAAGCGCCTGCTCTTTGTTCTGCTCCCGGATGGTAAGACCGTTCATGCCGATTTCCATTTCCTGTTCCAGGGTTTCGTCACTAAAACATTCCATATACTTACCGTCTTTGCGAAGAAAGGTCCTGAATCCTGTCCGCTTTACATTCTGATACGCCACATGAGCCGGATAAAACTCCATAATGGCGCAGTCTTTATGATTTACGCCGAAGCTGACGACGCCCTGCCCTCGGTTTACATAATAACACCAAATCGGAATACCATGCAGTCCTGCAATCCCCGGCAGGAAACTGGCAAAAGTAGATTGCCGTCCGTAATCTTTCATGATAAAGTTTTGCTGCTCCTGTCTCATACTGCCCTCCATATCATTCGTCTAACAAAATTTCAATCTCATGTACATCCTCGGAAAGCTTCAGAATCTGCGCCTTTTTCAACACAGCCTTTACAGACTTCGTACCATCCTCCCGTTTACAGGACACGCATGGCAATTCTGTGTCATCTATCCTGGCTGCCGTCACATGATACTCTCCACACTCCAATTGATGAGGATTTTTCAATATAACATGAAACTGCTTTCCAGCAAAAGGAAGCTCCAGTCTGGCCGTTCCCTCTTCATCAAACTGCTCCTTCATAAGCGCCGGCGCGATCTCCAGATCTCCTGCTTTTCCCCGTACGCCAAACGCTTCCGTCAGGAATGTCAGCATATACCAGCTTGCTGCACCGGTCAGATAGTGATACATGCCCCGTCCCTTTGTGTTGAAATATTCCGGAATCCCCGGATAAATCCGGCTGGTCTCAAACCGCATCGCCGCATCCGCCAAAGCCTGGAGCGCCTGATATCCCTCTTTGGCAAATCCTCTTTTGTAAAGTGCGTTTGCATACATTACCGCCATATGGGAAAAGACCGCTCCGTTTTCTTTTTCTCCATAAGCAAAACCAAACATCCTTCCCAAATCCGTTTTTAATTCCCCAAAATCCGTGTTCAGACGGTATCCGCCGATATCCCGGGCATACAGATACTGGTCTGCGCTCTTTGTAATACTTTGCACCTGTTCGGGGGTTGCCGTCCCGCTCATAATCGCAAAAACCTGCCCTGTCAGCATCATGCGCACGCCGCTTTCCTTCTCGCCTTCCACTTGACGGCCGTTATTATCGTAGTACCCGTTAAACCATCCGTTCCCGTCATGATCCGTCACCCACTCCGTCTTTCTGATATGCTGCATCATCCAGTCCGCTTTTTCCTGCAGATTCCGGACAAGGGCCTCTATCTTTACGGAGACGGTTTTACCGCTGATGGTATGCCGGCAGGAGACTGCATACTGCCGCAGCCTTTCGTTTTTGTCTTCCGGGCTGTCGTATTCTGTCTGCTCTGTATCGAAAAGCCTTGTAATCTCTTCCGCGACAGTGACTTCTTCCTCCCCAGTCTTGTCCGCATATAAAGTCAGATATTCCGCCAGTTCCCGAAGATTGCCTGCATAAGCACACATGAAAGCAACGCTTTCGCCTCTCTCCTGCGCCATATCCAGAGCATCATTCCAGTCTGCTCCCCGCAGTCTGCAATGATTGTGCTCTCCGACCTCATAAAACGCACATAAATTCTGCAACAGCAGATGTTCCAGAACGGTTCCCTGATAAACGGCGCCGTTCTCGTCTTTCTGGCAGTTTCCATATTCGTCGTTCCAACATTCATCCACCGCTGTTCCACGTTCTACCTGTCTGTCTTTGAAATAAGGTACTTTCTGTGCCAGAATCTCTATGTCCCCTGTCTGATCCATATACAGTTTGGTCGTCATGAAAGGCCAGACGCCATGATCCATCCACACGCGCGTAATATTATTTCTGTCTGCAATAAACTCTCCTTGTTTTGTGCCAATGATGGTGGCGTTGGTTCCGTCCATACGAACGCCTCCAAAATTGTCAAGAAGCATCTGCCGCACGCCTTTGGGATTCATCAAAAGCAGCGCCAGGCAGTCCTGCCATAAGTCCCGCCAGCCTCTTCCTCCCTTGCCGTAATCATGATGAGGCAGGAAAGAACAGCCATAGATTCTCCGCAGAATAGGCTGGAAACTTACCCACCGCATAAACTGGTCAAAATCACGGTTTCTGGTATGATAGACAATATTTACTTTCTGCTGCCAATACACTTTTGCCTTGATAAATGCCGCTTCCACTTTATCCTCTGTCCGGTACGCATCCAGGATCTGCGTTATTTCTTCCGGCCGGGCCGTGCTCCCCATAAGGATTGTAAAAGAAGCTTTCTCTCCCGGCAGGAGACTGATCTTATCAAACTTAAGTCCCCCCACCGCCTCTTTGCCATCGATGGCCTGTCCTGCCGGGATCCCCGGATAATCTTCTAACACAGCCCGCGGTGCCGTGTAACTGCCGCCCTCACCGAGCAGTTCTTCCACCGTCGGATAAAACGCTGCGGGTGCCTTGCCATCCCCGGACAAGCCACAGACAAAGTAGCTGATCTCATTGATCCTGTGGCCCCTCTCATCAAAAGAAAGCGTGGGCTTTACTACCACCCCTTCTTCCCTGATCGCAATCCGGTGCAGCAAAGAGGTTACATGCCTGTGATCCCGGATATTATCGGCGCTTCTCCCATAAATGGGGATCGCTGCTATGGGTGTCAGTATCCTCGTTTCCTTTCCGCAGTTCGTCAGAGTGATCCGCATAATTTCCACATCATGCTCTACCGGCACAAAGGAATCCACCTTCGCTTCCATCTGATACTGTGCCAGGCTGCGGGTGACACTCATCCACATAAAGCCGGCCGTCATCCTGCTCTTGTCCTGTTTGTCTGTAAACTTGACCTGCTCTGCCTGGGCCGATGCCCCTGTCACGGACCAACTGCCGATTCCTTCCAGACGACACCAGAAATTTCTGGTAGAACGGTTATTATGTAAGTTTTCCACGCTGACCGGCTCTAACAGAAACTCATTCTGATTTTTCTTGCTGTCCCCGCCAAAATTGGGTGTCAGCACACTCTTAATGCCCTGTTCCCCCGCTATCGGAAAATACTGATAACTATAATTTTCCGGCATAGCCAGCGAAAAAGTACCCCATTCATCTACAAAAGAATATCCCTCCATAATCAACTTCCTTTCCTTACGCATTTGTTTTATCGTAATCAATCGGGACGCCAGATGTAAGGTATCTTTTGTTATTTTGGTATCTTTTTTTTAGATTCTCATATCTGGTATGGTTAAAAAATCTCGAATTGGTACTTTTAAAGAAGCCATAAATTTCTATAATAAAAGTAAATTCCTGCAGATAAACAAGGAATATCCTATTACTACATAAAAATATGGAAACGAGGACGATCATGAAAAACGAAAAATTACTGAAAGTTGTATTTACCGGTATTTTTGCCGCACTCTCTTATGTGGTATTTACCTTTTTGCAGATCAAGATTCCGCTGCCGGGCGGAGATGCCACTTCCATTCACTTAGGCAACGCCGTATGCGTTCTTGGCGCCCTGCTTTTAGGCGGTGTCTACGGCGGTCTGGGCGGTGCCATCGGCATGACCATCGGCGACCTTTTTGATCCGGTCTATGTCGTCTACGCCCCAAAGACGCTGTTTTTAAAATTCTGCATCGGTTTTATCACCGGCCTGATCGCTCATAAGCTGGGGCATATCAGCACAGAGACAGATAATAAGAAAGTATTAAAATGGACTATAGCAGCAGCCGTCTGCGGACTCTTGTTCAATGTGATCTTTGATCCCCTTATCGGATACTTCTATAAACTGTTGATTCTGGGCAAACCGGCCGCAGAACTGACGCTTGCCTGGAATGTGGTCTCCACTTCCATTAATGCCGTGACCTCCGCGATCGTATCCGTACTGGTGTATATGGCCCTGCGGCCGGCCTTAAAGAAATCCGGGTTATTCTTTACCATTTCCTGATTTCTGCTGCGCACGGAATTCCTAATTCCACGAAGAGCAAACAAGCTAAGAGACGGTGCCTGCCGCACAACGGTCTCTTAGCTTGTTTCGTCATAACAGACTTTTCAAAATTCCTTCCGGATTTTAATCTGTCTCCCAGATTTTTTCTGCAAGCGGCACCGTACATCCCCATGATGCTGCCACTTTCTGAAACAGCTTTCTCGACAAGGTTTTGAATAAGAACTGTAAAAGCAAACGCATCGGCAGTGAAAAATATTCCGGGCCGGTAAATTTCTTTGCTTCCTCACCAAAGAAACCATCTCCCCTTGCAAACAGTTCCCCCATTGCCTGATATGGTTTGGTAATACGCTCCTGTTTCTCCTGATCCAGAAACCGGATTCCAAAATTATCTCCTTTGACCAGACAGCCGCCATAACGAACCCCCAGATACCCCGGCAGTTCCTTTAGAAATCCCTCGCCGCAGCGAAGCTGACACCCTTCCGAGAATCCACTCTGCAAAAGAAAAGAAAGTCTCGTATGTTCATCCTTTTGGGGCAAGGTTTCCAGGAATTCCAGAAGAAGGCCCGGTATACATTCCACATACAAGGGAAGCGCAATTAAGATTTCCTCATTCTCCATATAAGCCTTCCGGATGCTTTCCCATGAACTGCGGTCAGAAACGGCATATGTTTCAAAGGTAACTCCTTTTTCCGACAGTCCTTTGGCAAAAGAGGCAATAATTTTCTCCGTGTTGCTGTATTTTTGCACACGCGGACTTCCATTAATGATTACAACATGCATGTAACCGCCTCCTTACTGTGTTCTGCCGGAAAAACTCCCAGAGAACGGCTTCCAAAATTAAGTGTCAGGCGCTGACACC
Organism: Lachnospiraceae bacterium UBA7086; assembly: GCA_002492525.1. Taxonomy (GTDB): domain Bacteria; phylum Bacillota; class Clostridia; order Lachnospirales; family Lachnospiraceae; genus UBA3282. The sequence goes on along the minus strand of DKZA01000038.1, from coordinate 17,853 downwards.
ACCATTCCAGATAATCCTGCTTGCCGTCCCCGGTATAGATAATCCCAAAATCCGGCTGATGGTCATAACGCATGACATGGCGCGTCTGCCCATTCTTAATCTGCAGATACATGGTAACAAGGGGCATTACCCTGTCTACAATGTTTTTCGTCTGATAGGAGACGAACCCAAAATGCGTATCCGAGATCAGCCAGACCTGATTGGCTTTACTCATCTTTTCCAAAATCGGCGCATAATCATCCTTGATGGCACATATCCCCGGTGTTTTCAGCCAGCAGACATTACAGCCGACACAGTGAGAAATGTGCAGCTTCGTGGTGTCGATCAATTCATAGGAAGCGGAACTTACGCCGCTGTGAAGCATTTCCTCCGCCAATTGCTTCCCTATCTGTTCTCTCGTTGTATCAAGCATCAAAATCATAATCCTTATTCCCCCTCGGCCCGCTGCCTTTGTACTATCCAACATCTTCCGGCATCACTATGGCCGCCACAATGTAAACCACCAGTCCCGTGCCGCAGCTTGCCAGAGAACACACCAGCCACAAAAGCCTCACCACCGTCGGATCCAGGTTAAGATATTCCCCGATACCGCCGCAGACACCGCAGACCATTCTGTTCATTTTAGAACGCACCAATTTCCTACAATCATTATTCATATTACGCTCTCCTTTCCGTTTATTCACCAAAGCTTACCTCGAGATTGCCCATTGCACAGTCAATATCTAACCGATTGTCCCTGTCACTGTTCCATTCTCTGCTGATACTCACTCCGGAAAAATGACGGCTCCCAATTTTCGCATCCCCCATGTCACAATCTACATCAAATTCGTAATCGTCCTCCGAACCGGTGAATCTCATCGTCAGATTTCCCATATTACATTCCGCGTCTATCTGCCCTGTCATGGTTCCTGTAATCTCCGCATTTCCCAGGCTCAGTTCCACCTCCGTATGCTCCTTTACAGCAACATCCTGCACGATCATCTCACCGGCACCGACCTCTATGATTGCCGTATCCGCTTTCAGTCTGTCCGCCTTGATCTGTCCGGCTCCCACAAGCAGATTTACGGTATCCGCCTCGAATCCCTTTGCCTCACAGATGCCGGCTCCCACATTAATCTCCATTATATTTCCCTTTAAGGCAACGGACTCCATATAGCCAGCACCCATATAAACGGAAACCATTTGCAGATCACAGTCTTTGGGCAGATACAGCGTTATGGTATCGTTGGGACGATCCCGCCAGTTTCCGATCCTGTGATATCTGTGATTTCGTACCGAAAGGATATCCTTATTTACTGTGTCTTTTTCTGTCTTATAGTAAACCCTGCTGCCGTCATTGACCAAAAGCCAGACATACTCGTCGGAAGAATCCTCTATTACAAGATTGCAGTCCGACACTTCAAGATAAAGCTCCCGAAGCGTATCCACCGTCACATTAAGTTTCTGTTTATCCTTGCCATCGACCTGCTGCCAGTTTTCCTTCTCCCAGAAAGCATCTTCTTCCTTCTCCCGGTCCGAATCAAAGAATCCAAACTCCCATCCGCCGTCTGCCTGTCTGTAGAACCCGAAGGGAATACCCATGATACCGTTTAACGTTCCCGATGCAATCTGTCTGAATCCTCCTAAAATACCGCATACGCCGCAGATGATGCAGCCTATAATAAACAAGATAAGCGCTGTGATCAGACAACCTTTTGTAAATTTTTTCATGCCTGTACACCTCCTTTATGAAAGATTCTCCGGCATAAATTCACAATACCGCGGATAAGCGCCGGAATCGTGGTGCCGACCACCAATACCATCAACCACATAAATACCAGACCAAACGCCATAAGAATCATGCCCACACCGACAAGGCAAAAGCCTCCAAGCGGTGCCCCGAACATAGCTACAATGCCGGTGATGATCAGGGCGATACCTACCACAATCAACACCACGCCCACCGTCAGGAAAGCCAGGAAAATACCCAGCAGTCCCGCAAGCAGTCCCACGGATCCGCCAAACAGGCCGCCTAAAATGCCAAGCCAGACAGGCGAGGAAAGGATCGCCAGAATCACGATCAGTGCAATCATGCCGCCCGACATCCCTTGTTTCGGAGGCGGATTATTTCCTGCAGGCTGTCCATAACTTCCATCCTGTCCGCCCTGCCCATCATACGCATCTGCCTGACGGCCGGATGCACCGTGCTGGCTGGCTGATTCTTCTTCCTGCCCCTGCATACGCACCACTTCATTTCTTCTTTGCTCTTCATAACCGCGAAACCCGGACTCTGTAAACTCTCCCGCACTGCCGCCGTCCAAAAGTCCCGCTTTAATAGATTTGGCAAGTTCCTCCGGAGAGCCTAAAGAAGCAATGACACCCTGCTCATTTCCTTCTCCCGCATCGTCAAAATAATCATTGTAATACTGTATCGCCTCTTCCCGCTCTGTCAGCGGTACATCACTGAGCAGAGCCGTCAGTCTCCTCATAAATTCCGCTCTATCCATTTTTCAATCCTCCCTCAAAGATACTGTTCAATTTGGCAGAATACCGATACCACTCACTGATATACAAATTCAGCTGCGCTCTTCCTTTCTCCGTGATCCTGTAATACCGTCTGTTGCGTCCCGCGCACTCCATATCATACACTTCCAGACATTCATCCTTCTGTAATCTGCGCAGAACCGGATACAAAGTGGACTCGGAAATCTCGATTACCTGCCGCACTTCCTGGGTAATCTTATATCCGTACGTGCCCTCCGGCTCATGGGATATCACAGCCAGCACTATGGCATCCAGCAATGCCGCACCTGTGTTAAAAACCATGCAATATACTCCTTTCCTGCTTTTTACATATCTCATAGGAACCTCTCCATATGTGGGTTTATAATATTATTATCCGATACAATATTATATGTCGTATAATATTGTATCTGCATATACTATATGGCATATAATATTATTTGTCAACCTATATTTCCTGTTTTTTCTCTTAAAAAACCTTAAGATATCCTTAAGCGCTTCCAAAAGGATACCCACAAAAAAAGCCAGGCCGCTTCCGGCCTGGCTCTAAACTCATTTGCATCCCTGCAATGCCCCGATTCTCTCTAAAACAGATTAACCTTCCCCACGATTCCATCATTGATCACATAATAAGCCGTAAAATCTTCCGGCTTCACATAAACCTGTAAATCTTGTATGGACTCTCTTTTATGACCTTTGGCCACATAATGATCTTTGACTCTCTCAAGTACATCATCCATATTGACTTCATATTCCCGATACTGTAACACAACTTCCGGCGTAACTTCCTTCTTATCCATTTCCATCAGAGTTCTCCCTTTCTTTTATCAATCCGTACAAGACAACAATACTTCTTTATTATAACATGCCCTCCGTTATCTCACAAGAGACAAAATGTGGCCTAGTGACTTTTCACACACTAACCAGAAGTTTCGCCTGAACAGATAGAAAATTCTTAAGGAAGCCCTAGAACGGCGCCAGCACTTAGCGAGGTCATGAGTTGCTGCGCAACTCGTCGAGCTTAGTGTCTGTTGCGCTGTGAAAGGAGCGAAAGCGAGCTGACGAAGAATTTTCTATCTGTTCAGGCCCGACATCTTGACGTAGGTGTGAAAAGTCACCAGGTTTATCGGCGAATCCAGGTACTTCTTGAAAACAGGATCAGGATCGGGAAAATTTCCAATCGTCCGGCCAGCATATCAACAATCAGCAGCGACTTAGATAAGACGCTGTACCCTCCGTAATTGCAGGTCGGTCCCACGCCCTCCAACCCCGGACCAATATTGTTAAAACATGCCAGCACCGCCGAAAAATTCGTCATCGTAGAAAATCCGTCAATAGAAATCACAATAAAACTGAACACCACAATAAAGGCATAGGCCGCCAGATAGGCGTTCATATTATCAAGCACGCCCTCCCGCACCATCTGTCCGTTTACACGCACCACCTGCACTTTCTGCGGGTGCAGAATCTGCCGTACATTACGCCGCAGACTTTTGATCAACAGAAGCGTCCGGCCGCACTTAAAACCGCCGCCTGTACTGCCGGCGCAAGCCCCCACAATCATCAGCCCCAGCAGAATCGCCTTGGAAAAGCTGGGCCACAAATCAAAATCCGTGGTGGCGAACCCTGTGGTAGTCATAATACTGGCCACCTGAAAAGCGGCATGCCGCAGGGCCTCTGCAAAAGAACCATACATCTTACTGATATTCCAGGTAATGCACAGAATACTGCAAACCACTACCCCGATATAAAACCGCAGTTCTTCATCCTGCAGCACATTACGCACCTGTCTGATAAACAGCATAAAATAACAGCTGAAGTTCACGCCGAAAAGCAGCATGAACACTGTACAGACATTTTGCAGATAGGGGCTGTAGCCGGCAATGCTGTTGTTCTTAATTCCAAAACCGCCTGTTCCCGCCGTACCAAATGCCGTACATACCGCATCAAACAGCGGCATACGTCCAATCAATAAAAATAAAATATTTAAGATTGTTAGAAAAATGTAGATAAAATACAGAATCTTAGCCGAATCCCGCATCCTCGGCACCAATTTCTCCACCTTAGGTCCCGGGCTTTCCGCCCGCAGAAGATGCATGGTATAACCGTCGCTTTTCTCCCTGCCCCGTCCAATGGCCAGCACAAATACCAGAACGCCCATGCCGCCCAGCCAATGTGTAAAGCTGCGCCAGTAAAGATTTCCCCGGGAGAGAGCTTCCACATCGGAGAGGATGGAAGCGCCGGTGGTCGTGAAGCCGGATACCGTCTCAAACAAGGCATCCACAAATCGTGGAATCTCCTTTGAGAAATAAAAGGGCAGACAGCCCAGAAGACTCATCACAATCCAGCTGATTCCCACGCAGACAAGACCTTCTCTCGCATAAAATCCCCGCTTTGCCTTGCGGCAGATAAAGGACAAAACCGCCGCCGTGGCCAAGGTAATCCCCATGCTTATCACAAATCCTGCTATTGCCTGTTCTTCTCCGCGAAATACACTGATCAGCAGGGCCGGCAGCATAAAAATTGCCTCCACATATAAAATCCTGCCGATAAATTTTCCCATCATTCGATAATTCATAGTATTCCTCACGCCTCAAAAATATCATTGAGCTGATAGATAACTTCTTCTCTTCCTGTCACGATAATCACTCTGTTTCCTTTAGAATAAAACGAATCACCATTGGCTATCTCAAAACTGTTGAGTTTGTTAATCCCCGCGATACGGATATTTTTTTTGAGTTTTACTTTCTTAAGCGGTTCCTCACAGTGTTTCGTGTTCTCATCCACAATAAACTCTATGGCCTCCGCCTGGCCATCCGCAATCACATTGACCGCCTGAGCCGCACCGGTCTGGTTCCGAATCGCCCGCACATACCGGACAATATCATTACAGCAAAGCTCTTTGGGACTGATGGTGCTTCCCACGGAAAGAGTATCCAGAATACTGTTGTTGCTAAGGCGTCCGAGTTTCGTAATAATCTGCGGCACTTTCCGGCTGTTGCCAAAGAGTGATGTGATAATGTTCAATTCGTCCACTCCAGTCAGCGTAACCAGCGCGTCACAATTGTCAATCCCCTCTCTTTCCAACAAAAACTCGTTGCTGGCGTCTCCATGCACCACCGTCACCTCCGGAAGCTGGTTTGCCAAAGACAGGCACCGGTCATGATCCTGTTCTATAATCTCCACCATGATTCCGTCCCGCACAAGAAGCTGGGCCAGATAAAAACTAAGCCGTCCGCCGCCGCACAAGATGACCCTTTTTGCCTTGTGAGTAATAATATCCATATTTTTGAGGAAAATCGTCAATTCCTTGGTAGACCCCGTAACAAAAATACGATCCCCGGTCTGCAATACAAAATTACCGTCAGGAATGATTGCCTTACCGTTTCTCAAGACTGCGCAGACCAAAATCTTACATTTGACCACACTGCCCAAACCGTACAGGCTCACATCCCGCAATTTGGAATCTTCCTGAATACGGAGCTCCACAATCTCCACCTTGCCTTTGGCAAAAGTATCCCGTTTTAAAAATCCCGGATACTTAATCAGACGCTCCATCTCGATGGCCGCCTGGCTTTCCGGATTAATCACCATGGACAAACCGAACAGATTCCTCATCTGATATATCTGCCCTCTGTATTCCGGATTCCTGATTCTCGCTATCGTATGAAGTTTGGGATTCATGACATGTGCAATGGCACAGCAGAGCAGATTGACTTCATCAGCGCCTGTCATGACAAGCAATGCATCGGCCTCCTCCACCCCGGCCCTGGACAAAGTATCCATGGACGCACAGTTTCCCTGCACCGCCATCACATCATAGCGCTCCTCACTGACCTCTAAAACCTCCGCCCGGGCATCGATCAACGTAATATCATGTCCCTCTGTTAAAAGCTGTCTCGTCAACGTGGAACCGACTTTACCGTCTCCCGCTATTATGATCCTCACTGAAAAATTCCTCCATTATGTAAACTTTTCAACTAAATCAGCGAAATATCCCAGCCTATTCTACTGCCCGGATATTCCTTAGATTTTATTATATCACGACTGTCTGAAAAGGCAACTTCCGAAAACATCTGGCAGAACAAATAAGAAAAGAAGCCGCATCTGCTTCAAATTGCAGACATGGCTTCTTTTCTTATTTCCTGTTCCCTCATGTGGGGAAAATAATGACTCTGCCATCAGGCAGTGTCATACCGCTTATCATCTCGCCATACCCGGCAAAGCCACCCATTCCGTCGGCAAACCCGGTCTGACCGTCCATCGTCAGGATGCACCACTGATGGACCCATTGGTTTTCATTCACATGCTGCCAGCTATATCCCATATAGTCAAGCACTCTCCCCAGGGCCCTCGTAGAACCGGCACAGGTATACACGCCGGCCACAAATACGCCATAAGGGGAACGGTAATATTTATCCACATCTGACCCATATACACTGTTATTACAATAGGATGCCACTGTCTGCGCCGCAGCCGTCACTCTTTGACAGTCTGTCGTGTATGCCGGATTCGTCATAATCGAATCTGCGATCTGCTTTGCCACCGCATCTGCCGTGGCCGCCTGTTCCGCCGACAATCCTTTATAATAGCTGTGGGCAGCCTTAGCATTATCCAGTGTTTTCTGATCTACAGCCGCAGTGGCTGCAACAACATCCGCTGTAACGTTTGGTGTCCCATTTGCTGCTGCCGCATTTGCTGTCATATCTGCCGTCACATCTGCCGCCGGCTTTCTTCCTTCCGCTTTGCCATACTCCACATAATGCCGGTAGAGCGCTGATGTATCCGTGCCGTATACCGTCACTACATCCGGATTATTTGCCGCATAAAACTCTGCGTCAAAGACAACCCCATCCGGCATAACCGCCGGTGCTGCATATGCGGTCAGCGAAGACCCCATAATGCCGGCAACGCTTAAAACAATAACCACACATCTCCTTACTTGCTTTCTCATCCTCATTTTCTTCCTTTCTTCATATTATTGTCTTTCCTCATTACTTTCTTTTATTTCTGCCCTCCCACACAACAACGTATGACAGCAGGACACCTTTATATCCTGCTGTCATTGTATGTAATGATTATACTATATCAGTTACAGATTGTTAATAGATTTTTATTTATTCAAATGCCGCTATTTCCTCGGATACATCATAAGTAAAATCTGCCCGGTTCGCATTTACCACTTTATCAAACAGCTGACTGCCATCAACATATCCTCTGGTGGTGTAAATACTTTCTGGGAAGTTGCTTCTTCCCTCAATAATGGGCTCTTCAAAAGTCATATACTCTCCATTCCCCAGCTTAACAACACCGTCAAATTCTACCGGGAAATACACTTTTGTGGGTTCAAACCACTTTCTATCACTGGAAACCACAGCCGAATATACTACGATATATTTATTCTCCTCACTCGGAGAATCCGCTTCCTTTGCAGTCAGCAGAATTTCTCCTACCCTTTCAGGTTCTTCCGCCCGGAAATCGTTATAATATTCGTTCGCAATACAATCTCTCACTGCGTTCTCTGCTTCTTCATTTAAGAGATCTTTATATGCCGGACTGATATCTCCCAGCCTGGAGACAGCCTCATAGGCCGCATAGATTTCAAATCCGTCACCACATTCGGAATCAACATTCTTAACGGCGTACTGCATAATATCTGTATAGCATGTTACCGGATTGATATAACCGTCCGTATACATCCACGAATCAGGAATACTGGAACTGCCCATTACCTGTTCTGAACCAGTATACTGAAACTCACCGCCGCTTGTGATAATATCATAAAACGAAACAGGATAATACACCGTTATCGGGCCAAATTCCTCCTGGGAATTAGAAATCTCACCCTTATAAATAATATACAGTTCATTATAAATACAACCGCCGTTATCTTTCTGTGTATTCATAATATATCCTGCATAGGCAAGATTTTTCATGAGTGTGTTATTATCATATCTTTGTCCCGCCGTGGAATAAACCACATCCTCCGCCTCTGCCCTGATCTTTTCTAAAACATCATCCGGCAAGTCTTCATAAGCGCCAACCATCTCTTCTAACCCGCTCACTTCATATTTCTGCTCCTTCTGCGTGACAACAAATCCGTGGCTAACCGTCTCTTCTTCGTCTGCAGCTATGCTGACGGTCACCGTATCACCGTTTTTCAGACCGTCCCGGGGATTAATATTGAAAGAAGATTTCCCGATATATTCCTTATTACTGTTACATTGGATATCTACATATCCATACGGCGCCATTCCGGAAAACGTCACTTCCAGATCTGCGAATGGATCGATCTCTATGATAGGCTTCAGGCCCTCTGCCGTTTCTTTGACTTCTTCTCCTTTAAACTTAATCTTCTGCTTTTTCGCCAGTTCATTATTATAACTGATCTGCACAACCAGCTCGTCTCCATTGGCAATATTTGCGCCCGGAGAAATATGCAGTTCAATCGAAGCAATACATTCTTCCAGAGGCACTGCCTTTTTCGCTGCCTCCTCTATCTGTTCCTGGGATTTATAATCTTCTATATCATAACTTATCCCTTTCGCTTCATAAAGGTTCTGACGCAAAGCTTCCTGATCAAGAGACGCATATGCAGTTCCATATCCGTCGTATCCCGAGCAGGATATGCTGACATACTCTTCCAGGTTGATCTTATGCGGCTGCATCCATATGATAACTGCTATCACCAGTAATACAGCCGCCGCGCCGGCCGCACCCAGTATCATTTTATTTTTGAAAAGATTCTGTAACTTATTCTCCTTTACCACAGCGCCCGTTTTTTCTCCGCACTGCGGGCATATCCCTGTCTGTTCATTAATTGCCGTTCCGCATTTTCTGCAAAACATCTTCCTCATCTCCTCCCTCGATACTTTATTTAATAAATCTTATCTTTTAAATCGTTTATAGAATTTCTAATCGCAGCACCGTTACGATTAACAGCGTCTATATTCCGGTTAACGGCAGCTATATTTTGCATCATACTGAATATTTGCCCCACCTGCAAAAATGCACTCATTTTCTGCCACTGTAACTGCTCTTCTCCGATTTGTAACTGCTCTTTTCCGATTTGCACCTGTTCTTTTGCAGCCTGAGTCTGTTCGTCCATTTTTATCATTTTTTCCTCATGGCGCTTATACTCCACATACGCATTGGCACATTCTTTTATGGAATCACAGCGTCCATTCGTCACCTCAACAATATAAAAATCAATCGCTTCAGGGCAAAAGTCATCCGGCGGAAAGTCATTCGCTGCAACAAAAATTTCCATTTCATTCCGCAACATTTCCAACTGCTCTTTCATTGCTTCACGTTTCCTGACAACATCCCTGTTATGTTCCTGAATACGCAGATTTTGTTTATCGATTTCCCTGTTATGCTCCACAAGGCTTGTTCGATTATAATGGTCAATATTCAGATTCTCCTGGTGAATTGCCTGTTCCCTCGCCGCAACCGTTTTCTTATCTTTTATCATCTGTTCGCTTCTCCCGGCGACGATCAGATTGATCAAGATTCTAACGAATACAGCAGCAACTATACTGATAGCAATGAGCAAATACACTTCCAGGAAATCCCACCAATAATATCTGCCCGCATCGCCGATAACATGATTTGATAAAGTCCCATCCTCCTGCACCTGATAAACTTCCCCGATTTCTGACACCCCGTTTTGGTAAAGGAACTCTCTTGCTCCTGCCATAAAGCTCTCCTCAAACTCACCGAAAGAAGGATTGGAGACTGCCGCCATACCTAAGATCAAAAAAAGCACTAAAAGCAGTGCCAGCCAGATTCCCACCGTTTTAAAAAAGCCGCTCACCCCTTTCCACTTTTTCCATTCCTTTGTCTTAGCCTGAGCTGCTGAATATGAGCCGCTTACTATATGTCCTTTGGGGCTTTCATGCGGAATTTCCTGCATATATCTGAGACTATTGTATTGATTTCTGAAGTCTTCCAACCTGTCAAAAAAAGACCTTGCATAATATAAAAGATCTAACAATTCTTTTCTTTTTGCTCTTTCTATATCCATCCTGTTTCCCCTCATTTCTGATTTTTACGTTCCCATTATACTTAATTAATTAAGTATAGTCAATATTTTGAGTATTTCTACGTAAAATTTTTTGATTTTTCTACAAAAAAACTCACCATATCATCCCCCTTTCCGGCTATAAACTCCTCTGCCAACGCCAGTGAAATATCTCTCACCTCCTCAAACCCAAGATTGGGAAGCGGTTCCAGCGTCTCCAGGACACCCCACATTCTCGCAAAACAGATTGCTGTTTCATACACTCTGATCTCCATCTTCCGCCACTCCTTTTCTCTGTTTCTTTCGCTGAATCACCCTCACTTTATTTGGAAATTATATTCAATATATTAAGCATATTCAATAAATTAAATATGCTACCGTATGGTAAGAAAGAGAGGTGTCTGCTGTGATTTCCTACAAACCTTTTTACAACACACTTTTCCAGAAAGGGATCACCGAATATGAGTTGATTTTCAAACACGGCCTGTCCGCCAACACCCTTCACCGCATGAAAAAGGGAGAGGCAATCACGACCAAAACATTAGACACATTATGCTTCATCCTTGACTGCTCCGTATCCGATGTTCTGGAATATGAAAAGCCGACTTAAAAGCCGGCCTGTTTCCTTTTTTTATAAAATTTCATCTCCGCCAGGGGAATCCCGAATCGCACATTCTTAAAACCGCCCCTGTCTTTTCTCCCGAAACGTCTTCTCACATCTGGCCACTGCTTCTTTGATCTCCCGCCGGTAATCTTCTGCCTCCTGGTCTGTCTCTTTTGCAAAATATTTTCCAAAAATATCCGCTATGCCAGAAGGCATTTCTCCATTTAATTCTTTGATCATATCCGCTGTATCCTGCCGCGCCTTCTCATAACTCCAGTCTCCCAAGAAGCGTGCCGCATTATAACTGGAAAACTCCCCAAACCGGTTATTGATATGATATCCCGTCCTTATTTCCTGTCCGCAGTCATCATCAAAGGAAAGAACACTATACGCACAGGATTCCTGCAATCTACGGTACCGGAGAGAATCCTGTGCATACTCCCCTTCAAAATAAGCCCTGCCAATAATATAGATACCGCACCCTGTCTCCCGGTCTATGAGTAACGGGACAAACACCTGCTCGTTTTTGCTTTCCAACAGTCTGGCATACAAAGCATCACACTCTCTGTCCCCCGGTACACCGTCTGCTGTCTCCCCGGCGCCAAACAGCCGCTTGCCTTTCATCATACAATAATAGTCAATCAGCTTTAAGGATTTATCTATCCGTTCAGGACGGGTTCCCGCGGGACTGCCTTCCGTTTTTTTCTGTCTCTTCTTGACAGAATAATCCTCCAGCGTTTCCACCACCGTACCATAAAAGAATTCCCTGATATCGCAGGCGATGGCAACATCCAGCACCGCATCCGTAAGCTCCATCAGTTTCCTAAAAGGCGCTTTCCAGTAATCCTTTTCCTGTAACCTGCCAACCACTTCAAAATACTCCCGGCCCTCCCCTGCCTTTAGAATATCGTATATCCTCTTCATCCCCCAGGCAACACTGGTTTTTCCTGCAAACGGCTCCTCCCCCAGTGCCGTATGAAGCAATTCCCAAAGCAGCGGTTCCGGGTCTTTGCTGTCATATCCTACCTTCCGTCCGTTCTCAAAAAATTCCTGCGTTTTTCCGCACTGTTTGCAGAATTTGGGTTTTTGAAGCAATAGACCGAAAAGCTGTTTTACATATTCTTCCGGCGTAATGCTTCCTTCCATAAGCCGTTTACGATAATAACGGATCCGAAGCTGGTAACTTCTCGCAAAAGCCGCTTTCTTTTCTTCCCTGACAGCTCTTTGTTCCTGTTCCTCATCCAGATATCTGTATAAAACCGACTGCGTTCCTTTTTTCGTCAAATCCTCGCTTAAAGCCAGATAAAAATCATCCTTGACACTCATTTTCAACCCTCCGTGTATTTCTGCGCTTTACGGACTGTTCTTTTTAACTGTACCATGACTTCCACATACGCTTCTTCATCTACAAATACAGAAATTCCTCTGTCAAGTAAAAATATCCGGATAAGTTCTTTGATATCGGCAAACAGCCTGTCTCCGAATATTGTCTTTTTCTCCACAAAAGAAGCCACTTCCTCAACGCTTTGACAAAAATGCGCCTTCTCGGGGAAGAAACGAATCACCTTCTCTTTTTCTGCCTCCGCCTGTCGTTTTGTTTCCTCTATATTTCTATATTCTTCATTTCTTATTTCACGGATATCATACCCATACATTTCTGCCAGCGCCTCTTCCATGGTTTCGTATCCTGCCGCCTCTTCCTCATCGGTTCCCTCCCCGGCTGTTTCCATCTCCTCCCGGCCCAAAGCATCCAAACATATCGTTTTTCCTGCCATGATTTCATAGAGTGTTTTCATAAAAAACACAACATTTCCATCTAACATTTCCTGCCCGTGCCCATGAAATGCCGACAGAATATGAGAAAAACAAATTTCTTCCGGCGCTCCATACCCCCATCGGCTCCCTCCTGCGCACGCTATATAACCGGAAGTGAAAACCCGGAGCACACAATACAGAATCTGTTGGTAAAACGCAGACATTCCCGCCTGTCCCTCATCCTCCTGCCCATACATCTTATCGCACCGCTTTTCATCCACAATCTGATTCACCAGCCGCATGGTTCTCTCCTCAGAATACACTCCCTTATCATCTGTCATATAAGACCAGACCGGAATCGTCTCCCCATACATCAAACTGTACAGCCGCTCCATTTCTTCTTCAAATACCACGACACGGCTTCTTAAGGTATCATCTATATCCGCGCCATAACTTTGTTTTTCTGCAGCCATTTCTCCATTCCTCCCAACAGATTTTCGCCGTTTCTTCCCTGCTATGTTCCTGCCGGTCATGCCTTGTATGACAGACTGGCGTTTTCTTTGCCCCGGTGCGCTCTTCGGAATCCGTCATACCGCTTCCTGACATTTCCGCTTCCTGGCGTCCACTTCCCCGGCAAATAGATATTCGGACGGTCATGCAGTTTTCAATGTGCCATGCTTCTGCATCTCTGCGTCCTACTATACATGATTATACATTATTTTGCGGAAAATTTCCGCAATTTTTTAAACACGATAAAACCGGCAGCCAAATACAGCTGCCGGTTCTCATAATCGAATGAAACCTTTCTCCATCTTTCGCCTCTTCCGAGGCCGCGAAGCGGTCTAGCGGATCCCCAACTCCGTATCGGACTCGGTGGTATGACTGTGTGTCTTGATATAATCCACAATCTCATCCAGCTTTGTGAACGCAAGTCCCACATAGCTGTCAGCGCATCCATAATAAAGTGCAATCTTTCCGCTTTCGGAATCATGAATGGTAGCGCAGGGGAAGCACACGTTAGGCACAAATCCTCTCTCCTCATACCACTCTTCCGGCGTCAGCAGGAAATTCTCACACCGGTACAGTACTTTGGACGGGTTGTCGATATCCAGGATGGCTCCGCCAATAGAATATACAAAACCGTTACAGGTTCCTGTTACCCCATGGTAGAATAAGAGCCAGCCTTCCGTGGTCTCGATGGGCGCCGCACCGCCTCCGATCTTGACGGACTCCCACCACTCACTGCTCCTGCCCATCACATGTCTGTGTCTGCCCCAATACACCATATCCGGACTCTCGCTTAAAAAGATATCGCCAAAGGGTGTATGGCCGGAATCAGACGGACGGCTTAAAAGCATATATTTGCCGTTAATCTTTCTCGGGAACAGCACAGCGTTCCTGTTGAATGGAATAAAGGGATTCTCGATTCTGGTAAAGGTCTTAAAATCTGTGGTCTTTGCCATACCGATGGAAGCCCCGTAGAAATCCTGGCACCAGATAATATAATAGGTGTCTTCTACTTTCACCAGACGGGGATCATACGCATAAATCGGCATGAAATCATTACCGTCCTCATCCTTAAAAGGAATCTTCTCCGCCTCAAACTCCCAATGGATGGCATCTTTGCTGTGGCCGAGGTAAATATACGGTATACCGTTCGTCTGTTCTCCGCGGAATACGCCGATAAATTCATCGCCGTAAGGCATTACTGCACTGTTAAAAATCCTGGCAACGCCCTCCACCGGATTTCTGCCGATAATCGGATTCTCACTGTATCTCCAGATGGGAGCTCCTTTTAATCCCGCCGGCTTATCCTGCCAGGGCACGTTCTTTACCACCGGACTGATCATTTTCACTTCGCTCATTTTTCCTCCATTCCGAAGCATCCTGCGCTTCTCTACTGTTTACTCAGAAATTCCAGATTTTTCTTAATCAGATCACATCTTTGCGCCACACACTCCACCGAACGAAGCGGATCCTTCGGTGTATGAAATACATAATCCAACAATTTGTCGATGGTGGTCACAGCCACATGCATCCTGGTATCGCTGGCCGCATAATAGATATATACTTCTCCGTTGTCCTTGGCGATGGCGCCATTGGTAAATACCACATTGGACACGTCGCCCACGCGCTCCCAGTCTCTGGGCCCGAGCAGCATGCCGGAGGGCTCTGCGATCACTTTGGACGGATCCTTTAAATCTGTAGCAAAAGCATAAAGCACATACCGAAGCCCTGCTGCCGTATTTCTCACACCATGGGCAATATGAATCCAGCCCTTGTCAGTCTTGATGGGCGGTGCGCCCGCCCCGTTCTTTGCTTCTGTAATAGTATGATATCTGCGGATGGAAGTCATCTTTTCCTCATCCACCACTGCATGGGTAATATCGTCACATAAGCCAAAACCAATACCGCCGCCTGATCCGGTCTCGATAAAGTCATCCATGGGTCTTGTATAGAAAGCATATTTGCCATCCACAAATTCGGGATGCAGCACCACATTTCTCTGCTGCGGGGAACGAAGCGTCACCAGGTTCGGCAGCCGCTCCCAGTTCTTTAAATCTTTCGTTCTCACGATACCTGCCGCCGCTACAGCCGCTGACAGATCATTTACGGTGGTATCCTTGCTCTCGGAACAGAACACTCCATAGATATAACCGTCCTCATGTTTGGTCAGACGCATATCATATACATTGGTCTCCTCCGGACAGGTATCCGGCAGAAGAATCGGATAATCCCAGAACTTAAAGCCGTCTATCCCGTTGTCGCTCTCCGCCACACCGAAGAAAGATTTCCTGTCATTGCCCTCGATCCGCGCCACCAGATAATACTTCCCATTCAGCTCGATAGCTCCGGAATTCATCACCGCGTTGACGCCCAGCCGTTCCATAAAATAGGGATTGGTCTCGGGATTTAAGTCATACCGCCAATGCAGCGGGATATGCTCTCTGGTCAGCACCGGATACTGATATCTGTCATAGATACCATTGTAATTGTCGGATTTCACATTCTTCCGTGCAATCAGCTTGTTATACTTCTCCAGTTCCACATAATACTGTTGATGTAACATAATCTCCTCCATTCTCTCTTTTTCTTTTATTTTCTGTTTCTTCTTTATTTCCTGTTTCTTCTTTATTCTCTGCTTCGTTGCTCTATCTGTTCTTAGGGAAGGCACCTTATGCCCTCTTCATGACTTCCAGGCACATCCTTCCGTTATGGTAGGGACATTTCCAGGGCTCCACAATCGGTTTGCCGCTCACTGACTTTCCTTCCTTATTGACATCCCAGAACCACTCCGAACCCGGTCTTGTATCGATCACATATTTCTTGATAAATTCCCACTCTGCCTCAGCGGCCTCCAGATATTCCTTATGCTCCGGTGCCAGTTGATACCCGTTTAAGAAACCTATCAAAGCCTCCGCCTGTACCCACCAGATACGGTTCTCATCCACAACACCTTTCTCACACTCATTGGCAAGCGAGTGTCCGTCAAAAGCTGTCCGATATACTTGACCAGTTAAGTCAAGTACGATGGGAAGCATTTTATCTTCATATGCTTTCTCCCCCAGCACATCTGTGCCCCGGCGGATCAGCCACGCCGTCTCAATATCGTGCCCATAGGAATGTAGATCCAGTATGGAATTCATTTCCCTGTCAAAGAATACTTCCTGCCTGTGCAGTTTGGGATTGTATATTTTATCTGCAATGGTATCAAGAATCCATTCGAGTCTCTTCTTCACCTCATCATTGCCGGTCACCCGGTACAACTCCGTATATGCCTCGAACACGTGAAGCAGGGTGTTCATGGTCTTATCTGCAATCACGCCATTCTCAGAAAGCTTATCATTCTCAATCTCATGAAACTCCCTGTCAAAAGCTTCCTTATACCCAATCTCATCCATGCAGCGGTTCTCAATGATATGAAAAAGCTCCATGGCTGTCTCGATTGCGCTCTCGTCCTTTGATGCATCATAATAAGAAGAAAGCGCATAAATGGAAAACGCCTGATTGTAAGTATGTTTCGTCGTGTCCTCCGGCGTACCGTCATACTGAACCGACCAATAAACACCGCCCTTTTCCTGATCCACACAATATTTTTTCATAAACTCATAACCATGCCGGGCCTGTGCAAGCAGCGACTCATCCTTTAACATCAGATAAGCGTTTGCAAAAAACCAGGTGATACGGCTGTTTAAAATGCAGCCCTTCACCGCTTTCTCATCCACCTTCAGGTCGTAATCCATATAGCCATAATAACCGCCGTTTACATCATCCCGCAGTTTCTTCCAAAAAGGAATGATAC
>DKZA01000038.1:0-376 GCA_002492525.1 Lachnospiraceae bacterium UBA7086 | reverse complement strand
GTTTCTTCCAAAAAGGAATGATACATTGTTCAAGATGACTTCTGATCTCTTCCACCATCATAATAGGAGCACCTTTCTTTTTCTTAATATTTATAGACAACACAGGATAACACTTTCCTGATTATTGTATCATAACCGATGCCGCTTGACGATCTATTTTGTTCCTGAAACAAAACGAACGCAATTCATTCCGGCAAAAAACGTCCTTCCGTTCATCAACTTTAATTTAAGTATACATGAGTTTATTTTTTAGTCATTAAATATTCTTGCTATTTATATATTATTCTTGCTTATTATATATTTTTATCTTATTTATACAATTTATTGTTCTAATTTTTAGTTATTTTTTACATAGAAATTTGTGCTATATCTATTA
>DKZA01000032.1:2335-34184 GCA_002492525.1 Lachnospiraceae bacterium UBA7086 | reverse complement strand
GACTTTTAATAGTTAGTCTTAATTGTGATATATAATCGTTATATGTTCCTTGTGGAAATAGTATATCACGATTAAAATGCAAAGTCTATCATCAATAATCAATCCAAAAAAACATTTTATAAAACGACCGAAAGCATACCTGTCAGCCCTGATTGGCTTTGCAGTGTATGCCTTCGGTTCTATCGTTATCCCCTTTTACAAAGGTAGTATACTACAAGAAGTGCTACCGAAGCGCTACTCCTCAACAACATTTAGTGGTTTGATAGATAAAATCTTTATAAATTGCTCCTTTTTCTGTTTCCTCTGCAGAAATCGCATACATTCCCACAGTACAACCCACGAAACCGCCGGCAATTTCTGTTGAAAGGCTGTGAATAGCAATCTCCTGCGCCACATCCGTCTCTGTTTTACCACAAGTTACTTTGACACCGGCAGCAAGTCCCCTGACTTCCAGAGATATTGTAAGCTCCTCCCGCACATCTGCAAGCACTTGCTCCGCTATCAGCTTTTCCTCCAGATCCTGACACAGATATACCGAAAGAATCATTTCCTCGTCAGTTCCTCTTGTGAGCGCTGTCCGCAGATAATATGCATTGCTCTGTAACAGCACAATACCCGTCTCCTGCCCCCGTGAGATACTGTCTGCATACACAACTGTGTCCGCCCGGAAGCAATGATGCTGTTGCCGGATTCCCACAAAAGTAGGGGAAGTATTTTCCATCAGGGTATAGGTGCTGTATTGCAGCTTGAGTCCTTTGCCCGGACACAGCCGGTACCTGTTCTGCTCCGGATTCCTGAGGTATACAAATTCATATCCCAATCTATCCATTTCCCCGAAATGATAGGCTCTTTTATCCACAGTGGCCTGTCTTTCCGGCTTCCATTCCTTCAGATTGACTTCCACCTCCTCTGTCAGTCTGCCTACGCCCGGATTGACTACCGGCCAGCCATTCTCCCACACAACTCTGGCCAGAAAAGTCTCTCTGCCAAGGGTCGTATAACCGTCAATAGGACGCATAGCCAACATGACCATGTACCAGTCACCGGACGGCGTCTCCACCAGATCCCCATGGCCTACACATTGAACTGGGTAGTCTTTCCCTAAATGTCTGTGGGTAAGGATGGGATTGCAGAAATGATTCTCATAAGGCCCCCAGATGCTGCGGCTTCTGCACATGGTTACCGAATGATTCCGTTCCGTGCCTCCCTCCGCCAACAACATGTAATAATAACCGTCTCTCCTATACAGATGGGGGCCTTCCGGCCAATGGACAAAGCGCATGGAACCGCTCCACACATCTTTGGGCTCTCCTACCAGTTTCTTATTCGTAAGATCCAATTCCTGAATCCAGATATGACATTCGCCGTCATATTGTCTGCCCTCCACAATGGGATGTGTCCCTATATAATAGACCTTCCCATCTTCATCAAAAAAGATGGTAGGATCTATCCCGTCCGCCCCTTCCAGATAAGAAGGCTCCGACCATGGCCCCGCAGGATCTTCGGCCGTTACGATAAAATTGCCTCCGCTAGTCTCATTCGTACATATCACATAAAAGACTCCTTCATGATACCGTATCGCAGGCGCAAAAATTCCCTGGGAGTGCTGTCCTTTCTCCAAGGGAAGCTGAGAAGGTCTGTCCAATACATTGCCAATCTGTTCCCAATGAACCAGATCTTTGCTATGCATGATGGGAATACCCGGAAAATAGGAAAAAGTGGAGTTGACCAGATAATAATCTTCGCCCACTCCACAAATTGACGGATCCGGATAAAATCCCGCTATAATCGGATTTTTCGCTGTCGTCATAGTTCTCTTCCTTTAACTTACATAATTATCAAAATATCCCTGAATCAGAATCACCGGCGTTCCTTTATCGCCTGAACCGCTGGTCAAGTCACACAAAGAGCCGATCAAATCGGTAAGTCTTCTGGGAGTCGTTCCCTGAGAAGCCATATCACCTACCAGATTATCTTTCTTCTCTTTGATACGGTTAGAAATCGCTTCTTTCAGTGCTTCACCGGACAAATCTTTAAAGTCATTGTCCGCCAGATATTTCAACTTCACCTCATTAGGCGTCCCCTCAAGTCCGGGTGTGCTGGCAGGAGATACACAAGGATCCGCAAGCTCCCAGATCTTTCCTACGGGATCCTTAAACGCACCATCACCATATACCATAACTTCCACATGCTTGCCCGTTTTGTTCAGGATCTCTTTCTGAATCTCCATCACCAGATCCGTACATTCACGGGGGAAAAGCTTAATAGTATCTTCCGTTGATTTATTGGAACCCAGCAGACCGTATTTCTCATTACAGCCGCTGCCGTTTACAGGCTGTGTAAGAATATCATCCATTCCCATCACGACTTCCGCACCGGCTGCCTTTAAGAGTCTCTTGGTGCGGGCTCTGGTATGAATATCGCAATTTAATACTTTCTTGGTATAAGGCAGAATACTGCGGCAGTCATTGGCAAATATAATCTCCACTTCCGCACCGGCTTCTTTGATTAATTCTCCGTAATAGGACACGTAGTCCACGCCGGTAAAGGGATGGATATTCTCACCAAACAATTCTCTGTATTTTTCCAATGTCAATACATCACTGTAGGGATTAATTCCGGCTTCATCCAGTTTATCCAAAGACACTAACTCGTTACCCACCTCATCACTGGGATAACTGAGCATCAATACGACCTTCTTAGCCCCTTTGGCAATTCCTCTTAAGCAGATTGCGAAACGGTTTCTGGACAGGATTGGGAAGATAACGCCAATGGTCTCTCCGCCGAGTTTTGTCCGCACATCTTCCGCAATCGCTTCCACCGATGCGTAGTTACCCTGTGCTCTCGCCACAACAGACTCCGTCACCGCAATAACATCCCGGTCTCTAAGCGCAAACCCTTCTGCCTCAGCTGCTTCCAAAACACTGTCTACAACAATCCTGGACAGATCATCGCCCTCTCTGATAATGGGACAGCGGATACCTCTTGATACTGTTCCAACTTTTCTTTCCATAAGTAATATCCCTTCTCTCTTATAGTTTCTGCGGAAACACTTCCTATCCCATTTTGCCAGAAATGTCGTAAAATAGCAACAGAATTCATCATGAAATTATTTATCACCTTACCAGATGCGGTAATTTCCCGATAATGCAAGAAACGCAAACAGATAAAGACAGTTATCGTAATACCTGCGCTCTCCTTTGCGCATTGGCTCTTTATAGAATCGTTCTACCCATTCTTTTGCCAGTTTTGCCGTCTCGGATAACGCTTCTTTGTCCAGCCGTTCCGGTATCGCCAGGGTTCCCTGTGCCGTAGCAGCCAGCATCCCCACAGGATGCAGCGCCGGCTGATCGATCACTTCTCCGTCAATCCGATATGTCATATAAGGGTTTTCTTTCCTGGTCACACCCAGGAAACGTTGTAATCTGGGCACCGCCGCACACTGTCCTTCATCCGTTTCGTTCCAACCATAATCCAGTCCGATATTGGCCGCAGTACGGTAGGCATCTGAATAAAAATACCCGTGCTGTCCCCATGCAAATTCCGTATATACCGGCAAGCCGTCAAAATGTGCGTACTCCGCCGACATTCCCGTTTCTTTGTGGCAGGCTTTGGCCAGATATTCCCGGCTGGCCTTAGCCGCCTGCGCCCAAAATGTACGGTCTTCTTCATCGGCCCATCTGGCAAACAACTCATAAAAATGCGGCAGATGATAAGAGGGATCTGTAAAAGGAGATCCGGGCACAAACAGAATCTGATGATTCTCCCTGTTCCACATGGGCTCCCCTGCCCGGCCGTTTTCTCCTTTATGGAGACAGGCTGAGAGGATTTCTTTCGCCTCTTTCTCATAGCAATAAATACCTTGGCCGTCTCCCCACCTATGGGATGCAAAGAACAATGCCATGGCAAAATATTCTTCGCCATCGGGCGCAGGCCCGTCGGCATTTTTGGAACCGTCCGGCGCGCAGGACCAGGCGAAATATCCCTCATTCTCCCCGGAATCCATCCACATATAGGTCTTGGCCCATTTCCAGAGACGATCAAACTCTTCTTTCATATCAAGCTGCACACACATCATCATCCCGTAGGACATGCCCTCCGTGCGCGCATCAATATTTCCCGTATCTTCAATATAGGCCATATCATTCCCTACCGGATGATACACCTTCTCTTCTTCATCGTAAAAAAAAGTATGAACAATCTCCTTAAGCCTTGACGTAATCTCTTCTTCCGGAATACCAATCTCCTTCAATACATTACGATACTGCATAATACTACCTCTTTCTGTAAATATATATGATTTTATTATATCTAATTTCCAGCGTCTATACATTAGCGCAAAAAATGCCCGGAAACCGGGCATTTTTCTCGTATTATTCTTTAACGCCGCCGATGGTCAATCCTGTCACAAAGTATCTTTGCAGGAACGGATACAGGCATACAATAGGAAGCATCGTTGCAATGGTTGCCGCTGCCCTGATAGATGCAGGTGTGATGGAATTAGCCGAGTTTCTCATACTGTCGGCACTGCCGCTTTGCTGCATAACAGAAGACAACAGTTTCATCAACTCATACTGTAAGGTAGTATACTTGTCGGACATACGATTGTAAAGCATGGCATCAAACCAGGAGTTCCACTGGCCTACCGCCACAAACAAAGCTACCGTTGCATAAACCGGTTTACAAAGCGGAGAAATAATCTTTACAAAGATTGTCATATATCCCGCGCCGTCGAGCTGCGCCGATTCTTCCAGGGAATCAGGCAGCCCCACCATATAAGTCCTCAGCACCAGCATATTAAAAGCGCTGACCGCACCGGGCACTACATAAACCCAGAAGGTTCCTGTCAGATGCAGATTCTTATACAACAGGAATACCGGAATCAGACCGCCGTTCACATACATTGTGATAACCCAGAACAAAGACAACTGTGATTTGAACAGGAATCTCTTTCTGCTCACGATAAATGCCAGCAGTGCATTGGTCACTAACGCCAAAAGAGTTCCTATTATGGTCCGTAAGACTGTGATATAAGCACCGGTAATCATATTCTGTTTATGTAATACTGTGTAATAGTTCTGCCAGGTAAACTTTCTCGGAATCAGATGGATTCCGCCGCGTACGGCATCAATACCATCATTAAAGGAAATTGCCAGGGTATTTAATACGGGATACAACGTAATGATCACAAATAATACCATAAAGATGGTATTACATACCACGAAGATCCAATCTCCAATACTTTTCTTTTTCTTCATCTTTACACTCCCTCCCCTAGAATAGACTCTCTTCGCCGGAATGTTTCGCTATCCGGTTGGCAATCACAATCAGGATGATACTGACTGCGCTCTTGAAGATACCTGCCGCCGTACCCAGGGAATAATCGTTCTGGCTGATACCCCAGTTCAACACATAGATATCAATAGTCTGCGATACTTTCTGTACAAGTCCGTTTCCTAACAGATACTGTACTTCAAATCCCGCGTTCAGAACATTACCCACATTCATCAGAAGCAGTATAATAATGGTGGGCTTAATGCCCGGAAGTGTGATATATTTAATCTTGGCCCATCTGCCCGCGCCGTCGATGGAAGCGGCCTCATAAAGGCTGGGATCGATTGCCGTGATCGCCGCCAGATAAATAATAGCGTTCCATCCGGTCTCTTTCCATAGGTTTGAAAAGGCAACTATAGGCCAGAAATAACTTTCATGCGCAAAGAAATTAATCTGCTTATCAATAATACCCAGATTCATCAATACTTCATTGACAATTCCCGTTGAGGATAATGCGTCATGCAAAATACCGGTAACAATGATCCATGACAGGAAGTGAGGCAGATAAGAGATCGTCTGTACCATTTTCTTCCCGAGAACCCATCGTACTTCATTTAGCAGAATGGCAAACAGAATTGCCATAATAAACGAAGTTACCAGATTAATCGTACCCATTGCCAATGTGTTCCTGATAACTCTGATAAAAGATGCATCGCCAAACAGGAACTTAAACTTATCAAGCCCGATAAATTTGGAATGGAGCAAGCCATCCTTCGGCTTGTAATTCTGAAATGCCATGATCCATCCGCCCAACGGAAGATAATAGAAAATAAAACCATATATGACAAAAAACGCCGACCATATCAGCAGGACTTTTTGTCGTTTAATCTCTTTCCATGTAATTTTTTGTTTTGCTTGTTTTTTCCCCCGACTCATACGCTCCTCCCTCTGCACTCATAGATATTTTAGATAAAAAGGAGACAGCTACATGGCTCTTACAGCAATATAGCTGTCTCTTCATTTAAAACTCAGGTTACTGTTTCCATGAGCTGTTTACTGCGCCGCTGCTGCTCTGCGGTCTAACTCCGTCTGCATCTCAGCCAGGAAATCCTGCGGTTGACAACCTTCATACGCTTCCATATACTGATTCCATGTTCCATCAAAGGAATCCGACATAACCACCTTAGGCAGCCATTCATGCTTAACCTCTCCCATCTTAGCCCATGCTACACCGCCGGGAGTCTCTGTTGTCATGTTGTTAGAGAAGGAGTACATCGGGAACCAAGGGCCTGTTTCTTTATGTACGGAACCGATCATTTCCACATAAGTTGTTACGCCATATGCATTAAAGCAGTCTATCAACGGCTGTGCCAGTCCGCTGAAGAACTCGGAAGTCTGCTCAGGCGTCTGCATCGCATTCTTTCCGTCTCTGCTTGTTCCAAGGTACTGCGGCAGATAAGAGTACGGGCATAAATGGGAAGCCTTATATTCTGTATTAGAGCACTGCATTCTCATTTCCTCAGTTCTGTAATAGAGGCCGTCATCATCTACCAGATAATCTACTCCCTCAACACCCCAGAATCTGAGATCATGAATCTCCTGATCCAAGATATCATTTAAGAACTGGAACGCCTTGTCTACATCTTTACAGCTTGTGGTAATAGCAACACCGTTTGCTACATTCTGTGTATCGCCATAGGTATGCCACATATTGTCCATGCCTTCCTCGATGGTAAGACCAAGAGGTACATAGTTGCAGCCCTGCAAATCAAGACCCTGCTGCTTGAATACATCGTTTACCGTATATGCGAAATCCCACCACTGGTCACACATACCAAGTACACGGCCTGTAGAAAGCTTTGCAATATACTCATCATAAGTCTGTGTTGCAAATTCGTGATCGATCATACCTTTCTGGTATTCCTCATTTAACTTCTGGAAATACTTGTGCGTTGTCTCACTGGTATTGTAATCTTCAATCTTCATGGTATCTGTATTAACGATAACAGAACCGTCATTCGGATAACCGTCTAAGAACTGACCCGCATTTTCAATACAGAAATATCTCCAGTCCTCACAAAGGATCGTATAAGGAATTACCTCTGTACCGTCTTCCATGGTCGGGTTTGCTGCTGCATAGCGCTCCAGCAGATCAAAGTACTGATCCAATGTTTTGATCTCCGGATAGTTATCCCATGCAAGCACCTTTGCCTGAATCCAGAAAGCTTCATCATTATGTGTTGTTGCTTTGGTCTCACCGTATGTATTCTGGAAGATATTTGCCCAGTAAATCTTACCGTCTGCCTGACGGAATCTGTCCCACTCCTCATCGGAGTACATCTCTTTTAAGTTGGGATATTTATCAAGATAATCATCCCAGGCAACCAGTGCCCCTGCATCATACAGAGCCATCTGTCCGTCGCCGCCGTCTATAAAATCAGGATACTCTCCTCCTGCGATAATCGTTCCCACTGCTTCTGCTGCTGTCTGTCCTGTCAGCCATGTCTCTTTCACTCTTACGCCGGTCTTCTGTGCGATGATCTCCTGAACTTCATTGCCGTCATTGATCTCGGAACCCGGCATAGCAATAAACATCGTAAAATCGGTAATTTCTTTACTGCCATCACCACTGGTTTCGGCCGTCTCATTTTGCCCCCCCCCCGACGTTTCTGCGGGTCCTGAAGTTGCTGTGCTGCCGCCTGTACCTTCCTGACCGCCGCCGCAGCCGGTAAGTACAGATGCTGTCATAGCTGCTGTCAATAAAAGCGCTGTTAATTTTTTACACTTCATTTCTTAATCCTCCCTCTTTAAATTAATGTGATAATATAATTTTATTCTAGGAAGGATAACCTTCAACCCGACAAAGTCTATGAAGAAACCGGATAAATTCTAGCTGTTAGAATTTACCCGGTGGAAGCTCAATTTTCTCTCACACTCTTACGATATCTGGAAGGCGTGCAGCCTTCCTGTTCAATAAAACGGCTGATAAAATAATCCAGATCATGGTATCCTACGTCTTCTGCAATCTGCCCAATCTTCTTATCTGTCCGGATCAACTGCGATGCCGCTTCTTTAATGCGATAATAATTCAGATAATTCTTAAAAGACTGTCCGTACCGCTTACGAAAAATCTGCCCCAGATAAGAACTGTTAATATAATATTTCTGGCCCAGTTCCCGCAATGTCAGATTCTCCGCGTAATGTTCTTTGATCTCATTTTCAATCTCCGCTAGAATCCCTTTGGAAACATTCTTGCGAAGCTGCACCAGATACTCTGCATACTCACAGGCAAACTTACGCATATGCGCCCTGCTGCCCCGGATGATCTCCTCTTTAGACACGCTTCCGCTGATATAAGAAAGCACTTCATCCTGATTCACGGACTCATCCTGCTCTGCCGCCAGATTGATAAGCCTGAAAATCAGCCAGTTAAGATTCATGGTCACCGTCTCCCTGGTTCTGTCCAGTCGGTCCATTTCCGTAAAAAGATGATCCACACTCTTATTGATCATAAGCGTATCATTCTGATCCACCGCCGCAACCAGATCATCCAGAGATTGTTTGCATAAAACCGTTTTTGATGGATTAACCTGCACTTCTTTTTCATAATAATATATACTCTTAGTGTCCTGGAACCCCTTAAAGGAACGCAGCACACAGGCGGAACTGTAAGAACGGGAGATTCTCCCAATATCTTCCACCCTTTTGCCCACAAGTAATATCACCGGCAGGTCTTCACTGCCGCTTTGTGCCGTCTTATGCAGCGCTTCCATAAACGCTTCCTCTGTCAGGTTTTTTTCTTTCGCCATATAATCACAATATACGAATCCTATCTCATAGTCTTCCTCATAGACAAAGAAATCCTTAAACAGATGGTCTGCATCCTCCCGCAGATAATGGGATACCTGTTCAAACACCTTCTCTTTCAGTTCCGACACTTCCTCATCAGACATTTCCTCCAAGGCAGACAAGTCATTGAGACAAATATGGATATACCTGACGCCCTCGCTGCAACGGAAATTTTCTTTCACATAAGATACATTCTGTTCTTTTCCCTTACCCTGCAGCAGAGCCATCATATTCTGCATGAGATAGCCCCTCTGCATCCGCCTGCTGTCTATCTCCTCCTGCATCATATTCTCCCGCTTCTTAGTCACCCGTCTGATATTCTCAAGGAGCTGCTCTTTTTGCACCGGTTTGAGGATATAATCCATACAGGAATAACGGATTGCCGCCTGCGCATATTTAAAGTCATTATACCCACTTAAGATAATAACATAAGCATCGGAAAGCTTTTCCGTTCTCACCTTCTCCAAAAGCTCAAGCCCATTGATCTGGGGCATACGAATGTCCGTAATGATCAGATCCACCTCATTTTCTTTCAGATAATCAAGTGCTTCCTGACCATCGGAAGCTTTCTTGACAATCTCATAGCCTTCCTTTTCCCAATCAATGATCATGGACAATCCCTGCAATATAAATGGTTCATCATCCGCTAACAGTACTCTCATCAACATTCTTTGGCCCTTCCTGTTCTTTTGGCTGCAAATAACCGGTTTCTACCCTGATCGTCATAAAGGTGCCGACACCCTTTTCGCTCTCTAAATAAAATTCTACATTCCCTTCGGAAACCATCTTTAACCTAAGACAGGCATTGATAATTCCGATATGTTCATTCTCTTTCACATCCTCAATCGTACAATCGCGCATCTTTTCGTTCATCTTTACCACGGCCTCTTCTTCCATCCCGCCGCCGGTGTCTTCTATCTCTATGCACAGAAGCGTTCCTTTCTGATAAACTCTCACATAAATCCAACAGGCTGCCGCCTTCTTCTCCATGCCGTGTACACAGGCGTTTTCCACGAAAGTAGTCAGCGTCAGTTTGGGTATATAATAATCTGTGCAATTCTGAGGCAGATCGATTTCATAATGCAGACGGTTGCCAAACCGGTACTGCTGCAATTCCAGATATGCTTCCACAAAGCTCATTTCCTCCGCAAGCCTTACATTGTCGGAAGCCCAGTTAATATTCTGACGTTCCAGTATGGCCAGCTTCTCAATCATCCGGGCCGTCACTTCTTCTCCCTGGATCACAGAGCGCATCCGGATACTTTCAAGTACATTAAAAAGAAAATGCGGATTGATCTGACTGTGTAATGCCAGAAGTTCGGCGTTCTGTCTGGCAAGATCTATTTCCTGCCTTTCCAGTCTGTCCTTGTACACCCGTTGAATCAGATCGTTCATTCTCTCTACCATGCGGTTATAATTCTGCATTAAGATTCCAATCTCATCCTTGCCCCTTACATTCTCAATTCCCTGCAGGTGCCCTTCCCGTTCCTGATCAAAAGCAGCCCCTAACTCCCATAATCTCTGAGTAAAAGATTTATTGACAGTGGAGACCATCACTACCGGTAAGAATAAATTCGCCACCACCAGAAAAATAATCAGAGGCATATGCTTCTCTAACTGTCTGATCACGGAGCTTTGCGGTTTCATGACCAGAATGTCTATATCCTGCCCATACATCGAAAAAGATCTCTTATACGCTACCGGCTCTTTTCCTGTAAGTTTATGAAAATCCTCATGACTGCTGGAATGTCCCTCATTGGAGAATAAAATCCGGTCTCCCTGACACACATAAATACCATACCCATAATTTGCCAGCATCAGTTTTCTGGTTATTTTATTATAATCCAGATCTATCCTGAGAATTTTCTCGCAACCCTCTTTCTTAAAATAATCCAGATGCCTGACCAGGGAAATCCTCCGCAAGGAAGTCGCCGACATATCCGACTTTCCAATATAATAAAAAGAAAAAGTCAAATTCCTTCCCGATTCTATGTATTCCCGATACCACTCCGTATTTTCCGCCTCCGACAGACGGTAAAAATGTCCGCCATTTACGATGGTATCATTATCTGCATATATGACAACATTAGAAATCTCATATCCTTTCAGCAGATCTAAAGTTGACTTTTTGGATAACTCCACACTGGCACTGTAAAAATCATATCCATTCTGATATTCTTCATTCAGAAAGTCATTAATGTCTCCGTCCACATAGATATCATTCATCCCATTAACGGCTTCCTCAAAAGTGTACTCGAGGCCATACCTGACGGCGCTCGCTATGTTCTCAAACTCATAAATCTGTTCCTTTTTTTCCGCATCATATAATATATACAGTATGATGCTGTCCGTCAAAACTAACGGTATGATCATGCAGAAAACATATAGGATGATCAACTTCTTCTTAATATTAAAATCATTCATAATATTCTGCATCTTACCACGGTAGCTATTCATCCTCTCCCCCAACCTGATATCTGAACTTCATAAAATCCACGGTTCCCCCTGTCTGACACGTAGCATACATAAAAAGCCCGAACCTGCATCCCGTAAAATGATCCATCTTAAAATACAACTTCTGACGGATTCCCAAAGGCCTCCAAATCCCGTTTAATTCATAAGCAAAATCCGCCTCATCCTTCTTATCCCGAAAATCCCCATGTACTTTCAAAGTCACGCAGGAAGTTTCTACCGGGATTCTTTCATATTCCACAGGCGGATCCGTAAAATCCCGGTCTGCATACACTGTTTCATCCAGTGCCGGTTTGGCAAACATCACCAGATAATACGTTCCCCCATCCTTCGTCAGTGCGATTGCCCCGTAACATCCGATCCAGGCACTGATTCCCGCATAATCCCCGTCTTTCATCCCGCTTCCGTCCACAGTCACCCAGGCCGAACTCTCCGGCCCAAAGCTTCTCTGTGTCAGGACATTATGGGCAAGAACCGGACTGCTGCTTAACTCTCCCGAAGTAATCCGCAGGGCTCCCGGCCGTTTTGTCACCGACCAGAGGCTGTCTACAGGATTATGACTAAACTGCCAGAAAGGCTTTAAATGCACCCGACCCTTTTCATCCGGCTGATACACAAAATCATCATCCCCATTTAGCGGCTGATATGCATAAGCGGCTCTGGTACTTGGAATTGACACATAAGATGGAACCTCGCCGTTTCCTCCAATGACCGGATATCCGTCTTTGTCAAAATCCATAGGCATTATCACAGGCACCCTGCCAAGGGCACCCCTGTCTTGAAACATAAATAAATACCAATCTCCCCAGGGCGTATCCACCATACCGCCCTGAGCCACGCCCAGGTTGTGATACCCCATATCGTCATCTATAATACATTTTCCCCTAAATTCCCCTTCCAGAGAATCTGCAATAAAACAATCTTCCGTTTTTCTCTCACTGCCGGATGCCGGAATATGACAAGTGAACAGATAATATCTGCCGTCTTTTTTATACAGATGAGAGCCCTCGTAGCCCAGATGCAGCTTCCCGGTATCCTGCACGATCAATCTGTGCAGCCCTCCCTCAAGGGGACCTTTAAGATCCGGGCGCAGCTGTGTCAAATATAACTTGGTATTACCATGCACAATATAAATTTTGTCGTCGTCATCAAAGAACAACGAACTGTCATGATAAAATCCCTCTATGTTCGTTATTTTCCATGGCCCGGCAGGATTCCCCGCCATCAAAAGATAGGTCTTGTGCGTATCATTCGCCGTAAAACAGATATAAAATATCCCCTGATGATACCTGAAAGACGGCGCCCACATACCCTGCCCATAGACATGTTCTCCTCCTTCCAACCTGTGCCCGGGAGTATCTTCCAGTGTCTCATAGGCATGGGACACAAATTCCCAGTTCATCAGATCATAAGAACGCAGAATATCGCAGCCCGGCATGAAATGCATAGTGGTACTTGCCAGATAATAGGTATCGCCGACCCTGATAATATCCGGATCCGGAAAATCAGAATACAAAACCGGATTTTGTTTCATTTTCATATAGTAACCCCCTTATCCTCTCCCTGTATACCCATTACATCCTATCAATAAAAATACCATAAATACATGATATTTTCCATTCTTTACGTTGACATTATAACATTTTGAGACTATAACTATTTAAGGATAGAATTACCGATAGAACTATTCTTACGGGGAGGGAATATTATGGAAACATATAACGTATTCTTGGATCTGGCAATTATCCTGTTCTTTGCCAAGGTATTCGGGATTCTGGCAAGAAAATGTAAAGCGCCTCAGGTAGTGGGACAGATTCTGGCCGGCCTGATCGTAGGACCATGTGTCCTCGGCTGGGTTACTCAGACAGAATTTATTTCACAGATGGCGGAAATCGGCGTCATTATCTTAATGTTTGAAGTAGGTCTTGAAACAGACTTAAAAGAACTGGTCAAGACAGGTCCTATTGCCTTTCTGATTGCCTGTGCCGGTGTATTTGTACCGTTAGTTATGGGCGCTCTTCTGTATATGGGATTCTATGGCACCTCCCCCTGGGGAAGCGAGAATTTCTATAAAGCCGTCTTTATGGGCACCATTATGACCGCTACCAGCGTAAGTATTACCGTAGCTGCCCTGCAGGAACTCGGTAAAATAAAGAGTAAAGCCGGAACGACTATCGTTAGCGCTGCTATTATTGATGACGTGATCGGTATTATTGTACTTACTTTCGTGATTGGGTTTAAAAATCCCGATTCCCATCCAAGTATGGTAATTCTAAAGACCATTGCCTTCTTTATCATGGCCGTAATCGGGGGATTTATTGTATTTAAGATCTTTCTCATCCTGGACAACCGTTATCCCCACACCAGACGAATCCCCATCGCTTCTCTGGCATTTTGCTTTCTTCTGTCCTATCTGGCAGAAAAGGTCTTTGGGATTGCGGATATTACCGGTGCTTATGTAGCCGGTATCGTACTGTGCAACCTTAGCGATAATTCTTACATAGAACGAAAAGTAGATGTCAGTTCTTATATGATATTCGGCCCCATCTTCTTCGCCGGCATCGGTCTGAAAACTTCTTTTGACGCCATAGACGGCACCATGATCGCTTTCTGTATCTGCTTTGTCATTGTAGCCCTTCTGGCGAAAGTTCTTGGCTGCGGCCTGATGAGCAGACTCTGCCGTTATAGTTTCTCTGATTCGCTCAAAATCGGAGTCGGTATGATGACCCGCGGCGAAGTAGCGCTGATCGTGGCACAAAAGGGAATGGCCGCAGGACTCCTGACTGCGGATTATTTTACGGCAGTCATTTTATTGATCCTGGTATCTTCTTTTACGACGCCTATCCTTCTGAAGCTTTTATATGCGAAAGAAGATAAAGCACAAACCGAAACTGCCTGAAACGGCGACAAATTTATCCCGGGCCGCTCCACGTTATTTCACAACAGTGAGCTGCCCGGGATTTTTAAATCTGTAAATATTATAAAACTTTTGCAATCTGTGCTTCTAATTCTTCCTGCGGAACTGCCCCCACAATAGTACCCTCTTCCTTCCCCTTTACAAAAAACTTCATGGTCGGAATGGACATAACGCGATATAACCTGGCAAGTCCGTCTTCTTCATCAATATTACACTTCCCTATCTTCATCCTGCCATCATACTTCTTCGCAAGTTCCTCCACGACCGGCGCCATCATCTTACATGGCCCGCACCAGTCTGCATAAAAATCCACCAGAACCGGAATCTCTGAATCCAGAACCTCACTCTCAAAATTTGCCGCTGTAAATTTGTACTCCATACTGTTTTCTCCTTTATTTTTTATTCTTTATTCCCTTGGCTTGTCCCAGTCTCAGGACTACCGCGAGATAATATATTTATAAATCGGATTGCCCTTGGAAGAGAATTTCTCTTCATATTCCGTCATCACATTACCCTGCATCATTTGCACATCATGATGCAGATCCTCCGTCATCTGATCCAAATGCCATCCTGCCGGCTCAAGCTCTTCTAACGCAAACCGAAACAAATCCTGGTTGTCCGTTTTAAACTCAATCATGCCCTCCGGTACTAGTATCTCATCATATCGACGTAAAAATTCACGGGAAGGCAATCTTCTCTTGGCGTGCCGGTCTTTGGGCCAGGGGTCTGAAAAATTCAGATATATCCTATCCACTTCTCCCGTTCCAAATACCTCTGTAATTTCTTCCGCCTCCATACGGATAAAGTAAAGATTCTTAAGCGGATCGGCTTCCATCTTCTGAATCCCCCGCAATAAAACACTGGAATATTTTTCAATCCCGATATAATTTATATCCGGATTCATCCTGGCCAGATCCATAATAAATCTGCCCTTTCCCATACCTACCTCTATGCGGATCGGATTATCGTTTCCAAACACTTCATTCCATTGCCCTTTATGCTCCCTGGGCTCATGTACCACATAATCGCAGTCTGCAATTATCTCCCGCGACCCTGTTATGTTCCTGAGTCTCATATATCACACCCTGTCTTCTATATATAATATAAATTCAAAACACCTTCCATTTCTATCCAATATTCTACACCATTTTGATTTTTTTGTGAACAGTCTACAGTTTTTGAGGAAAATGGTGTATGATAGGATTCATAAACAACCGATTTTGACATATACTTGTTACCATAAAAGGAAGGTTTCCCAATATGTTTTCATTATATAAATATAAAAAAAGAAAAGCAGTAAGAGGCGTTACGCTGTTTATGACAATCTTACTGTTTTTATGCAGCTTTTATACAGATACCCTCACCGCTTATGCTACCGCAGAGGAACTGGCGGCAGAAGCCGAAGCCCGCAAGCTGCTCCCCATCCAATCTAATGATATTGATAACTGGCCCGTCGGTCCACAGATTGGCGCGCAGTCAGCTATTTTAATGGATGCCAACACAGGCGTAATTCTTTATTCTAAAAACATTCATGAACGTCTTTATCCAGCCAGTACCACCAAAATCATGACCTGTCTGCTGGCTATGGAACGGGGCAACCTCGACGATATGGTGACATTCAGCCATGACGCCGTTTTTACCGTGCCGGTAGGCGGCTCCAATATGGGGATGGATGAGGGAGAATCTATCTCCCTGGAAGAATGTCTCTATGGAATCCTGGTGGGTTCCGCCAATGAAGTAGCCAACGCCGTAGGCGAATATGTATCCGGCTCCATAGACGACTTTGTGGCACTGATGAATGAACGCGCCCAGGAGATTGGCTGTAAAGATACCCACTTTGTCAATACAAACGGACTTCATGATGATGACCATTACACCAGTGCTTACGATCTTGCCTTAATCTCCAGCCTCTTTTTCCAAAATGAAATGCTGTGCAAGATCGGTAATACCGCACGCTATCACTTCGAGCCTACCAGTACACAGCCGGACGATTTCTATTTAAAGAATAAGCACCAGCTGGTCACCGGGGAGATTCCTTACAATGGTGTATTGGGAGGCAAGACGGGATATACGGATCAGGCCCGCCAGACTCTTGTAACCTGCGCGGAACAAAACGGTATGCGTCTGGTCTGTGTTGTTTTCAAAGAAGAATCTCCGGCACAATTTACAGATACGGAAGAACTCTTTAATTACGGTTTTCACAATTTCCAGGTAATGAATATTTCAGAAAATGAGGATCGTTACAATATTGAAGCAACTGGATTTCTACAGATAGGAGACGATATTTTCGGCAGTTCCAAACCGATCCTCTCTTTAGATACCGACAGTTATGTGATCGTTCCTAATGTCATCTCCTTCTCGGACTTAGATTCTGAGATAGACTATAATATAGCCGATGAAAACCGTGTGGCACAGATCCGTTATTCCTACCATGGCATGTATGTGGGAAGCGCTTATCTGGATCTGGTCACAGAATCCGGCAGCACCTATGAATTTGACACCAACATGACAACCACCGACGTGAGCGTGGAAAAAGCGGCGCCCGAACCAGACGCGGAACCTGCACAAGAACGGGACACTATCTTTATTAATGTCAAGAAAGTGTTGATTACCATTTTAATCCTGGCGGCTGTACTCATTTTGGTATTTATCCTGCACGCATTGACTTCCAACAAAAAAACAGCCCGACGCAGAAATAACCGTATTCAACGCAAACAACGGCGCAGATCGTATGTGCGTTCCGATTTTGATGATTTTGATTTTTAGTAAAGAAAGAGGGTATCCGTCTATTATTACAATCAACGAATACCCTCTTGTTTTTTATATTCTTTCTCTACAGTCTTTTTCGCTTTATGCTGTACTTTGGATTTCTCCTGCTTCGCCCGCAGATTCTCCATTTCCTCCTGCGTGATAAACCGCTCTGTTTTCACCACATAGACCCTGTCATCCTCGGCCTTGCGCAGACGTACCTTGGCTTTCATGTAACCATGTTGATCACAGTAAGATACACTGTAATAATGCTTGCCGTTCGGGGTAAACCAGCGAATCTTTCTGCGCAGGTTCTTATGACACAGATAACATCTGGTACTCATCACCTTTCGGTCCGCTACTGCTGCCGCCTTGTCCGCAAACTCACGGGAAATATATTTTGCATAATCGTCAAAAATGACTTTTACTTCCGAATCTTTATCTTTAGGAAGATGAAATACGTCAAAAGAGTAATTTCTCATCACAGCATCCGGAATTTTTGTCAGAATCTTCGCTGTATAATAAGCGTCACTGAACGCTCTGTGAAAAGGAATATCCTTTTCGATATGAAGAAAATCTATGGCATACTCCAATGTCCGTCTCGATTTCTTATCCTCATAGGCAATGCTGAACAGCTTCTGCACATCCAAAAACGCAAAGGGTCCTTCCGCCATCGGTTCCAATCCATAATATCTGAGATTTCTCTGTAATTCTACCAGATCCAGGCATCCCCAGGTACAAAAGATATAATCCTTTCCGCACCAATTCCAGAACTCCTTTATCACATCAGTAAATAGTCCCCCCTGTTCCAACTGTTCCATCTGCAAATGAATCAGCTTTCGCGTAATGTGATGCATCTCATGATATACCTGCGGCTTAATTAACTCCGAGAACTCATCAATCATCTTCTTATCACTATTTAATTTGATGGCACCCATTTCAATGATCTCAAAGGGAAGTACTTTTACCACTTCTTCTTCCCCGCTGCTGCTTTGGTTCCATTCTAAATCCAGAATAATGTAATTCATGGCCAACTTTCCTGCCTGCTATGGCATCATACCTCTTCCAACAACCACTTGCAGTTTTATATTATAATAGCATATATCCTTAGGACTGGCAATGAATGATAGTTTGCCGATTATTATATCTTATCCAAATTTTCTTTTCAGCATATCGGCAAACTTCTCTGCATAGTAACCGGAATTATCCTTTTTCCAAAAGGCGCAATAATCACGCTTCATCTGTGAGTCTCCCCGGAAAAGAGGAATACGGCTGATAGATGAGCCAAAACTGTCCGTCTGCCTTGAAGGAAGCTGCAGCCCTTTTAATGTCCTAAAGCTGATAGACGGGCCAAAGCTATCAGTCTGCCTTACACCCTCCACCGGCATGAATCCCTGTCCCTCTATCACCATAAGACGGGCCTCTTTCAGATTTTCCGCATAGAGGAACTCCCCCTGAATACCAAGCACTCCCTGATAATACTCTCGCTCAGCTTCCTGCTGGTCTTTGGAGGAAACAAGAATACACGGCATATTCTTTAACTCCTGCGGCGTAACAGATGACAATATAGCAACAGGATTTCTGGCCGCAATCTCAATATACTCATTTCCGACCATCAAAGGCAGGTTGATATATTCATCCGAAGATTCCCTGTGCTGATCATTCAGAACCAGATCAACGTCGCCCGTTTGAAGCAGTCTGTATAATTCTTCATGATTTCCATATTCAACCTTCACCGAAATATCAGGATATTTCAATGAAAACTCTTCCAACGCGAGACGAAATTCCTGCCCGCTGTAACAGCGCAGACAGCCAATCTTCAATACCGCCTGCTCATGGTCGGAAAGTCTGGCCGCCTCCCTGCACATACGTTCATAATCGGCAATCCATACCAGACTGTTTTTATAAAAATACTCCCCCGCACAGGTAAGTGTAAATTCATGGTTTTTTCTTTCCAGCAGCTGGAAACCAAGCTCACGTTT
This sequence comes from Lachnospiraceae bacterium UBA7086, assembly GCA_002492525.1. GTDB lineage: Bacteria > Bacillota > Clostridia > Lachnospirales > Lachnospiraceae > UBA3282. The sequence goes on along the minus strand of DKZA01000032.1, from coordinate 14,942 downwards.
CAATGCTTGTACCTGCTGATAAATAGCTGACTGTGATATATGACATTCTTCGGCAGCCTCCGCAAAGCTATTGTTTCTGACAACCGATTGAAAATACTGAATTTGCCTGATCATTCTTTCAGCCCCGCTTCATAAATCTTTTCTGTCCAGACTAAAACGTCATCCGTTCCAGAATATCCTGCCACGCCTCGTCGTCTATTTCCTCGTCACGGAACAGTTTCCGTCTGTCCTCTTCCGTAATCTTTCGGATCACTCTGCATGGATTGCCTGCTGCGATACACCAGTCCGGAATATCTTTTGTCACGACACTTCCCGCGCCGATCACCACGTTGTTTCCTATGCAGACGCCTGGACATACGACCGTGTTTCCCCCGAACCATACGTTATCCCCGACCGTCACTTCCTTGCCGTATTCATATGCAGAATTACGGCTGACTGGGTGAATGGGATGTCCTGCCGTATATATCGCTACATTGGGCGCCATCTGACAGTTATCGCCAATCCTGATCCTGGCCACATCCAAAAGCGTACAGTTATAATTTGCAAAGAAATTTTTGCCTACTTCAATATGTTTCCCATAATCACAGTAGAACGGCGGATTTACAAAGGCGTCTTCAGATTTCCCGAAAAGTTCCTTTACTGTCTCCTTGATTCCCGCAAAATCCGCACGGTCCATAAAATTCAGTTTTTGCAGGATTTTCCTGCATACAAGCTGCTCCTCAAAAATTGCATCATCCGAAATATAAGCCATACCTGCATCCCTGCGCTGCCTATTTGTCATTCCAGTTTTCCTCCTTTTTCCTCTATATATTTGATTTTATTTTCTTTACTTTAACCTATGTTCTTCTTTCAAATTTTTTATCATGCATTGTCACTCACGGTAAGGTCTTTGACCCATTTATATTTTTTATAATGCCGATAGACTGCCGGCAACTTTACAAATTCATCCAGATTAACGATAAGATATACCAAAACCACAGGAAGGTGCCAGACAAAAGCTGCCAGAAATCCAAGTGGAACCGTAATACACCATAACGTTATCGTATCACAGAGAAAGCCAAACCGGGAATCCCCGCCTGCACAAAAAATACCGCCAATGGTGGTTGAATTTACGGATTTTCCCACCATATAACAGGAACACATAATAAGCATCCATTTCAGGTATGTATCCGCCGCAGGGCTCAAATCTGTCACGGCAAAAATTAACGGACTAAAGACAAGCATTACCATGCCCGATGCCACACCGCACAAAATAGATAGTCTGCAAAGCTTACTTCCATATTCTTTGGCCTGATCAAAGCAGCCTGCACCGAGCGCATTACCGATCATGATCCCGCCGCCGCTTCCGAGCCCAAGACAAAAGCAGGCCACAAGGTTTTTCACAATATTGGTAATGGAATTAGCCGCAACCGCGTCCGACCCCAAATGCCCCATAATAACCGAATACATGGTAAAACCAACACCCCAGACAATCTCGTTTCCAAGAACGGGAAACGAATATTTCCAGAAGTCATGCCGCAGTACCCTGTCGTCGTGTATCATGTAACATAATCTCAGTTTAACACTGTCTTTCTTTGCCGTTTCCCAAATACACCATGTCAATTCTATCACTCTGGCGAGCACCGTAGCGGAAGCAGCCCCTGCAATTCCCATCTTTGGCAGTCCAAACCATCCAAAGATAAGAACAGCGTTCAATATAATATTGATCACCACGCTTACTGAACTGATCACGCTGGATTTCGCTGCTCTGCCGGTATTTTTCAATATGCAAAGATACACCTGTGAAATACCCGTCAACAAAAAGGATGGTGAGACTGTCCGCAGATATATTTTACCGCCTTCAATCAAGGGCTGTTCGTTTGTGAAGATACGCATTAAACCGCCCGGAATACACAATCCTGCCAGAAAAAATACAAAAGAGATCACAACAGTAATCTTCATGACATAACCAAAAATCCGTTCCACTGCCGCCCTGTCCTGTTTGCCCCAATACTGGGCCGCAAACATGGAAAGCCCAATAGTCAGGGCAAGGAGAAACAGACTTTCAACAAACGTAACCTGGCTTGCCAGAGAAACCGCTGACAAGGAATCCTGCGTCAGCATACCGAGCATGAACGCATCCGACGCACTGACCAGCGCCAGCATAAACTGCTGAAAAGCAATGGGAAATACAAGCTTTAACAATTTTTGATTAAAATCATGAACTTCTCTTTCCTTCATCTTCCTAATTATTCCTCTTAAATCCTCTCTGTATAATCTGTTGTTACTATTTGACAATATCATCTTTTTATATTAAAATCATTCATTATCATCCATTTTTATATAACAATCTTTCATTTATGAGGTGATTTTATGGATAACAGTATAAAACACTGCTCTGTATTTAATTCGGATTCCTCTGAGACAGTTGCCTATAATAATCCCCTGTTCCCCGCTTATGTCGTCTACGGCGTCCTTTCTTCTTATCCGGACTACACTTCCATCAGCCACTGGCATAAAGATCTGGAATTTATTGTAGTAAAAAAAGGAAAAATGACCTACAATGTGAACGGCCAATTGATCGAACTGACAGAAAGCTGCGGCATTATGGTAAACAGCCGGCAGCTCCATTACGGCTTTTCTGCGGAACATAACGAATGTGAATTTATCTGCATTTTACTCTCTCCGGAATTGTTGCAGGAAAATAGCTGGTTTTATCAGAATTGTATCGAACCCGTCACGGAAAATTCAGCTGTTCCTTATCTGTATCTTACGCAAAATGACTGGACCGCCTCCGTTATACAAAAACTGGAGGAGATTTATGATTTCTTTGGAAAGATTCCGGCAAAGCACCTATCCTATTTTAGACTGATGGAAAATTATTATGGGATTATGAAAATACTGTATGAAAATCTCGATATAGAAAACCAGGCACAAGAGCCGGAATCTTCCGAGCTGTCTTCTCTCAAAAATATGATAAGCTATATAGAAGAGCATTACATGGAACATGTTGCCTTAGCAGATATTGCCCTGTCCGGCGCCTGCTGCAAAAGCAAATGTTCCCTGCTCTTTAAAAAATATCTGCGCGATACCCCGATTACTTATCTTACGAAATTACGGCTGCAAAAAAGCCTTTCCATGCTGCTTGGTTCAAACAGCAATATTGCCGCCATAGCTTATGAATACGGTTTTAACGGGGCCAGCTATTACTGTGAAACTTTCAAAAAATATTATGGCGTATCACCGGTGATATATAAAAGTTCCGCACAGGCTTAAAGTTATTCCGAAAGGGATTTAAATTTCTTCCAACATCATGCTCAGTTCTTTTAAAATCTGCGGAATCTGAAATCCCTGAGGACAGTGCTCCGCACAGGCGCCACAGCCAATGCAGGCAGACGGCTGTTTTTCCTGTGGCAGCTCTTTTAAATAGCCAATACGCCACGTGCCTCCAATCTTTGCCTCATTATAATTTTTAAGCAAAAAGGGAATGTCCAGTCCCTGCGGGCAGTTCGGCGTACAATAGCGGCATCCGGTACAGGCCACCGCCACAGAGGTATGCTGGATTTGGGCGGCTTTCCGTATCCTTTCCTGATCTTCTTGCGTAAGAGGCTGTACCTCTGAAAAAGTCCTGATATTATCTATAACCTGGTCTTCGTTTGACATACCGCTGAGTACTACCTGCACATTTGGAAGGCTCATCACCCATCGCATAGCCCAGGATGCCTGAGAGCTTTCCGTATTTCCTGCCATCAATTCCTTTGCTGCATCCTCTGTCAGATCTGCCAGCAGACCGCCATGCACAGGTTCCATAACCATTACCGGTATTCCTGCTTCTTCTAAAATCTCATATAATTTTTTTGCATCCTGAAAATACCAGTCATAGTAATTCAGCTGAATCTGTACAAAGTCCCATGCATACAGCTTTAAAAGTGCCTTCAGCATTTCCGGAGTTCCATGAAAAGAAAATCCCAGATAACGAATTTTCCCCCGACGCTTTTGTTCATCAAAGTATGCAATACATCCATTCTGAACCATTGCCTGTGCAAAATAATCCTGAACACCGTGAAGCAGATAAAAATCAATCCGCTCCATGCCGAGGCGCGCAAGCTGTTCCCCAAACTGCTTCCTGTAATCCGGTTCTGCCTGAAAATTATATTTGTCTGCTACATAGAAGCTGTCTCTGGAATATTCCGCCAATGCTTTTCCAAGAAATTCCTCTGATTTTCCGCCGTGATAAATATACGCTGTATCATAGTAATTGATTCCCTGCTCCATACACAGGTCGATCAGATGCTTCGCTTTCTCATAATCAACTAAGGCATCATTTCCGTCTCTCACCGGAAGCCGCATGGCTCCCATTCCAAGTCTTGATAATTTTATTTCGTCTCTGAAATTTTTATACTGCATATACTTTCCTCCTTTTCCACACAGATTCTACTCCAAAAAGAATCCTGGGAAGTGTCTTTGCCATTACGGCCGCCGATTATAGTTCTGACAATGTCCTTGTAATCCAGAAGTAAACATCCACACCCCATGTGTCATCCAAATTAGATGTATAAGCTTCCTGTACAGCCTCCGCCAATCCCTCTGTATCCGTAAAATATCCTACCGGCGTTGCCGTGATATTGGCCCCTTCCATATCCTTAAAATAAAAACGAAGCTGCCCGCCGCCAAACAGATACAATTCTCCGGTCTTCACATCCACGATGGTCTGTTCATTGTCTCTGGTATAATTCCCTCTTACACTCTGCGCTACAAATCCGTCTTCTTCGTCATAAGTATAGGTAGGAAAAAGCAGTGCAGAACCAGAAAGATAATCCAGCATAGTTAATGACGCACCATTGTTATACATATCTACATTCCATTCTTCTGTGCCATCCCTGCCGATGCGGACAGAAATAGCATCTGCCAGAATTTCCCCCTCGTATAAATCCTCATTACCCGTTTCTTCCATACCGGCACTATTTTCCGTCTGCACGGAACTATCTTCTATATCTGTACTTGTTCCCTCAAGTATTTCTGCCGGCGGCTCCCCCGGATCTTCCGCAGCCGCTCCACAGCCGGAAAGTATCAATGTAGAAAGGGTCGAAATAGCTGCTATTGCCTTCCATTTGTTTCTATTTTGTCTGCTTCTTTCCCTATTCATGTCCATCATCTCCTTTTAATCAACATTTGCCGTTATCAAAGTTACTATGCTCACCTGCTTTACTTTTGCAGAAAAAGCCCACGCAAAAACAAAAAATAATATCGGTACGGCCGCTAGCGGTAGAACTGTTCCCATCAGGCTGAACCCTGAATGGAAATCACCGATTCCAAATGATTTAAGCAGCCTGCCAATCATCCCGTCGGCAAACACAGCGGAAAACAAAATGCCGCCTGCTGCCCCAGCTGTCACCACAGCCAGGAAACGGAGAGAAAAGGACAGCCTGAGTCCTCCTGCAGATAACCCCATACTTTTGTAAACAGCCATGTCTCCCGTTTCTGCCTGTAACAGTTTCCCAGAGATAAGTGCCACCGACACAAGGATAAATACTGCTGCAATCAGATAAATTACGGCAATCATGACATGGAAAGCTGTAATTCACTTGCCACGGTGTCTGTAATCAGGATGCTGTTCCCCTCGCAGGCACGTCCTTTTAATATATGAAACCAATCGGTGTCATTCAGCACATTCGCCTCATATTCCTGCCCGTTTACCGTGACGCTCTCCATGGCCAGCTCATAGGTTTCCCGGATAGGTGAATACCATTCTATGACCCGCTCAATCTCGTCCATCGGTACTTCTTTGTTAAAAGGCTGCACCCCCAGGTCATGATCCGCCACGCTGAAAACATTCATCAGCCCCTCTCCATTTGGGCCCAGCCATGTCCCCATCCGCCCGAGCACAGCCAGAAAAACCGCCAGAAAGGCAGCAATCAGGAATAATGCTATATAATTCTTTTTCCCAAAGCATAATTCCCGCATGGCAATATCCCATTCCAAAAACTTCCGACGGATTGCCGTCCGCACCCGTTTACCCCCTGCTGTTTCCCTGATCGTCTCCATAGGTGCCACCGTCAGTATCTTTCCTGTCCGCAGAAATAAGAAAGCCGCAAACGATAAGATCAGTCCCATAAGCAGCAGAGCGCAGAGTAAGAGAGGCCGTTGTACCAAAACCAACATTCCTGTAGAAGTTATCAGCCCTTTTGCCAGACTGCCGGCAATTCTTCCTGCAAAGGTCAGTCCGAGAAACAGTCCCGCCAGAATGACTCCCCCATACAGCAGAAAGTATACCTTTCGGATTTCCTTTCCGGACATCCCCAGTATTTTTAGAACCACCATATCCTTTTTATCCTGCTCCACCACCGCAGACAGGCTGTGTCCTGTCACAATCATGCAGACAAGGAATAAAACCGCAGAAAAGGCAATCAGAAAACCCGAAAGAATATTTTGCAGTAAAAGCATGTAACTTAAAATAGATTCCTGCCTGTATGAAAATTCTGTATAGAGGGAAACATCCGTCCTGTCCTGAATCTGTTTATAAAAATCCAACGCCGAAAGATCGCTTTCCGAATCCTGGAAAATATGCAGCATGGCTCCTTCCCGTCCCAGCGCATCCACCTTATCCGCGGCAAGAACAATCTCCTTCATAGCAGCATAATCTTCTCTGTTTACCAGAAAACTTTTCATGTCCATCATGGAGCTTCCCATAAAACCGTCTGCAAAGTATCCCGCCACAGTCAGCCCGTAAGTACCGTCTTGGCGGGATAACTCAAACTGAATGATATCTCCGGTTTCCACATCATAGATAGATTTCATGGCCGGAGAAATATAAACGGTTCCTGGTGCAATTTCCGATACAGACAGCTCCTCGCCCTCCCCGGTAATAAAACGGTATGGAACCGAGCTGTCAGGATAAAGAAGCTGCCCCTCGTTATCAGAATAACGCCCGTTTATCTCATAACCTGCAAAAATAAGGGACTGACATACCACCCGCTCCACATCTGAAAGATTTTCTATTTCTCCTGACAGATTTCCCCTATCGCCATTTATCCATATGGTAAGATCCCCGAATCCAAGATACTCCATCTCTGCTTTTACAGACTGTCTTCCGCTGACATATAGCGTCAGGGAAGAAAACAAGCACAGAGAAAGAACCGTTACCAACAAAAAGATTCCACAGATGCTACCCTTTTGCTTTCTCCAGGCTGCTTTCAGCAGCATTTGACATTTTTTCATACAATTCACCCATACTACCAACGGAATCCTTCCAGCCAGGAAGCAAGTTTCCATTCTCTCTCTCTATCTTTTCCCAGGTAAGAACCTAACTCTAATTCTCCCACAATGAAACCGTCCTCCAAATACAGAATACGGTTTCCCCGCAAAGCAGCCTCTCTGTCATGGGTCACCAGTAAAATAGACTGCCCCTCTGCATAAAGTGTTGTCAGAAGATTCAGCACCTCCTCTGTATTTGCCTTGTTCAAAGCTCCTGTCGGTTCATCGGCAAATAAAATCTCCGGCTCTGCAACCACAGCTCTTGCCACGGCCGCCCGCTGCGCCTCCCCGCCGGAAACCTGTGCCGGCAGTCTGTCTTTGGCTTTTTCTAAGCGCATCTGATGAATCAGTACGTCTGTTTTTCTCCGAATCTCCTTTTCAGACATAGAGCCGCAGATCAGTCCCGCCATGCGTATATTTTCTTCCAGAGTCAGACTGCTGATCAGGTGAGTGCTCTGAAACACAAACCCAAATTCCGCCGCCCTAAGATAAGTCAGTTCTTTTTCCGTAGCATGGGCGATATCTGTCATTTCTGAACGCTTTCCTCTATAGAAAAGCTGCCCTTCACTTAATCGATCCATTCCGCTGACCGCATAAAGAAGGGTAGATTTGCCGGACCCGGAAGGACCCATAATGACTGTAAAGTCATCTTTATACAGTTCCAGGCTGATACCCTGTAAAACTTTTGTCTCTTCAAAGGTTTTTATCATATCTGTTCCCTGAAAAATGATCTCTTTCATCTTTCCCTTCATACTGCCGCCCCCAAAAACACTTTTTGCTTCATCGGATTATTATTTTTCACCGGCTTTTTGTACCTTTGCAATCATATAGTCCAGACAGGCAAGCTGCTCTTTACCTTTTTGTAATTCTTCACTCTTTTCCCTGCGGAAGCGGCAGATAAGTCCGCACTGCCCCCGTATATTACCTGTATCCTGAAAATGCCGGTACCGTTCCAACATCGCGGAATCAACGCCTTCCTCTGTTAATCTCTGAAAGATTGTTGTTTTTTCCTGCATACCTGATCCCCCAATCCCCTTGCTAAATAACAAAAAACTATATAAAATATATGTAAATAGATTTTATGAATAAAAGGAGCATCGCCAATGATTGAGACACGCCTGCTGCAATATTTCCTTGCCGTTGCCGAAGAACAGAGTATTACAAAAGCCGCAGAATATCTCCATATCACCCAGCCCACATTGTCCAAACAAATGATGGATCTGGAAGAACTTCTGGGCAAGCAACTCTTAGTCCGCGGCAAGAAAAAAATCACTCTGACAGAAGAGGGAACTTTCCTGCGGGGCCGCGCCCGGGAAATTATCTCCCTGATGGACAAAACAGAAAGTGCCTTTCGGGAAAATGAGCAGAGTATATCCGGTGATATCTATATTGGCTGCGGTGAACATCGCTCTTCTTTTTCCATTATGCAGATTATCCGGTCGATCCAGGAAGAATACCCTGACATTCACTTCCACTTTTTCAGCAGCAATGCGGATGCCATTATTGAGCGATTGGATAAAGGGCTTCTGGATATGGGTTTTTTATTGGAACCGGAAATCAGTCCCCGCTACGATTACCGCAAGCTCCCCCTGCATGAAACATGGGGTATCCTGATGCGAAAGGATTCTCCCCTTGCCAATAAAGAAAATATCTCCTTTGCGGAACTGGCAGACCTCCCGTTGGTCATGCCCAGTCAGACTTCCAACAACAACCGGCTGACTACATATTTTACAGATGTTCAGAGAAAACCTTATATTGTCTCCACTTACAACCTGATCTATAATGCAGGGCTTATGGTGGAAGCCGGAATCGGTTATGCCCTGTGTATCGATGAGCTGATCAACACCGCGGGAGATCATCCCTTGACGTTTCGTCCCTTATCTCCTTTGCTTCAGTCAGACGTTTTTCTTTTTACCAAAAAATATCAGGTTTTTTCCAAGGCCGCAAAATTATTTTTAAGCCGTTTGGAAACAAGCCTCGATAACCTATGATCCGAAACTCTCACACAACATGACTTTAGCAAACATAATTCATGGAAAGCCTTTACTGTAATTCCAGCGTAATCGTCACATCGCAGCTTCCCAGCAGTTCCTCCAGTTCCCTGGCGGATTTATCCGTAATCCTTCCAAGCCTTGTGTACGCCCAGGAATTGGAACCATAGAATACCACGATCTGGCTGCCTGAATACAGGACAATATCTCCTGCCTGTGTTGTTGTCTGTTCATCTTCCTTTGTCAGGCTTGTTCCAAGAGAACCAACCTGTTCAAATCCTCCATACATGGACATCTGTATGAATAAAGGCTGTTCGCGGAGAAGCTCCTTAAGCGCCCTGACCGACTCATTATCTTCCCATGCCACGGTAACCGGCTCATTATCAATTTTCATCCATATGTTCATTTCTTCCTGCTCCAAAAAACTGTTTTCTTCCACCGATTCGGGCTGCCCTGTGGAATCAGACTCTATAGATGGCCCTTGAAGCTCCATATCAGCTAAGCTTGGCTGCGGTTCCTCCTCTGACGTCAGGCTGCCGCATCCAGCCAAAACACTTATCAGACACATGGAAATAATTACCAACCATATCTTTTTCATACCCTGTTCTCTCCTGACCAAGTTTCGGCAGGCACCCCGAATATAAAGCCAATTAACAAGCCCTTACACAAGTATTCTGCTATCATGTATCTCCTTTTCGTATCCCGCTCAAAACAGTATCCAAATATTCTATACAGGACTGGTCTGCGTGAATCCCGTCAAGCAGAGTTTCCCTCTGCCCCTGCAACAGCAAAAGCCCTTTTTTCTTCTGCCCCTGCTTTAAGCAAGCCAGCACATCGGCAACCGTGGTCTCCCCACAGCCAGCATCTACCATATTCTGAATCAATTCTTCCTCTGTCTGATAACCGCTTAACATATTTATCCCGCCTTTTTTTCCGTTTTTGCCCGGAGTATGACCTCTCCCGTACATTTCATGACAGCATCTCCCCGGATAACCTCTCCCACACTGTCCGCAGTGATACAACCGGATCTGGGATTTTTCACGGAGAGGATATGGCCTTTCACATCTGCTTTCACATCCGAATATTCAAAGGACAGATCCGTGTCTTCCATAGTGCAGTCTATCAGTCTCAGGTTTTTGCAGTAACACAAAGGTTGTGTTCCGATAATTCTGCAGTTAATCAATGTCAGATTTTCGGAAAACCACCCCAGATATTCACCTTTTACAATACTATCCCTCACAGTGACATTTTTACTGTGCCAGAAAGCATCCTTTGTGTCCAGCTCAGAGTCCTCTATTTCCAGATTTTCCATATACTGAAAGGAATATTTTCCTTTCATTTTTACGCTGCGTAATTTTACATCCCGACTATTCATCAATAAATATTCAGACACAATATCCGTATCCATCAAAGTAATATCCTGTGACTTCCAGCCAAACTCCTGTGAATCCACCTGACAGCGCTCCAGGCGGATATGCGCACATTCCCGCACCGCCTTGATCCCTCCCAGCACACTGTCCGTAATACTGCCGTTTTCTGCGTACCAGATTGCTGCGCGGGTCTTGTCATCCATGGTAGAATCTGCCATGGTAAATCCCTTTACATGCCATAAAGGATACCGCAGGGAAAAACGACAGTTCTTAAGCCCCACGTCCACAGATTCTTTTAGTACGGATTCTCCGTCGGCCGGCCCTGCAAACACGCAGTCTTCCACATCCGCGTTCTGTAAATGATACAACGCCCGCTCCTCGTCAAATTGCTTCCCGATAATATTCATTCTTGTCATTTTCCTTATCCTCCATCCTTTTTATAATCAATGGTTTCTTTCCCGTATATTGGTCCGCTTTGATCCGTTCTACAAACCGAACAGAAAATTGAACGGTCTCCAGATTTTTATCTGCCAACAATTTTCTTACTTGTCTGTATATTTCCCCTGCTACTTTAATCTGCTTTGCCAAGTCTTCCGTTTCCGCCAACATTTCAAAGGAAGTCCCGGAAGTCTGACAGAACTGATAATCCCGTAACCCTTCTATACAAAACCCTTCCATGGAAAGGGGATGCAGATATAAATACAAATTATTTCTCCGTGATTTGGAAAGAATATGCCTTCTCATAATTTTCCCTGTGATAATAAACTGCTGTCAGCGCGGATTGATCAAACACGATACTCCACTCGGTAGACTCAAACTCCCCGAAATTATCCTTGCTTACACTGTCTAAAGCATCCCTTACGTCCGTCTGTGTCATGGACTGTTTCCCTGCAATCGTTTCCATCAATATATCGAATCTTTCATGAGACTGTGCCGTACCGACTCCCTGCTTCTCTCCTTCCGCCAGGTAAAAGTTCGTCAGAACAGGTGTCTTCACCACAATCATTTCATTGTTGATATATTCCACTGCCACACTGTTCCCGGATGCATCCGCAATGGCAAAATGAACCATGTAATTCATGGAAGCGTGGAGATCATACTGCCCTAACAGCTCCAATGCCTCCTCTACTGTAGCCGCCCGGTTCAGCAACAGACGGATGGCTGTTGTCGTGGTAATATCCGGCTTCTCTGTATTCTGCTCAATAGCTGCCCCATCCTGAATCATATTGACCGATACACACAGACCTTTCTCATTCATGCCATCTAATGGTGCATACAGTGCCGCTATGGTCATTGTTTTATCGCTCAACAGACCGCTGGCCGCCCCTGCTCCCTGACGGATAAAGTCCAGATTCACCGTGGAAACAGACGCATAACCGTCCGGTGGGTAGGATGTAACAACAAGTGCATCACAGCTATTCCAGTCAAAGTTCCTTCCAAACAAATAACCGCCTTTTGTATTCTGTACGGAAAGAGTACTGCACCCAAACGCCTGCGTATTCAACGTCAGACCGCTCTGTTCTTTCGCCAAAAAAATATTTAAGAGAAACTGTACAACCTCCCGGTCTGTTTTCGCACCTCCCCCGGCAAGAAATGCCGCAAACCCATCCTCACCTTCATATTGAGCGGCAGATAATCCTTTCTCCAGTTCTTCTATTTCGGAATTTGAAACATCCGCTCCACATCCGGTAAGACATAATGATAAGATAAATGCTGCAGCAACACATAAGGATTCTTTGATTCCCGTTTTTTTCATTCTTTATTTTCCTCATTTCATTTACCGGCATAAAAAATCTAAAACCAATACTCTTTCATTCTTACAGGGCCATCTGTTCTTTGCCTTTTAATATAAGGTCATAACATATTAATAGCAAATACCTATATTGAATGTTGTTGTATTGGTTTTAGGAATATTTAATATTATAAAAGCCGAAAACCTATTTAAAACAAAGGCTTTCGGCTATGTTTCCAGCGTTCCCGAGGTGACTTGAACACCCGACCTACCGCTTAGGA
>DKZA01000032.1:0-2026 GCA_002492525.1 Lachnospiraceae bacterium UBA7086 | reverse complement strand
TCTATCCAACTGAGCTACGGAAACGTATAACAGATTGTATAACTTGCAGCAAATAAAAGCACTTTTATTATAACGTGAATAACCTCGGATGTCGATGGTTTTTTTGCCATATTTAAATCCCCTGTAACAATTTCATGTCACAGAGGATTTTTACTCAGTTTTTTTAATTTTTCATCCCTGTAAGGGCAATACCTTCCACAAAATACTTCTGACCGATCAGATAGAAAACAACACCTGGTATAAAGGACATGCAGGTTGCACACATAATCGCCGACCAATCCGATTTCAACGATCCTTTAAATTGAGAAAGACCAATTGCAATCGTAAACTTATCCGAGGTATTGATATAGATCATCTGCTGTAACAGATCATTCCAGATCTGGATAAATAATAACAGTGCTACCACGATCATCGCGGATTTAATGGAAGGCAAAATAATGTTGAATAAAATCCTAAATTTTCCTGCCCCATCAATAGTCGCTGCCTCATCCAGTTCCTTTGGAATACTGCTGATAAACTGGCGGATCAGAAAAATATTAAAGGCACCGCCGCCGCAGAAATAAGGAAGTATTAAAGGCCAATAAGTATTTGCCAGATGAAACCCTCTTGTCCACATGATATACAAGGGAATCAAGGTTACCATGGTGGGCAGCAGCATGGACCCCACACACAGGCTGAACAAAAACTTCTTCCCCGGGAACCGTAATCTCGCAAACGCATACCCGCCCAATGTGGCCGTAAACGTACCTCCCAGAACCGACGGTATAATGATCGTCATTGTATTTTTAAAATATTCCCAAAAAGGAAAGTATTCCAAAGCAGCCTTATAATTGGAAAACAGCCAGTTTGGCGGCAAAAAGGTAGGCGGCCATTGAAACAGTTCCGCGTTGGTCATCAGGCTGGACCGGAATATCCACCAGATAGGAAGCATTACGATCAGTGCCATTACAATTACCAGCACAAGACAAACCGTGTCGGCTATCTTCTCATGTCTTTTTTTACTTGCATAACTCTTTTCCCGGCTCATCAATCATCGCCTCCCTCGTAGAATATCCAACTCTTGCTTGTAGCAAACAATATAACGGTAAAGATGCCGATCAGTAAAAAGGAAATAAAGGAAATAGCACAGGCATAGCTGAACTTACCGCTCTTAAAAGCATATTGATACATCACATAGGAAATGAAGCGTGAGGAATTGCCCGGACCTCCCTGCGTCAACGCAAGAGCCGGCGTTACCACCTGCATATTGGTTATGAGCGCCATGAGCAGATTATAAAAGATAATCGGCGTCATACACGGAACGGTAACATTTACAAATTTCTGCCAGGAATTGGCTCCGTCAATTTCCGCTGCTTCATGATAAACCCTGGGCACATTCTGAAGCCCCGCCAGGAAAATAACGATCAAATTTCCCGACAGCCATACGGCAATCAGTGCAAGAGAAGGAACAACCAGTTCCGAAGAAGCAATAAATTTCAGCTTATGGATTCCCAAAAGGGAAAGAATATAGTTAAACAGGCCAAAATTTGCTTCATATAGCCAGCTCCATCCAATATACACAGCCATTGCCGGCAGTACATAAGGCAGATAAAATACTGCGCGGAAGAATCCGCGGGCCGGAATTTTTCTGTTGAGCAGAAGAGCAATCGCCAGAGAGTAGATCATACTTCCCATTACTGCCAGCAAAGAAAAGTAAATCGTTACCTTAATCGAATCCACAAAATACGGATCCGTGGTAAACAGTTTGACATAGTTTGCAAGCCCTGCCCATTGGGGCGTTCCTACACCCTCCCATTTGGTGAGGCTAAGGCCAAGTACGGCAGCCAAGGGCACATAGGTCAAAAAAATCAGTCCTATGATAGAAGGAATCAGACAGATATATGCCACCATGATTTCATTTTTATGCATTTTCTTTTTTTGATGCTTTTTCAAGTGAGGCACCTCCATAAACCAAAAACGGATACCAGGCTTTGCCGGCCATCCTTATATTGACCAGATAACTGGGGGTGTCGCAAAATAACTAAAA
>DKZA01000031.1 GCA_002492525.1 Lachnospiraceae bacterium UBA7086 | reverse complement strand
AATATCAATTTAGGGAAGGAGATGCTATATGAAAAGGAGGAACGGAAAATACCTTGGAGCGGCATTGTGCAGTGTGGCGGCGGTGGTGACGCTTTCAGGATGTGGGAGTGAATCTGACTCTCATAAGACCGAGATTGAGATTGTCCAGTATAAACCGGAAGCGGCAAACTATTTCAGCATGGTGGAAGAAGAGTTTAACGCTACCCACGACGATATTCATCTCACGATCAGTTCGCCAAACGATGCCATGACAATATTGAAAACCAGATTTATAAGGGAAGATTACCCTGATATTATCGGCATCGGCGGAGAAATCAATTATTCTTATTTTGTGGATGCGGAAATCCTGATGGACATTTCGGATTATGAGGGGCTTCAGAATATTAATCAGGGCTATCTGGATATTGATGAATCCCTGGAGCTGGTTCCCACGGAAGGAATCTATGCGGTACCCTATGTGGCCAATGCGGCAGGCATCCTGTATAACAGGGATATGTTTGAGGAGCATGGCTGGGAGATACCGACAAACTGGGCAGAACTGAATACTCTGTGCGAGACCATAGAAGCAGAAGGGATACTTCCTTTTTACTTCGGTTTTAAAGATACCTGGACTTGTCTGGCACCCTGGAATTCCATGGCGGTAGATCTGGCGCCGGCAGATGCCACCAAGCAGGTAAACCGCGGCGAGACCACTTTTGCCAAGGAGTATAGGGAGGTGTCCGAGAAATATCTGACCTTGCTTCAGTACGGACCGGACGATCCGTTTGCTTATGGATATAATGATGCCTGTACCGCTTTCGCCAGAGGGGAATCGGCCATGTATCCTATCGGCAGTTATGCGGCACCGCAGATTCTGTCCGTGAACCCGGATTTAAATATGGATTCTTTCGTGATGCCGGCCAATGATTCGGCAGAGGCTAATACGCTTAATTCCGGCATAGACTTACAGTTCAGTGTGCTGGCGGGATGCAAGAATAAGGAAGCTGCCTATGAGGTATTGGATTTCTTATACGAGGATGCCAATATTCAGAAATACATTGACGCACAGACAGCAATTCCTTGTAAAGAGGGTAATTTTGCACTGCCGACCATTCTTGACGGCATGACAGAGTATATTGCTTCCGGCAATATGACGGACTATCCGGATCACTATTATCCCTCCGAGATGGCAGTGGATGCGCAGATTCAGACTTTCCTGCTGAAAAAGGATGTGGATGCTTTCTTACAGAAATTCGATACGGACTGGCTGCGTTACAACAGAGATATTATCCGTCTGGTGCAGGATTATGAACGAGAACACGGCAATGCGGATTAAGGGGAAAGGAGAAGAGCGACTATGAAAAATGAGAGAAAAAGAACCTTTTTATTGATCACAATCCCGATTCTGGCTCTGTTTATCTGCTTTAATACCATTCCGCTTATCCGCGGCGTGATATACAGTTTTACGAACTTTAAGGGCTTTGGATCCTACGATTGGGTGGGGCTTCGCAACTATGCGGATTTGTTTACGGATGCGCGTGTGGGCAGATCTTACTGGTTTACCTTTAAACTGGCAGTGGTGACCACCATTGTTGTCAACGTGTTAAGCCTGCTTCTTGCGCTGGCATTAAACAGCAAGATCCGGGCAAAGAGTTTCTTCAGGGGAGCGTATTTTTTACCGAATATCCTGGGCTCTTTGGTTGTGGCTTATATCTTCAATTACTTTTTTACTTATATTCTTCCCGCAGTTGCGGATATGATCGGTATAGACGCGCTGCGCACCAGTATTCTGTCAGATCCCGGTTCGGCCTGGATCGGTGTTATGATCGTGTGCGCATGGCAGGCCATTGCCATGAATACCATCATCTATATCTCAGGATTACAGACGGTGCCGGAGGATGTGTATGAGGCCGGCGGATTAGACGGTGCTACCGGATGGAAACAGTTTAAATACCTGACGTTTCCGCTGATCATTCCGTTCTTTTCTATTAATATGGTGCTGTGTATCAAGAATTTCCTGATGGTGTTCGATCAGATCATGGCTTTGACCAAGGGCGGCCCGGCGCAGAGTACGGAGTCCATATCCTATCTGATTTACAATAACGGTATGTCGGGCGGGCAGTTCGGATTCCAGAGTGCCAATGCGGTGGTATTCTTTATTGTGATCGTGATTGTCTCTGTGGCACAGATGAAGTTTTCCGGTAAAAAGGAGGAGCAGTTATGATAGAGAAGAAAACAAATATATCTGCAATGACGGTTCTGATCCTGGGGTTGTCCACAATTGCCCTGCCGCTGTATCTGACGATCGTGATTGCGTTCAAGCAGCCATCGGAAATGACCAACAGCATAAGCGGTATCTTGTCTTTGCCTAAAGCATGGAGCCTTAACAATTTCAGGGAAGCGATGGAAATCACGAATTTCTGGAATTCTCTGAAGAATAGTCTGCTGATTACGGGGCTTACAGTGGTGTTGTCCATTGTGGTACACTCTCTGATGGGATATGCGCTGGGCAGGAATAAAGCGAAGAGTAAGTTTTACAGCTTTGTTTATCTGTTTATCGTCAGCGGTATGTTCGTACCGTTTGCTATCCTGATGATGCCGCTTGCAAAACAGACGGCGGAGATGGGGCTTGCAAATTGGTTTGGCGTAATTTTGCTTTATGTGGTATTCTATATGCCGATGAATGTACTTTTGTACTCGGGATATCTTGTGAATATTCCGATGGCCTTAGAGGAAGCGGCCAAAGTGGACGGCGCTTCCACCTGGACAACATACTGGAAGATTCTGTTCCCAATCATGCGGCCCATGCATGCTACGGTGGCGGTACTGACAGCTTTGGCGGTATGGAATGACGTGATGACGCCCCTTGTCATCATGGCGGGTTCCGGGGAAAATACACTGCCCCTTGCGCAGCTTAACTTCCAGTCCCAGTTTGGTACGAACTATAACCTGGCATTTGCCTCTTATCTGCTTTCCCTGATACCGATTCTGATCTTCTATGTGATATGCCAGAAGCAGATTTTAAACGGTGTTGTAAACGGTGCGGTGAAGTAAAGGCAGGGAAATATGTAAAAGGATTTGGTGCAGTATATGGCGATTCTATTTCAACAGGATGAAAAAATTTTTACGATACAGACGAAACAGACGACATATCAGATGAAGATAGATGATTTCGGGTATCTTCTGCATTTGTATTATGGTGGGAAGATATCCGGGAATATGGACTATCTGTTGACATTTTATGACAGGGGATTCTCGGCAAATCCATATGATGCGGGGAGTGACAGAACCTATTCCATGGATGTATTGCCCCAGGAATATCCTACTATGGGGACAGGGGATTATCGAAACAGCGCTCTTGTTATCCGCAATGCGGATGAATCGGAATGTTGTGACCTGCGCTATGCTGGACATGAGATAAGAACAGGTAAGTATGGACTGCCGGGGTTCCCGGCAGTCCATGCTGACAGCGAAGAAGCGCAGACACTTGAAATCTTATTGCAGGATACGGTAAATGGCGTGCAGGTGCGGCTGCTGTACGGTGTGTTGGAAGAAGATGATATCATTACCAGAAGCGCGCAGATTATAAACAGCGGAACCGCTGGTATTGTGGTAGAAAAAGCTGCTTCAGCATGTCTGGACTTTGTGACCGGGGATTTTGAACTGGTCAGTTTTTATGGCAGACATGCCATGGAACGTAACAGGCAGCGGGTGCCTCTTGCCCATGGAAGTCTGGTTATTGGCAGCCGCAGAGGCAGTTCCAGTCATCAGTATAATCCGGCGGTGATTGTTGCCGGAGAGAACACGACGGAAGATAACGGTTGTTGTTATGGCATGGTTTTTGTATACAGCGGTAATTTTCTGTGCGAGGCGGAGAAAGATCAGTATAATCAGACAAGAATTCTTATGGGACTGCAAAGTGAACTGTTTCACTATCCGCTGGAAACGGGAGAAGTCCTTACAGTGCCGGAGACCATTTTGTGTTATTCCGATCAGGGATTCGGCGGCTTGTCTGTTAAATACCACCATTGTATCCGTGACCATGTGTGCAGGGGCGCTTATCAGAATACTCCCAGGCCGGTGCTGGTCAACAGTTGGGAGGCGGCTTATTTTCAGTTTGATGCAGAGACAATCTGTCAGCTGGCACAGGATGCAGCAAAACTGGGAATTGATATGGTGGTCATGGATGACGGCTGGTTTGGCAAAAGAGAAGATGACAACAGCGGTCTGGGAGACTGGCAAGTCAATGAGAAAAAGCTGGGGTGCAGCCTTTCTGAACTGATTCATAAGGTCAATGATGCGGGCGTGAAATTTGGTATCTGGATTGAACCGGAAATGGTTTCTGAGGACAGCGACCTTTACCGGGCCCATCCGGACTGGGCGATGTTAAATCCTAAGAGAAATCCGGTACGAGGGCGGAATCAACTTGTCCTTGACTTTTCCAGGAAAGAAGTAAGGGACTATATTTTCGAGCAGATATGCAGTGTTCTTGACCAGGGAAATATCGAGTATGTGAAGTGGGACATGAACAGAAGCCTTACAGATGTTTATTCCGTAGATAACAGACAGGGAAAGGTGGCTTACGACTATGTACTGGGTGTCTATGACTTTCTGGAGAGGTTAACCTGCAAGTATCCTGATCTTCTGATAGAAGGATGCTGTGGTGGCGGCGGCAGGTTCGATGCCGGTATGTTATATTATACACCGCAGATCTGGTGCAGTGACAATACGGACGCCTTGGACAGACTGCGGATTCAATATGGGACCTCCTTTTTCTATCCCATGTCGGCTATCGGGGCGCATGTGTCGGCGGTGCCCAATCATCAGACAGGGAGAAATATCAGCCTGCATACCAGAGGTATTGTGGCCATGACAGGAGCTTTTGGCTATGAGTTGTCTTTAAACAGGCTGACTCAAGAGGAAAGACAGCAGGTCAAAGACCAGATCAGGCAGTATAAAGAATATGAGAGGCTGATAAGCGGCGGTGACTATTACCGGCTTACAGATCCTTATAAGGATTCCTGCGCGGCCTGGATGTTTGTGTCAAAGGACCGAAGAACAGTGTTGCTTCATGCGGTAATCTTGGAAAATCACGGCAATATGACGGTCAGCTATGTGAGACTCAAGGGACTTTTGCCGGAAGTTTTTTATGAGGAGAAGGAGAGTAAACGGTGCTATCAGGGGACAGCCCTGATGCAGGCGGGGATACCGCTGCCGGTAGAGATGAAAGAATATCCGGCCTATCAGTTTTTATTTCAGGTAAAAGGGTGATCCACGATATTAAAGAACAGGCCTGCTTTGTCACTTAGGTGTGACGGCGGGCCTGTTCTATTGTGATGTGGAAAATTTTCGCTTATTTGGATTCATGAAGCTAATTGCTTTCTTCCTCTTCCCCCGGATTTTCCAGTGCTTTATTGAGGGAACTGGTGATGGCGTCTAAGAGAATCATGGAAGTATATTTACTGTCATCGCTGTATGTAACCCCCTCCAGGCTCTGGTTGGTGATAATCTGGTCGGCCAGATCCTCAAAGGAAGGCTGGATGAGAGGATACATGGTGGTCACGGCCTCATCCAGATTGACAAGACGGATAGAGTTGATATTCTTTTCGTCCACGGTGACCTCTATCTCCACAACGTTGTCATTTAAAATTAACGAAGTTGTATATACGCCGGGCACGTAGGAGTTTTCGGTGGTCTGCATCACGGTGGACATGGTCTCTTTCTTTTCCTCTTTGGGCAGGAACATGATGATGAGCAGGATGATGAAGAGGATACCGAGGGCCGCGAAGATGCCGGTATATATTAACTCTTTTACGTGAAGCACGACAATTTTGGTTTTAGAACTCATACAAATATCCCCATAGTGATTCTTTTTTATCAGTCTATGCGGGGCTGTCAGGGTTTATGCCAGAATCGTCATGAGTTGACTGGCTTAAGAGAATTGTTCTCGATAGCCGGGGAATTAGGTATAGCGTATGAGTTGCTGTTATTTAGAGGCTATATTGTAATGCTTCGATAAGAATTTAAATTAATCCGGTTGGTACCCATGCTCTAATACCAAGGCAAGGAGTTTGTCCCTTTCAGAAGAGAGATTTTGATTCTCAGAGGCAAGGCTTTCAATTGTATTGTCTTTTTGGCGCATTTTAGCCGAGAGATTTTGCACCTTAGAGGAGAGGTCGTGGTTTTTAGTTGAGAGACTCTTAATCTCTACGTTTTGTTTCTCAATCTCCGCATCCCGTTTCTCAATCTCCGCATCCCGCCGCTCCATCTCATGTTTAAGCCCAAGCTAGGTGCGGTAGTAATCTTCCCTGGCCTCGCACTGGAGCCGTATCATCTCTTCCTGGCTGAGGCGATAGACGGTAGAAGTAGCGTCTGAGATATAATTGTTATCTTTTGCGAGCATCTTAATCTCCTCCCATGTGGTGGACTTAAAGAGGGAAGCCCAATAATCAATCTGATAGTGTTTGTCTTCCGTAGTTGCAAGGTCTATACGACTTAAGTTTAACACACACAGTTGCATAAAATTCAGGATATCAATTATTTGTTTTACTATGCAGCTGTCTAAAAATATGAATGGTGCAAAGAAAACAGAGGTAAACGAAATGACGTCAACATTAATTCAAAAATAATATTGACATTCCACTGTCAACCCGTTAGAATAAATCTATCAAAGAAATTCTAACAGGTGTGCGTTCTGCACATTCAAGACAGCTTCTGTCGGATTTCTCTTTGAAACATAACAGAAAACGGCAGGAGAAAAGATGGGCTGGCACAGACCGTAGCGATATATTGTATCCTGCCACATATAGGGAGGATATGATATGTCAAAACAAAGGAGAAAGAAGAAAAAAAGGAACAGGAAATATGACCATTATCAGGATCGGAGGCAGGTACAGCAGACTGTGAAGGACAGGCTCTTCCGGTATCTTTTTGAGAAAGACAGGAAGGCACTCCTGAATCTGTACAATGCGCTGAATGGGACAGACTATCAGGATGCATCCCAGCTAGAGATTGTGACGATTGAAAGTGCGGTCTATGTGGTGATGAAAAATGACCTGGCCTATATCCTGTCCGGCACATTGAATTTATATGAACACCAGAGTACCTACAGTCCGAATCTGCCGATACGTTTTTTGATCTATCTGGCACAGGAATACCAGCTGGTGATAGAGAAGGCGGAGAGAAGTCTGTATGGATGCGGGCAGATTACGTTACCGACACCGCAATGTGTTGTATTTTACAACGGTAGGAAAGAGATGCCGGAAGAGCGGATACTGAAGCTGTCAGATGCGTTTGAGAATAAGAAGGCGAGGGCGGATGTGGAGCTCAAGGTGCGGATGCTCAACATCAACCATGGACATAATAAACTGCTGATGGATAAATGCAGGGTCCTGGAGGAATATTCCATGCTTGTGGCCGCGTCAAGAGATTATATGACGGCTGGTAAGGATACACAGGAGGCTATGAGCAAAGCGATAGATTACTGTATAGAGAAGGGAATATTAAAAGAATTTCTGTTAAAAAACCGGGCGGAGGTGTTAGGAATGTTGCTGGAAGAGTTTGATGCAGAGAAATATGAGAGGACCATACGAAGTGAGGGAA
This sequence comes from Lachnospiraceae bacterium UBA7086, assembly GCA_002492525.1. Classification (GTDB taxonomy): domain Bacteria; phylum Bacillota; class Clostridia; order Lachnospirales; family Lachnospiraceae; genus UBA3282. The sequence goes on along the minus strand of DKZA01000031.1, from coordinate 49,686 downwards.
GAGAAGAAGGAAAGGAAGAAGGTGAATTGAAGATAAATAAACTTGGCATCCTGTTAATGGAGGAAGGCCGGAGTAACGAATTTTTGAATTCTTTGTCTGACCGGGAACTCCAGAAGCGTCTGCTCATTGAGTATGGCCTGGAGGATGAATAAAGTAAAACGAAACTCATGCGAGTATAAGTGAGATGAATTTGGTAAAAGAATGGGAATCTGTCAAAGTTTTGACGGGTTCCTATTTTGTGCGCGTATTTTGGAATGAATTGTGAGAGAAAATTGACGCTGGCACGTTGAAGGTAAAGGGAATGTTCTGTCTTGATTCAATTGGCCCGTTTTCATAACACAAGCGTGGATTACCTGATTGGTCTGACAGATGAGCGGTTCCCGTATCCTGGTCATAGAAGATGACATGTTATAAATGCAAAGTGGTACAAAAATAGGAGGTACTAATGGAAAACCAGAAATCTTTAGCGGAATATTTAAAACAGCTGCGCAAGTCGCATCATTATAGGCAGGAAGATGTTGCAATGCAGTTACAAGTATCCAGACAGACTTACTCACATTATGAAACGGGAAGAATCAGGCCGTCGGTCCAGGTATTGTATCATTTGGCCAGGATTTACGGTGTTTCTACAGACAATATTCTGGAACATATGGAAATGGATTCTATAGATTGTCAAACAGAAAATGAGCATCTGCAGATATCAATACCGGAGTGGGAAAAGGATTTTGACAGTCTTACCGAGCAGGAGTTTTTAGACTGCCTGCACAGTCTGAATGAAAAGAACAGGAGGGATACTTTGTCTGTCATGTGGGAAATCATGCAGGCTAAGAGAAATAAACAGGAGAAGTAAACAGGCCTAAAAGATGTTGACAAGGTCATAAAACAACTGTTATGATGAGACAGAACAAAGACGTTCTTACTGCGATATGGCAGGATAAGAATGTCTTTTTGCGTATATGGGAAAGGCAGGTAAATTATGAGGAAACATTATAGCAAAGAAGATATTATACGTCTGGCCGAGGAGGAGGACGTGGAGTTTATCAGACTGCAGTTTACGGATATCTTTGGCAATCTGAAAAACGTGGCGGTCACAGTCAGCCAGTTGGAGAAGGCCTTGGAAAATGAGTGTACTTTCGATGGTTATGCGATAGAAGGGTTTGCCAGAATCGAGGAGTCGGATATGTACCTGTATCCGGATTATAGTACCATGGAAGTGTTTCCCTGGAGGCCTCAGCAGGGAAAGGTGGCGCGTCTGATCTGTGATGTGCACCGCCCGGACGGTGAGCCTTTTGAGGGGGATCCGCGCTATGTTTTGAAAAGGGCCATTCAGGAGGCGGCGGATTTGGGATATACCTTCAATGTGGGGGCGGAGTGTGAGTTTTTCCTGTTTCATCTGGATGACAACGGGATGCCCACTACCATAACGCACGAACAGGCAGGATATTTTGATGTGGGGCCTATGGACTTTGGGGAAAATGCCAGAAGGGATATGGTGCTTACCCTGGAAGACATGGGGTTTGTGGTGGAGGCTTCCCATCATGATGTGGCGCCGGCCCAGCATGAGATTAATTTCCGCTATGACGAGGCTCTGGCTACGGCGGATAATATTATGACTTTTAAGCTGGCGGTGAAGACCATTGCCCGCAGACATGGACTGCATGCTACGTTTATGCCGAAACCGAAATATGGGGTAAACGGATCCGGTATGCATATTAATATGTCGCTATCCAAAGATGGCAGGAATATTTTTACGGATGAGAAAGATAAACTGGGGCTCAGTCTGGAAGCTTATTATTTTATTGGCGGCATCATGAAACATATGCAGGCCATGACGGCAATCACCAATCCTTTGGTCAATTCTTATAAAAGGCTGGTGCCCGGGTATGAGGCTCCCGCTTATATTACCTGGAGCGCCACCAACAGAAGTCCGTTGATCAGGATTCCTGCTTCCCGTGGTAAGGGAACCAGGCTGGAGTTGCGCTGCCCGGATCCTTCCGCCAATCCTTATCTGGCACTGGCGGTATGTCTGCGTGCCGGTCTGGATGGTATTAAGAACAGGATTCTGCCGCCGGAGAGCGTGGACCGGGATGTATTTAAGATGAGTCCGCAGGAGCGGAGAGAGAAAAAAATGGAAGAAATTCCGAGTACGCTGATCGAGGCGGTTCATTATATGGAAGAAGATGATTTTATCAGGGATGTGCTGGGTGATCATGTTTTTGAAAAGTATATTGCGGCGAAGAAGGAGGAGTGGAACCGTTATCTCTGTCAGGTGACAGACTGGGAGATCAATGAATATCTGAATACCTATTAAGCCTTTGTGCGGCGGCATAGTCAGTACAGGGGTACTTTCTGATGCCCGCGAAAATTCTCGGAGAGGGAGGTGAGCGTGTGATCAACATCATAGTGGTTTTGCCCAAACCGGAAGATGCCAGAGGCGTCCGTGGACTTCTTGTGAAGAATGGTTTTCAGGTAAATGCAGTGTGTACCACCGGTTCCCAGGTACTTAGTAAGATTGATGAATGGAATGACGGGATTATTATCTGCGGCTACAGGCTGTCGGATATGATGTATTCAGAATTGCACGACTGCCTTCCCAAAGGATTTGAAATGCTTCTTCTGGCTTCCCGCGGTGTGTTAAATGAGTGTATCGGCAATGATATTATATGTCTTTCCATGCCCTTAAAGGTTCATGATCTGGTCAATACTGTGGCCATGATGAGTCAGGCTGTTGAGCGCAGGCGCCGCCGGGCCAGGTTACAGCCCAGACAGCGCAGCCCCGAGGAAGAGGCGCTGATCCAAGAGGCAAAGGAAATTCTGATGAACCGGAACAATATGAGTGAGGAAGAAGCATACCGGTATATTCAGAAATGCAGTATGGACAGCGGTACCAATATGGTGGAGACAGCGGAAATGGTGTTGGCGATGATGCGTGGATGAGAACAGCAACTGTCAGATGACATTTTTTGCATAGATATGCGCATGTAATGAGCTTTTTATGTGGGCCGGATGTGATACACTGTTATCAAAAGTGTAAACAGAAAGGAAGGGCTGCAATATGAAGTTTACTAAGATGCAAGGCTGTGGCAATGATTATATCTATATTGACGGCGCAAAAGAAAAGATGGCGCAGGAGGAAAAGGAAGCGTTTGTACGCAGAGTCAGCGACAGGCATTTCGGCGTGGGCGGAGATGGCGTGATTTTCATTAATCCTTCTGACGAGGCTGACTTTGAGATGGAGATGTACAATGCGGATGGCAGCAGGGCGGAAATGTGCGGCAATGGTATCCGCTGTGTGGCGAAGTATGTATATGATAAGGGTCTTACGGACAAAACAGACATAAGTGTCATAAGCTGCGGCAAAATAAAATACTTACAGCTTTTTTTACAGGACGGCAAAGTGGATACGGTGCGGGTTAATATGGGAGCGCCGGAACTTACGGCAGATTTGGTGCCGGTGATATGCGAGAGAAAGCAGGCTGTGGATGAGACCATCCGCGTACAGGGACAGGATTATAAAATGACATGCGTGTCAATGGGAAATCCGCATGCGGTGGTGTTTATGGACGGCGTGAAAGACCTGGACATTGAGAAGACAGGCCCTTATTTTGAGAATCACGAGAGGTTCCCTAAGCGGACGAATACAGAGTTTGTGGAAGTGATAGACAGGCGGCATGTTTTCATGCGGGTCTGGGAGCGCGGCACGGGAGAGACACTGGCCTGCGGTACGGGAGCCTGCGCGACGGTGGTTGCATGTATTTTAAATGGTTTGACGGAAGAGACCGTTACTGTTACACTGTTAGGAGGCGAACTGACAATTACCTGGGACCGGGAGGCAGATCTGGTTTATATGACAGGGCCGGCGGTTACGGTTTTTGAAGGTAGTATATAAAACAGTAAGAGAGAGGAAGATACCATGGTTAAAGTGAACGACAACTATTTGAAACTGCCGGGCAGTTATCTTTTTTCTACTATTGGGAAGAAAGTGAACGCTTATACGGCGGCGAATCCGGATAAAAAAATTATCAGGCTTGGCATCGGAGATGTGACACAGCCCCTTTCTCCTGCCGTGATAAGTGCCCTCCACAAGGCAGTGGATGAGATGGCGGATGCTAAGACGTTCCGCGGTTATGCGCCGGATCTGGGATATGAGTTTTTGCGGACGGCCATTGCGGACAATGATTATAAGGCAAGAGGATGTCAGATTGAGGCGGACGAGATTTTTATTTCCGATGGGGCGAAATGTGATTCCGGCAATATTCAGGAGATTTTTGCACTGGACAATAAGATTGCGGTCTGCGACCCGGTGTATCCGGTGTATGTGGATACCAATGTGATGGCAGGCCGGACAGGAACTTATGATGCGGCCACAGGCAACTGGAGCGATGTGATTTACATGCCCTGTACTGAGGAAAATGGGTTTGCGCCTCAATTGCCTGGGAAAGTGCCGGATTTAATCTATCTGTGTTTCCCGAACAATCCTACCGGTTCTACCATTACCAAAGCGCAGCTGCAGGAGTGGGTGGATTACGCCAACAAGAACGGGTCTGTGATCATTTATGATGCGGCTTACGAAGCTTATATCTCTGAGGCGGATGTGCCGCATACGATTTATGAGTGTGAAGGAGCCAGGACTTGTGCCATTGAGCTTCGTTCTTTTTCTAAAAATGCCGGCTTTACCGGGGTACGTCTGGGCTTTGCCGTGGTGCCGAAGGAATTGAAAGTCGGCGATGTGTCCTTACATGCGCTCTGGGCAAGAAGACACGGTACGAAGTATAACGGTGCTCCTTACATTATTCAGAGAGCCGGCGAGGCGGTCTACAGCGAAGCGGGTAAGAGAGAGACCAAAGAGCTGGTTGCTTATTATATGAAAAATGCGGCTTACATTCTGGAGGGGTTAAAGAGTGCGGGATATGAGGTTTCCGGCGGTGTCAATGCGCCTTACATCTGGCTGAAAGCGCCGAATGGTATGACAAGCTGGGAGTTCTTCGATTATCTTTTGGAAAAAGCCAATGTGGTGGGCACACCGGGATCGGGATTCGGACCCAGCGGCGAAACCTATTTCCGTCTGACAGCTTTTGGCAGTTATGAGAACACTGTGGAAGCCGTGGACAGGATTAAGAAGCTGTAAAGGGAAAATGCTCTTACAGAGAATGTAGGCGATAATATTGTATTTTTTTGAATACAATATTTGTGTTATGAGCAACAGCACTTGTATTTTAAAAAGAATTATGTTATACATGTATACAAGTAGACAAAATAAGGCAATACTATGGAAAATGCTATGAAGGAGACTCACCTTGCCGAGCACGACAGGAATACGGCGTCACCGACTGAGAGCGCCGTTGGTGGGGAGTAAGGAGCGGGAACACTCCGGAGCAGACTGCCTGAATAACAGTAGGGCAGTACGTTACGCGCGTTAAGCGGCAGAGTGGGCAAATGAGTGCATGCAAAGCGGACATATCCGAGTCTGCGAAGCAGATCTCGCAAAGTTATTTGCGGAGCAAATTACTTTTGTTAATTTTTGAAGGAATTTACTTTTCTTCCGAGTCTGCGAAGCAGATCTCGCAAAGTTAATTTGCGGAGCAAATTTACTTTTAGCCAATGCGGGTGGTACCGCGGATACAGCATATCCGTCCCGGAATACAGACAATGTATTCCGGGATTTTTTGTGTTCCGGAATACAGGATATTATCTTAAGGAACTTTCTACAGGGGAGGGAGATTATTATGACAATAGGAAACATTTACAGAGACGTCACATTACAGGAAATCGGTGAGGACGATATCGGGAAAGAACTGCGGGTAGCAGGCTGGGTGGAGAATATCAGGGATCATGGCGGGGTCTCTTTTGTGGATCTGCGGGATATGTATGGTGTGCTGCAGGTGGTTATGCGGGATACGTCCCTGCTGGACGGTCTTGCCAAGGAGATGAGCGTTTCTATCGAAGGAATGATTGAGAAGCGGGATGAGGAGACCTACAATCCCCGGATTCCCACCGGCACGATTGAGCTGGAGGCTCATAAGGTGGAGGTGCTTGGCAAAGTATACAGACAGCTTCCCTTTGAGATTATGACATCCAAGGAGATCAGAGAGGACGTGCGGTTGAAATACCGTTATCTGGATTTGCGTAACCAGAAGGTGAAAGACAATATTATTTTCCGTTCCCAGGTGATTGCCTATCTGCGTCAGAAAATGACAGAGATGGGATTTTTGGAGATCCAGACGCCGATTCTGTGTGCATCGTCGCCGGAGGGGGCCAGAGATTATATTGTGCCTTCCCGCAAATACAAAGGTAAATTTTATGCGCTTCCCCAGGCGCCGCAGCAGTATAAACAGCTTCTGATGGTGTCGGGATTTGATAAGTATTTTCAGATTGCACCCTGTTTCCGGGATGAGGATGCCAGGGCGGACCGGTCGCCGGGAGAGTTTTATCAGTTGGATTTTGAGATGAGTTTTGCCACCCAGGAAGATGTGTTCCGGGTAGGAGAGGAAGTGCTCACGGCTGCTTTTGAAAGGTTTGCACCGGAAGGATTCACAGTGACGAAGGCACCTTATCCGGTTATCAGCTATCAGCAGGCAATGCTTTCCTTTGGCACTGACAAACCGGATCTGCGCAACCCGCTTCGCATTATTGATCTGACAGAGTTTTTCCAGGCGTGTACCTTCAAGCCTTTTCAGGGAAGAACAGTGCGCGCCATCAAAGTACATGCGGAAATGTCCAAGGGATTTCATGAAAAGCTTTTGAAATTTGCTACGGATATGGGTATGGGCGGCCTGGGATATTTGGAAGTTGACGGGGATATGAGCTATAAAGGCCCCATTGATAAGTTTATCCCGGAGGAGAAAAAGAAAGAACTGGCGGGATTGGCAGATCTTGCAGTGGGAGATACGATTTTCTTTATCGCAGATAAGGAGGAGCGGGCGGCTTACTATGCGGGGCAGCTTCGCACGGAACTGGGGCAGAAGCTGGATCTTCTGGAAAAGAACGCTTACCGGTTCTGCTATGTCAATGATTTTCCGATGTTTGAGCTGGATCCGGATACGAAACAGATTGGGTTTACCCACAATCCTTTCTCGATGCCTCAGGGTGGTCTGGAAGCTTTGAACACCAAGGATCCGCTTGCAGTGTTGGCATATCAGTATGATATTGTATGCAACGGTGTGGAATTGTCCTCCGGCGCAGTGCGTAATCATGATATGGAGATCATGGAGAAAGCGTTTGCCATCGCAGGGTATGATGAGGAAACGCTGAAAAATAAATTCGGGGCGCTCTACAGTGCGTTTCAGTTCGGCGCACCGCCTCATGCCGGTATGGCACCGGGGATAGACCGTATGATCATGCTGCTTCGGAATGAAGAAAACATCAGAGAGGTGATTGCCTTTCCTATGAGCGGGTCGGCCCAGGATCTGATGTGTGGTGCGCCGGGGGATGTGACGGAACAACAGCTTCGGGAAGTGCATATTAAGATAAGAAGTTGAGGAAGGTAGAGTGATTGCTATGGCAAATATCATCAGTGACGAGACAATAGAATATGTTGGAATCCTGGCCAAATTGGAACTTTCCGGGCAGCAGAAGGAGCAGGCCAAGAAAGATATGGGCAGAATGTTGGACTATATTGATAAATTGAGCGAATTGGATACCGCAGACGTAGAACCCATGTCGCATGTCTTCCCGGTGCAGAACGTATTCCGGGAGGATGTGGTGACCAATGGAGATACAAGAGAGCAGCTGCTTGCCAATGCGCCGGAGGAGAAGGACGGCATGTTTATGGTGCCGAAGACGTTTTAACAATGTGAGAATGACCCCAAAACGTCATTCTCCGCAGAGATGAGAAGTTGCATATAGAAATGTGGAGGAAAGCACATGAGTATAACAGAAATGACTGCCGCCTCCCTGGCGGTAGCAATCAGGGAGGGTAAAACGACAGCGGTGGAGGCTGCCGAGGCCATGCTTGCCCGGATAGAAGAGAAGGATAAAGAATTAAATTGTTATGTGACAGTTGACAAAGAGGGAGCTTTGCGGCAGGCGGCTAAAGTGCAGGAGAAGATTGAAAAAGGGGAGCTGACGGGACCGCTGGCCGGTGTGCCGGTGGCCCTTAAAGATAATTTGTGTACGGCAGGTCTTCTGACTACCTGTGCTTCCCGGATTTTATATAATTTTGTACCCACTTATACGGCGGAAGCGGTCATCAATCTGCAAAAGGCCGGCGCGGTCATTCTGGGTAAGACCAATATGGATGAGTTTGCCATGGGTTCTACCACGGAGACCTCTGCCTACGGGGTGACCAGGAATCCGCATAATACGGATCATGTGCCGGGCGGTTCTTCCGGCGGTTCCGCGGCGGCGGTGGCGGCAGGGGAATGTTTCTATGCCTTAGGATCTGATACCGGCGGTTCCATCAGACAACCTGCGTCCTATTGCGGTGTAGTAGGCATGAAACCCACCTATGGCACGGTATCCCGTTATGGACTGGTTGCTTATGGTTCGTCTTTAGATCAGATAGGGCCGCTGACGAAAGACGTGCGGGACTGTGCCGTGGTTTTGGAGACACTTGCTTCCCATGATGATAAAGATTCCACTTCTCTTGTCCGGGAGGACACAGATTTTACCAGTGCTCTGGTGGAAGATGTGAAAGGATTGAGGATTGGTATACCCAACGACTATCTGGGAGAGGGCCTGGATGAGGAAGTGAAGGCAGCGGTTTTAAAGGCGGCCGGAGTTTTGGAAGAGAAAGGTGCGGCGGTGGAGCGGTTTGATTTAAGCCTAGTAGAATATGCCATTCCCGCTTACTATACGATTGCGGCGGCGGAGGCCAGTTCTAACCTGGAACGGTTCGATGGTATTAAATACGGTTATCGTACCAAAGAGTATGCAGGACTCCACAATATGTATAAGAAATCCCGTTCGGAGGGATTCGGCGAGGAAGTGAAGCGCCGCATTATGTTAGGTTCTTTTGTCTTAAGTTCCGGTTATTATGATGCTTATTATCTGAAGGCGCTGCGGGTGAAAGCGCTGATCAAGAAAGCATTTGATGAGGCTTTTGCCAAATACGACATGATTCTGGGGCCGGTGGCGCCCACCACAGCACCGAAGCTGGGAGAGAGTCTGGCGGATCCCCTTAAGATGTATCTGGGCGATATCTATACCATCGCTGTTAATCTTGCAGGACTGCCGGGCATCAGTGTTCCCTGCGGGCAGGACAGCAAGGGACTGCCCATTGGTATGCAGTTAATCGGAGACTGCTTCCAGGAGAAAAAACTGCTTCGGGCGGCTTACACTTACGAGCAGTACGAGAAGAATTCCCGAAATGCGGACATTCACCGCATGGGTTGAAACCTTGTAGAGTGATGGTATGGAGGATTATTATGAGTAAACAATATGAGACAGTCATCGGCCTGGAAGTGCATGTGGAACTGGCCACGAAGACAAAGATATTCTGCGGCTGTTCCACTGCCTTCGGTGCCGGGCCGAATACGCAGACCTGTCCGGTCTGTACCGGTATGCCGGGATCTTTGCCGGTGCTAAATAAACAGGTGCTGGAATATGCCATAGCGGTGGGACTTGCCACCAACTGTGATATTACAAGATATGCAAAGTTTGACAGAAAAAATTATTTTTATCCGGACAATCCGCAGAATTACCAGATATCCCAGCTTTATCTGCCCATTTGCAGAAACGGCGGTGTGGAGATTGAGACAGAAGAAGGCGGCGTGAAGATTGTGGGCATCCATGAGATTCATATGGAAGAGGATGCGGGCAAACTGATTCATGATGAGTGGGAGGATTGTTCCCTGGTGGACTATAATCGTTCCGGGGTGCCGTTGATCGAGATCGTGTCCGAACCGGATATGCGAAGTGCCGAGGAGGTGATTGCCTATCTGGAGAAGCTGCGTCTGATCATTCAGTATCTGGGGGCATCGGATTGTAAATTACAGGAGGGTTCCATGCGTGCGGACGTGAACCTGTCCGTCAGGGAAGCCGGGGCCGCAGAATACGGCGTGCGCACAGAAATGAAGAATTTAAATTCCTTTAAGGCCATCGCCAGAGCCATAGCAGGGGAGACAGAGCGGCAGATAGATTTGATCGAATCCGGGGAAAAGGTGGTACAGGAGACCAGAAGGTGGGATGATGTCAAAGGGGAATCCTACGCTATGCGCAGTAAGGAGGATGCCCAGGATTATCGGTATTTCCCGGATCCTGATCTTGTGCCGATCCGGGTCAGCGATGAGATGCTTGAGGCAATCCGTCAAAAACAGCCTGAGTTTCGCGGTGATAAGATGAGGCGGTATAAGGAGGAATTTGATATTCCTGATTATGATATCCAGATTATTACACAGTCTAAGCATATGGCGGATCTTTTTGAGTCTGCTGTCGTTCTTGGCGCGGAACCGAAGAAGGTGTCAAACTGGCTGATGGGAGAGACTTTGCGGCTGATGAAAGAGAAAGAAGTGGAGGCGGAAGATCTGCGCTTTTCTCCTGAAAATCTGGCCAGGCTGATCAGGCTTGTAGATGCAAAAGCGATTAACAGCTCGGTAGCGAAAGAAGTTTTTGAGGTGATGTTTGCAGAAAACGTGAATCCCGAGCAGTATGTGGAAGAGAAGGGGCTTAAGACGGTCACCGATGAGGGAGCGCTTCGGAAAACCGTGGAGGAAGTGATTGCCGCCAATCCCCAGTCGGTGGCGGATTATAGAGGCGGGAAAGAGAAGGCCATCGGATTCCTGGTGGGACAGACCATGAAAGCCATGAAAGGCAAAGCCGATCCCGGCGCCGTGAACCAGATGCTGCGGGACCTTTTGTAAGCTTGGGAATAAAGTATGGGGAAAACGATGAAAGTAAATGACGCAGGAAACTGTCTGTGATACAATATGGATACGACTTTCAGAGAGGAGGAAGGATTGCAGACGATGAAGAAAAAGGCGTTATTTATTGGGGGAACAGGAGTCATCAGCACTGCCATTGTAAAACGGCTGGCACAGGAACTTAACTGGGAAGTGTGGCTTCTCAACCGGGGAAACCGTAATCATGTTATTCCTGAGGGTGTGCATCAGATTCTGGCAGATGTGAACAACGAACAGGATGTGTCGGAGAAGATCAAAGACCTTGCTTTTGATGCGGTTTGTGAATTTATTGGATTTACGGTCAAGGATGTGGAACGGGATTACCGGCTTTTTTGCGGAAAGACAAGGCAGTATATTTATATCAGTTCCGCATCTGCCTATCACAAACCAGCAGCAGGGTATGTGATTACAGAAGGCACCGCGCTTGCCAATCCGTATTGGCAGTATTCCAGGGACAAAATAGCGTGTGAGGAATTTCTGATGTGCAAATACCGGGAAGAAGGATTTCCGGTAACAATCGTCAGACCCAGCCATACTTATGATGAAAGACATGTTCCGTTAGGGGTGCATGGAAAGAACGGTTTCTGGCAGGTGGTGAAACGTATGATGGATGAAAAGCCGGTGATCATTCAGGGCGACGGCACTTCTTTGTGGACGCTCACTTTTAACGAAGATTTCGCCATAGGATTTACCGGCCTTATGGGAAACCGGCATGCCATTGGAGAAGCTTTTCAGATTACCGGAGATGAGACGCTTACCTGGAATCAGATTTATGAAACGATTGCAGATGCATTAGGAGTAAAACTTAAGGCTTACCATGTGTCATCAGACTTTTTAGCAGCGGTTGGCGACCCATACGGATATGATTTTGCAGGCAGCCTGCTTGGCGATAAGGCCGTTTCCGTAGTTTTTGATAACAGTAAGCTTAAGAAAGCGGTACCGGATATGAGAACTACGGTACGTTTTGATCAGGGCGTGCGGATGGCCCTCGATTATGTGCTGTCTCACCCGGAGGAATGTCAGAAGGAAGATCCGGAGTTCGATACATGGTGCGACAGGGTGATCGAGGCAGTGGAAACTGCCAGGAAGACATTGCTATAAGGAGCAAATAGATATATCGTCACTGGGCAGAGGATGTAACACCCAGATATTCCAGGAACTTCAGCGCAAGCCGGGGTTCCTGATTGCTTATGGGGATACCCATGACAACCTGGGAAGGATGTCCCTGGAAAGTTGTATTATTTTCTGCCAGATAGTTGTAATACCCCGCATCGGCCAGTTTATTACCCTCAGTGGGGATGCAGATGCCCACCGCCACGGGATCTGTCATGGAAGAAGGATCTCTGTGGTCGATATCCAGGGCGTGGGCAGCCTGTTTGGCTTCTTCATTGGCGAGAATATCGTTATTATCTTTCTGTATGGCGGCCCTGTCTGTGTAATAGAGATAATCTTTATAGGGAGCCAGTTCTTCGGGAGAAAAAACGGACGCAAGGTCATAGAAATATTCTGCCTGGGCATAACCTTCAAAGGTTTCGGTGTCCGAGAAAACGGCATCAATCTCTCCCACCTGCATCATTACCACGAGTTTCTCTCTGTTGGAAGCGGCATAAGGATCTCCCGAGTCCTCGGATATTGCCACGGCGGTGTCCATATAGACCTGATATTCGTCGGGATCAAGGCCTGAGTATTCCAGAAATTCTTGCGCCCATGCGGCCGGTATTTCATCATTCATATCATAGGAAAGGGCATTGATAAATGCCGCATAGAAGCCATATTCTTTGTTAGTCACAAGCTGATGGACAAAGGAGATGATAAAGACAGCCGCCAGGATAATGGCGATGGTGTGTATCTTATAATAATACCAGAAATAAGATAATTTACCCTTGAAAGTCATATCTTTTGTTTTCTGATGCTGTTCTTTGATCTCATCGTGGACTGACATTTGTGACGACATGATCTGCCTCCTCTTTCCGGTAATATTAGATAAAGATACTTAAATCATCATACGTTTTAAAGCGGAGCGTGTCAATGAAACGTTTGTAAATCTTCCTTAAAAAAATATAAAAAAGCAAGCATTTCATTTTATGCCACATTCTCTTGAAACTTTCCCTGATTTGTTATATGATATCTTTATATTTCGCGGCAAAGAGATAGAAATTGCGAAGACGTTTATGGAGGAAATAAGATGAGCGAAGGTTATGTGGAATGTCTGGTAGCGAGAAAATCTTCTGTGGTGATGACCTTTTTAAAGATACTTCTGATCATGCTGACAGTGGTGTTTGTGATAATCGGCATGAGACTCCTGCCGGGTCTTCTGGTGGCTGTGGTGACGGGCATTGGCGCGTACTTTGCTTATATGAATGCGGACATTGAATATGAGTATTTATATTTGGACAAGGAGATCAGCATTGATAAGGTTATGGCCAAAAGCAGGAGGAAGAAAGCGGGCAGTTATTCCATAGATCAGATGGAAATTCTGGCGCCGCTAAATTCCCACCGACTGGATTCTTATAAAAACCGCAATACGAAAACACTGGATTACAGCTCCGGTATAGCGAATCAGCCGGAGAGACGGTATATGATGGTGTGCAACGGCGATGTGAAAGTGATCATTGAACCGAATGAGGAAATGATCAAGGCAGTTCAGAGTGTTGCTCCCAGAAAGGTGTTTCGAGATTGATGATAGAATAATCAGCGCAAAAGAGATTTTGCGCTTTTTATGTAACTGGAAACAGTATATTTAACGACAGGAGGAGAGAAAATGGGTCAGATTATTGGAGAGGGAATTACCTTTGATGATGTGCTCTTAGTGCCGAGTTATTCTCAGGTGATTCCAAATCAGGTGGATTTAACAACGTATCTAACAAAAAAGATTAAACTTAACATTCCTATGATGAGTGCCGGTATGGATACTGTCACAGAACACAGGATGGCGATTGCGATGGCGAGACAGGGCGGTATCGGAATCATTCATAAGAATATGTCTATTGAAGCGCAGGCTGAAGAAGTAGATAAGGTTAAGCGCTCGGAGAACGGTGTTATTACGGATCCATTTTCTTTGACCCCGGATCATACTTTGGCTGATGCTGATGCGCTGATGGCTAAGTTCAGAATTTCCGGCGTGCCTATCACAGAGGGCAGGAAGTTAGTCGGTATCATTACCAATCGAGATTTAAAATTCGAGACAGATTTCACCAAGAAAATTAAAGAGTCCATGACATCTGAGAATCTGATCACGGCCAAGGCCGGCATCACACTGGATGACGCGAAACAGATTCTGGCTAAGGCGAGGAAGGAAAAACTGCCGATTGTAGATGATGATTATAATCTGGTAGGTCTTATTACCATTAAGGATATTGAAAAGACGATTAAGTATCCGCTTTCTGCCAAAGACAGCCAGGGCAGACTTCTGTGCGGAGCAGGCGTGGGTATTACGGCCAACGTGCTTGACAGAGTGGGCGCCTTGATAGATGCCAAGGTGGATGTGGTAGTACTGGATTCCGCACACGGACATTCGGAGAACGTATTGCGCTGTCTGAAGATGATCAAGGAAAAATATCCGGATTTACAGGTAATTGCCGGCAATGTGGCTACCGGCGAAGGAACAAAGGCCTTGATTGAAGCGGGAGCGGATGCGGTCAAAGTAGGAATCGGCCCCGGTTCTATTTGTACGACCAGAGTGGTGGCAGGTATCGGTGTGCCGCAGATTTCGGCGATTATGGATGCTTATGCGGTGGCCAAGGAGTATGGCGTGCCGATTATTGCGGACGGTGGCATCAAGTATTCCGGAGATATGACCAAAGCCATTGCGGCAGGCGGCAATGTCTGTATGATGGGCAGTATGTTTGCGGGATGTGAGGAGAGCCCCGGTACATACGAACTGTATCAGGGAAGGAAGTATAAGGTGTATCGCGGCATGGGATCGATCGCGGCCATGGAGAACGGCAGTAAAGACCGTTATTTCCAGACAGACGCCAAAAAACTTGTGCCGGAGGGTGTGGAAGGCCGTGTGGCTTACAAGGGAAGTGTGGAGGATACAGTGTTCCAGTTGATGGGCGGTCTGCGTTCCGGAATGGGATACTGCGGTACATCCACCATTGAGGAATTAAAGCAGAACGGACGGTTTGTTAAGATTTCTGCGGCATCTCTTAAGGAGAGCCATCCTCATGATATTCATATTACGAAAGAAGCGCCTAATTACAGTGTAGACGAATAAGTATGTATAACGAAATTATTGACACGGAAATATTAAAGAGATTACAGGATAAATTCTGCGTGATGGCGGGAATTTATGCGATGTGTCTGGATCACGAGGGGAACGTACTTGCGCAGATGTCGGGAGAACAGACGGACAGGGAGCGCCTTTTGTCCGTTGTATCGAAAGAACAGCTGTATTCTCTGTATAGCAGGGTAGCAGGAAGCAGTCTGGAAGAGCAGGCGGTAGAGGATACGGAGAACGAGGCAGTAAAATATGCGGCTGTCTGTATCAAGGATCAGGACAGGCCGGTGATTACATGGCTGGTCTGCGCCGTGTTATCGGACCAGAGTTCTGAGGAAGACAGAGACTTCGTTTTAGGATTTGCCCGCCGGACTACGCTGCAGCGGTTTAATCTGGCATTGGATCTTTTACGGGAAACCAGCCGGCAGATTGTGTGTCATAAGGTGTCTGTGGAGAGTGCATGGGTCGAGAGCAGGCACAGCCGATATTCCTGGGAAGAAACGGAGGTTATGCTGCGGCGCATGGAGGCTACCACAGAGATGGTGCAGGTGCTGGACAGTGACGCGCCGGCGGAGGAAGTGATGCTGACAGTTCTCGGCATTGTGGGCCGGTTCCTTCGCATTGATAATGCTTACCTTTGCAGGGTGGAACAGGAAGATTCCGACACCATGGATGTAGTTGCAGAATGGTGCGCAGACGGCGTTCTCTCCTCCTTTGACCAGACCAGGAATCAGCCGAGACCGGCTTATCTGTACAGGGATAAGCCGTTGGTTATCTCCTCTTCCTCTGGCAGGGAGGGATACGAAGGCGATATGAAAAAGGCGGGCTTTACAGCGCTTGCGGCAATGCACGTCGCCATGAAAGACAAAGCCAGTATATACGCCTGTTTTGGGGTAAAAGGGCATAACCGCAACTGGGACCTGACGGAGATTAAGTTTCTGAATGATTCTGTGAAAGTGCTGCAGAATATTTTCATGAAGCGAGTCTGGCAAAATTCTCTGGAAGGTTTCTATGCGGCATTGGAGGAAATGCTCAGCAATGTGGGCAGTTCCATTTATGTCAGAGACAGACAAAGCGGCAGGATTTTGTTCTTCAACAGGAGCCTGCGCGATGAATTTGGAAAAGAATTGGAGCAGGATGAGCTTTCCGATATCTTTGAGAGCGGCATCCCGAATGGACAAGACAGCGGGACTCTGGTTATTTATATGGAGAGCCGCTGTAGATGGTATGACCTTTTTTATAAGAATATGAACTGGGTAGACGGTAGTGAAGTGCTCATGTGTTCCATTTATGATGTGACTGAGAAAAAGATGTATCAGCGTAAGATTGAAAGACAGGCTCCCTGACAGGGCTCACATGAAATGAGGAGGAAGAATATGCAGAAAATTTCATTAGCAGAGGAACTCGCAGGAAACGATTATCCGGGGCGGGGGATTGTGATCGGAAAGTCGGCGGACGGAAAGTATGCCATTATGGCATACTTTATTATGGGCAGGAGCAGCAACAGCAGGAACCGTGTGTTTGTGGAAGACGGAGAGGGCATCAGGACGCAGGCTTTTGATCCCTCCAGACTGGAGGATCCCAGTTTGATTATCTATGCACCTGTGCGGGTGTTAGGGAATAAGACCATTGTGACCAACGGTGATCAGACAGATACGATCTATGAATTGATGGACAGACAGCAGACCTTTGAGCAGGCGCTGCGCACCAGGACCTTTGAACCAGATGCGCCCAACTATACACCCCGTATTTCCGGTATCCTGCATATCGAAAACGGTGGATATAATTATGCCATGTCTATCTTAAAGAGCGATCAGGGAGATCCTTCTTCCTGTAACCGTTTTACTTTCGCTTATGAGAACCCGAAAGCCGGAGAGGGGCGGTTTATTCATACTTATAAGGGAGACGGCAATCCTCTGCCCAGTTTTGAGGGCGAGCCCACGCTTGTGGGAATCGAAGGAGATATTGACAGCTTCGCCAAGATGGTCTGGGAAAACCTGAATGAGGAGAATAAGGTTTCTCTTTTTGTACGGTATATAGAAATTGCTACAGGAAAATACGAGACCAGGATTTTTAACAAGAATGTAAAATGATCTGGAACGGAGGAAGATATGAACGAATTAGAATTAAAATATGGATGTAATCCTAATCAGAAACCGTCGAGAATCTATATGGAAGATGGCGGTGAACTGCCCATTAAGGTATTGAACGGCAGACCCGGATATATTAATTTTCTGGACGCTTTTAATGGGTGGCAGCTGGTGCGGGAACTAAAGCTGGCGACAGGTCTTCCGGCGGCAGCTTCCTTTAAACATGTGTCTCCTGCCGGGGCAGCGGTGGGGCTTCCGTTATCGGAGGTTGAGCGTAAGATTTATTGGGTGGATGATCTGGATATGGAGTTTACACCATTGGCAAACGCTTATGCAAGAGCCCGCGGAGCAGACCGTATGAGTTCCTTTGGAGATTTCATTTCTCTGTCGGATGTCTGCGATGTGGCTACGGCTAAGATTATTAAAAGAGAGGTATCCGATGGTGTTATTGCGCCGGGCTATGAGCCGGAGGCGTTGGAAATCCTGAAGGCCAAGAAGAAGGGGGCCTATAACGTGATTGAGATTGATCCGTCTTATGTTCCGGCACCCACGGAAGTGAAGCAGGTTTACGGGATCAGCTTTGAGCAGGGCAGAAACGAATTAAAGATTGATGAGCATTTCTTTGATCATATTGTGACTCAGGCCAAAGATCTGCCCAAGCAGGCAAAGATTGATCTTGCTATCGCCATGATCACGCTGAAATATACACAGTCTAACTCTGTATGTTATGTGAAAGGCGGACAGGCGATCGGCATCGGCGCCGGGCAGCAGTCCAGAATTCACTGTACCAGACTGGCAGGTTCCAAGGCGGACAACTGGTTTTTACGCCAGTCCCCCAAGGTGCTCGGCTTACAGTTTGCGGACGGTATCGGCCGGGCCGACAGGGATAATGCCATTGATCTGTATATCGGAGAGGATTATATGGATGTGCTGGCGGATGGTATATGGCAGAAGACCTTCCGGGTAAAACCGGAGGTGTTCACCAGAGAAGAGAAGAGAGCATGGCTTGCTCAGATGACGGATGTTTCCCTGGGGTCGGATGCGTTCTTCCCCTTCGGAGACAATATCGAGAGGGCCCACAGAAGCGGGGTGAAATATGTGGCGCAGCCGGGAGGCTCCGTGCGCGACGATAACGTGATCGAGACCTGCGATAAGTACGGAATGACCATGTGCTTTACGGGAATCCGGCTCTTTCATCATTGACATTTTTGACTTTTTGCAGGGATAGTGGTATGATTCTATGGGGAATTTTTATCCAATTTTTTAAGGGAAAAATTAGACAAAGGAGTGTGCGGTAAAATGAGCAAAAGTTTTAGTGATCTGTTATCTAAAGTATCCGAGTGCAGTGTCAAAAAGGTGGCTGTGGCCGTAGCCCAGGACAGTGCGGTTTTAGAGGCTGTAGCGGCGGCAAAAGAGAGAAACATTGCAGATGCCATTCTGGTAGGCGATGCGGATAAGATCAAAGAAGTGGCTTCTTCGATCAATATGGACGTAAGCGGTTTTGAGATCATTGATGAGAAAGATAATTATACAGCTGCTTTAAAGGCTGTGGAGCTGGTACATACGGGTAAGGCCAACATGTATATGAAGGGGCTGATTGACACAAAATCATTCTTAAAGAGTGTGCTGGATAAAGAGGTGGGATTAAGAACCGGCAAGACACTTTCCCATGTATGTGTGTTTGAGGTGGAAGGCGTGGATCATCTGTTATTCTTATCGGATGTGGCTTTCCTGACCTATCCTACGTTGGAAGAAAAGGTGCATATTATTGAAAATACAGTGGATGTGTGTCATGCCTGCGGTATTCCCAATCCCAAGGTGGCTCCGCTGGCGGCAGTGGAAGTGGTGAATCCTAAGATGCCCGTTACCGTAGAAGCTGATGAGTTGACGAAGATGTGTGAAGAGGGCAAGATTACTGGCTGTATCGTAGACGGCCCGCTTTCTCTGGATCTGGCGATCGACCCGGCGGCGGCCAAGCATAAAGGGGCAGAGGGCAGAAAGATCGTAGGCGATGCGGATGTGCTTCTTTTCCCGGATATCCATGCAGGCAATCTGGTGTACAAGTGTTTGGTACACACGGCGAAGGTTAAGAACGGCAATATTCTGACAGGTACCAAGGCGCCGGTAATTCTCACATCCCGCTCCGATGAATTTGAGACCAAAGTAAATTCCATCGCTTTAGGCGCCGTTATGGCCGAGGCGATGTCCAAGATGAATTGATTTCATAGAACAGGAGGACAATCATATGGCAATTAAGAGTTTGATCATTAATCCCGGTTCCACATCTACCAAGATTGGTGTATTTGAGGACGAGACCTTATTATTTGAGGAGACACTGCGTCATTCCACAGAGGAGATTGCGCAGTTTGAGAAGATCGTAGATCAGAAAGATTTCCGCAGAAATATTATTGAAAATCTTTTGAAAGAAAAGAATTTTGACATCAATTCCCTGGATATGGTAGTGGGGCGCGGCGGTATGTTAAAGCCGATTCCGGGCGGTACTTATGCAGTGACGGATGATCTGTTAGAGGACTTAAAGATAGGAGTGCAGGGGCCTCATGCCTCTAATCTGGGCGGTATTCTGGCCAGAGAAATCGGAGATTCCATCGGAAAACCTTCTTACATTGTCGATCCTGTGGTGGTGGATGAACTGGATCCTGTATCCAGATATTCCGGCGTGCCGGAACTTCCCAGAACCAGTGTGTTTCATGCTTTGAATCAGAAGGCAGTCGCAAAGCGTTATGCGAAGGAGTGCGGCAAGGCTTATGACACCTTGAATCTGATCGTGGTTCATATGGGCGGCGGTGTGTCTGTGGGCGCTCATAAGATGGGCAGAGTGATAGATGTATTCAATGCTCTGGATGGAGATGGTGCTTTTTCACCGGAAAGAGCCGGGGCAGTACCCAGCGGCGCGTTGATTAAGATGTGTTTTTCCGGCCAATATACGCAGCAGGAAGTCTATAAGAAAATATTGGGCGGCGGCGGTTTCAATGCATACTGCGGTACCAATGACATGAGAGATGTACAGAAGATGGTAGATAATGGTGATAAGAAAGCGGAAGAAGTAAGAGAAGCCTTTATCACCCAGGTAGCAAAGGATATCGGTTCCATGGCCTGTGTCCTGAAGGGGAAGGTAGATCAGATCATTATGACCGGCGGTATTGCCTACGATAAGGTAGTGACGGCAGGATTGAAAGAGAGGACCGGCTGGATCGCACCTGTGACCATTTATCCCGGAGAGGATGAGCTGATGGCTCTGGTACAGGGCGGTTTGAGAGTGTTGAATGGGGAAGAGAAGCCGATGGTATACTAGGCCGGAATAAGATTGGATTTAGGGAAACGAGGAAACCATGAGCGTAGCACAGAAATTATTTGGAACACATAGTGAGCGTGAGATCAGGCGAATCAACGGCCTGGTGGATCAGATTGAAGAATTGCGTCCCACTATGATGGAAATGTCTGACGAGCAGTTGCATGATAAGACAAAAGAATTTAAGAAAAGACTGACACAAGGGGAGACTTTGGATGACTTGCTGCCGGAGGCTTATGCCACGGTCAGGGAAGCGGCCAGAAGAGTTCTCAATACAGAGCACTACAGGGTGCAGCTTATCGGCGGTATTGTTCTGCATCAAGGGCGTATTGCGGAGATGCGTACCGGTGAAGGTAAGACGCAGACCTGTCTTTTGCCGGCATATTTAAATGCCCTGGAGGGCAAGGGTGTGCATGTAGTCACTGTCAATGATTATCTGGCAAAGCGTGATGCGGAGTGGATGGGACAGGTTCATGAATTTCTGGGCTTAAAGGTGGGTGTCGTTTTAAATGATATGAAACCTGAAGAGCGCAGAGAAGCTTATAACTGTGATATCACCTATGTGACCAATAATGAATTGGGTTTTGATTATCTGCGCGATAATATGGTTATTTATAAGGAACAACTGGTTTTGAGAGAGCTGCACTATGCAGTGATTGATGAGGTGGACTCCGTGTTGATCGATGAGGCGCGGACTCCCCTGATCATTTCCGGACAGAGCGGCAAGTCTACGAAACTTTATGAGGCCTGCGATATTCTGGCAAGACAGCTTACCCGTGGGGCCGATATGGAGGAACTTTCCAAAATGGATGCCATCATGGGCGTGGAACGGGAGGAGACCGGAGACTTTATCGTCAATGAGAAAGATAAAGTGGTGAATCTGACAGCCCAGGGTGTGAGCAAGGTGGAGCGGTTCTTCCAGATCGAGAATCTGGCGGATCCGGATAATCTGGAAATCCAGCATAATATTATTCTTGCGCTGCGGGCACATAACCTGATGTTCCGGGACCAGGATTATGTGGTGAAAGATGATCAGGTTCTGATCGTAGACGAGTTTACCGGACGTATCATGCCGGGACGCCGTTATTCCGACGGCCTGCATCAGGCTATCGAGGCCAAGGAGCATGTGAAGGTGAAACGGGAAAGCAAGACCCTTGCCACCATTACGTTCCAGAATTTCTTTAATAAATTTGAAAAGAAAGCCGGTATGACCGGTACGGCACTTACGGAGGAAAAGGAGTTTCGTGAGATTTATGGTATGGATGTGGTTGCGATTCCTACCAATAAGCCGGTAATACGTATTGACAGACAGGATGCCGTGTATAAGACCAAAAAGGAGAAGCTGAAAGCGATTTTACACGCCGTGCAGGAGGCCCATGCCAAGGGACAGCCGGTGCTGGTGGGTACCATTAATATCGACTCTTCGGAAGAACTCAGTGGTATTTTAAAGCGCAACGGTATCGAGCATAAAGTACTGAACGCGAAGTTTCATGAGATGGAGGCCGAGATTGTAGCAGACGCTGGAATTCATGGTGCCGTGACGATTGCTACCAACATGGCAGGCCGTGGTACGGATATTAAACTGGATGATGAGGCAAGAGCGGCAGGCGGTCTGATGATTATCGGTACGGAGCGTCATGAATCCAGACGTATCGACAATCAGCTGCGTGGCCGAAGCGGCCGTCAGGGAGACCCAGGCGAATCACGGTTCTACATCTCTTTGGAAGACGACTTGATGAGGCTTTTTGGTTCCGACAGGATGATGGCGATGTTTAATGCACTGGGTATTCCGGAAGGACAGGAGATTGAACATTCTGCGTTGACCAAAGCGATTGAGAAGGCCCAGAAGAAGATTGAGAGTAACAACTTCGGTATCAGAAAGAGCTTGTTAGAATATGACCAGGTCATGAACGAGCAAAGAGAGATCATCTATGAAGAGAGAAGGCGCGTGCTGGATGGCGAGAGTATGCGGGATGCGATCTATAAGATGATTACGGATATTACCGAGAACTGTGTGGATATCTGTATCGGGGACGATACGGATTTTGAAGATTGGGATTACAATGAGCTAAATACGCTGCTCTTACCTACTATCCCGTTACAGCCGATAAATGCTTCCCGTGTCCTGAAACCGAAAAAGAACAGTCTGAAACAGCAGCTCAAAGAGGAAGCAGTGAAACTGTATGAGAGCAAGGAAGCGGAGTTCCCGGAGCCGGAGGCAATCCGTGAGATTGAGCGTGTGATTCTGCTTAAAGTAATTGACAGAAAGTGGATGGATCATATTGACGATATGGATCAGCTCCGCCAGGGCGCAGGATTACAGGCCTATGGACAGAAGGATCCGCTGGTGGAATATAAATTAAACGGCTATGAGATGTTTGATGATATGACACAGAACATCAAAGAGGAGACCGTAAGGAACCTCTTCCGTGTGCGGATTGAACAGAAGGTGGAGAGAGAGCAGGTAGCTAAGGTTACCGGCACCAACAAGGATGACACTCTGCAGAAGGGCCCTGTGAAACGTATGGAGGCCAAGGTGTATCCGAATGATCCCTGCCCTTGCGGAAGCGGAAAGAAATATAAGCAGTGCTGCGGGAAAAAATAATTTAAGAAAGAAGGTGACGTTAAGTGGTTGAACTGGATAATATGAAATCCGAGCTTTTAAGTTACGAAAGTCCCTTAGCGGAAGTGAGGGATTCACTTTGACCTGGCAGGTAAAGTGAAGCGGATTGAGGAATTAGAGATGGAAATGCAGGCCCCCGGATTCTGGGATGACCCGGAGAAATCCAACCAGAAGATGCGGGAGTCTAAGCAGCTTAAGGACGTAGTGGAGACTATGGATGGTCTTTCCAGTCAGTATGAGGATATCCTGACGCTGATTGAGATGGGATATGAGGATAACGATCCGGCAATCATCCCGGATATTCAGGAGGAGTTGACATCTTTCAAAGAAACTTTTGAAACTATCAGGATCAGTACGCTCCTATCCGGCGAATATGATAAGAACAATGCGATTCTTAAGTTAAATGCCGGTGCCGGCGGTACAGAAAGCTGTGACTGGTGCGGTATGCTCTATCGTATGTACACCAGATGGGCAGAGCGCAAAGGATATTCTCTGGAAGTAATAGATTATCTGGACGGTGACGAGGCGGGAATTAAATCCGTTACATTTCAGATTAACGGAGACAATGCTTATGGTTATCTGAAATCGGAGAAAGGCGTGCACAGACTGGTGCGTATCTCTCCCTTCAATGCCCAGGGCAAGCGGCAGACATCCTTTGTATCTCTGGATGTGATGCCGGATATTGAGGAAGATGTGGATGTGGAAATAAAGGACGAGGATATCCGTATCGATACCTATCGAAGCAGCGGTGCGGGCGGTCAGCATATCAACAAGACCTCCTCGGCAATCAGGATTACCCATTTCCCCACAGGGATTGTGGTGACTTGTCAGAATGAACGTTCCCAGTTCCAGAATAAAGATAAAGCGATGCAGATGCTGAAAGCAAAACTTTATATGCTAAAGCAGGAAGAAAATGCGGAGAAACTGTCCGATATCCGGGGGGATGTGAAAGAGATTGGCTGGGGCAACCAGATTCGCTCTTATGTGATGCAGCCATACACTATGGTGAAAGACCACCGGACGAATGAGGAGTCGGGGAATGTGGACGCCGTGCTGGACGGGGCGATAGATCCTTTTATTAATGCATATTTAAGGTGGATCAATAAGTAGAGGGTTAAATGATTATTAAAAAAAGGCATTATGGAGTAGATAAAAGTATCTGCTCCCATAATGCCTTTTTCATAATCATTTTGCATTTAGGAATATCTGTCTTCTGTTTTGTTCTGAATCAGATCCAGGAAAAATTCTGTCTGAGTTGCGTTCATATAAGGAATCAGCCATAGAAGACCAATGCCGCAGGAGAGTACTGCCGCCAGAATCAACGGAAGAAAACTGACATAAATATAAAACAGTCTTCCTTTATGTCCTTTCATCAGTCTGCGGCTCCTGGCAAGCAGTTCTCTGGCAGAATACTGCGGAAAGTCGTGAAGCAGATAAAAGGCCTGGGCATACAGAAGGCTTAACATTATGGAGATAACTCCTGAGAAAATCGTACTTAATGCATAGGGAAGCATAAGTTTTATGACTTCGGACTCACTGGCATTTATAATCTTATAACTTACAATAATCAATGGAATATCGACAAGGTAGCTAAGCAGCGTAATCCAACCCTGTATTAAAATAGCTTTGTTGGGGCAAATACTGAAACCGCGGAAAATATCTCCGGCGGAAGCCGGTCTTCCGCAGACAATTTCTAAATATAAATAGGTGGTACCGGAAGTAAACAGACCGGTGAACAACATGATACAAAATGAAATGGCATAATAGAGTACGGTTCCCGGTATGGTCGTAGTGTCTGTCAAAAGACCGGTAATACCCATGATAGGCCCGACAATAAAAGTGATAATAAGAAAGGCGCCTACGGCAGTGCCATAGTGGCCAAACATATGCTCTTTTGCAGATGCTTTCAGTTCTGCGGAAGATTTAAAAGTATTCATATTAGTCTCCTGACTCCGATGCCTGTCAACATGCGATATCGAGATTCATACCGCGGTATTTGTTGGCAGCGTCTGAGGATTTCATTTCTTTTTGATAAGGATTTTCTTCATTATAATATTTGATCTGTGTAGCGGTAGTGCCGCCGGATACATAGGTGCGGCCGCACTCCGGACAGATATCTGTGTGGATGGACACGCGGCAGGACATTACCTTGCCGTTATTTTCGGACGCTTTTTTATAGGCGTTGCTCACATGTTCCTGTTCATGGCTTCTGACGCGGGATGCTGCTGCGTTAGGATCTATATGAGCAGGAGACTTAAAAGAAACGTCTTCGTCGGATCCATCTTGGTATTTCCGGTTTTTACAGGCTTCACATTCCGCAGGGGATGATTTTTTCCCGGCACGTTTTTCGGTGGATTCTCCCGGATTACGAATGATCACACGTTCTTCTTCCGGAGCTGCCGCCGCGTCTGCCGTAACGGCAGCGACAGGATCTTCACGGCCAGCGTTTTGTCCCGATCCTGATGGCGTTAGATAAGGATAAGACATAGATGCATAACCGGAATAAGGATTTGTAATTTGACCAATCACCATAGGAACCTCCTTTTTAACGTTCTATATCCCATATTTCATAAAATTCATCCATGATTTCTTCGTAGGACATTCCGTATTTTTCCTCGCACATCTCATTGACCTCATCCATCATTTCCGGCATGATTTTCGGAAGGGCAAATACGAGATATACACTAGAAATACAAACCACCACGTCCAGAACAAGTGCCGTAACACAACAGATGAAACCGGCCTTGGCTTTACCGAGCATTTTTTTGGCATTGCCCTTGGACAGGACTGCCAGAATGATTCCCACACCGCCCAACAGGAAAGGAATATAGATACGAAGCAGCAACAGACTGACGAGACTGATGATACCCAGTATCATGGCAGCGGTTGCCATGCTGTCGCCCTTGGCCTTCATGGGCCTGACAATTCTTGCGTTTACATTGCCATAAGGATTCCCATTGTAATAGGGGTTTCCATTGTAATAAGGATTCCCGTTGTTATACGGATTAGTATTGTTATACGGATTAGTATTGTTATACGGATTGGCATTGTTATACGGATTAGTATTGTTATACGGATTGGTATTGTTATACGGATTGGTATTGTTGTAAGGATTGCCGCCGTAAGGATTTCCGTTGTCAGGCATAGCCGCATTATGATTCATATTCCCATAGGGATTTCCATTGCCGGGCCCATTGTTATAGGGAATGTTATCATTGCCGGGTCCATTGTTATAGGGAGTGTTATTATTGGCGGACACATTACCGGAAGGAGCTGTGCCGTCTGGTGTATTGCCATAGGGATTCCCGCTGTTTACAGGGGAATTTCCATATGGATTTTGGCCATTTGTTGTATTGTTATAAGGCTCTCCGGTGTTTCGCGGATCGCCGGACTGGTTATTTGTTTGATAATCCATAGTGCCTCCTTTTGTTGTAGTATTCATTATAGCATGGTTATCAGGGAAAAACCAGATAAATATTTTAGGGAGTTGCGGCTTCGGACTAAATCCTGTATAATATAAACGTTAGCGTAAAAAAGGGCATTTTGTTGTGATACGTGGCTGTCAGGGAAAAGGGTTTTAGAGAAATGTTCGGTGTGATTACTATATGCCGATACTTTAGCAAAGCAGAGTATTGAATTACCTGAGCCGCAAGTAAAATGTAAAGTGATTAGACCGGAGTTGAGTTATGGACATTATTCAAAAGTTAAAAGAAGAACTGAACGTAGAGAAATGGCAGGTAGAAGCGGCGGTTGGCCTGATTGATGAGGGTAACACCATTCCCTTTATTGCCCGTTACCGCAAAGAGGCTACAGGATCTTTGAATGACGAGGTATTAAGAGATCTCCATGAGAGACTTGTGTATTTACGTAATCTGGAGGAGAAAAAAGAGCAGGTATTAAAGAGTATAGAAGAACAGGGTAAGCTGACCGACGAACTGAAAGAAAAGATCGTAGCGGCGGAAACCATGGTAGTGGTGGAAGATTTATACCGTCCTTATCGTCCCAAGAGAAAAACCCGCGCCAGCGTGGCGAAAGAAAAGGGACTTGATGGTCTTGCAGAGTTTATTCTGGCGCAGGAGACTACGGCGCCTGTCGAGGAAGAGGCCGCTAAGTATGTCCACGAGGATGAAGATGAGGCCAAGGCTGTCAAGACGGTGGAAGAAGCCATACAGGGCGCGAAGGATATCATTGCGGAGACGATTTCCGATGAGGCCGACTATCGTATTTATATTCGGGATATTACCATGAAAGAAGGCAGTCTTAGCAGTACGGCCAGGGATGAGAAGGCAGAGAGCGTCTATGAGATGTATTATCAGTATGAGGAACCCATCAGTAAGGTGGCCGGCCACAGGACGCTGGCAATCAACCGCGGGGAAAACGAGAAGTTCCTGACCGTGAAGGTGGAGGCGCCGAGAGACCGCATATTACAGTTTCTGCGGACGAAGATGATTAAAAATGACAATCCTGTCACAACACCTCTTCTGGAGGAAACCATAGAAGACAGCTATGACAGACTGATCGCGCCTGCCATTGAGCGGGAGATCAGGAACGATCTGACGGAGAAAGCGGAAGATGGGGCGATTGCCGTATTCGGTAAGAATCTGGAACAGCTTTTGTTACAGCCGCCCATCAAGGGTAAAGTAGTTCTTGGCTGGGATCCGGCTTTCCGCACAGGTTGTAAGCTGGCGGTGGTGGATGAGACCGGTAAAGTACTTGACACCAAGGTGATTTATCCCACGGCTCCCCAGAATAAAGTGGAACAGGCCAAAGCAGAATTGAAGAAACTGATCAAAAAATATAACGTGTCTCTGATTTCCGTCGGCAACGGGACAGCATCCAGAGAATCCGAGCAGGTGATCGTAGAGCTGATCAAAGAGCTGGATGTACCGGTGCAGTATGTGATCGTCAATGAGGCGGGAGCATCCGTCTATTCTGCCAGCAAACTGGCCACAGAAGAATTTCCGAATTTTGATGTGGGCCAGAGAAGTGCGGCGTCTATAGCAAGAAGATTACAAGATCCGCTTGCGGAACTGGTGAAGATCGATCCCAAGTCTATCGGTGTGGGACAATATCAGCATGATATGAATCAGAAGAAATTGAGTGAAGCTCTCGGCGGCGTAGTGGAGGACAGTGTGAACCGGGTCGGTGTGGATTTAAATACGGCATCCGCGTCTCTTCTGGAATATGTTTCCGGTGTGACTAAGGTGATTGCCCGGAATATTGTGGATTACCGGGAAACCAACGGACGCTTTCGGAATCGGGCACAGCTTTTAAAGGTTGCCAAACTGGGGCCGAAAGCTTATGAGCAGTGTGCCGGCTTTATGCGCATTACAGACGGCGATAATCCTTTGGATGCCACCAGCGTCCATCCGGAATCCTATGAGGCGGCCAAGAAGCTTTTAGAAAAGCTCGGCCTTACCATGGAGGATGTCAGAGAGGCGCAGAAGCGGGCGGCCGCACAGAAAAAAACGGCTAAGAAAGCGGCGCCAGCAAAGGACAAACAGCCCAGACAGTCGAAGATCGTGATCCGCAATACGAACACGGCCATGGGGAAAGCACTGGCGGCGGCCATGGGCGGCATGAATCTGGAACAGCCAGAAAATGACACTGCTGTCAATCCTGAAAAGGCGCAGGATAACAAGGCACCGGTGAGCAGTCTGGCGAAGAAGATTAAGGATAAAAAGAAACTTGCGGAGGAACTCGGCATCGGTGAGATCACCCTCATGGATATTCTTACGGAGCTTGAGAAGCCGGCCAGAGATCCCCGTGACGATATGCCTGCACCGATCCTGAGAAGTGATGTGCTGGATATGAAGGATTTAAAACCCGGCATGATCTTAAAAGGAACGGTTCGCAACGTGATTGATTTCGGCGTATTCGTGGATATCGGGGTGCATCAGGACGGACTGGTACATATTTCCCAGATTACGGATAAGTACATCAAACATCCTCTGGAAGCGGTCAGCGTCGGCGATGTGGTGGATGTACAGGTGCTGACGGTAGATCTTGCCAAAAAGAGGATTGGGCTTACCATGAAGATCGGGCAGGAAGCGGCAGGCAGAAAGCAGCAGTAAAGGCGGCCGCTTTAGATGCGGCCGCGGCACGTGAAATTGTTAGAAAGGAAGTTTTAGCATGGCGAAGTACATTGTAAAGCGAATTTTACTGGCGATCGTAACGATCTGGGCGGTTGCCACACTCACCTTTTTCCTCATGAATCTGGTGCCGGGCGGCCCCTTCTTGTCGGAAAAAGCAATCAGCCCTCAGGCACAGGCGGCGTTGGAGGCAAAATACGGTCTGGACAAACCTATGTTCCAGAGATATCTCAACTATGTCACATCGGCGGCACACGGCGATTTCGGTGACAGTTTAAAACAGAGAGGCCGTACGGTTATGTCGATCATTACCATGAAATTCCCAGTATCTGCAAGAGTGGGAGGTCTTTCCGTTCTCGTGGCTTTGACATTGGGGATTCCTTTAGGATGTATTGCGGCCCTGAAGCGCGGAAAGGCTGCGGACAGCGTGATCAGTGTGGTGGCTACCTGCGGTATTGCGGTGCCCAGTTTCGTTATCTGTACGGTTCTGATGTATTTCTTCGGCGTAAAGCTGGGAATTCTGCCCACTATGGGCTTAGAGTCCGCGAAGCATTATATTATGCCGGTGATAGCGCTTTCGTTTTATCCAACGGCCTATATTATGCGGCTGATGCGCTCTTCCATGCTGGATGTGCTGGGACAGGATTATATGCGGACGGCGCGGGCCAAGGGACTTGCCGGCGGCAAAATTCTGTTTAAACACGCACTGCGCAATGCAATCCTGCCGGTAGTTACCTATGTGGGGCCGATGCTTGCCTACACTATTACAGGCAGCTTTGTGGTGGAGAAGATTTTTGTTATCCCGGGCCTTGGCGGTGAGTTTATCAAGGCTATCAACGGACGTGATTACACACTCATCATGGGCACTACGATTTTCCTGGCTACCCTGGTCATTGTGATGAACGTGGTCGTGGATATCGTTTATAAGATTGTAGATCCCAGGATTCAGTTGAAATAGGGCGGCGGATCGGCACCACAGACATGATAAGCGCCTGAAAAGCGGCGGCAGTGCAGCGATAGCCCCGATGACAGGCAGATAAAACGGTTGGCATATTGTACAGATATTTAAGAAAGGCATGATACGACAATGAAAGAAAATCCCTTAAGTTTTCAGTTAAAACTCAAGCCGGAAGATTTCCTGCCGGCGACGGAGGAAGAGAAGCAGAGTCAGGTCATTATGCGCGAGAGCGTGGGATTCTGGAAAGACGGTCTGAGACGTCTTCGGAAGAATAAAGTAGCCATGGTTTCTTTGGTGGTGATCATTCTGGTGATGATATTCTCCTTTATTGTTCCGTCATTTTATCCTTATACGTATAAAGAACAGATCAAGGGGGCCAATAATCTGGCGCCTATGGAGTATTCCCAGGAGGAACAGGCCAGGATCGATGCGGGCGAGAGTGTATTTCCTCATATCTTCGGCACCGATAAGATGGGGCGTGATTATGCAATCCGTGTAATGATGGGAAGCCGTATTTCCCTTCTGGTAGGTCTGATTGCTACGGCCATCATCCTGGTGATCGGCTCGGCATACGGTTCCATAGCGGCCTTTTTCGGCGGCACGGTAGATTTGGTGATGATGCGTATTGTGGATATCATATATACCATACCTGATATTCTGCTGATTGTCCTGTTATCTTTTACTTTAAAGGCGCCATTGACATCTCTGGGGGAAAACGTGCCGGGATTCCATTGGGTCAATGTGGTGGGTGAGAACCTGATCAGTATCTTTATTGTGTTTGCCCTGCTCTACTGGGTGGGCATGGCGAGAATGGTGCGAAGCCAGGTGCTGATGCTCAAGGAGAGCGAGTATGTGACGGCGGCAAGAGCCCTGGGTGTAGGCAACGGCAGGATTATCAAGAAACATCTGCTGACCAACTGTATCGGTACGCTGATCGTAACCACGACGCTGCAGATTCCTTCCTCCATCTTTACGGAGAGTTTCTTAAGTTTCCTGGGCCTGGGTGTGGCGGTGCCGCTTCCTTCCCTGGGCAGTCTGGCCAGCGATGCGATCAACGGTATGCAGACCTACCCGTATCTGCTGTTTATTCCGGCTCTGTTGATCAGCTTGATTATTTTGAGCTTTAACTTGCTTGGTGATGGGTTAAGAGACGCCTTTGACCCGAAACTGAAAAATTAAGAAGGGAGTATGAAAAGATGGCAGAATACCTTGTAGATATTAAAAATGAAAGACTTTCTTTCTTTACTCCCGCTGGAGAGGTAAAGGCATTAAATGATGTCTCCATTCGGTTAAAAGAGGGAGAAGTGCTGGGAATCGTGGGCGAGAGCGGTTCCGGCAAGTCCGTTACGGCCTACAGTCTGATGGGACTGACAGCGCATCCGGGTAAACTTTTAGGCGGTGAGCTTCAATTTAACGGACATGAAATTGAACATATGACGGAAAAGGAAATGCGCAAGATTCGCGGAAATGAGATTTCCATTATCTTCCAGGATCCGATGACCAGTTTAAATCCGGTGTATACCATCGGCAACCAGATCACGGAAGTAATTAAACTGCACACGGATAAGGACAGTGCGCAGGCGAAGGCGCGGGCCAAAGAACTTCTGGAACTGGTGGGTATCAACGAGCCGGATAAGCGTTTAAAACAGTATCCCCATGAACTGTCGGGCGGTATGCGTCAGCGTGTGATGATTGCCATTGCCCTGGCCTGCGAGCCCAAGCTTCTGATTGCGGATGAGCCCACTACAGCCCTGGATGTGACCATTCAGGCGCAGATACTGGAACTGATGATGGAACTGAAAGACAAACTGGGTATGGCGATCATCATGATCACCCACGACCTGGGCGTGGTGGCCAGCATGTGCGAGCGCATCGCGGTCATGTATGCCGGCCGGATCGTGGAATATGGCACCGCGGATGATATTTTTTACAATCCGAAACATCAATATACCAAAGGACTGATTCGTTCCATCCCGAGACTGGATACGAAAGAGCATGAAAGACTGATTCCTATCGAGGGAACGCCGGTAGACCTCTTAAATCCGCCGGCAGGCTGTCCCTTTGCTCCAAGGTGCGACGCGGCCATGAAAATCTGTCTGCGTGAAATGCCGCCGGTAACCAACTTTGGAGATGTGCATTATACGAAGTGTTGGCTGAGCCAGAAAGAAGAGTTTGAGAAAGGAGCGTCCCATGAGTGAGCATTTGATTGAGATAGAACATCTGCGTCAGTATTTCCCGGCGGGAGGATTTGGCAAGCACAAAAAATTTGTCCGGGCGGTGGAGGACGTTTCCTTCTATATAGATAAGGGAGAGACCCTGGGGCTGGTGGGAGAGTCCGGCTGCGGCAAGACCACCACAGGACGTGCCATGCTCAGACTTTATGAGCCCACAGGGGGCAGATTCACTTTTGACGGCGATGTGATTTTTGATGTGGAGAAAAAGCAGTATGCGGACATGCTTCCCTACCGCAAACGGATGCAGATTGTATTCCAGGATCCCTACGCGAGCCTGGATCCCCGTATGACGGTGGGCGATATCGTGGGAGAAGCGATAGACGTCCATAAGCTGGCGGCCAATAAAGAAGAGCGGTTTGAGCAGATCATCCATATTCTGGAGCGGGTGGGATTAAATTCCGAACATGCCAACCGGTATCCTCATGAATTTTCCGGCGGTCAGAGACAGCGTGTGGGTATCGCGAGAGCGTTGGCGGTACACCCGGAATTTATCGTCTGTGACGAGCCGATTTCCGCCCTGGATGTGTCCATTCAGGCGCAGGTCATCAATATGTTTGAAGATTTACAGGAGCAGATGGGACTGACCTATCTGTTTATTGCCCACGATCTGTCGGCGGTGAAGCATATCTCCAACCGTATCGGCGTTATGTATCTGGGGAGAATGGTGGAACTGGCAGACAGCTATGAGCTGGTGGACAGGCCGCTGCATCCTTATACCAAGAGCCTGATCTCTGCGATTCCCATTGCAGATCCCAAACAGGCCAGGGCCAGTCAGCGTATCGTGCTGGAAGGAGATGTGCCAAGTCCCTTAAATCCGCCCTCCGGATGTGCCTTCCGTACCCGCTGTCCTTATGCGGATGAACGGTGCGCAGCGGAGGTTCCAGAGTGGAAAGAAGTGGAAAAAGGCCATTTTTCCGCATGTCACCATATTGACAAGTGCAATTAGATGTGGTAAACCTTTAAAGTGAGATTTTAAAATATTATAAAAGAGGAGGAAACGATTATGAAAAAAAGAGTGATCGCGCTTATGATGGCGGCTGCTATGGTCGTTGGCTTGACAGCCTGCGGCGGTTCTGATGGGAATACCACCACACCGGCTGCGGATTCCGGCGAAACAGCAGGCGATACGGCAGGTGATGCTGCCGGAGAAGACGGCGCAGCGGCAGATGCTGGTACG
Organism: Lachnospiraceae bacterium UBA7086; assembly: GCA_002492525.1. Classification (GTDB taxonomy): domain Bacteria; phylum Bacillota; class Clostridia; order Lachnospirales; family Lachnospiraceae; genus UBA3282. The sequence goes on along the minus strand of DKZA01000031.1, from coordinate 16,145 downwards.
GAAGCACCGGCAGCAGCCACAGAGGGAGGCAAGATTCTGTCCGTACAGATCGGCCCGAACCCTGAGACCATCGACCCTGCATTGAACAGTGCTGTTGATGGCGGTAACATGATTTTACACACATTTGAGTGTCTTCTGACAGTGGATCAGGACGGTAAGCTTGCTCCTGGTCAGGCAGAGAGCTGGGAGACTTCTGAGGATGGTCTTACATGGACATTCCATCTGAGAGACGGTCTGAAATGGTCTGACGGTTCTGCTCTTACGGCAAACGATTTTGTATACAGCTGGCAGCGTGTCTGCGATCCTATGGTAGCTGCTCCCTATGCGGAGACAGTACTCGGTATGGTAGAGGGTTATGCGGATGCGATCGGTGGTAATCTGGAGGCTCTCGGCGTGGAAGCTCCGGATGATTCTACCTTCGTAGTACATTTGTCTTCTCCCTGCTCTTACTTTGGTTCCCTGGCAGCATTTGCTACTTTAAGCCCGGTACAGAAGGCAACAGTAGATGCCAATGGTGACGGTTGGGCAGTAGCGGCGGATACTTATATCTGTAACGGTCCGTTCTATATTTCCGAGTGGGTTCCCAGTTCCTATATCATGTGCACGAAGAACCCTAACTACTGGAACGCAGATGCAGTGAAGCTCGATGGGATCAAATTCAACCTGATTGAGGATCCTAATGCTTCCTACAGTGCATACCAGACCGGTGAAGTACTCTTTATCAAGGATGTTCCGACAGAGGAGATTCCTTCCCTGACAGGGAATCCGGAATTCTATGTAGATCCGATCATTGGAACCTATTATATAAGTTTGAATACACAGAAAGAGCCCTTTACAGACGCGAAGGTACGTAAGGCATTAAGCCTTGCTATCGACCGTGAGTATGTGGCGAATACCCTGATGCAGGGCACCTACTCTCCCGCAAGCAACTTCATGGGCCCCGGCTGGATCGATACAGACGGTTCTCAGTTCATGGACAATGCAAACGGCGGTAAGCCTTATATTGATACGGCAAACCATGAGGCAAACCTGGAGGAGGCTAAGAAGCTTCTGGAGGAAGCCGGCTATCCGAACGGGGAAGGATTCCCGACCATTACCTATTCTACCAACGATGCAGGTTATCACAAGGTAGTGGCAGAGTATTTACAGCAGGCATGGGCAGAGCTTGGTATTGATCTGCAGGTAGATATCGTAGAGTGGGCAAGTTTCACACCTATGAGACGTAACGGTGACTATGAAGCTTCCCGTAACGGCTGGGTAGGCGACTACAGCGATCCTTCCAATATGCTGGATCTGCTTTACTCCACCAACGGTAACAATGATGGTAAGTTCAACAATGCAGATTACGATGCAGCCATGGATATTTCCAGAACAACATTGGATGCTGCAGAGCGTTCCGAGGCTCTTCATAAGGCAGAGGATATTCTGATGGATGAGGCTGGATGTATTCCGGTAGCTTACTACAATGACTTCTGGTTACAGAGCGATAAGATCACAGGTATGTGGCACTCTGCATATGGTTACTGGTACTTCATGTATGCTGATATTGCTGAGTAATCTGATATCCTGCAATAAACAGCAGAGTAGTCAGAAGAAACAATGACAGATCAGGGGGCGCGGCTTCGGCTGCGCCCTTACTTTTTGAGTACGCTGTGCGGAACTTACGTAGAGAACTCCTCGAAGTTTTCTACAGGGAGTTCTCTGCAAAGAAGGGAAGTATCATGAGACAAAACAGTGCCCGGTATTTTTGTAATAAAGATTGTGAGTATTATCCCTGTCACCAGACGCAGGAGACAGAGGAGTTCAACTGCCTGTTCTGTTATTGTCCGCTTTATTTATTGAAAGATAAGTGCGGCGGGAATTTTAAGTATACAAAGAATGGGGTTAAGGATTGTTCGGCTTGTATGCTTCCTCATGCTGAGGGCGGCTATGATTATGTGTTGGAGAAGATACGGGGGATGAATTAAGAAGTTAGAGTTTTTTGCGATGATAAAAAGAGGGCTTGCAATTGTGAAAAAATCGTAGTATGATAATCCACGGAAATAAAATAAGAAAAAAGTTCTTCGGGGCAGGGTGTAATTCCCTACCGGCGGTAGAGTCCGCGACCCGTCGTTGTAAAGCGTTTACCCGCGCGATACACGGATGGCTGATTTGGTGCAATTCCAAAACCGACAGTATAGTCTGGATGAGAGAAGACGATAATATGACGTTAATGTCATATATATCAGGCAGGTGTCTGTATTGGTGTTGTGATGCAGAACAGATTTATGAATGATAACCCCGAAACCTTGTGTTTCGGGGATTTTTTGAGTCCGCCTGCCGGAGGAAGAACTTTTTCCTGGAAAGTAAGGAGTGATTACTCCGGAAAGAGAGGAAAAGAAAATGGGTAATGGTTTGTGGAAGAGTATTGCGGATAATGTGGTTTTTGTGCTTGTCTGTGTGGGAATTGCGGCGGCATTGTTTTTTATTGCTTATGCAGCTGAGAAATATGCACAGAAGCGCGCCGGTGTCACAGAACGGATTCTGACCACCAGAAAGATTACAATGATAGGATTGTTTTCGGCTCTGGCAGTGATATTACATATTCTGGATTTCCCAATTTTGTTTTTGGCGCCGGGATTTTACAAACTGGACTTTAGTGAGATCCCGGCATTGGTGGGAACCTTTGCCTTCGGTCCTGTGGCAGGCGTGATGATTGAGTTTTGTAAGATTCTGTTAAAGCTTATCCTGAAGGGAACCAGTACGGCTTTTGTGGGAGATCTGGCCAATTTTGTGATCGGATGCAGCCTGATTCTGCCGGCTTCCATTATTTATATGCTTAAGAAGACCAAGAAAATGGCGATTGTTTCCTGCCTGGCAGGCTCTCTGATCATGACGGTGTTCGGTACGGCTTTCAACGCGGTCTATCTGCTGCCGGCTTTCTCCAATCTTTTTGGGATGCCCATGGATGCTATTATTGCGGCAGGTGCAGAGATCAACGGCAATATTCACAGCGTGACGAGTTTTGTTATTTTTGCGGTAGCGCCTATTAATATCATTAAGAGTGTGGCAGCTTCCGGGGTCACATTGTTGATTTACAAGCCATTAAGTCCTATTCTCAAGCATGCACGGCCTGAAGCTGGCAGACAGCGTGTGGGGGAGATCCGGAAACCGGACGGTGTATAATTGATTGTTATGAAAACAGCGGCGAACTGATTCTTTCAGGTTTGCCGCTGTTTTTTTAGTAGAAAAGCGGACAGACATTGTAACGAAATACTACTTTTTTTGCCATAAAGTAGTATTGGCGCAGGGGCATCTTTGTAGTAGGATAAATCTTACAGATTTGTTAGAATTATTTTTTGATCTGAAAGATTGCTGTAAGATTTCTATGCAATAATAATATGAGAAAAATTTAAGATTCCCTTAAGGATTTTTAGTGAATCTTTTAAGAAAAGACTGTTATGATGTAACAGGCTTGAGAGGCATAACATTTTTCATAATGTTTTCATATCGGAAGCGTAAAATGAACGAAGATAATAGACATGCTGGTTCGTTTATGATAGTAAAATGTGCTAAGGAGGGGAGTGGCATGGATACGTTAGTAGAAATCCGGGATATCTGCAAGGTATACAATCCCGGAGAGAATGAAGTGAAGGCGCTCGATCATGTGAGCCTGACAATCCGGGAAGGGGAGTTTGTGGCGATTATCGGACATTCCGGTTCGGGCAAATCCACGCTGATGAATATGCTGGGGTGTCTTGATGTACCTACCAGCGGGAGCTATTACCTGCATGGACATGATGTGGGAAGCATGACGGATGATGAACTCTCAGACATTCGCAATCAGGAGATCGGTTTTGTGTTTCAGGGATTTAATCTGATTCCCAGTCTGACGGCTCTGGAAAATGTGGAGCTGCCTCTGATATACCGGGGTGTGGGCAAAAAGGAGCGGATGGAACTGTCAGAGGCAGCACTTGACAAGGTTGGCCTGGAGAAGCGCAAGACCCATAAACCGTCGGAAATGTCAGGAGGACAGCAGCAGAGAGTGGCCATAGCCAGAGCCATAGCCCAGGCGCCGCCTATTATTCTGGCGGATGAGCCTACGGGTAATCTGGATTCCAATTCCACCAGGGAAATTATGGATATTTTAAAGTCTCTTCACGAAGAAGGCAGGACGGTTATTCTGATCACTCATGATGACGAGATTGCAGCTAAGGCCAGAAGAGTGATTAAAATTATGGACGGAAAGATTGAGGAGGATTATGAAAATGTCACAGATATCTGAGACTAAGGCAGAAGAGGAAAAAGTGACCAGTACGGTCAACACAAAGGGAGAAACATCTGTGCAGATGGAAACTGAAACAAAGAAAATGAAAAAGGCAAAGAAAGAAAAGAAGCCTATGGATAAGGCAAAGAAGAAAAAGCTGCGCCGCCGCATTGCCGCGGTGGTGATTGTGGCGCTGATTGCCGGATTCTTTGTCCGCAACTCTCTTATGGCAAAGAATACGGCGCCAATGGTATTTACCACGGAAGCCACGGTAGAGGACGTGGAGCAGACCCTGCGTACCGGCGGTACGGTGAAGAGCACGGAAACCAAAAGTTATTTTTCGACGGTGACGGTTCCGGTGAGTGAGATTAAGGTTGCCGTAGGCGATAAGGTGAAGAAGGGGGATGTACTTCTTAAGTTTGACGAGGATGCTCTTGCAGAGGCGAAGCAGGAAGCGGAGTTAAAGCTTCAATCCAACGAAGGAGGATATTCCAGTTCTGTTTATAAGGATAATAAATATCTGGCGGATCTTTCCGAGGCCAACACCAATCTGGCCGTGCTGGAACAGCAGATATCCGATCATGAAACTTATTTGAAAGGTCTGCAGAAAACCATAGAGGATAAGAAGGCATGGTATGCCAATCAGGGTGCTCTTTTGCAGGTATCCCTCTTAGAGTGGGAGAAGACCATCAACGATGAGAAGAAAGCATTGGAAGAACGCAATGCCTATGAAGCTGAATCACAGGATATGGATGATAAAGAGAAACGGGAGAAACGGGAAAAGGACGATGCGGCCAAGAACCAGATTGCTCAGGATGAAGAAACGTATTTAAGCTTACAGGAACAGGTGCAGTACAATTCGTATGAGCAGCAGAACAATCAGGAGATTCGTGATCTGGAGCGAGAGGCTTCTGAAATAGAGAAGATTATAGCAGATGCTAAAGAACTGAAGGCTAAGATGGAATCTCAGAAGGAAACTTCTGAGGATGCCATGATGGATACCGGCAGTAAGGAAAAGCTGGAAGCGGATACGGCCCTGCAGAAACTGACCAATGGAGAAACATTGGAGTCTATTGAAGAAGTAGAGTCCGGTATTGTAGCGGATTTTGCCGGTGTGGTCACAGAGATTGATGCTGTGGAAGGCGCTATGCCTGCGGAGAACGGTAAACTGATGGTATTGGAGAGTACGGACAAAGTGGTGGTGCATGCTAATGTATCCAAATATGATCTGGAAAAGCTTGCCGTAGGACAGGAGACAGAGATAGATATTGCAGGCAATGTGTACGAAGGGAAAGTGGCTAAGATAGAAGGTATGGCAACTACCAACAATAATGGTGCTGCAGTAGTCGGCGTGGACATCAGCATTGACAAACCGGATGAAAATATCTTTCTGGGTGTGGAAGCCAAAGTGGTGGTACATACGGCGAAAGCCGAAGGGGTTGTAGCGATTCCCATGGAACTTATCAACAGTGACAGGGACGGAGATTTTGTTTATGTGGAAGAGAATGGCGTTGTTGCTAAGAAGCGCATTACGATTGGCATTTCCAACGAGAGTCTCTGTGAGGTCAAGGAAGGTCTGGCAGCCGGCGATAAGGTGATCATGTCCATGGGACAGGAATTTGAAGAAGGCATGGCGGTGACGGCAGTTCCGCAGGGCTGATAAGGAAGGGTGAGGCACATGGCACAAATATGGGAATACATTAAGATCGCCCTGATGAATATTAAGAGCAATAAGGGACGCTCTGTCCTGACCATGCTGGGTATCATTATCGGTATTGCCTCCGTTATCATGATTATTTCCATCGGAGACGGTATGCGCGGTTCCATCAATGAGGAGCTGGAAAACATGGGCGGAGGTCTGATTGCACTCTATACGAACAGTGACGCGGAAGCCAATGATGTGGTATTTACAGAGGACGACTTTGATCTGATTGAGGAGAAGGTGGAACATGTCAAAGGTGTTACGCCTCAGTACGGTATGTGGGGTACGGCAATCGGCAGAAAGGGGGAGTTTGAGGCTCTTCTTTATGGCGGAACGGAAGCGTTGCAATATGCCATAGGAAACGAGCCCATTGTGAAGGGCAGGTATTTCACGCAGACGGAATATGATGGATCCAGCATAGTGTGCGTCATCAACGAGAACAGCGCCAGGATGCTTTTTGGAACCACGGACGTGGTGGGCATGAGTGTGGAAGTATATCTTTGGGGCGTGACGCAGGAATTCACAATTGTTGGTATCAGGCAGGATACCAAGGCGGGGCTTATCTCTGCTCTGAATGGTGGCGGCTACTTGCAGATGGAGATGCCCCTTTCAACGATGAGCAGCGTTTTTGGCTTATGGGTGGAGGATTTCTCCCAGATGTATGTGGTGGCGGAAAGTTCCGAGTATTCTGCCCAGGTGGCGGCGGATTCCATCACACTTTTGGAAAATAAGTTTAATGTGCGCGGTGAGAACAAGATCATGATGGAGAGTTTTGCGGATTATCAGGCGCAGTATGACAGCATCCTGGGGATTATCACGCTCTTTATCTCCTTTGTGGCAGGAATTTCTCTGTTGGTAGGCGGTATCGGCGTCATGAATATCATGCTGGTATCCGTGACAGAGCGCACCAGAGAAATCGGTATTCGTAAGTCCCTGGGGGCCAGGACACGTTCGATCCTTTTACAATTTTTGGCGGAGGCCAGTATTATTACGCTGATCGGCGGTCTGATCGGCATAGTCATTGGCGGATTAGGGGCTGTTGCACTCTGCGGCTCTTTCGGTTTTGCGGCGAAGGTAAAAGCATCGACGGTATTCTTTGCCACTGTCTTTTCTTCGGCCGTGGGTATTTTCTTCGGTATCTATCCGGCCAGGAAAGCGGCAAAGCTCAGTCCGATTGAGGCGTTGCGGCATGAATAGGGAGCAAGCGGAAGGTATGGCAAGTTGATAGAGCGCAAGCGGCGCCGACAGGGCAAGGATTCCTGCGTCGCCCCGCTTGCGCTTCTTTCGCGGCGTAACAGCCACTAAGCTCGACGAGTTGCACAGCAACTCATAACCTCGCTAAGTGCTGACGCCGCTCTAGAGGCTCCTTTAGGAATCCTTGCCCTGCCGGCTTGATGATTACTTTTTACATCTATGCCAATATCAGCCTGATGAGCTTCCCGTTATGTTTTGCTTGCACTTTGCGTAAATTAAAGTATAATAGAAGTCAGTAGAAAGCACCTGCATTGTAGGTGCTTTCTTAGAGAAGTGGGAAATGCCTGATTTTGCGGTTCTTAAAGGCTGTATATAAGCAGAAGGTGAAAGGTGACAGGCATGGAAATAGAATTTGATGTAAAAATCACCCCTAATATTTTATATGATTATATGTTACAGCATACGTATTCCCGGCTGCCCGGTTTAATGGGGACGCTGGTGGGAGCCTTGATGCTGGTTCTTTTTGTGTCTAACAGACAGCCGCTGGTGCTGATTATTGCGCTGGTCATTCTGTTGTATCTGCCTTGGACGCTCTTTTTAAAATCCAGGCAGCAGGCGCAGACTACGCCGGCGTTTAAGAAACCTCTTCATTATAAACTGACAGAGGAAGGTATTGAGGTATCCCAGGATGAGACTACGGAGAAGATGGCCTGGGAGAATATGGTCAGAGCCGTTTCCACGCCCAAGAGTATCGTAGTTTATACCACGGCAGTCAATGCCTGTATCTTTCCGAAGAAGGATTTAGGCGAGGGAAAATATAAAGTAATCGAGATCATATCTACCCACATGCCTCCCAGGAAAGTGAAGATACGCGGATGATGGAAAAGATAATGGAATCTTTCAGTGCACAGGAAACATTTGCATATGGTAAGAGCTTTGGCGAGTGCGTACAGCCGGGGCAGGTCTGCACCTTGATCGGGGATCTGGGTGTGGGGAAGACAGTCTTTACTCAAGGCGTGGCGGCTGGGCTTGGTATCAGTGAGCCGGTCAACAGTCCAACCTTTACGATCCTGCAGATTTATGAGGAGGGCAGGATTCCCTTTTATCACTTTGATGTATACCGTATCGGAGATGTGGAAGAGATGGAAGAGATCGGCTATGAAGATTGTTTCTATGGAGCGGGTGTCTGTCTGATCGAGTGGGCGGATCTGGTAGCAGAGATTATCCCCAAGAGGCATACCCGCATCACTATAGAGAAAGATTTGACTAAAGGATTTGATTATCGCAGCATAAGAATAGAAGAGAAGGGCTTATGAAGATACTGGCATTGGACAGCTCCGGGTTGGTGGCCAGCGCAGCGCTTTTAGAAGATGACAACCTGATCGCGGAGTATACTATACAATATAAAAAGACACATTCGCAGACACTCCTGCCCATGCTGGAGGAGATTCGGGATATGGTGGAACTGGATATGAACACGGTGGATGCTATAGCAGTGGCGGCAGGACCGGGTTCTTTTACTGGCTTGCGTATCGGTTCCGCTACGGCCAAAGGACTTGCTTTTGCATTAGATAAGCCTATCGTGCCGGTACCAACTGTGGAAGGACTGGCCTATCAGATGTATGGTACGGACGCTCTGGTGTGTCCGATTATGGATGCCAGGAGAAGCCAGGTGTACACAGGTATTTACGAATTTGTTTATAGGGAGAATAAATATGACATGCATGTCATCAAAGAACAGTGCGCGTTGTCTTTTGATGAGATTGCGGGGGTGCTGAATGGCTTGGAAAGAAAAGTTGTTTTCTTAGGGGATGGTGTGCCGGTATTCCGGGAACGGATGGCGGAGGTGATGCAGGTGCCATACACCCTGGCGCCTGCGCATCGTAACAGACAGTCCGCCGCCTGTATCGCAGTACTGGGAAGCCTGTATTATGCCCAGGGGAAAGTGGAGAGCGGGGCACAACATGCACCGGTGTATCTGCGGCTTTCCCAGGCGGAACGTGAGCGGGTTGAGAGGGAAGATGGAGTATGATTACTTACAGAGCAATGACTCCGGAAGATGTACCTTATATCAGCAGGCTGGAGGAGGAGACCTTTTCCATGCCCTGGTCACCGGAATCTTTTTTACAGATGATTACAAAGGAAGATACCAGGTACTATGTAGCCGAAGAAGACGGGCACCTGCTTGGCGGCTGCGGACTCTGGATGGTTGCCGGAGAAGGGAATATCACCAATGTCGCTGTGGCGCCCAGGGCCAGAAGACGCGGTGTGGGAACCGGACTTCTTAACTATCTGATGATGGAAGGAGACCGGGAGGGGGTCACAGCTTATACACTGGAAGTGCGGGTCAGCAATGAGGCGGCAATCCGCATGTATGAGAAACTGGGATTTTCGTCGGAGGGAATTCGCCCCAATTTCTATGAAAAACCGACGGAAGATGCTATGATAATGTGGAAGAGATAGGAAGCGCATGGAACAATTACCACCGATTTTTCGCATTTTATCTGCTAAAATGGGTGCGAGGGGAATAAGTAAGATTACAGGAGGATTGTCATGCGCGTTTATGAAAATGAAAAAGAGTTGGTCACGGTAGTCTGTAATGCCTGCGGCAAAAAATTATTGGTAGAAAATGGAATTTTAAAAGAAGAATGTATTCATGTGGACCATGATTTTGGTTTTTTTGGCGCTAAGGACGGAGAGAGCGAGAAATTTGACCTGTGTGAGACCTGTTATGAAAGACTGACAGCCGGTTTTCAGGTTCCGGTCGAGAGACGGGAGAGAAAGGAAATGCTCTAGACTGCCCGGCTTTTGACAGAATAGGAGCACATATGTTAGACATCTGCTTACTTGGTACAGGAGGAATGATGCCGCTGCCGCACAGATGGCTTACTTCGCTGATGGCGAGGTATCAGGGTATCAGCATATTGATAGACTGCGGAGAGGGAACGCAGATAGCGATGAAAGAAAAAGGGTGGAGCCCCAAGCCTATTGATATTATCTGCTTCACCCATTTTCATGCGGATCATATCAGTGGTCTGCCGGGGATGCTCCTTACCATGGGCAATGCGGAACGTACACAACCGTTACTGCTGATAGGGCCCAAGGGACTGACCAGAGTGGTCAATTCCTTGCGGGTGATTGCACCGGAACTGCCTTTTGAGATTCGATGTCTGGAACTGACCCAGACAGAGCAGACGATTGCTTTTGACGGTTTTCATATCGAGGCGTACCGGGTAAATCACAATGTGATCTGTTATGGCTATAATATCGTGGTGGAGCGTATTGGCAGATTTGACGTGGAACGTGCTAATGAATTGCAGATTCCAAGAAAGTACTGGAATCGTTTGCAAAAAGGTGAGATAATAGAAGAAGAAGGAAAGACTTTTACGCCGGATATGGTATTGGGAGCGCCAAGGAAAGGGATTAAGGTGACTTATTGCACGGACACCAGACCTACCGAGGGGATTGTACAAAGCGCGGCGGGAGCAGATCTTTTTATCTGCGAGGGAATGTACGGAGAACCGGACAAGGCGCAAAAGGCGAAAGAATATAAGCATATGACGTTTTATGAGGCGGCGGATCTTGCATTTCGTGCAGGGGTACGTGAACTGTGGCTGACACATTACAGCCCTTCCTTGATCCGTCCGGAAGATTATATGCAGGAGGTAAGGAAGATTTTTCCAAATGCGATTGCTGCCAAAGACGGCAGGAGCGTCGATTTGTTGTTTGATGAGGAGTAAGATGTGTGTCGTCATCGTTGCCTGCTCTGACATGGAGGATTCATTTATGAAGGGTGCCAAAACAGTTAAAATTGTCATTGTCGTAATAGTCCTTGCAGCGCTTATACTGGGATATTATTATTACCTGAGCCATAAATCAGGCAAAGAACAGACGGCAGAATCGGTACAAGTCACGGCAGTACAGAGTGTACTGATGAAAGATTTGGAACGCAATTATCCGCCTACGCCTAAAGAAGTCATGAAATATTACTGTCAGATTACCCGGTGCTTTTATAATGAAGAATACAGTGAGGAAGAATTGCATCAGCTTGCGGCTAAGATTCAGGAACTTTACGATGAGGAACTGATAGCAAATAAGACGCAGGAAGATTATCTTAATGATTTAAAAACGGAAATTGCACAGATGAAGCAGGATCAGTACACGATTGCCAGTTATGATATTTCAGCCAGTACGGATGTGGAATATTTCGCGGAGAATGGCCGTTCCTGTGCAAGAATGTATTGTACTTTTAATCTGAAGAAGGCTGGCAGCACAGGGACCGTAGCTTCCATGGAACAGTTTGTCCTGCGGGAAGATGAGGACGGGCATTGGAAGATCCTTGGATGGGAACTGGCAGAGCAATAGGAGACAGACATATGAGTTCGGTAGATATTTTGGCGATAGAAACCTCCTGTGACGAGACGGCGGCTGCGGTGGTGCGTGGCGGTCGGGAAGTCCTCTCGAATATCATTTCTTCACAGATTGACCTGCATACACTTTATGGCGGGGTGGTTCCGGAGATCGCGTCCCGCAAGCATATCGAGAAGATTAATCAAGTGGCAGGCCAGGCGCTGCATGAGGCAGGACGGAATTTGTCTGATATGGATGCCATTGCAGTTACTTACGGCCCGGGACTTGTGGGAGCGCTTTTGGTAGGCGTGTCCGCGGCAAAGGCAATGAGCTTTGCTTCGGGAATTCCGCTGGTGGGCGTTCATCATATTGAGGGGCATATCAGTGCCAATTATATTGAGAACAAAGAGTTGGAACCGCCGTTTGTCTGCCTGGTCGTATCGGGCGGACATTCTCATTTAGTGGTGGTCAGAGATTATGGCGAGTATGAGATTCTGGGACGTACCAGAGATGATGCGGCAGGGGAAGCTTTTGACAAAGTGGCCCGTGCCATTGGATTGGGATATCCGGGCGGCCCTAAGATTGATAAAGTATCCAGGCAGGGGAATCCGGATGCCATTCAGTTTCCGCGGGCCAAAGTGGCGGATGCAGTCTATGATTTTAGTTTCAGCGGCCTGAAGTCGGCGGTACTTAATTATCTGAATTCCTGTGAAATGAAAGGAATCCCCGTCTGTCAGGCGGATGTGGCGGCCTCTTTTCAGAAAGCGGTGGTGGATGTGCTGGTGGAACACTCCCTTATGGCCGTGGAGGAGAGCGGGATAGACAAATTTGCCATTGCGGGAGGCGTGGCTTCCAATCAGGCACTGCGGGAAGCGTTGGCGGAGGCATGCCGCCAAAAGGGAGTGGCTTTTTATCGGCCGTCTCCTATTCTGTGTACAGATAATGCGGCGATGATTGGCGCGGCGGCTTACTATGAGTACCAAAAAGGGGTGCGGCACGGGTATGATCTGAACGCTGTGCCGAATTTAAAGCTGGGGGACCGAGCATAACTTCCCCGGGAAGAATGTTTTTCATCCAGAGAGAGGTCAGAGTGTATGGAGAAAAAAAGATGCACCGCTATCGTGCTGGCGGCGGGACGCGGCAGTCGTATGAAAAGCGATGTGGCCAAGCAGTACATGCTTTTGCAGGATAAGCCTGTCATCTGGTATGCACTGCATGCGATAGAAGAATCCGCCATCATAGACGATTGTATTCTGGTGGCCGGGACAGAAGTGAGTGATATAGAATATATGCACGATGAGATAGTGACACGTTATGGATTCCGTAAAGTCGATACAATCGTGGCGGGCGGCAGAGAACGGTATGATTCTGTGTATCATGCATTGCAGGTGATCGCGGACGATGATATGGCGGTTCCGAACAGGGACGGCTATATTTTTATCCATGACGGTGTGCGTCCCTTTCTGACGGAAGAGATTCTCAGACGTTGTTATGAGGCAGTGGAGAAACATCACGCCTGCGTGGCCGGGATGCCGGTGAAGGACACTATCAAGATTGCGGATAGCGAAGAATATGCGGCCAAGACGCCGGATCGCGCCCTGCTCTGGCAGATACAGACGCCCCAGGTATTTGATACCCCGCTCATTATTTCTTCTTATGACAAGCTGATGCAGGAGAAGGAGAATCTCGTGCGGGAGGGGTTTGCCATTACAGATGATGCTATGACAGTGGAACGTTTTACGGGATGTAAAGTGAAGCTGGTGCAGGGGTCTTATGAGAATATTAAGATTACCACACCGGAGGATATGCAGATTGCAGAAGCCTTATTGAAGGCACAAGGCAGCTACTGAAAGAGAAAACGCTTATTTATAAAAGATGTGTTGGGAAGGGAAAGACAAATGAAGCAAAAGGCAAAAGAAATCATGGCAGCCCTCCTGATAATTATGACGTGCATGTCATTTTTACCAGGATGTGGCAAAGCATCCGATACAGAGGAACCTGATGAGGAGACATCTGTTACCAAAGAGCAGGATGAGGAGATGCCTGATACAGAAGAGCAGGGCGAGGGGATGTCTGTTACCAAAGAGCAGGATGAGAAGATACCCGATACAGAAGAATCAGGGGAAGATACGTCTGATACCGAAAACCAGAGCATAGATGTGACGGTGACATGTGATGGGATGGGGGAACTGATTTCCGACGAGGATGCGGCAGATTTACAATATATGCAGAAATACATGCTTGAGGATATTTACGGAGACGGTTCATCCTATGAAGTCTATGCGCCTGACGGAAGTGAAAACAGCGACGGGTTTTTAAGTTATTTTGGTCATGGGATCAGTTTTTTTGCAGCGGTGTACAGCGGCGGGGATGAAAATCTGCCTTATGAGATGCTGAACGAAAGCCTGAAAAGTCAAAAAGCGGACTGGGGAAACAATGAGGAGTATTCGGATGTGCAGCTTGGCAAAGTTGTGAAAAACGGCGCGGACAGATATGTGACTGCTTCCGTAAAGAGCAAGGATTTATACGGAACGGCTTACGAGAAGAGAATGTTATTTTATCTTGATGTGCCGAAGACGGGAGTGGGCGTACTTTGGCAATTGGAAATTGCGGAAGTAAGCGTGGATGAGCAGACGGAGAAGATTCTTACACAGATAGGACAGTGTTATGGCACCAGATTGGAGAACCTTATGCCCAGTGGAGAATGGGCTAAAGCGGATGCTGTACGGCAGGTGGAAGAGCAGGATATATATGAGCCGGAGGAAGGAGAAAAAGCTCTTATTAAGGTGGATGGATACCAATATCTTGGGAAGACTACCTTATACTTTGCTGATGGAAAAACCCAGTGTCCGGTTATGGCTCCCATGGGGCGAGCAACTTCCGTGAGAGAAAGTTCTCTCTCCGCTTCCATGCACGGGGTTCACGTATATATTGGCGGTTCTCCTACAGGTACGGATCAATACGTGCCGTTGATGAAGAAGAGCGCCGACAGATTGTATGAGCAAAAGCTAAATGAGGAGAGCGTGGAAAATCGTAATGTCCGTAAGAGTGAAGTTATGGTAATGTCCGGCTTTGAAAACGCATGGTACTATGTGGTTGATTATGAGACCTTTGATCCCATAACGGAAGAACACTATAAGGAAACAGAGGTAAATTGCTGGATGGTCATTGAGGAGAAATATGCTCTTACCTGTGATATCACGCTTCGTGATAAAGATTTTGACACATCTACCAATACCCTGCTTCAGGAACTGGAAATGGCATATGGAATCGATTTATCAGGGTATTATAATGAAGAATGAGAATCAGAAGAACCAGAAAAAGAATATGCGCTGTGCAGCAGGGATAGTGGTCGGGATTCTGTTTGCTGCCATGCTTATGGGATGCGGAAAGCAGGAAGAAATGACCAGGGATGCTGAGACGCAGGAAACAGAAACAGCTGGGACAGAAATGGCCGAAATGCCGAAAGCGGCAGATGCAGAGACCGAAGACGCAGAAGCGATGGGCGCGGAGACTGAAGACGCAGAAGCGCAGGAAGAGGAAGCGACGGGTGCGGAGACCGAAGACGCCGGAGCGCAGGAGGCGGAAACAACCGAAGAGGAGCGTCCCGTCACGATGGCTGAGCTGTTAAGTGAGAGCGGTAATGTGCCGGATACGGTTCAACCGCCCAAGCTGCCAGAAACCGTGTTATGGTTTAACGCTTCCTATGCCTGCCTGACATATGCAAACGGCTGGAACTGGCGGTGGGTAGGAGGTCAGGAGCCTACAGAAGATAATGCAAGGATGGCGCAGTATCTTCTTTATTCCAGTTGGAATGTGACGGATCGGGAATCGGGGATTAAGACGGTGAATAATCTGCTCGAAGGCGGCCACCGTGCCAAATGCAGAGAGTGCATGGACGACCTGGAAGAATGGGGCCTGATGGATTTGAAGGAGGCGCGCTTTGCGGAAGAGATGACTAAAATCATAAACGGTGAGCGCACAGACATCAATCTGGGAGATGTGCCTGGGCGGTATGTGCTGGCTTATTATATGCATCATGAGGGCATTGATCCTGAGTATATTGCGGCATGGGATCTCTGTAGGGTGAATCAGCTGTATGCCGATTTCTATCTTTGCGGTTTTATGGATTATGAAGAAGCGATGGATGCGTCCCTTGAAAATTCGCGGAGATTACAAAAGATGTACGACTCGTGGGATGAAATGATGGAAGCCTATATGCTTGGTTACCAATTCTGGCAAGGCGATCTGGAGATTGCAGAGGATTCCCCCACGAAAGAGAGGCGCAGCTACTATGAAATGCTCAAAAAATCAGGTGACAATCCATATGAACTGGACTGGGATATGAAGTTGAAAAAGAGTTGGTGAAAAATAAGAGAAACCTGTTGACATGAAAATTTATTTTTGTTAGAATAAACATTGCGCTTGACTTAGATTCTGGTGCAATGCGAACCTGGAGAGGTATCGAAGTGGTCATAACGAGGCGGTCTTGAAAACCGTTTGTCCGCAAGGGCGCGTGGGTTCGAATCCCACCCTCTCCGCTGGAGATTCCTCTCCGACCGAGTTTTATGACTCGATAATTGAAGATGATATTTTTGATTTAGCTTTGTTTGGAGAAGTACCCAAGATGGCTGAAGGGACACCCCTGGAAAG
>DKZA01000021.1 GCA_002492525.1 Lachnospiraceae bacterium UBA7086 | reverse complement strand
TGACCCTCCGATTACATAGAAACCGGAAACGGAATCTGGGAAAGGAGGGCTGAGCCAATGGATATTTTAGGACTTATGGCGGTGTTGGGCTTTGGCTTGACCTGCTTTGGAATAGGATACTCTATCGGTAAGGATAGTAACAAGACACAAAAATAACCGCCCCCGACCAAAGGATGCGGTTATTTTTAGCATTTAACTAATCGGGCTAACCGTCTATCGGTAGCTCCTGTTGGGCATCTGTTAGTGCAGATGTCCTTCTTTATGTTCAATATACCATAATATCCAGAGTGCCGCAAGCATTTTTCAGCGGCACTCCGGTTTTATAAAAATACAAAAAGATTGCGAAGCAAATTTACTTTATTTCAATGCGTTTGGCTTCTTCTCTGACAGGGGCATCTTTCTTCGGGAATTTTACTTCCAGGATGCCATTGTTGTAGGAAGCGTCAATGTCGCCGGGTTCCACATCGTTTACTCGGAAACTTCTGGAATAAGAACTGTAATAGCGCTCTTTGCGGATATATTTGTTCTTATCCTCATCGTCTTTCTCTTCCTTGTGAGAAGCGGAGATAGTAAGCAGGTTATCTTTCAGGTCGATATTGATATCGGACTTGTCGAAGCCCGGCAGTTCTGCCTGTAAGAGATAACTGTCACCCTGGTCGATCACATCGGTCTTAAAGGCATCGAAAGTAGCCAGTTCATTGCCTCCCCAGAAATTCTTGAAAGCATCGTCGAACATTCTGTCAAAAGAATCCTCAAAAAATGCAGGTTTATAAGTGTTGCGGTTATACAATGTTGGTCTTAACATATTGATCACTCCTTCTTTTTGTTATCAGTATGACCGTTCTCAGAAATCTGATACAAAGTCATCTGGTTTGTTTATTCTTTGTTTATATATGTTATACAACAAATAGAACAGAGAATCAATTATGTAAGTGTAAAGTATTTATTAAGAGAGTCTAAAATGGAAACGGCTTGGCGGGAAGGTTTTGGCGGGAACTATATTTTTCCAAAGTTACCAGGCTGGCTGACTCGGACAAAAATTCCTGTGTGGTCAGCATGGATTTCTGTTGTGGTTCCAATTTGGCGTTTTGAAAGTTTTTACGGTAGGCCTTCGGGGTGCAGCCGTATTGTGTCTCAAAACCCTTGTTAAAATATTTGGGATCTGAGAAACCGCAGATAAGGCTGATATCCAGAAGGGAATAGTCAGATAGTAAAAGTAGCTGTCTGGCCTTCTCACAGCGCAGTTTCATCACATAATTCTGAAAAGATATTCCGACACTTTCCTTAAAGAAATGGGACAGATAATACAGGTCAAGGTTCTCTCTGCGGGCAATGTCTGTAAGAAGGATTTTCTCCGTAAAGTGTTCCCCTGTATAGCGGAGAATATTCCAGATACGTGTTCCTTTTGTCACAGCAGCCTGTTTTTCTTTTGCCAGAACTGTGTGATGCTTTTGTGTACTGAGCAGATAGAAAAAGAGCTGACAGATGAGGGAGGCACATTTGAGAGGTGCATAGCCTTCCTTGTCATAATAGGTATAGGCCAGGCTAAATAACAAACTGCGTATGGTATGACAGACATCCGGGTTTTGTGCAGACAAAACCTGGGTTGTGTCAAATTCTGTCTGTTCTATCTGTGGATAACAAGAGCCAAAAAAATCAGAAGATACCTGTAATGACAGAATGAGAGCAGGGGTCCGGGCCGTTAGTTCATGACTGAAAAAGGGATTCATGACAAAAAAATCGCCTGCTGTCAATTGTACTTCGCTAAGAGGATTAATCAGCGTAAGAGTACCGTCTACCACCAGACTGATTTCGTAGTCTTTATGAATGTGCGGTGTGCGGTACAAAAGATTTACGAGAAATATATGAAAGTTGTTATTGTTGTGGGTGATTATTTCATATTCATTCTGTATCATGATTATCATATTATAGCAAAAAAACACAAATTTGTCATGTTTTAATCACAAACTAGACCGTGAAAAAAGAAGGGGTTCTGGTATGCTTAAGACAACAGGGAATCGGAAATTTTCGTATAACTTAGGAAGGAGAGGGAAAAATGAGTAAATTTAAATTTTCAGTGGGGCCATGGAACGTACATACAGGAGCCGATTCTTATGGCCCGGCAACCAGAAGTGAGATAGACTTTGACACCAAACTTGCCATGTTTGCCAAAATAGGCTTTTCTGCCATTCAGTTTCATGATGATGATGCGGTACCGAATATCAATGATTATACGGAAGAAGAGATTAAACAAAAGGCCAGGGAACTGAAAAAGAAACTGGATAAATACAATCTGGCGGCGGAATTTGTGGCACCCCGTCTGTGGATGGATGAACGGACGGTTGATGGCGGTTTCATGAGTACATCCGAGAAAGACCGGGAATATGCCATGTGGAGGGCATATCGTTCTATTGATATTGCGAAAGAACTGGACTGTGATATGATAGTATTATGGCTGGCAAGAGAGGGAACCCTTTGTGCGGAGAGCAAATCTCCTGTGTGGGCCACCAAGAAACTGATTGAGGCCATTAATAAGATGCTGGAGTATGATCCGAAGATTCGTATTTGTATCGAGCCTAAGCCCAATGAGCCGATTGACAGAAGCATTTGCGGAACCATGGGACATGTCATGGCAATTTCCGCAGCAACTATTGATCCTTCCCGTGTGGGAGGTAATCTGGAGAGTGCCCATGCGATTCTGGCCGGGTTAGATCCTGCCCATGAGATTGGATTTGCGCTGGCGATGGGTAAGCTGATGACGGTACATTTAAACGATCAGAACGGTATTCGCTATGATCAGGATAAGTCTTTTGGGGTGGAGAACCTGCGTGCTGCTTTTAATCAGGTAAAAGTACTTAAGGAAAACGGATACGGCGACCACGGAGAATATGTGGGCTTGGATGTAAAGGCAATGCGGACAACGAAGGATGAGGACAGTTATAAACATTTAGAGAACAGCTTAAAGATATTCCAGGCATTGGAAGATAAGGTGGACAGATTTGACTATGATTTCCAGAAAAAGTGTGTGGAGAACCGAGATTTTGAAGCATTGGAGATGTATGTCATGAATCTTTTGATGGGGATAGAGTGATAAAACGGCAGGAGGGATTTTGTGGGGAAAAAGATAATAGCGGCAGGACATATCTGTCTGGATATCACGCCTGTCTTTCCGGATCAAAAAGTAGAGAATATCGGTGATATCATGGTTCCCGGTAAGCTGATACAAATGGGCGGGGCTGATGTACATACCGGAGGTTCGGTGGCCAACACTGGTCTGGCCATGAAGATTCTGGGTGCGGATGTGACCCTGATGGGCAAGATCGGAGCGGATGAATTTGGCGGCATGGTACAGAATATTCTGCACCGGTATGGTGCGGATGGGGGGATGATTGTTTCCGAAGAAGAGTCCACTTCATATTCCGTAGTCATTGCGGTTCCCGGTATTGACCGGATTTTCTTACATAATCCCGGTGCCAACAATTCTTTTGGCAGTGAGGATATAGATGATACAGAAGCTGCAAAAGCGGATTTATTCCATTTCGGTTACCCGCCCCTGATGCGGAAAATGTATCAGGAAGGCGGCAGACAGATGGCAGAGATGTTTCGCCGGATGAAAGAGCGGCAGGTGGTTACATCTTTAGACCTTGCGGCGGTAGATGCCAAATCGGAAGCCGGCAAGGCTGACTGGAATGATATTTTATCCCGGACACTGCCTTATGTGGACTTCTTCGTTCCCAGTGTGGAAGAATTGTGCTTTATGATTGACAGGGACAGATACGAAACCTGGAGTGCGCGGGCGGCGGGACGGGATATCACGGAAGTTATTACTTTGGAAGAGGTAAAACCGCTTGCCGAGCGGGCGGTCTCCATGGGTGCCAAGGTGATTCTCATCAAATGCGGGGCACCGGGCATTTATTACAGGACAGCAGAGAAGGAGCAGATGGAGCCGGTCTGTAATAGATTAGGGCTTGATTTAAACGAATGGGCCTCGAAAGAAGGCTTTGAGAGGAGCTTTGTACCGGATCAGATTTTGTCCGGCACTGGTGCGGGAGATACCAGCATTGCGGCTTTCCTGGTTTCAGCGTTGGAGGGATACAGCCTTCAGGCGGCGGTTCAGATGGCGGCAGCTACAGGAGCATGCTGTGTGGAGTCTTACGATGCATTAAGCGGTCTCAAACCGCTTGCCGTTTTACAGGAAAAGATAAACAAAGGCTGGGCGAAGAATGAGTTTGCCGGCTGGTAAAGGAGAAGGGTATGCTGGTTACGTTAAAAGAGATTCTGCAGATCGCGGAAGAGAAAAAGATTGCGGTTGGCGCGTTTAATGCGGTCAATCTGGAAAGCCTTCAGGCTAATTTTCAGGCGGCTGAGGAGATAGATGTGCCGTTGATCATTCAGTTTGCCCAGTGTCATGAATCACTGATTCCACTGGAATTGATAGGGCCCCTTATGATAGATTTTGCCAAAAAGGCCGCAGGCCCTGTCTGTGTGCATCTGGATCATGGGGAGACTTTGGAATATTTACAGGAGGCTTTGGAAATCGGGTTTACCGGAATCATGTATGACGGATCTACACTTCCCTACGAAGAAAATCTTGCCAATTCCGCCAAGGCGGTGGAAATGGCAGGAAAGTACGGCGCCAGTGTGGAGGCGGAACTGGGCAGTATGGGCAGGCGGGAATCCGGTGCCGGTGATGTTACCGGCGAGGAGGACGACACGAAGATATATACAGATCCGGCGCAGACCAAAGACTTTGTGACACGAACAGGGATTGATGCCCTTGCCTGTTCTTTTGGAACCACCCATGGGATTTATCTCAAAGCGCCCAAGCTGGATTTTAATGTGGTCAGAGAAGTCCGCAGGCAATGCGGTAATATCCCGGTAGTGATGCACGGGGGATCCGGTGTCAGCAGGGAGAATTATCAGGAGGCCATTCGTGCGGGCGTCAGGAAGATCAATTATTTTACTTATATGGATAAAGCGGGCGGAAATGCGGCGGCAGAGTATATCCGGACGATCGGGGAAGGCGCGCCGGTGTTTTTCACGGAAGTGTCCGCGAAAGCCAGGGAAGGCATGAAAGAAAATGTGAAAAGTGCGATGGAAGTATTTGCCATGCGGGGGAATTAAAGGCAGAAAGAATCATAGGATACATCACAGAACAAATAAAACGGAGGCTGTTTATGCCTCCGTTTTATTTGTTCAATTTATTAACTTAATATAAAGGGAGCTAACTTCTCCCTGATCCCCTCATCATCTGAATCATAACTTAAACGAAGGGGTCTGGTCAGATCAAGTGCCATCACACCAAGTATGGATTTGGCATCTACAATTCTCCGGCCTTCGCCCAGATTAAAACTTAAATCAATCTTATCAATTACATCCACAAACTTTCTGACCTGATTCACATCATTGAATTTCACATGTACCTGCTGCATAATCACGATTCCTCCTTACTTATCATTGATGTCATAAAAATATAGTGTCCATAAATCATACCGATTAGCTGCAATTCCCCTACACGCAGGATTCCCTGAAAACACATCTTTTAGTCTGTTGTCTGTAAAAATTTTCTGTGAGCCTCCTTTCTTTCTGAAAATATGGTTGACTTTTGTGAGACTATAATATCTATTGTTTTTTCAAATGTAAATAGACAAAATCTATAATTTTTGTGAAATTTTTTGTGGAGTGTGACGGAAATATGCAGTAAAAATCATGTTTACCGTGCAATTTGATTGAAACATGGCAGGGGAAATTGTAAAATATGATAAAAGTACGATGGATTCGGTAAGTATTTTACGAGGGGGAAAATCTTATGGATGTAAAAAAGGGATATGTTCGGATCATGGCAGTTATATTGCTTATGGCAGTCACGCTTATGGGCTGCTCGTCCGGGGAAAAACAGCCTGAAACACAGGACAGCGGACAGGAGCAGGAGCAGACGCAGCCCCGGAAACTCTCCAGAACAAAGAGACGGTCTCAGCCTGAGATGCAGGATCAGAAAGAAGCGGCCGATGTGGAAGAAACGGTGAATGACCAGAATGGGGAGGGGGAAGGATTTGACACAAAAGAGGAGGCTGTTCTTTCTTATCTGGCAGGGCTTCGGGATAATGATTTTGGGCGTATGGAAGATGCCTTTCTGGACAAGAGCAGGGCGGTGGATATTGCCAGCCAGTATGTCTATTTGTGTGGGTTTGATCTGATACCGGAACTGGCTTCCGAAGGCTATGTGAGGTTAAATGAGAGCGGGGATGCGAAAAAGTTCTCAAAGCAGCTGGCTGACATGATAGAGGCAACGGATTTTGCAGGTATGGAATTTCTTGGCTTTGTACCACCCTTTTGCCTTACGAACAGTTACGATACGGATGAATATCAGGAGCATCTGCAAGAGGCGGCGGAAGAAAACGGGGGCAGCGAACTGTGCAATCAGGTGGCGGCCATTGCGCTAAATGACACGAAATATTTGCTTTTCTTTGATACAATAAAGGTGAAAGACAGATGGTATATTCTGCAGTTGGGCGGTATTTTGCCAGCGCTTATCGTGACGGAACAGGAGGAAATGGGAACTTACCGTATGGATGAGGAAGAGGAGTGGGTCCTGGAGTCTATTTTGAGGGGAAGTGATGATTGCCCTGATCTGCCGCAGCCCAGGAAGGGTACCGCCGTGCAAAAACAGATAGAATCAGAAGGATTTGATACGCCGCAGGAAGCGGCAGCGGCTTATCTGGAAGGACTAAAAAGCTGTGACACGGAGCGGATGCTTGGTACTTTTGCTGTGGAAAGTTACGCCCGGAATTTCGATTTACAGGTATATATGGAACATATGAGTTCGTATATCCTTTCACAGCAGGATGTGAAAATACCCGCCGTCAACGATTTTACACAGGCCATAATAGGCTGTGAGCGGAGAGAACAGCTTAAAGAGGAAATGCTCAGGCAGGGGAATTCGGTTTATTTCTGGAGTTGCTATTTTCATGATAAAGAACCAAAACAGGAAGAGGATTCTTTTAACTGGGAGGAGCTGCCCGGGGAGGCGGCACTGGATTCTATTGAAATCGTGGGTTTCATTCCGCCGGAAGAACTGCTGGAACCTAAATTATTTGAATCAGGAATAAAACTTTCAGAAAAGCGGGCCGGATATTACGGAGCAGACCAGGTGCAGGATTGTGTGGCGGTCTTTGCATGCGACGGCGAGACATATTGTCTTTTTATGGAAGAAGTACAGTATGACGGCAGGTGGTATAATAGTGATTTCGGCGGCTGTACGTCCATGGCAATGGATGTCTATGCGGATAATCTGGGGACTGTGCCCCTGGAATGGCTGGGGGATTCGTCAGAAGTTGAGAAACTTATTGTGAAACAGGGATTTGAATGATAAAATAAGATATCTTCTTAAAATTTTTATATGAGGTGAAAGGATTTCGCTTTACCAGACGTATTATTTATGAAACATCATAATTCAGATAAGTAATCACGGAGGTATAACTATGAAAAGAAGACTGACAAAAATAGCGGCGGCAATGGCTGTGGCGGCTTTGATGGCTGGCAGTACAACGCAGACGGCATTGGCATATAACACCAATCAGGTAAAAGCGGCGGCGCAAAGTGTGTGGTGTAATCCCGATGGCAGCTGTGATGTGAACGGCATCTGTATAAACGGCGGGGTATGCGACGGATCCCATTGTGTGATAAACGATATCAGCGGCAATACGACATCGGTACTAAACGGTTCCGGCAATGCAAATGCAGTTGCACAGAAAACATGGTGCAATCCCGATGGCAGCTGTGACGTGAACGGCGTCTGCATAAACGGCGGGGTGTGTGACGGATCCCATGGCGGGGGAACATATGCATACGATGGCAGTGATCATCATGAAGAGAATTATTATGACGGCGGCTATCATCACGAGGAATACAATGACGACGGCGGCTATCATCATGAGGAATATTATGATGACAGCAATTATCATCATGAAGAAAGTTATCATCATGAAGAGGAACACCATTACGACAGCGGTTCCGGCCATCATGGCGGTGGTCATCATGGTGGAGGCCACCATTAAAAGAGAAATAGAAAGCCCCGCGTTAAACAGCGGGGCTTTTTCTGTGGGGGATAGAAGGAGGATAACATTGAAAAGCGCGGAAGAAATTAACTGTGCCATGGAACTGTATGCCGATATGGTGCGGAGAATATGTTTCGTACATTTGAAAAACAGGTATGATACGGAGGATGTGTTTCAAAATGTCTACATGAAATACATGCTCTATGAAGGTACGTTTGAGAGCAGGGAACATGAAAGGGCGTGGTTTGCAAGAGTGACGATTAACGCCTGCACGGACTGGCTCAGAAATTTTTCACGCAGGAAATGGGTTCCTCTGGAGATTCTGGATGAAGAAAAAGAAACGCTGGATGATACGTCAGCGGAGATTCTTGAGACTGTGTTAAAACTTCCGGAAAAATATCGTAATGTTATTTATCTGTATTATTATGAAGGATATTCAGCGGTGGAGATTGCAGGAATATTGGGACGAAAAGAGAACACGATATATACATGGCTTGCTAGGGCAAAGGATTTGCTGCGGAAAAATTTAGGAGGTGAATGGGTATGAATCAGATTCGGGAAAGCCTGGAAAATATACAGGCATCAGAAGAATTAAAACAGAATACTCTGCAATACCTGTATAAGCAGCAGCCTGGCAGACGCAAACCCAGAGTAAGGTTTGCATCCGCGTATGCCATGGTGACAGCTTGTCTGTTCCTTTTGGTGGGAATAGGTGGATATTTTGTGTATCGAAAGCCGGTTTCTTACATCAGTGTCGATGTGAACCCTTCTATAGAACTCCACATCAACCGATTCGGAAGAGTAGTGTCTACAGAAGCATATAATGATGATGGAAGGGACGTGATAGAACAGGTACCGCTTAAAAATATTTCTTATATGCAGGCGATTGACAAACTCCTAAAGGATGAAAGTTACAGCAAGTATTTACATGAGGATTCCATGCTGGTTTTTACGGTTATTTCCGACCGGCCGGATGAAATAGTGGAAGAACTGAATGACAGTGAACTGCTTCAAAGTTATGGCGCGCTGACCTATACCAGTGATTCTTCCTGTATGCATGAAGCGCATCAGCACGAAATGTCATTTGGAAAATACAGGACATATCTGGAACTCTTAGAGTATGATGAGGATGTTACTATAGAAGACTGTCACAGAATGACGATGGGAGAACTGCGCGACAGGATAGAGACCTGTTCTCATGAGGGGCAGACAGATGACAGGAAAGAGAATCATCATGGCCATAACGGCAATTCTCATGGAAACGGGCATAAGTGTGATGATTAGGGATGGCAGTGTGTTGGGAAGTTTTCCGGCAAAATGTATGGCAAAAGAACCGCCGCTTCTCAGATATCTGATTATCTGGGAAGCGGCGGCTTTTGTTATCATTCTTGTTATTACTTAGTTATAATTGTCGATGCAGGGCTGGAACATGTCCTTACTTACACCACACAGAGGGCAGCACCAGTCTGCCGGAAGATCCTCAAATGCCGTACCGGGTTTGATGCCGTGTTCCGGATCGCCCTTTTCAGGATCATAGGTGTAGCCGCAGGGATTACAGAAATATTTTTTCATTTTGAATTCCTCCTTTGTATACTATAAATATGTCTTCGTTTTTTATCTTATGATTATTTAGCCAAAGTATCTCTTTAACAGACCAGCAAATGCTTTGCCGTGTCTTGCTTCGTCTCTAGCCATTTCGTGAACCGTATCATGGATTGCATCCAGGTTAGCAGCTTTAGCGCGTTTTGCAAGGTCAAACTTGCCGGCAGTTGCACCGTTCTCAGCTTCTACTCTCATTTCCAGATTTTTCTTGGTAGAGTCGGTTACTACTTCGCCGAGAAGCTCTGCGAATTTAGCGGCATGCTCCGCTTCTTCCCAGGCAGCTTTCTCCCAGTAAAGGCCGATTTCAGGATAGCCTTCTCTGTGAGCAACTCTTGCCATAGCAAGATACATACCTACCTCAGAACACTCGCCGTTAAAGTTAGCGCGCAGATCGTCAATGATATCCTGGCTGACACCCTGTGCTACACCTACTACATGTTCTGCAGCCCATGTCATTTCGCCGCCCTGAGCGGTGAATTTCTCAGCCGGTGCATGACATACCGGACATTCAGCCGGTGCAGAGTCTCCTTCGTGAACATAACCACATACCTGACATACAAATTTCATAAATTTAGTCTCCTTTTCTTTTTATTTGTACCCTTTATAAATGGGTTCATTTGCATTTTGTACATTTGCCACATATTCCGTAAAAATATGTGACATGTCCTTGTATCTCGCCGTCAAAATCTTTGCGGGCGGTTTCCAGAATCCCCTCCATGCAGGGCATTTTGAGATCTGTCACTGCGCCACATTCTGAACAGACGAAATGGTAATGCGCGGAGGTATCCGCATCAAAGTGATCGATCCCGTCACCCAAACGCAGACGCTGTATCTCGCCCATATCGGCAAGAAGCGTCAGATTGCGGTAAACAGTTCCAAGACTGATGTTGGGATATTCCTGTCTGACGTTCTTATAAACCACTTCGGCGGTAGGATGATCTTTGCGAGTCATCAAAAAATCAGAGATGACCTGCCGCTGACGGCTGTATTTCAACGCCATTACAAACCCTCCTTTAAAAATAGGAATCATTACTGATTTCTGCCTTTTATTATAACAGATTGCGTAAGGCTGTCAATCTCCAATTCTTGATTTTATAAATTTTTTATAAGATTATCGGATATGTTTTATTTCTTAGTACTAAAAGTGTGATATATTAAAAATATTAAGAGATGAGAAGATATGGTATGTACGCAGAGAAAGGAAGATTTTCGTGAAATTCAGGACAAGACTTGTGATCACATCGCTTTCTATCATACTGGTACCGCTTTTGCTTACGAGCATTACGTTTCTTTTGGTTGGAAGTCATATAGAAGATGCGGAGACGGAGTTTGGGTTTTTAAATAAAAATGCTTCCTATATCTATACGATAGAAAATTACAGCCGTATTACGGAAGAAGTGCTGGAAGACGTAAAGCAGCAGATTGCGGAAAATCCGAGGAAGCTGGAGGATAAGGATTATCTGGACGAACTTACGGTGGATCTGAAAGATAAGTCTTCTTATATTATAGTCAGAAAAGATGATCAGATTTATTATGCCGGAAATCATAATGCTGCCAGGAAAATATTTGACACGCTGCCGGAGTATGGCAATGAGATGCCCAATACGGAGACGGGTTATTATTATAACGATATGAAGAAGCTGGTCAAACAGGTTGACTTTAGATTCTCGGATGAATCAGAAGGAAGTTTTTTTATTGTCACGAGTATTAGTTCCCTGATTTCCAAAAAAATGCTGCGCAATATGATTGCCGCTTTTGTACTGGTGCTGATCTTCACCAGTATCGTATTGACACAGTGGATTCAGAAGGGGATTTTTACTCCGATCAATCAGCTCAATATAGCTATGCAGAATATTGCAGAGGGAAATCTGGAATATATGCTGCCGACGGAAGGAAAGGGAGAGATCGGAGAACTTTACCGCAATTATGAGGATATGAGGCTTCGGTTAAAGGAATCTCTGGATGAAAAATTCGAGCATGAGAAGAAGAACCGGGAACTGGTCAGTAATATTTCTCATGACTTAAAGACTCCCATCACTGCCGTGAAGGGATATGTGGAAGGCATCATGGACGGGGTGGCGGATACCCCGGAGAAGATGGACAAATATATTAAAACCATCTATAATAAGGCGAATGATATGGATCGGCTGATCAATGAACTTACCACCTATTCTGGTATTGACAGCAATCGGATCCCCTACAGTTTCCGTCGTATTAACGTGGCGGACTATTTCGGGGACTGTGTGGAGGAGGTAGGGCTTGATTTAGAGTCTAAGAATATACAGTTAAATTATGAGGATCTGGTGGAGCCTTCCACGCAGATCATAGCCGATCCGGAACAACTTAAGAGAGTCATCAATAATATTATAGGCAACAGCGTAAAATATTCGGATAAGGAAAAGGGCATTATAGATATTCGTATTTTAGATGAGGTGGATTCTATACGGGTAGAGATTGAGGATAACGGCAAGGGAATCGCGGCCAAGGATCTGCCAAATATTTTTGAACGTTTTTACCGGACGGATGCCTCCCGGAATTCTTCCAAAGGCGGCAGCGGTATCGGCCTGTCTATTGTCAAGAAGATTATAGAGGATCACGGAGGTTATATCTGGGCTACCAGTAAAGAGGGCGAAGGAACCTGTATGCATTTTGTGATACGCAAATATCAGACAGTACCGAAGGAATGATATGGCAATGGTTATATAAACTGAGGGTATAAAAGTGAGTGTATAGAAAGGACAAAATGTTATGAGTAAGATTTTAATTGTGGAAGACGAAGAGGCAATCGCGGATCTGGAGAAAGACTATCTGGAACTGAGTGATTTTGAAGTGACCATCGAGAATAACGGAGACAAAGGATTGGAGACCGCATTGAAAGGGAATTATGATCTTGTGATACTAGATCTTATGCTTCCGGGAATTGACGGATTTGAGGTGTGTAAGAAAATTCGTGAGGAAAAAAATATTCCGATCATTATGGTATCTGCCAAAAAAGATGATATTGACAAAATCAGGGGACTCGGCCTGGGAGCCGATGATTATATGACGAAACCCTTCAGCCCCTCGGAACTGGTGGCCAGAGTAAAGGCCCACATGGCTCGTTATGAAAGATTGGTGGGCAGCAACCAGAAAGCCAATGATATTATTGAAATCAGAGGCCTCAAGATAGACAAGACTGCCAGGAGAGTCTATGTGGACGGGGAAGAGCGGATCTTTACAACGAAAGAGTTTGACCTGCTGACATTCCTTGCGGAGAATCCCAATCATGTATATTCCAAGGAAGAATTGTTCCGGGAAATCTGGGATATGGATTCTATTGGGGACATTGCCACCGTTACCGTGCATATCAAGAAGATTCGTGAAAAGATAGAATTTGACACCGCCAAACCCCAGTATATTGAGACTATCTGGGGAATCGGGTATCGGTTTAAGATATGAGATCGCGCATATTGTATGAAGACAAAGATATTATAGTCTGCCATAAACCGGCAGGGATTGCCACACAGACGGCGCGTGTAGGACAACAGGATATGGTCAGTGAGATAACAGCATATCTGACGGATCAGGGAAAAGGAAATTCTTTGATAAAAGGTAAAAAGGCCGCCGGCACTTTTCCTTATGTGGGGGTCATTCACCGCCTGGATCAGCCGGTAGAAGGCATCCTGGTTTTTGCCCGGAATAAAGCTGCGGCGGCAAAATTAAGCAGACAGATTGCTCAAGAACAGATGGAGAAAGATTACTATGCCGTGGTCTGCGGACAGGACATACCGGCCGGCGGAGAACTTGTGAATTATCTGTTGAAAGATGGCAGAACGAATCTTTCTAAGGCGGTATCCAAAGAAACGGCAGGCGCCAAAGAGGCTCGTCTTCGGTTTCGGACGCTGCAGTGTAAACAGGAAAAAACGGCAGAAGGCTGCCCATACAACATTGCTCTGGTGAAGATTCGTTTACAAACGGGACGTCATCACCAGATACGAGTGCAGATGTCGCAGGCGGGCCTAAGTCTTTTGGGAGATCATAAATATGCTGATGAGACAGCAATCAGGATATCACAGCAGATGGGAATCAGGGATATTGCACTGTGTGCGGGCAGACTTGCATTGATACATCCGGTAACGGGAAAGAAGAAAGTATTTTCGATTATGCCGGAAGGAAAAGGCTTTGCATATTTCAGACAGGAGATAGAAACAGATAGGGAGGAAAATGCATAGACTGTTGTGAAATCAGGACATAAGAATTGACAGAATTGTACAGCGGAATTGGCACAGTTACTGGGTATAAGATTGGAGAAAATAAAGATAATAGAAACAGAGTCATTTGAAGAAGCAGAGATAACCTTTCTGCTTCTTTCATTTTGTATAGGGGATTCCTGCTATGATATTTATGGAGTTTAAATGATGTGGAACAGTAGTCGGCAAATAGAAAAATTATGGAGTAATATAGTTATAAAGGCATGTGTGGTGACAGCGCTTGTATATATCTTCTTTCGTTATTTGTTTACATTGGCATCACCTTTTCTGACGGCTTTTGTACTGGTTACCTTATTGTATCCTTTGCTGGAAAAAATACAGAGGAAAATACCGATTCGGAAGAAATTTCTGGCAGCAGGTATTATTCTGCCGCTTTTGCTTCTGACAGGCTTTTTGTTATGGGTGGTTATGGCACTGGGAATAAGACAGCTGCGGGATTTACCGGTCCTTTGTAATAAAGTGGGAGCTCAGGCGGAACTCTTCTTCCATCAGTGCTGCTGTAAAATGGACGGAAAGTTTGGCTGGGACGGGCAGGAGATTGAGAAGTATATTATTGAACAGATGACGATTATTATGGAAAATGTACAGATACAGGTGGTACCGCAGATCCTTTCTTCTTCTTATAGTTGTTTCAAGGGGATATTTGCTGTTGTTGGTTTTTTTGCAATTACCTGTATCGCGGTCTTTTTGCTGGAAAAGGATTACACAAGAATGGTGGAGTGGCTGAAATCCACGGAAGATGTTAAATTTATCTGGTCTGTGATGGAGGGTGTGCTCTCCTATATTGTTAATTTCATGAAGGCACAGGGTGTGATTTTACTTATTATCAGTTTGTTATGCAGCATAACTTTGAGTATTGCCGGTGTGGAAGGAGGTGTTTTTCTGGGAATCCTGGCAGGGGTGTTGGATATGCTGCCTTTTATCGGAACAGGAATTGTGCTGGTGCCAATGGCTGGATGGCAGTTATTTAACGGACGATATGTGCAAATGATAGTCTGCCTTATCCTGTATGGTACTTGCATCCTGACCCGGGAAATGCTGGAGCCTAAGCTGATCGGGAAGAGAGTCGGCGTGGCACCGGTGTACTTACTTTTGGCAATTTATGCGGGTGTAAAACTCTTTGGGGTGGGTGGAATTATTAAGGGGCCTCTTTCGTTAATTGTTATCTGTGAGATTTTAAAGAGGCCGGAAGATAAAAGATTGGTTGACGAATAGTACTAAATATATAGGATATGAAACGCATCGGAGAAATCTGGTGCGTTTTCCATTGACTTAATGAAAAACCGGTTGTATATATTTTAAGTGTATACAGATTGTAACGGTTAAGTATTTTAAATATAATTTAGATAATATATAATGGTAAAATATAATGATTATGAAGCTGCAGGATAAAATAGATACGTATAAATAATAAGATTAGGATAGATATATTATTAAATATATGGTAACAGGTGATAAGAGAAATGATAGAAAGATGCTGCTAGGCAGCAGAGTAAAAGATGGTAATAAAAAAATTGGTCAAATTATCCTTTGGATATATTTTGTGATAATGACTATGATTTATCCGTATTATGCGCCCGGAGGGTATCTTCGGATTGGAGAGGCAAAGTATCTCTTTTTTCGCAATGTAACGCTTACGGTTGTGGCGATAATGTTTGTGGTCGTTATCTGTGCACTTATCCGACGGCCGGGATATCTTGTGAATTATTATCATGGGATGTCTGTGACGGACTGGTTTGCTTATGGATATTTTGTGGCGGTGATGTTGTCTTATCTGTGTTCTCCTTATAAGGAAGAGGCGTTGTGGGGAGCGGACGGCTGGTATATGGGGGCCGTTATGCAGATGGCATTTGTGCTTTTGTATTTTTTCTTTTCCCGTTACTTTGTGTATGATGGCAAGTGGCTGGCAGTCTGGCTGGCAGGTTCTGCGGGTGTATTTTTATTGGGAATTTTGAACCGTTATTCGATTTATCCTTTTGTTATGGAAGGACAGACACCGGTGTTTATCTCTACCTTGGGCAATATCAACTGGTTTTGCGGCTACTGGTCGGTGACGGCACCCGTAGGGATGGTATTATACTGGTGCAGTGAGAAAAGTTGGCATCGCTTGTTGGCAGGATGCTACAGTTTTGTGGCAATGCTTGTCGGAGCGGTACAGGGAAGCGAGAGCGCTTATTTGGTGTTTGCGGCGATATGTGCGGTACTTTTGTTGTTTTCAATACATAATGTGAGGCGGTTATACAGATGGGCAGAGTTGTGTATGATCTGGCTGGCTGCATGTCAGTTCGGGCGGCTTCTGCGTTATGTGCCCGGACTTCGGATGAATTACGGAAGCGCCATAAACGGAGGCAGTCCTTCGGTGATGGAAAAACTGACAGATACGAACATTACTTTGTGGATTCTGTGTGTTGTATTGGCAGGTTATGTGACGGGCAAAGTATGGAATAGAAAAAAAGACATGGCAGAGTCCATGAAGAAGGACGAGGCAGAGCCCGGGGGAATACGGAATATCATGACGGATGTTCATAAGAGAGCTATCTGTACAGCGGTGGCGGCTCTTTTCCTTGTTCTTGTGGCGGCTGGGTTATTTTGTAAAGGCGGCCTGCTGTATGAAAGAGCAGAGGCAGAAGAATACGGGTGGGACAATGGACGGGTGATGATTTTTAATGAGGACTGGGGAAACGGCCGGGGTGTAGCCTGGAATTGCAGTATAGAAGCATATCAAGGATTCGATACTTTGCATAAAATTGTGGGAGTGGGACCGGATTGTTTTGCGGCTCATATTTATAGGGAACCGGTATTGTCTGAAAGGCTGGCGGAGAAATTTGCGCAAGAGAGATTGACCAATGCGCATAACGAAGGACTTTCTATCCTGATAAATCTTGGAGCTTTGGGATTTCTGTGTTATGTGGGATTTGTGGGGAGTATGTTGGCGCGTTGCTGTAAGAAAGCCTATGGGCAGATACTTTTATATGCATGTGCGGCAGGGATTTTGTCATATACGGTGCACAATGTGGTCAGTTTTCAACAAGTGCTGAATACACCTTATTTCTTTATTCTGTTGGGAATAGGGGAAGGGCTGTTACGTGGGAATAAGGAGAGGACATGAGCAATAAGCTGCATAGAACAAGAGAAGAAGGACATGGAGCCGGCATGGAGATTTCCGGACAGATTATCGAATACTTATTGGCAACGGTGGCGGCGGCAGTGTGTATGGCGGTGCCGTTGTATGCCCGAGAAGCTTATGAGCAGATTGGAAATGCCAAGTTTGAGATTTATAAGAATATTTTGTGTCTGGGGTTTGTTCCTCTTTTGATATTGGCTGCTGTGCATTGGTTTTTTGGGTTTCGGGAAGGATACAAATACAGGTTTTCGGCAACGGATATTTTTGTGCTGGCGTATTTGCTTCTGACTACGTTTTCAACTATATTCGGCGGTTTTTTTCAGGATGCCCTGTGGGGTTCTTTTGGTTGGAACATGGGATTGATGGCGCAGATCAGCTTTGTGCTGCTTTACTTTTTTTTCTCCCGTTTTGGAAAGTATTACCGGCCTGTACTGTTCATCTTATGTGCGGTGTCGGCGGTGGTATTTCTGATTGGGATACTGCACCGGGTGGGGATTGATCCTATCGGCTTCTATCAGGGGCTGACAGACGGCCAGAAAGCACAGTTTCTTTCTACCGTGGGACAGGCAACCTGGTATGCCAGTTACCTGGTGGTGGTGCTGCCCATAGGGATCGCCGTATTTCTTTATACACACAACAGGATATGGAGCATAGTAAGCGGCATTTATATCCTGATAAGTTTTTGCTCTCTGGTGACGCAAAACAGTGACAGCGCTTACTTTGCGCTGGCTGGTTTTATGCTGGTGTTTTTCTGGGTCTGTGTAGAAAAAAGAGAGAGTCTGCGCCGGTTTATGGCAGTTTGTGCAATGTTTTTTTTGTCAGGGAAGATCATGTATTATCTGATGCGGATTGATCCGAATCCGGAACTGCAATATGATTTTCTGACCAGACTGGTTTTGGATTCCACGCTGACCTGGGTATTGCTGGCCGGGTGTCTGGCGCTGTATGTGGTGTTATGGCAGCGGAAGGATAAGAGTTATCCGGCTCGGAAAATGTTATGGGTGCGGAAGGCAGTTCTTGCGGGGACGGTGTTGGTTTGTGCAGGAGTGATCTTGCTTATTATTTTACAAACCCGGGAACTTTTGCCGGCAGGAATTGCAGACAAATTGTCGGCAGTGTCTTATTTTCATTGGGAAGCCGAATGGGGAAACGGCCGGGGCCGGATCTGGAGCTTTGCGATTAAAATTTTTGGGGAAGGAAATCTGCTTCATAAGGTGCTGGGTGTGGGGCCGGATTGCCTAAGCAGTTATGTGGCCGCATATTACAGTGAGGAGGCCGAACTTTTCTGGGGACAGAAGGTGCTCACAAACGCTCACAATGAATGGCTCAATATGCTTATTAACGGTGGGATTCTGGGTGTGGTATCTTATGCGGGTATATTTGTTGCGGCTGTCAGACAGTTCATGAAGGAGGCGCACAGGGATATTCTTCTGACAGGTATTGCAGCGGCAGTGGTGTCTTATATGGCCTATAATTTTTTCTGCTATCAACAGGTATGCTGTACGCCTTTTGTGTTTCTGCTGATGGGCGTTGGAGCGTATCTGTGTCGGCGTGACTGCTGACAGATGTGTGTAGTAAGGGAGAATGGTTTATCCAAATATAGAAAATCGTATAGAAAATCAGCGTAAATAACAGTTGACAAAATCTACTTCTCCACTTAGAATAAGACGCAAGAAACGGCAGGGTATTAAGGCTGTTTCGATATATTTTATATAACAGACGTGACGAAGAAGAGAATAGTACGGATAGGGAACGTGACAGAGAGAGGGTTACTGGTGGAAGATCCTTACGGGAAATATTCGGAACCGGCCTCGGAGTCCTGTGTGATAAGCACAGCGCAGCACCGGCGATAACGGTAAGATAAGAGGAGCGCAGAAGCGCTAAAGAGGGTGGTACCGCCGAGATTTTGGTCCCTTTAGGGATGAAATCTGGGCGTTTTTTAATGTCAGATTCAGAAGTCTGTCGTTGACACGGCATGCAGGCGGTACAACGGGTTATTTAGTGGCAGGAGAAAGAGAGGAGAGAAAATGGCTGACAAGAAGTTGGTAGAAGCAATCACATCAATGGAAGAGGATTTCGCACAATGGTACACAGATGTGGTGAAGAAGGCGGAGCTTTTGGACTATACTAGTATAAAGGGATGTATGGTCTTTAAGCCGGCCGGATATGCTATCTGGGAGTTAATCCAGAAACAGCTGGACGAGCGGTTTAAGGCGGCCGGCGTAGAAAATGTATATATGCCCATGTTTATTTCAGAGAGTCTGCTGAATAAGGAGAAAGATCATGTGGAGGGGTTTGCACCGGAAGTGGCGTGGGTGACCCATGGCGGATTGCAGCCTTTACAGGAGAGATTATGTGTCAGACCTACTTCTGAGACTTTATTCTGTGATTATTATAAGAATGTGGTGCAGTCCTACCGTGATCTGCCGCAGGTCTGCAATCAATGGTGTTCCGTGGTGCGCTGGGAAAAGGAGACCAGACCTTTCCTAAGGAGCAGGGAGTTCTTATGGCAGGAGGGGCATACGGCTCATGCAACAGCGGAGGAAGCGCAGGAGAGAACGCTTCAGATGCTCAATATTTATGCAGATTTCTGTGAAGAAGTACTGGCAATTCCCGTGATCAAAGGACAAAAGACCGAGAAGGAGAAATTTGCAGGCGCGGTTTCCACCTATACTATCGAAGCGCTTATGCATGATGGTAAAGCATTGCAGTCCGGTACAAGCCATAATTTCGGGGATGGTTTTGCGAAAGCCTTTGGCGTGCAGTTTACAGATAAGGATAATACCTTAAAATATGTACATCAGACTTCCTGGGGAGTCTCTACCCGTTTGATTGGGGCAATTATTATGGTACATGGAGATAATTCAGGTCTGGTGCTGCCGCCTAAGGTTGCCTCCACACAGGTTATGATTATCCCGATTCAGCAGAAGAAAGAAGGCGTGTTGGATAAGGCCTATGAACTGAGAGACCGTTTAAGCGGTTTCCGCGTGAAAGTAGACGATACGGATAAGAGTCCGGGCTGGAAGTTTTCCGAGCAGGAGATGCGGGGGATTCCCATTCGCGTAGAGATAGGGCCTAAGGATATAGAGGCAGGTAAGTGTGTGATCTGCCGCCGGGATACAAGAGAGAAGATAGAAGTTTCCCTGGATGAGATTGAGTCTAAAGTGGGAGAAATCCTTGATAAAATGCAGAGAGAAATGTTAGAGAGAGCGCGTGCGCATAAGGAAAAGCATACCTTTGCGGCAAAAAATCTGGACGAGTTCCGCAGACTTTTTGCGGAAGAATCCGGTTTTGTAAAGGCTATGTGGTGTGGCGACCAGGCGTGTGAGGATAAAATCAAGGAAGAACTGGCAGTCACAAGCCGCTGTATGCCGTTTGAACAGGAGCAGATCAGTGATGTCTGCGTATGCTGCGGCAAGCCTGCGAAGAAGATGGTTTATTGGGGCAGGGCTTATTAAGGCGGCGAAAGGAGGCCAACAGGCAAAGTGAGCAGAAAAAATAAACGCAGAAGGAAAAAAGGATACGGAAAGATTATTTTCTTAAGCCTGTTGATCATAGCCTGCATTGTGGTTATCATTGGTCTGGCCAGAGGAACGCTGACGGATAGTGTTAAATCCGTAGTAAAAGAGAAAGTGACAGAACAGGTGATGGAGCAGGCTCTGCAAAAGGCTCTGGAAAGCAGCGGCGATCCGCAGGCGGCCCAAAAGGCCAAAGAGATTGTGGACAACATGGAGGAGACGGATAAGAAAAAGGCAGAAGAGATTATCGAGAAATATGCGGACAGTGATACCTTGTCAGACTGTATGGAGATTGTAAGCGACGGCGTGAATGAGGAATCATTGGAAGAAGTCCGGGATTATCTGGAAGGAAGTGTGTCGGCGGAGGATCAGGCACAGTTGGAGGAACTGTACAAGAAGTATAGTGAAGGATATTATTAATGATAGGATTTGATTTACAGGCACCTGTTCCGTTTTAAATACATATATTAACAGATATATCAAAAAGAACAAAAATATACAAAAATAAGCAATAAACAGAAAGATTGATGACTGGTGGGCCTGCAGGTATCATGGTATAATATGGTATAAATAATAAAAAATTATAGATACTTTTACAGAATAAGAGTGTAGGTTGCATATGCAGTGAAAACGTATGAAAAATGGGGAATTAATATATGAAGAAAAAAAAGAAATGGAAAACAGCCATTCTTTTATTCCTGTTATTGTTTCTGATAATATGTATTTGGGCTGGACTGTATCTATCCGAGAAGGTCAGACAGAGGCATCCGGATGTATCTGTCAATTCCCGGGAACGGATTGTATATGATGCATCCGAAGAACTGGAGGAGGCATTTGCAAACTATCATGATGCAGAAAATACACAAAGGGCAGAGAAGGTAGAAGGATACAAAGCATCCCAGCATAAAGTGGCGCTTGTGTTTAGCGGCATGTCAACACCTACGGAGATGACGAAAATACTGGATCTTCTGGATGAATATGAAGTCAAGGCGGCTTTTGTCTGTGACGGGATGACGGCCGCGGAGGATCCGGATACGGTCATGGATATTGTTAAGCGGGGAAATATTGTTGGCAATTATGGCATGGGCGGAGAAACGCATTGGGAAGAGCTGGAGGATGAAGAGATACTTACTTCGCTTGCACAGACTCAGGCTGTCATGAAACGGATTACAGAGAATACGCCGCAGTATATGTTGGCGAACGCAACGGTAGTTGATGACAGGATTCTTCATCTTGCGGCCTGTGCCGGGTTGGATAAGTATATTTCGGCCACAAAGTTTATTAATGATTCCAGTTTCAAAGATTTTAACGAGGCGCTTGGCTTTGTGGAAAAGGTAGAAGGCGGATCGATCATTTGTATTAAGATTGATGGAAATTTAGATGAGATAGAGTTTGAACCCTACGAGGTAGATGAAAGACCGGCAGAGGATAAACAGCCTTCCATCAGTGAAAATGAGGTATCGGCAACGAAACCTGCGATTACAGAGACGGTGGAATTGCTGTTGGAGGCACTGGACACTACGGAAACAGCGGTGGTGCCTTTGGACAGACTCGATGTGGAACCGGATATGGAAGTTGAAAGAAGATTCGAGGACCGGGAGGATGCGGCGGATTATGAGGTGCCGGTTTCTGCGAAAGCCGGTGCAGGATATTTTGACGATACGTTGTTTATTGGGGATTCCCTGACACTTGCGCTGTCTTATTATCCGGTTATCGAAGATGATGTGGCTTTTTGTGCGTACAAGTCTATCACGCCGATGCAGTTTGTGAACAATACAAAGATTGAAGTGTCCGATGGCGAGGAAGTAGCCATCTGGGATGAGGTGTGTAAGAAGAATCCCGAAAAGATATATATATTATTAGGTACCAATGCGCTGGCAAGCGGGAGTAATTCTTCTTTTATCTTGTATTATGGTAAATTGATAGAGATGCTAAAGGAGCAGTTCCCGGATGCAGTCATATATATTGAAGGGATTCCTCCTGTCACAAGTAAAGTATCTACGGAGAGGATTACGCTTACCAACGGGCGGATCAGAAAGATCAATGTGGAGATTGCCAAGATGGCCACGGAGCAGGGATGCTTTTATATTGATCTGTATAAGGCTCTGGCCAACGAGAATAACTGTCTTCCGGACAGTATTGCGCAGGAAGACGGCATACACATGAATGAAGAAGGCTGCAGGCAATGGATTGCGTATTTATTATCTCATACGGTTAAGGATGCAAAAGGGCAATAATGGAATTTTTAGACAGAATCAACAAGAAAAAGAAAAGAATAAGGAACCATGAAGATGTTCTGCTTCATGAGCAGAATGACAGGAGACTTATGCCCGATGTGCCTTCCTTAGACGGGGAAAGAAAGCTGATGGACCGCAGGGGAGACCTCTCAGAAATGCTGGGGGGGGGGCTGACGTTTGAGCAGATCAGCAAGAAGAGAAAGCAGGGGATCCGTTACCTGAATAGCTACGAGGTAGCTGTCACCGTATATAATAATAAAGGCGGTAAAAAACAGTTCCGGGGACAGTCGCGCGATGTGTCGTTTGGCGGTCTGGGGCTGGTGGTTACCAGTGCAGAGAAGGAAAGTATTAAAGAAGCTCAAAAAGTAAGACTGAAATTTCATGTGGAACCCGGTTCTTTGCCGGAGGGATATGAAATGAATGTCAATATCTATGCAAAACCGGTCAGACACGTGCGGCTTGCGGATGGAATGTGGCTTGTGGGATTCGAGTTTGCCCAGGATTTGTCTGATTACGCAAAGCGTCGAAAAGACAGGTATATGCTTACTATGTCGTCTCTGATGCTGTTTTTCATCAGCGCATTTATCATGCTGATGAGATCCGAGAGCATTATCTATTTTAAATTCAATAAATGGCTGTATTTATACAGTATCATTACGGCTTTTTTCCTGATGAGCCGTTATTTGTTCGGTGCGCTGTACAGACCCAAAAAGGTTAATCCGGATTTTACACCCGGTGTCACGGTCATCATTCCCTGTTTTAACGAAGAAAAATGGATTCAGAGGACGATTCAGAGCTGTATTAACCAGAATTATCCGCCGGATAAACTGGAGGTGATCGTTGTTGATGACAGGTCAACGGATGGATCCGTAGAGCAGATCAAGGATATTATCGAACGGCTGAAGCGTGCGGAGGATGAGAGATTTCATATCAGTGAGAGAATATCTTATATCGTACAGCCTCAGAACGCGGGGAAAAGGGAAGCTCTGGCGGCGGGTGTAAAGGTTGCGAAACATGAATATGTTGTATTCGTTGATTCGGACAGTTTTCTGGATCCATTTGCCGTCAGGAATCTGGTGCAGCCCTTTCAGGATCCCAAAATGGGAGGCGTGACCGGAAGAACGGATGTTGCCAATACGTATACCAATTCTCTTACCAAGATTCAATCCGTCAGATACTATATTGCCTTTCGGATCATGAAGGCTGCGGAAAGTTATTTTGACTGTGTGACCTGTCTTTCAGGGCCGTTGTCATGTTACAAAAAGGAATTGGTAGAAGAGTATCTGGATCAGTGGCTGAACCAGAAGTTTCTCGGCCAGAAAGCGACCTTTGGGGATGACAGGGCGCTGACCAACCTGATGCTGCGCAATCACAGAACCTATTATCAGGATACGGCCGTCTGTTCGACAATCGTTCCGAATGATAATAAGGTATTCCTGAAACAGCAGATGAGATGGAAACGTTCCTGGTTAAGGGAGTCATTTACGGCGGGTACCTTTATATGGAGAAAGGAACCTTTTGCGGCGGTCTTTTTCTATGTAGGTTTGTGTGTCCCGATTCTGGCACCGGTTGTTGTGATCTATAATCTGTTGTATGTTCCGATTACAACCTATGCGTTCCCAACAACGTTTATGGTCGGCATGCTGATGATGGCAATGATGATGAGCTCTGCGCAGATGTTTTTGCGAAAGAGTACAACGTGGATTTTTGGATTCTTATTCTGTCTATATTATGAGGCGGTGCTATTATGGCAGATGCCGATTGCGGTGCTCACTTTCTGGAAGTCTACGTGGGGTACCCGCATGACCACCAATGATGTGGAGGCGGAGGCCAAGAAGAAAAAGCGCAGACAGAAGAGAGAGGGTAGAAAAATCAGTAAGGAAGATGTGCAGGAAGAGACGGATGAAAATAAAATGGATTGAAACCCCAAAGGATGTTCATAAGCTGATCAGGTCGATAGGTGAGACCGCGGTAGTAATAGTGGTTATCTATATTATCGTGCGGGCCTTTTTCGTCATGGACAGGTATACTCCTTATGACAAAAACGATGTGAGCATTGTCTCAGGCGATGATAAGGGGTTTCTCTGTATTTCCTATTTCGGAATCGACAGGACCGGGTCGGATATTCTGGTGTCCACAGACAATCTGGAGAAACAGCTGACAGCTCTTCATGACAGCGGTTATGTTACCATTACCCAGCAGGATGTGATAGACTATTATGAAAAGGGGAAAGCGCTTCCGGATAAATCGCTGCTGCTCGTCTTTGAAGACGGACGTACCGATACGGCAATTTTCTCACAGCCGATTCTGGAAAAAATGAATTACAAGGCATCCATATGCAGTTACGGCAGTAATTTAAACAGCAAGGATTCCAAGATGCTGAAAGGAAAAGATCTTCTCGGTCTGGAAGAGAGCAGCTTCTGGGAAAACGGTATGAATGGTTACCGGTTATCTTATATTAATGTATTTGACAGATACGACAGATTTTTGGGAGAAATGGATTCTCTGGAGTATAATGCCGTAAGGGAATATCTTGGAAGAGAGTATAATCATTATCTGATGGATTACCTCCGGGACGAAAATTATATGCCGATAGAAAGTTATAGCGCCATGAAAGAGCGTATCAGCTATGACTATGAGCTTATGGAAAAAGTGTATACGGAGGAGCTCGGGTATGTACCGAGGCTGTATATTCTCATGCATTCCAATACGGATATGTTTGGGAATAACAGACGGGTCAGCGAAGTCAACGAGGAGAACATGACACGGTTGTTTGCTATGAATATCAACCGTGAGGGATTTGCCTTGAATACAGCGGATTCTGATATATACGACCTGACCAGGCTGCAGTCACAGGCATACTGGTCTACCAATCATTTCTTAATGCGCATATGGGATGATCTGGACGAAGAGGATAAAGCCAATATTCAGTTTGTGGCCGGTGATGAGAGCAGAAAAAATTACTGGAATACAGATGTGGGAGTTTCGGAGTTTGAACAGAATATTATTTATCTCACTTCTTTGCCGAAGGGCAGGGGTGTGCTCACACTAAAGGACAGTGATACCTACAAGGATGTGGAGGTATCTGTCACTCTGACGGGCAATTATTGCGGGGACCAGACGATTTATCTCAGAGGGCAGGAAGACAGCGATGAGAAGATTGGCATTACTCTGCGCGAAAAAGAACTGATTGTTACGGAATCGGGCAAAGAACTGGCACGGGTAAATCTGGATGAACTGATGCAGGTAGAATATCGTTCTGTTGAGGAGGACAAAAGAGATGCTCTGGCCAAAGAGTATGAGGTACGTGCAGACAGCGCCCGGAATCTGGAGGAAAGCCTGGCATATGATCTGGAGAAGTCGCAGGTAGAAAAAACGAAGGTTGATACCGTTAAGGACGGAGCAGAACCCTACATTCCGGCTATCGAAACGAACCAGGCAGGGAAATGGGATATCGTCATTCGGTTGCAGGATAGTAGGTTAGGTGTTACGGTCAACGGACTTGCCGCTGTGGATGGGTTGGAGGTGGCGGTTACCGATGCCGGCAAGGTGATACTGGAAGCAAAAAATCTGGAGGAGGAACAATACAGACAGCGCAATCTGACGGACGACGTATATGAGGCAAGATTTGTAGATCTTGTGATAAGAGATCTCTCACAGGAGAAAGCCGATATCCTGTATGATAATCGGATTCATGGCTTTGAGAAAGCAAAATATTTTGTGAAAGATCGTTGGACGAGGATTGTGAACTGGTTTATCAGGAATCTGTAAGAGGTGTTATGAGAAAAAAACTATTTGTTTTATTGACAGCCGCAGCGCTTTCGATAGTCGGAGGGTGTGCCAGGACGGACGCCTCACAGCCTTTGACGCAGGAGGAAGAAATGCAGACGGAAAGTGAGGATATGACAGATACTCCGGATAAAGACGAGATGTCCGATGAACTTCCGGAAGCGTCTGTGTCGGCAAGGGCGGCATGGTGTATATACTGGGATGCAAATTCCGCGCAGGCGGCTGCTGAAAATATGGCAGTATATGACGAACTGATTTTGTTTGGCTGTATCTATGAGGAGGATCATACGCTGCATATTCCGGAAGCTTTGCAACAGTTGTATGGTGAATTTCCCAAACCAGATCAGGAGACCCAGATTTACCTGTCTTTCATCAACGATGTTATGCAGGAGGATGGAACTGCACAACAGAAATCTCCGGTGTTTTTGGAGGAGGTTCTAAGGGATGATGCCCTTGGGGACCGGCTGATTGACGATATGGTTTCACAGACCAAAGAGTGGGGACTTGACGGGATTGAACTGGATTATGAGAATGTGCAAAAGGGAGAGGATTTATGGAATGATTATCTAAGATTTGTGAACAGATTGTATGAGAGGACGCAGCAGGAGGGACTGTTTTTGCGGGTTGTATTGGGAGCCTATACACCAGTGGAGGAATATGAATTTATTCCGGGTCCTCAATATGTGGTAATGTGCTATAATCTGTATGGAACACACAGCGGACCGGGGCCGAAGGCCGACGAAGCGTTCCTGAAGGAAATGGTGGAACGGTATGAGGGAATGGAGGTCACGTTTGCCATTGCAAACGGCGGCTTCGAGTGGGATGATCAGGGTAAGGCCGTGCGATCTGTTACTGCAGGCAATGCCCGGAAACTGGCGAAAGAGAATGGAGTCGAACCGGTGCAGGATGCAAGTGGGGCATTATATTATACCTATGAAGCCGAGGATGGCCAGCATACAGTATGGTACGGTGATGATGAGACGATGCGCCAGTGGGAAGAATGGCTTGTCCAATATTCTGGTCATGATATAATGGTGAATCTATGGAGATTAGAGTAAACTGATTGAGCAAAGCGCAATTGCGGGATTTGTGTCTGCGCGCACTTGACACAAACTCGTCATGCGCAAAAAACGTGCGCAGAAATGAGGATCAAAATGAGGATTAAGATGAAGAAAATGTTACAGACGATGTGCATCATGACGGCGGCGGTACTTTTGACA
The DNA here is from genome assembly GCA_002492525.1 of Lachnospiraceae bacterium UBA7086. Classification (GTDB taxonomy): domain Bacteria; phylum Bacillota; class Clostridia; order Lachnospirales; family Lachnospiraceae; genus UBA3282. The sequence continues at coordinate 3,047 of DKZA01000021.1, read as the reverse complement.
GTCGGCTGCGGAGCAGGTGACAACGGTGCTCAGACCGGGGATGTATCCAAAGAAGTAGTTATCAGTGATGTAGTGGCGAAGATCAAGGAAGCAAATCCGGTGGCGGATGAGAGAGTCATCGATGATTTTGCCGTGGAAAATGAAATGGGACTTTCGATGGATGATATTGCCGAATATGAAGGGGTTATCACCAATTCGCAAAATGATTGTTCCCTGATTTTTGTGGCAAAGGCCAATGACGGAAAAACAAGAGATTTGAAGCAGGCGCTCACCGATTACTTAGACAGCCTGACCTCGAATGATCTGTATGTCGAGTTCGCGGATAAGATTGAGAAGGCCAAAGAAGCAAAGGTGCTGATTTATGACGACTATGTGGTGCTTGTGATAGCGGGGCTTGATACGGATTACAGCAGTGTTACGGCGGCGGTCAATGAAGCTTTTGGAGAATAGGAAAGATGCTGTTTAACAGTGTGACATTTATCTTGTATTTTTTACCGGCAGCTTTGCTTGTATATTATATGGTTCCCAATAAATTCAAAAATGCGGTTCTGCTTTTGGAGAGCTTTGTTTTCTATGCGTTCTCAGACATGAGATATCTGCCGCTTGCGGTGAGTCTGGTAATGATAAACTACCTGTTTGCCCGGGCGATGGGATCCAGACCATCTGGATCGAAAAGCAGAAGGGCTTTATTGGTTGTGGCGCTTATCATAGATATTCTGCTGCTTGCGGCATTTAAGTATGGAAGCTGCCTTTCCGGACTGCTGAATCGGATCATGCGAGGAGATGTCACATTCTTGGATGTCCTGCCGTTGGGAATCAGCTATTATATGTTTAAGCTGATCAGTTATCTGTGCGATGTATATACCGGAAAGTGCGAGCCGGAGGAGAATATCATAGACTTTTCGGTTTATGTACTCATGTATCAGCAGATTCTCGTAGGGCCTATCATTCGTTATACGGATATCCGGGATGCTCTTAAGGACAAAGACAGGCATGTGACACCGGAAGAAGTGCGGCAGGGAACCAGATTGTTTGTATACGGGCTTGCTAAAAAGGTCATTCTGGCGGATACGATGGGAATGTTGTGGAGCCAGCTGGCGGGAGCGGACGGCATTGGGATTGCGAAAGCTTCCTCGGCGTTGGTGTGGCTTGCGGTTTTGGCATATTCGCTGCAGCTTTATCTGGATTTTTCGGGATATTCTGAGATGAGTAACGGATTGTCCTGCATGATGGGGTTTTCCTGTAAGCAAAACTTTGCCTATCCGTATTTATCATGCAGTGTTACGCAGTTCTGGCGCAGATGGCATATTACGCTGTCTGAGTGGTTTCGTGATTACGTGTATATTCCGCTTGGCGGCAACCGGAAAGGGACATGGCGTCATATTTTGAATATGCTTATTGTGTGGGTGCTTACAGGAATCTGGCACGGGCGGACAGTGAATTTTCTGATCTGGGGCGTCTATTACTTTGTGATTCTTCTTTTGGAAAAATATGTTCTCAAGGCACTGCTTGATAAGCAAAGGTTCGCAGGGCATATTTATACGCTGTTTGTCGCCGTGACAGGGTGGGGCATCTTTGCGGCGGACGGGGTGCAGATTGCCGTTTGGCCCTTGCTAAAAAAAATGTTTGTTTTTTCATCCGGGGTATCGGTTTTGTATTTTATACGCTGCTACGGAGTCGCACTGATTCTTTCTGTCGCCGTTTCGGGCGGATTATACAAAAAGGTACAGAAAAAGATGGAGGATAAGAGGTGGCTGGAAACCTTATGCCTTGGTTTTATTTTTGTGCTAAGTCTGGCGTATGTCGTGGGGAGTACCGGACAGGCAGCGCTTTATGCGGGATTTTAGAAAGGGGAACCTATGAAAAGTAAACTGCGGACAATGTTTCCAGGCATTGTAATTGGGGGAATCGTCTGTGTGATTTCCTTAATGAGTTTATTCGCTCCTAAACAGGAAATGCTGACCGTCGAAAACAGAAAAGCCTCTTCTATGCCTTCTTTTTCTCTTGCGGACTGGGTATCCGGAGATTACCAGGCGAGGCTTCAAAATTATGTCAATGATCATGTTGCATTTCGTCAGAACTGGATTCATCTGAAGTGTTTGGTTGATGAGATGTTCTTTCTGAAAACGGAAGAAGACGGAATCCTTCTGGGGAAAGACGGACAGATGTTTACCAAAGATTTTGTTACAGCGGATGAGACGGAGAGATTTGATAAGAATGTTTCCGCACTTGCGACATTTCTTGAGACAGCAAAGGTGCCGGTTACGGTTGCCCTTGTGCCTTCTTCGGCGGCAATCTTTCCGGAACGGCTGCCGGCGTATGCCCCGATGGCATCGGAAGATATTATGTTAGATCATGTGGAGGATGAATTAGGGCAGCTATGTACAGTCCTGGATGTCAGGGATACCCTGAGAGCCCATAAGGATGAATATATTTATTACAGAACAGATCATCACTGGACGACTTTGGGAGCTTATTATGCCTATTTGGATTTCTGCAGGTCAAACGGGAAAGAGCCGTGCAGTCCTGACTGGGATCAGGCGGTTCAAGTGAATGATTTTTATGGGACTCATTATGCCAAGACCAGATATGCTTTGACAAAGCCGGATGTCATTACCTATTTTCCGACGGATTGTCAAATGGTGATTTACAAGGTGACCGGGGAAGCTGCTTTTGAGGCGCAGGAGGCCCAGACAATCATTGATTTGACGCAGTTTGACGCATATGATAAATACGCGGCATTTCTGGGCGGGAACAACGGATATTCTGTGATTGCGGGGAAGGGAACAGGGAAGATTCTCGTAGTCAAGGACAGTTATGCCAATTGTTTTGTACCCTTCCTGCTGAACAATTATGAGCGGGTAGGGGTGGTGGATTACCGGAGTTACGCATATAACCTGGCAAATCTTGTGGAGAAAGAAGGCTATGATGAAATTCTTATCCTGTATTCCCTGCAAGGCTTTGCCAAAGATACCGGGCTGATATCAATCAACCGGCCGGTGGCTGATTAAAGAAGTATAGATAAGGGGGTGTCGCAAAATAACTAA
>DKZA01000050.1 GCA_002492525.1 Lachnospiraceae bacterium UBA7086 | reverse complement strand
TATAAATATATTAGGAAAGGAGGAGAAAGAATTATGGCATTTGATTATAAGAAAGAATACAAGGAATTCTATATGCCCAAAGACAAACCGGGAATCATAGAAGTACCGCCCATGAATTATATCGCCGTCCGCGGTAAGGGAGACCCTAATGTGGAAGGCAGTGAGTATAAGCAGTCCATCGGCCTGCTCTACGCCATTGCGTTTACGATTAAGATGAGCAAAAAGGGAGATCATCAGATTGCCGGATACTTTGACTATGTGGTTCCGCCATTAGAGGGTTTTTGGTGGCAGGAGGATACAGAAGAAATTGATTATGCGCATAAAGAGGATTTCCAATTTATTTCGGTTATCAGGCTTCCGGATTTTGTCACAAAAGATGATTTTGACTGGGCAATAGCGGAGGTGGCCACAAAGAAGAAAACCGATTTTTCTAAAGTGGAATTTCTTACTTACGCGGAAGGGTTATGTGTCCAATGTATGCATATCGGCCCTTACGATGATGAACCGGCTACGATACAGAAAATGCATGCGTTTATGACAGCGCAGGGATATGCGCTTGATATTACAGCAAGCAGGCTGCATCACGAGATTTATTTAAGCGATGCCAGAAAAGTAGATCCATCCAGATTAAAAACCGTCATCAGGCATCCGGTAAAAAAAGCATAAAAAACCAAGATCATTCTGTTGTTTTGTAAGTAATATAATGCCCTTTGTCAGTTCTCTTTACTTCATAGAGTGCTTCATCTGCCTTGGCGAGCAAATCCTCTATGCCTATATCCGGATCATGAGCCAGTGCAAAGCCGCCGGATACGGAGATGATCTTTGAATGGTCTTCGGACACGGGCACCTCATGCTGACTGAGCATTTCGTAGAAATTATCCAAATATTTTTCGATTTCTTTGACATCTTGGCAGTCATAGATCATCATGCAGAATTCATCGCCGGAACGCCTTGCAGACAAGCAATGCTCCGGCGGCATTTTTTGTACAATATTGGCAAATTCCTGAAGATACAGATCGCCGGCGTCATGTCCGTAAGTGTCATTGATGGATTTAAAGCAATCAAGATCCAGCATTACCATTGCGCATACTTTATCAGACGACATGGCATGCAGTGTTTTAGCGGCCTGATGTTTAAAATGATTATATTTAAACAGGCCGGTCAGCGGGTCATGGGTATTTTCATACTGCATTTTTTGTTTCTTTAGCATATCCTGGGTGACATCGGATATGACACCCAGACAGCCATCCGCTGACTCTGACATGTGTATACGGATGTATTTGGAGCTGTTAATCTGATAGATATCAGATTCTCCTTCCACAGGCGTCTTAGTGAGTTTGCGGATATACTGATCGAACCGTGCCGAATCCCGATAGAGCTCTGTAGATTGTTGGTCAGATAAGTCCAGCAATTCACTTAAGCCGGAGGTAACAAAGAGCTGTTTTACGTCTCGTTCATATTCAAATGCCGCCAGTGGAATACCGCTTATCTCTATGATGGCGGATATGCGGTCAGAGAGGCTGACGATACTTCTGACCATCTGGTTGATTCCTCTGCTCAGTTCTTCAAATTCCCGGTTGCCGCCTACAGCGACCTGTGTATCCAGGCTGCCGTTGGTGATTAGTGTCAAATCCTCGTTGATGCGGTGTATGCCGTCAATGACTTTTTTGTTTACAAGGTAAGTCAGGAGAAGAATGACAGCGGCTTCAATGAATAACAGGCAGAAAAGTGTTGCCAGTGTGCTGCCCCATAATTTATGCAGGAGGATGCTTTTAGGCAGGGCTGCGCACAATAACACATCGTCATATGGTCTGCTTACCACATACATTTTGTTGCCATCCGGGCCCTGTTTATAGGCGCCGTTAGAACAGTCCATGAGTTGGTCAAGCTGATAACATTCCGCATCAAAATCCATATTAATGCCGGCCGAATGACCGAGGATTTCTCCGGTATGAGCGTCAACCACAAACAGTTCCTCGCCTTTGTCGGTAGGGAATTTGGAGAAAATATATTCGTAGGTGTTTCTTGATTGTGCTGCCAACTGCCTTGTGGGGGTAAGTCCTACCTGGATAATACCCTTTTGTCCCTTTCGGCGGACACCAATATACTGCATGATCTTAGCTTCCGCCGCGTTAGGCTGGGCCTCCTGAATCAGATAAGCATCCGGATCATCACTTTCCAATAAAGTGATGAAGGCGTTTGTCTGTGGATGATCGTGCATATCCATCCCCACATACTTAGAGACAGAACCTGCTACGATGAAGCCGTTCTCATCAATGATGTGTATTTCATCCACATTGAGAAGATCCGCAAGATACTGCAGTTCTGACACATCCATGGATACTTCTTTCAAATTGTCGAGTACATAGGCGGCAGCTTTGGCCCTTGTCAGGTAATCTTCGTCCAAGCCTTCCCGCAGCAGACGCAGTTCCTCCCGGTTATTTTCCAGGGTGTGGATCATCTGATCGGTTTTGGTATAGAAGGTATCAAATTGCCTGTTTTCCAATGTGTTCAGACTGAAAATGAAATTGATGAGCAGTATCAGGGAAATAGCAGTGGTTATGATGATAAAGGTATATTTAAAAAAGGTTTTTTGCATGAAAGCTCCTTGTGTTAATCTAATGGTTTATTTTGTGCTGTGGCGCCGGTGATCTTTTTGAGAAGTCTGCACCCATAAGCATATAAAGAAATCGAATGTCTGGTGGTATCCATGAAATAACCAAGACCGGTCTGTTGGTCTATGGCGGCGATGACAGCGGAGGCGGAAGCTTTGGGATATATCACGGTCTCCATAATAATGCGGTCTTTGCCTAAAGCCTTGATTGTAGTCAGGGTATCATCGTTTATTGTATCCATAAATACAAATAAGATAAAACAAAGATGGTTCCATTTTTTATAAGTGTATTCTAATCGTGATACCTCACGATGAAAAGCGTTCTCTATATCCGTATCCTGTGTGATGCGGATAACGTAGTTGACAGAATCTTTTATAAGTGACAGCTTCTTCTTGTGGTAATATCCATCTTGCATATATTTAAATTTCTGACTGACAAGTAATTGTTCCAGGGCATCCTGTCTGGGTATGGAAAACAGGGTGAGTTCCTGTTTGTCATATATGGTATCCATCCGTTTACAATCGGAGTATAGCAGTACCGGATAGGCTTTATAGATGAAGAAAAGAGCAAGAATATTACAGCCTATAAAACCGATTAATGATCCGGGGATGATAACTGCACGAATATTGCTTTCCTGCAGGAAGGCAGCCAGAGCCAGAAATCCAAAGCTGATAAAAAATAAAAGGATGGATAAAATCCCCAGAACTTTTGCCCTTTTAATTGTTTTGCTTTCAAAAATGTTATCCGGCACACCCAGGTTCCTTCTTTCATATGATTATTTATTATAATATAATCAGATTTCATTTACAAATTATTAGGGAGCGATATTTTCACAATATTTGGGGGAGTTTTCTCGGTCTGGAATTTTTGAAAATCGTATGGTAGAATAAGGGAAATCAAAAATACGAAAGAAGTTATGGCGTGATGGGTGAAGTAAAATGGAATGACCGTTTTAATATTGGAGTGGAGATTGTGGATCATGCTCACAGAAAGCTGTTTTCCATTGTGGGGAAGCTTTTGAACCTGACGGAGGATGCCGAGAAACAAAAACATGCCTGCCAGGAAGGTATTAAATATTTCAAAAGCTATACCATGAAACATTTTGCGGAAGAAGAAGCCTATATGAAGAAGATTGGCTATCAGGATTATGATATCCATAAGAGTCTGCATGATAATATGCAGAATCATACGATCCCGGCCTTGGAACAGGAAATGAAATCACAGAACTATTCCGCGGAATCTATTCAGCATTTTCTTGGCATATGTGTAGGATGGCTGAATGTGCATATTATGATCGAGGATTGTGCCATTACCGGAAAGACAGCTCATAAGTGGGTACATAAAGCATCGGAAGACAAACTGGTTTCCTTGGAAAGAGCGGTGATTCAGACTTTTCATGATCTGTTTCGGTTAGATGCGGAACTTGTCAGTGACAATTACAGCGGCGAGGACTTTGCCTCCGGGAAGGCCCTTTGTTATCGGCTGAATTACCAACAGCAAGATGGAAATCATATACAGGTGGTTCTTATCTATGAAGAACAAATGGTCTTTAAACTGATCAGTGAACTTTTGGGGAAGAAAATCGACAGAGTTGATAAAACGATTACAGAGGCGATGAAACTCATATCCAGGAAATTCATGGGATGTATGGAATCACATTTTGACAGGAGAGACGGCGATAAACTGGAAAAAATCAATACCCTGACTTTTGAGCAGGTAGTCAGGGCATTTGAGTTTGATAAAGAATATCCTCCCTACAGTCTGCTGTTTAAGACAGAGAAAGGGGATTACTTTGCGCTGTGTATCAAATAAAAATCGGGCTTTTGCCCGATTCTATTAAAGCCATTTTTTCATAGCTGCTCCCAGTTGATCAATATCCAGAGGCTTGGAGATATGTGCATTCATACCGGCGTTTCTGGACATAGCCACGTCTTCTGCAAAGGCATTGGCGGATAGGCCGATGATCGGCAGATGTCTTGCATAGCTTCGATCCAGTGCGCGTATAGCACTGGCGGCCTCGTAACCGTTCATGACCGGCATCCGTATATCCATAAAGATGATGTCATAATAGCCATCCGGGTGTTCCGCTACCATGTCAAAAGCAAGTTTGCCGTTTTCTGCCGTTTCAATCTGAATACCGCTCATGCCCAGAATTTCCGAGGCGATTTCCAGATTTAACTCATTGTCATCCACGATCAATACACGTTTGTCTGAGTAGTCTGCGTTTGCGAAATCAGCAAGCTTGTCTTGCGGCTTGGAGAAAGATCCTTCGCCGATAGGTGTGGGTACATTGTTCAAATCCTGTAATTCCAGATAAATGGTTATGATAAATCGGGTTCCTTCTCCCGGATTGCTCTCTACTGTGATATCACCATGCATCATCTCGATAATATTTTTGGTGATAGCCATACCGAGCCCTGTTCCTTGAACGGTAGTAGCGTGCTCATCTTTTTCCCGTTCAAAGGGTTGAAAGATTCTTGACAGAAATTCTTCCGACATACCGATTCCATTATCTTCAAAGATAAATTCATAGCAGCCATAATCCCTTTTGGCGGAAGGCTTTTCTGAGATGGCGAGACTTAAGATGCCGCCGTCAGGGGTGTATTTTACAGAATTTCCCAGAATATTTAAGAAAACCTGCCGTATTCGTAAACTGTCACCGATCACATGGGCATGGGTAATGTCCATGGTGCGGATATTCAGGTGATGATGTCGTTCGGCTATCTGAGGCCTTATCATGTCTAACGAGGTCTCAATCAGATTGGATAGGTTGAATTCTTCTTTGGCCAGGGTTGTCTTACCGCTCTCAATCTGACTCATATCCAATACATCATTGATGAGGGCGAGCAGATGGCGGCTGGAAGAAGAAATTTTGCCAAGACAGTCCAGGACTCTTTCCTTATCGTCAATGTGCGCGATGGCAATGGTGGTCATACCCATGATGCCGTTCATGGGCGTGCGGATATCATGGGACATTTTGGAAAGAAAAGTTGTCTTGGCAGCGTTCGCCTGATTCGCACTTTCATAGGCTACCCGCAAAGCGGCATTGGTTTCAGAGAGAGCCGTGTTGGCCTGTTCCAAGGATTCCAGACGTCCCTCCTGGTTTTTTAAGGTAATTGCGATAAAGGTTCCCAGTACCTGAAGCGTCTCGGCAACTCTCTGTGAAGTTTTAACAGGGGAGTTGTCTACACCCAGGAAGCCAATCAGATGATTGTCTACCATGATAGGAGCTTCCACCACATTGGAAATACTCTGTGGTTTTAAAATATCATAAACTCTGGGATATTCTTCTTTGATAGATTCCAACTCGGAAATGATGATACATTCGCCATGAATCAGAATATCGGTCCAGGCGGATATGGTATCCAGATCAATTTCCCGCAGGTTATCTTTTTCCGGACGAATACCGGGCGCACACCATTCAAAAGTATTGGAATAATGAGTTCCTTTATCCTCAAAAATATAGGCTCTTTCGGCATTTACGAAGCTGCCTATGGCGGCAAGCATCCCCTGAATTGCCGTGGGAATGTCTTCTGAACGGCTTAAAATAGCAGCTTGTTCATAGATCAGTTCATGGGTTCTTTGCAGTTCGGCGATATTATCTTTTGGCGGGGTCATTTCTTTTTTCATAATGATGAGTTCTCACTTTATCCTAATTGTATTGTTATCGTTTTCGTTGTTATGGGAAACTTGCCGGTTGTATCCGAGGCTGCGAAGCAGTCTTTGCAAAGTTGAGTATAACATAGGCTTTCTCAAAAAGCTAGGTTTGAAGAGACAGATTCTGATTTAAACATCGTATTTTTATGCAAAAAGAAAGGCATTACACATTATTTTAGTATATTTATACTTTTCTTTGGAAGCCCGTTGTGATAGAATGTGATTCAGAATTATGCAGGATGTCGTATTTCACAGGGAAGACCGTCAGATTGGACGGTACGAAAGGATGAGGGAGAAATGGCAGAGTGGGCAGCGAATTTCAGTGATCTTTTTTATAAATGTTTTATCAGGGAGGATCGTTATAAGCTGCTGGTAAGCGGTATGGGGGTGACGATTAAAGTTTCTTTGCTGGCTATCGTCATCGGTATTTTGATCGGTATGCTGATTGCCATGTGTAATCTGTCCAGTAAGAAGATTCTGCGGTTTTTTGGCGGTGTTTATACAGATGTGATTCGTGGCACACCTTCGGTGACACAGCTGATGATCATTTATTTTGTCATTTTTGCCTCGGTGCAGTTGGATAAGTGGATTATTGCGGCAATTGCTTTTGGTATCAATTCCGGCGCCTATGTGTCTGAGATTATCAGGGCAGGCATCCTTTCTATTGACAAAGGCCAGACAGAGGCAGGCAGATCCCTGGGTTTAAGCGCTTTTCAGACTATGAGCAGAATTGTGATCCCTCAGGCGGTAAAAAATATTTTCCCGGCATTATGCAATGAATTTATCGTGTTAATCAAAGAGACTGCGATTGTGGGTTATGTGGGTTTAATGGATATCCAGAAAGCGGGCGACTTTATCAAGAGCGCAACCTTTATTGCCTTTATGCCTTTGATCGGTACTGCAGTTATCTATTATGTACTTATTAAGATACTGACCCTGCTGCTTGGCAGGATAGAGGCAAGGCTTCGCAAGGCTGATGCCAGGTAGGAGGAAGAGGTCATGATTAAAGTAAAAAACTTACATAAAACATTTGAAAACCTTTACGTTTTAGACGGCATTGACGAACATATTACACAGGGTGAAGTGGTGGTGGTGATCGGGCCTTCTGGTTCCGGCAAGAGCACCTTTCTTCGATGCTTAAATTTGTTGGAAACAGCTACGGAGGGTGAGATTTATGTGGACGATGAACTGATCACGGCGCCTAAAGTGGATGTGAACCGGATACGGCAGAAGATGGGAATGGTGTTTCAGCAGTTTAATCTGTTTCCCCATCTTACGATTATGGAAAATATTACCCTGGCTCCGGTGCTTCTTAAAAAAATGACAAAGCAGGAGGCAGTAAAGCGGGGGCAGGAACTGTTAGAACGTGTGAACCTGTCAGAGAAGGCGGATGCTTATCCGGCACAGCTTTCCGGCGGACAGAAACAACGGGTAGCCATTGCCAGAGCGTTGGCGATGGATCCGGAAATCATGCTTTTTGACGAACCCACATCGGCTCTGGATCCTGAAATGGTGGGAGAAGTGCTGGACGTTATGAAAGATCTGGCCAAATCCGGCATGACCATGGTAATCGTTACCCATGAGATGGGATTTGCCAGAGAAGTGGCATCCAGAGTTCTGTTTATTGATCAGGGCGTGGTTATGGAAAGCGGCACCCCGGAGGAAGTCTTTGGTAATCCGCAGAATGAGAGAACCAGAAACTTTTTAAGCAAAGTGCTATAAAAGTCGGTATTATATCGGCGGCTCTCAGGTTGGAATATTCATGGTAACCGTCGGTTTGTAATACATAAATTCCAATAATTAATTTCAGAGGAGGATAGGGTTATGAAGAGAGTAACAAAAGTAACAGCGCTTGCAGCAGCCATGGTTATGCTGGCAGGCACACTGACAGCCTGCGGTTCCTCAAAGGGAGATACACTCACTTTCGGTACCAATGCGGAGTTCCCGCCTTTCGAGTTCGTGGCATCTGAGGGCGTGATCGGTCAGTATGATGGTATCGACATGGCTATTGCCAAGAATATCGCTGAACAGAACGGTATGACGGCGGAAATTGAGAACATGGAGTTCGATTCCCTTCTGGTAGCGCTTCAGAATGGTCAGATCGATGCGGTTATCGCCGGTATGACAGCTACGGATGAAAGAAGAGAGACCGTAGATTTTTCTACCCCCTATTATACGGCAACACAGGTTATGATCGTGAAAGAGGATTCCGATATTGCGGCAGCATCTGATATGGCGGATAAGAGGATTTGTGTGGTACAGGGGTATACCGGTGAGGTGTGCGTTCAGGATATGGGTTATCCATATGAGGCCTTTAAAAAGGGCACAGAGGCAGTTCTGGAACTGACGAACGGCAAATGTGATGTGGTGGTGATCGACTCTGCTACCGCCCAGAAATATGTGAGTGATAATGAGGGCTTAAAGATTGTAGAGGATGCCAGTGCATTTGAATCTGAAGAATATGCAATCGCAGTGCAGAAGGGTAACACTGAACTGCTTGAAAAGATCAATAAGTCCATTGAGAGCATGTTGGCGGATGGTACTGTCAATGAGTTGGCAGTAAAGTATACGGAAGCTGTTTCAGAGTAGTTTTGGACATACTTTCAAAAATACAAGTGGTCTTTCCCCGGTACACGCTGGGGAAGACGCTTGCCATTGTTCTTATTGTTCAAAAAATTTCTAATGTTTTGTATTCTTGTGTTTTCTGTAATCCTATGGTGAGATCGCACAGATTATCCTGTATAATAGATAGAAATAAAGTGATGCATGTACACGGTATTTCCGCAAGCAGTATGTTTGTCGGAAGTGTTTTACGAAATGATTTCCGGACAGAGGAAGTCGGGACAGATTTGAAACATGAAAAGGAAAGCTGCTTATGACAAAATATGATATTTTGCAAAAATACTACGGTTATCATTCTTTTAGAGAGGGACAAGAGATACTGATAGACCATATTCTGGAGGGAAAAGACGTCCTCGGGATTATGCCCACCGGCGCGGGAAAGTCCATCTGTTATCAGGTGCCGGCACTTCTTTTGCCGGGTATTACGTTGGTAATCTCACCTCTCATATCCCTTATGAAAGACCAGGTGCAGTCCCTCAATCAGGCAGGTGTCCACGCCGCATATATTAACAGTTCCCTGACGGAGAATCAGATTGCCAAAGCGCTTACCTATGCGGGACAGGGACGGTATAAGATTATCTATGTGGCGCCGGAGAGATTGGAGACAGAACGTTTCCTGCGTTTTGCCAGGGCTGTGGAGATCAGTATGGTGGCGGTGGATGAGGCCCATTGTATTTCTCAGTGGGGACAGGACTTCCGCCCCAGTTATTTACATATCGTACAGTTTGTCAAACAGCTTCCCAGGCGTCCCATTCTAAGTGCTTTTACGGCTACGGCTACCGGGGAAGTGAAGGATGACATTATTTGTGTGCTCGGATTAAAGAATCCGAAGACTCTGGTGACAGGATTTGACAGACAGAACCTTTTCTTTAGTGTAGAGCACCCCAAAAGCAGAACGCGGTATCTACAGCACTATGTGGCGGACCATGAGAAGGAAAGCGGGATTATTTACTGCGCTACCAGAAAAAACGTAGAGAAAGTCTATGAAATCCTGCAAAGAGAAGGCCTGGCGGTGACCAGATACCATGCCGGCCTTACCAGTGAAGAACGACAGCAGAACCAGGATGATTTTATCTATGATAGAAAGCCCGTGATTGTGGCCACCAATGCTTTCGGTATGGGCATAGATAAATCCAATGTGCGTTACGTGCTCCACTATAACATGCCCCAGAGTATGGAGAATTACTATCAGGAGGCGGGACGTGCCGGAAGAGACGGGGAGCCATCTGACTGTATACTCTTATATTCGGCACAGGATATTATGATCAACCGGTTTCTTCTGGAGAATAAAGAGGAAAATCCCGATTTTACGCAAGAAGAACAGATGACCATCAGAGAACGGGATGAACAGCGGCTGCAGACCATGAATTTCTACTGCAACACTAAGGGGTGTCTGCGGGCCTATATTCTGCGTTATTTTGGGGAAGAAAATAAAGGTGCTTGCGGGAAATGTGGAAACTGCCAGAAACATTATGTGGAAAAAGATATGACAAAGGAGGCAAGGCAGGTCATTGCATGTGTGGAAGAATTGGGAGAAAGATACGGCATCAATGTGGTGGCGGGCACACTGCTTGGCGGCAAAAGTGCCAAACTGCGGGAGTATCGGGTGGAACGTTATCCCTCTTACGGTACTTTAAATAAAATGCGGGAACAGGAGATTAAGGATCTGATCGGACAGATGATGCAGGATGGTTACTTGAAACAGACCCGGGATAAGTATGCGCTGTTGCAGACAACCGGTAAGGCACAGGATATTATGGATGATATCTGTACCGTTACAGTGAAAATGGAGCCTAAGAGCAGCCGGATTATGGAGGAAGATGACAGGATTAAAGGAACCGGCAAAAGGCGTTCCGATATTCTCAATACCAGGGGGATGGAGTTCTTTGAGATTTTGCGGGAACTTCGTATGCGCATCGCAAGAGAGGAGAGCCTGCCGCCGTATCTGGTCTTTTCCGATAAGACCCTGGTGGATATGTGCGTCCGTCTGCCTATGAACCGGGAAGAGATGATGGAAGTAAACGGGATGGGAGCTTTTAAGTATGAGAAGTACGGGGAGCGGTTCCTTATGTGTATCAGGGAGCATACCGGAGGGATTCGGGAGAAGTTTTATTTTGGGGAGTTGGAGGAGGTTTTGAAGTCGGGGAAGAGGAGGTGATGGGGGAGGAGGGGTAAAAGATTGAAAGTATATTTTAAGAGTTGTATAATTTTGGTGGGAGTAAATATGTGAGTTGAGCAGGAAGGGATACAATGGGAAACAAAAGCGTGAAAAGTGATTGTGAATATGACAAAACAAGTATAGAGAGTATTTATGAATATGCACGGAAGCTTGAGGGTAAGGTTATTTCTGATGTAGTGGATATTAAAAACAGGGAAGGTAATAGAGATAAAGGTATGGTTGGAAATGCCCTGCAAGAGCATTATTTTATGATACCTAGGAATTCTTCTTCAGAACCGGATTTTTGTGAAGCAATGCTGGAATTGAAATGTTTTGGGTACTGGGCAGGTAAAAACAATGAGAGAGCGGATCAGAGATTAGCGCTGACGGATATTAATTTTATGGATTTTTCTGAAGATGTACCTTTTGAGGAGAGTCATTTATACCATAAATGCCATAATATGCTTTGGGTTGTGTATTTGATGAAGCTTAACCAAGCACGTATAGATTCTGAAATAAAACATGTAAGATTGTATGAATTTGATAAAGTGATTGCGCCGGATATGAGGCAGATAAAAAAAGACTATTATGTAATCACAAAAAAGATTCGAGAAGGGAAAGCATCTGAGCTTTCGGAAGGTGATACAGAATATTTAGGTGCTGCACGAACAGGTAATAAGGATTCAAAAAAACAAATCGCACCTCTTGACGATGAAGCGCTTCCTCGCAGATTTGTTTTTAAACAATCTTATATGTCATATCTTGTCAAAGAGTATATTATTCCTGAAAAGGAATTTGATACAAAGATTCCTAAGGTAAAGGGACTGTATTATATTAAAATTCCCAAAAGAAAAACCTTTGAGGAGTGGCTTTATGGTATAGAAAAGAAATATGTGGGAAAGTCAATAGAAAAGATTTCAAAGGGAAAGAAAATAAGGGAGATTAAAGGTATAATAGATTTTGGAAAAAAGAATTCATTCAGTGAGTTAGGTTATGCTATGCTCGGTATTAAATCGAATGAAGATGTTTATCTTAAGAAAACAAATACGGTCGTTAAGGCAGTACGTATCAATAAAAAGGGAATTACCGTAGAGAGCAGCCCTTTTCCCAATTTTAAGATTATGGATATAATAGATCAAGAGTGGGATGAGTCAGATATGTTTGCGTATCTGTCAGAACAGAGATTTTTATTGCAGATATTTGTTCAAACCGATAAGGGATATGTTTATACTGGACATACAATGTTAAAATTTACCCCAGAAGAATTGGAAAGTTCTGTTAGGCCTACATGGGAAGATTTCAAGAGTAAGGTGATAGAAGGATTAAAGTTTGAGGTAAAACTGAAGAAAAAAGATATTCCTGTTGTAACCAATAATATAAATGGTAAGGTTGATGGACAGATTGGATTGATAAAGTTACATGTAAAAGATATTACTTATGATATTTCATTGCAAAATATTTCAGGGGCTACAGAGGAGGCGGAGGAATATATTAGACAACATTCCTGGGAAGGAAGATTTTTGCGTAAGCCTAAAAATAGAGAAAAATATGGAGACCGATTACCAAATGGAGATATCATTCCAAAACAGAGCTTTTGGTTGAATAGAGATTACATATTACAGTATCTTAGAGATAGAGCGCCAGGATTGTTAGAGATATGAGGGATAAGATAAAAGAACCACGTTTTCACGGAGAGGTGACTGAAAAGAGTCATAAAAATATGAGTCGTATCAGGGGAAAAGATACGAGTATAGAAGTTGCCTTGAGGAAAGCACTTTGGGAAAAGGGATATAGATACCGAAAAAACTATAAAGGTCTTCCAGGTTCGCCGGATATTGCAATAACGAAATATAAGATTGCTATCTTTTGTGATAGTGAATTTTTTCATGGGAAAGATTGGGATACACTTAGGCCAAAACTGGAAAAGGGAAAGAACTCCGGATACTGGGTAAGTAAAATACAGCGAAATATAGAAAGAGATGCGGAAAAAGATAAAAAACTTCGATTTGAACAATGGACTGTAATACATTTTTGGGGAAAAGATATCCTAAAAAATACAGATGAATGTGTTAAAGTCATAGAAGAAATAATATTTGATTTGAAAATGACAGAGGTGGAGATTGATGAGGATAGTGGATTATAAAGTTGAATATGACAAGTCGAATCCTTTATCAATAGAAGCGTATTCTCAGAAAATGATTGGTAAAACATTTCGAGAAATCTGTGCGGAAGATGATGCGCGACAGACACAGGTACTTCGAGATGGAAGTTCTGATTATGGGTCTTCTGATGTATCGGGTATAAAGAGAAATAAAGGGAATCTAGGACAAATAGTGGAGGAGAAATTTTTTCATTATGCTTGTAATAGTGATTCAAGAGCAGATTTTCATGAAGCAGGAGTAGAATTGAAAGTCACACCTTATAAGATCAATCGGGATGGTTCATTATCGGCAAAGGAAAGACTTGTTCTTACGATGATTGATTATTATCAGGTTGTGAATGAGAAGTTTGAAGAGAGTCATCTTTGGAGTAAATCTAAATTAATATTATTGGTTTATTATTTATATAGGAAGGAGATTCCATATAATTTAGATTATAAGATTGGTTATTCCAGATTGTTTACGCCTCCGGCACAGGATGTGAAGATTATTCAGCATGATTATTATATTATTGTTTCTAAGATACAGGCAGGAAAGGCGCATGAATTATCAGAAGGGGATACCTTATATTTAGGTGCTGCACCTAAGGCAGCTACATCAAAAGATAGAAGAAAGCAACCGTTTAGTGAGGAACTTGCGAAACCGCGAGCATTTACGTTTAAAAGTTCCTATATGACATATGTGTTAAATAACTATATTGCTCCAGGGAAAATAACTTATGAACCGATTATCCAAGAGGATGTAGTAGATTCTTTTGAAGATTATGTGATAGATAAAATCAACAGATTTCAAGGGTATTCAGTTGAGAATCTCTGTGAAGAGTTTGAGGTGGATATTCAAAAGAAACCAAAGAGTCTTGAAGCAATATTAGCATATAGGATATTGGGAATTAAAGGAAATCATGCAGAAGAGTTTGAGAAAGCAAGTATTGTTGTGAAATCTATCCGGATAGGAAAGAATAATAAAATTAAAGAGAGTATGTCTTTCCCTGCTTTTCGCTTCAAAGAGTTGGTGGAAGAAGAGTGGGAGGAATCAAAATTTGGAAATTATCTTCGGGAGACCAGATTTTTATTTGTAGTATATAAATTTGATAAAAATGATGTACTCAGATTGCGTGGATGTCAATTCTGGAATATACCATATGAAGATTTAGAGACAGATGTAAAGGCGGTGTGGCACAAGACCAAGCAGGTGTTGCAAGAGGGACTTCAAGTGACAGAAATTAATGGAGTACGCAGGAATAATTTTCCCAAAGCATCAGAAAATCCAGTGTGTCACGTAAGGCCGCATGCACAGAACGCACAGGATACCTTTGAATTGCCTGATGGGCGTCAGTACCCAAAACAATGTTTTTGGTTGAATAATACATATATTTATCAACAAATAAATGATGATATAAAGGTTGATCAAAACTGTCGGTTATGATATGATTGATACGTAAAGTGAACGAAGGAGATATTTAGATGAAAAAGACAGTTTGTGAATTATTTGCCGGGGTTGGAGGATTTCGTTGTGGACTAAATTCAATCAATCATATTGAAGATGTTCATAAACCAGAAAAATGGGAGACAGTATGGTTTAATCAATGGGAACCAGCGGATAAAAAAATTCAATGGGCACATGGATGTTATGTACATAGATTTGGTCCCTGCAAGGGGAAAGATGAACAGGAAATGACAAATACGGATATCAATGCCGTAGATAAAAAGAAGGTTCCAGACCATAATCTGCTTGTAGGGGGATTTCCGTGTCAGGATTATTCAGTGGCATCATCTCTTGCCACATCAAAGGGGCTGGAAGGTAAAAAAGGGGTTCTTTGGTGGGATATCCGTGACATGCTGGAAGCCAAAGAGGCTCCCTTTGTGCTTCTGGAGAATGTGGATCGTCTTATAAAGAGCCCGGCGAGTCAGAGAGGGAGAGATTTTGCCATTATATTAGCATGTTTCCGTGATCTTGGATATACAGTGGAATGGCGTGTGATCAATGCTGCCGAGTATGGGTTTCAGCAAAGGCGCAGACGTATATTTATTTTTGCATATAAGGATAGGACAGCATATGCACTGCGTGTGGCCAAGCTGGTCAAATACGATAGTTTATGTGATGTGGAATCACGTGGAGAGAGTATGGAAACGGTGATTCTTACAGAAGGGTTTTTTGCAAAAAGTTTTCCTGTTGACAAATGTGATGAAGCGAAAGTTAGGATAAAGAAGTTGCCAGATGAGATTGGAGAGTTGTCGAGTACATTTTCGTTTTCTTTTGAAAACTCTGGTGTGATGAAAGACGGTATTATTTATACTGTGAAGACAAAGCCGATATATGATGGGGAGCAAAAGACTTTGGGTGATATCATGGAGGAAGGAGATGTAGATAAATCTTATTTTATACCAGAGAAGCGTTTGTATTATTCAAAAGACCATGAAAACCATAGCGATGAAACAAAAGAGCCGCTATCTGATGAAGCTCATAAAACATGGCAATATGTCAAAGGGGCAAAGAAGCTTACACGGCGAGCAAAAAATGGACATGAATATGTATTTTCAGAAGGGCCGATTGCGATGATTGATGAATACGATAAACCGGCTAGAACAATGCTAACAAGTGAAGGGTCATTTAGCAGGACTACGCATATAGTCATAGACAAGAAAACGAAAGAGATAAGACTTCTTACCCCTATAGAGGTGGAACGTATCCAGGGATTTCCCGATGATTGGACGAAGGAATGTTTAATAGATGGGGAAATTATAGAAATGCCGGTAAATAAGCGTAGATTTATGATGGGAAATGCATTGGTGGTAAATCTGGTGAATCAGATGGAAAAACAATTGTCTGAGATATTTGACGCGGAAGAATGAATTTTTATTTGCTTTAATTAAGATGATATAAATGAGAAAGAATTATGTTTGTAGACATAGAAATATGTATATGATATTATAATACTGTACTATGTGGATATTATTTATATTAGTGTCTGCTTGGTTATTATAAATGTAAGACGTATATGGAATATACGAAGTTAAGGAGAAAGATAAAATGACTATAGTTGAAAATGAAAGGTGTCGTAATGGGATTGTAAAAGATAAAAAAACTGGTAGAGAAATAGAAATTAAGGGTGGACATCAGGTAGTACAAGCAATTAAGTGTTTTTCAAAAATTGGATTAGTTACTTTTTCTAGAGAGTTATCATTTAAGAGTACATATTATACGATTCATTTTATTAAACCGATTGATACATTTAGTAATTTATATAATCTTGGAAATGAAGTACTTATTCTTTGTAGTACGGATGGAATGAGAGATTTTAAAAGTAGGACAAAAGATTTTCTGGATTACTTGTTGATTACTAGTCAAGAATACAAAAATAGATTAGATAAAATCACATGTTTTTTGATAGATACGAATGAAGATATCGTTTCTATTGTAAAGAATGATAGGATAGAAAATCCTGACGCTAGATTGATTGTACCGTTTAATTATCAGGAATTAGGTGAAGGCTTGGATGAAGATGGGTTCCAAAATAGAATGAGAGAGTTCTTGTATGAAAGGGATCTTTTTGGAATTGCATCTCCATTGAATAGTGACACTTTCTTTTTTGGTAAAGATAGAACAAATGTAATTTCAGAATTATATGGAAAATACAAGCAGGGTGAACAGGGTGGTCTTTTTGGGTTGAGGAGAATCGGAAAGACGTCTATATTAAATTTATTAAAAATTCGTATAGAACAAGAAAGTGGTGCCGCAATTTATTTTGATTGTTCACAATATCACCATAGTAGATGGAATGAATTTTTGGAAAGGATAGTTGAACGTATATACGATGAGTATAGCAAGATTAGTGAGGAAGGCGAAAACTGGTTTGATTCTAAATTTATATTAGACACTGGAGATGATAGATATATTGAGAAAAACGCAATGAAAAGTTTCGAGAAAGATATAAAGATGTTATATATTGCGTTGAGAAAGAAAAGAATATTATTGATATTTGATGAAATAGAGAGTATTAGCTATACGACATCTCCTTCATTGCATTGGAGAGAACAGTATGATGCTCTTTATTTTTGGCAGGCTTTAAGAGCAATAATACAGACAAATAATGCCTATTTTTCTTTTTTAATTGCAGGAGTAAATCCTAAAATGATAGAAATAGGAAGAATACAGGAATTTGATAATCCTATTTTTGGTATTTTTAGACCTATATATATGGAATTATTTGACTATGAAGATGTAAAAAAGATGGTTTCAGATATAGGAGGACACTTAGGACTTTCATTTGAGGAACAAATTTATTCTAAATTATTAGAAGACTATGGAGGACACCCATTTTTAACAAGACAGGTATGCAGTAAAATGAATACGGAGCTTTTAGCTAAAAGCATACCTCGTCCCTATAAAATTTCGAGACATAGTTACGATAAGAATTCTCAGGATTATAAAATGGATATGGTTGGTGTTATAGAGCAGATTTTAGGTGTTTTAGAAATATATTATCCAAAAGAATTTGAATTGTTAAAAAAATTAGCTTTGGATGGAAGAAAGGTGTTTGCAAAAGAAGTATCTAGTGGTGAAAAAGAAATACAACATTTATGTGGTTATTGTTTGATTGAAAAGGATGACGGGGAGTATTATATTAGAATAAAGTCAATTGAAGATTATTTAAAGGATAAATTTGTTTTTGACAAAAGTTTAGATAGTCAAGAAGACAAAGTAGTAAGATTAAATATTAGAAGAGATAGATTAGAAAAGAAATTAAGAAAAATAATTTTTTATAATATGCAGGGAAAGTATGGGAAAAAAGCCAAGGAAAAGTTAATAGAATATTTAAAGGGAACTACAACAGATAAAAAACAAGAATCAAAAATTAATGAGGTAACGTTTAAAGAATCAATGCAGGAACTATATTTATTTCAACTAAAGCAAATTATACTCAAAGATTGGAAGGACTATCAAAATATTTTGGGGGATAGGGTTAAATTTGAACAGTTTTTTGATTTAATAAATACCTCAAGAGGTGTCGGAGCACATGGGAGGGATTTAAGTGAAGAGGATGAAGGGTTATATAATATTGCATTTCGATTTTTTGAAAATAAACTGCATGATTATGAATAGAACCTTTTTATCGTGATTCATTATTGGTAAAGTATACTTTTCTATATTTGAAATGCAAAGCGGGTTTTTTATTGAAAGGAGAAGATGAGCACAATAAGAATTACTAGAGAAGCCAGTAATGGAAAAAGAAAGACAGATGGAGTAGATTCATCTGCCTTTTCTGTTAATAGAGGAAAGAGATGGTATGAAAAGTGAAATTATATGTGTGGGATAGTTCCCGCGTTGTGTAATGCTATCTTATGAATTTTATTTGCCATATTTGAAGAATGAAGCTACAATAAAAATATTATTTGATATAAAAGTGGGAACAGGGAGCTCTTTCCAAACCATGAAAACCATCAAAGTAGTCGCCGCCATCATCACCCACAACCACCAGATTTTCGCTACTCAGCGGGGCTATGGCGAGTTCAAGGACGGCTGGGAATTTCCCGGCGGCAAAATTGAGGAGGGCGAAACACCTCAGGAAGCATTAATCCGAGAAATTCGGGAAGAATTAGATACAGAGATCGCAGTGGGAAAATTGGTTGATACTGTAGAGTATGATTACCCTGCCTTTCACCTGTCCATGGATTGCTTCCTATGTACCATTCAGTCTGGTGACCTGGTGCTGAAGGAGCATGAGGCGGCCAAGTGGCTTACAAAAGAGACGCTTGACAGTGTGGAGTGGCTGCCGGCGGACAGAGGATTGATTGATAAATTAAAGAATGAAGGAGTGTAAATGCTCCGGAACGGAGAAGATAATGTGCACAGCGCTAACCTATAAGACTAAAGATTTTTATTTTGGGCGGACCTTGGATTATGATTTTTCCTATGGCGATGAAGTGACAATTACGCCCAGAAAGTATCCTTTTCACTTTGTAGAGGCAGGCGATTGCAATACACACTATGCGATGATAGGAATGGCATATGTAGCGGAGAATTATCCGCTTTATTATGATGCGGTCAACGAGAAGGGGCTGGGGATGGCAGGGCTTAATTTTGTGGGCAATGCCGCTTTCTGGAAGAAAAAAGAAGGAAAGGATAATATTGCACAGTTTGAATTGATTCCATGGATACTATGTCAGTGCGCTGCGGTAACAGAGGCGAGGGCGCTTATAGAGAACATGAATCTCATCGGGGTATCATTTAGTGAGGCATTGCCGCCTGCACAATTACATTGGATCATTGCGGACAGGGAGCAAGCCATTGTAGTGGAAGCGGTACAGGAAGGGATTAAAATCTATGACGATCCGGTAGGGGTGCTAACGAATAATCCACCGTTTCAACAGCAACTTCTGAATCTGAGCACATATATGCATCTGTCGGCTAAGCCGCCGGTTAATACTTTTGCGCAGAATCTTGACTTGAAACCATACAGTCGTGGACTTGGGGCCGTAGGTTTGCCGGGGGATCTGTCGTCGCCGTCCAGGTTTGTGAGAGCGGCGTTTACCAAAATGAATTCGGTTTCCGGAGAGGGAGAGGAAGCAAGTGTCAGTCAGTTTTTCCATATTCTGGGTTCGGTGGATCAACAGAGGGGATGCTGCGAACTGGAAAATGGCAAATATGAAATAACGATTTATACTTCCTGTTGTAATGCAGATAAGGGAATTTATTATTATACCACTTATGACAACCATCAGATTACGGCGGTGGATATGTATAAAGAGGAGCTGGACAGCTCTGATTTGATACGATATTCGTTGATGAAAGAAGAGCAGATCAGGCGGCAGAATTAAGCTGCCATCTGTAATATGAAAATTTGTATCTGCGGATGTAAATTTGGCAGGTAATTGTATGTATGAGGAGTGTGATGAGAAACATGAAGCTGGCGGTATTTTTCCCGGGGATTGGATATCATTGTGACAAACCGCTTCTTTATTACAGTGAAAAAATAGCGAAACAGTATCAGTATGAGACTATTAAGATTAGTTATGATGGACTGAGTAAAGATATGGATGAGGCTTTTGCGGATGCTTTTTCCCAGACGGAGGCTTGTCTGGCGGAAGTGGTCTGGCCGCAGTATGACGATATCCTTTTTGTGTCCAAAAGTATCGGTACGGCGGTTGCCAGTGCCTATGCTGCAAGGTATCAGATAGGGTGCAGGCATATATATTATACGCCCTTGGAGAGAACTTTTGCGTTTGCACCGGGGGAGGGTATCGTATTTCACGGAACCCAAGATCCCTGGGTGCAGACTAAGATAATCGAGTCAAAGTGCAGGGAAAACAATCTGCCCCTTCAAATCATAGAGGAGGCGAATCATTCGTTGGAAATTCCGGGGGATACCAGGCAGAATCTGCGTATTCTGACGGCGGTTATGGAGGAAACGGAAAGTTATATTGCAGATACAGTCCAATACAGGACGTTAGAGGAAACGGAAATATGTCCGGAATTGTTTGACCGGTTTATCCGGCATCAGTGCGTGACCAGGTGCAGAAGAAGGGTAGACGGCGCCTGGGTCATCGTGGAGGATCCGTTTACGGACGACTGGACGAAAGAAGATTATCAGACGCTGACAGGCTGCCTTAAGAATACGGTGAAAACAGGCGGTTTTGTATGCGGGACTTTTTATCGGGGCGTGTTGAAAGGATTTGTCTCTGTGGAGTCTTCGTTGTTTGGCAAAGAACATCATTATCTGGATCTGTCCAGTATTCATGTGTCGGAAGATATGCGTGGACATGGGATAGGGAGAGAACTTTTTGAAAAAGCATCGGACTGGGCCATACAAAATGGGGCAGACAAACTTTACATATCAGCTCATTCGGCAGTGGAAACACAGGCGTTTTATCAGGCTATGGGGTGCGTGGAGGCACAGATGTATGACAGGAAGCATGTGGAACGGGAGCCGTTTGACTGTCAGTTAGAATACAGGTTAAGGGTAAAATAATGGAAACGAAAGAACAACAAAACGGAATATTGGAAGGTGTCATCTGGAAGCAATTGTTAATCTTTTTCTTTCCGATTCTGATAGGCACCTTTTTTCAGCAACTTTATAATACGGTGGATACGGTAATCGTGGGGCAGTTTGCAGGGAAAGAAGCCTTATCCAGTGTGGGCGGTTCCTCAGCACAGATTATCAATATGGTGGTAGGGTTTTTTACGGGACTTACAGCAGGCGGGACGGTATTGATTTCGCAGGCTTATGGGGCTTTTCATAAACAGAGACTGGAAGATGCATTGCATACGTCTTATGCTTTTGGCATTTTTGGCGGAATTGGCCTTGGGATTCTGGGTGTGGCAGGGGCACCTCTTATTTTGGAATGGATGAATACGCCGGCGGAACTGATGGAGATGTCCACACTGTACATAAGGATTTATTTTTCGGGTCTGGTCTTTGTATTTATCTATAATATGGGAGCTGCGATTTTAAGGGCGATCGGGGATTCCAGACGGCCGTTGTATTATCTGGTGATATGTTGTGTTGTTAATATTGTGCTTGATCTGGTGTTGGTACTTTACTGTCAACTGGGAGTGCTTGGCGTAGCTGTGGCTACGTTGGTATCCCAGGCAATCAGTGCGGTGATGGTTACCTGGGCACTGATGCATAAGGTGGACTGCATGACGTTATCCTTCCGCAAGATAAGGATTCATTCGGAAGTCCTGAAAAATATGCTGCAAATCGGATTTCCCTCCGGGCTGCAATCTTCTATGTACAGTATTTCCAATATGATCGTACAGGCGGCTCTTAACTTGTTGGGAGTGGATACTATGGCAGCGTGGACGGCCTATGGTAAGGTAGACAGTGTGTTCTGGATGATCAATTCTTCTTTTGGCATTGCGCTTACTACCTTTGTGGGACAGAATTTCGGCGCGGGTAAATGGGACCGAGTCAGAAAAGGTACGAGGGTTTGTCTGGGAATGGCAGTTGGCACAGCTGTTTTTCTGACGGCGGTTCTGATGATGGCAGGACGATTCTTACTGAGTATTTTCACGGGTGATGCGGCAGTGGTGGAAATCGGTCTGATTATGATGAGAAGTATTGCGCCTGCCTTTGTGATGTTTGTGTTTATTGAGATTTTCTCCGGTTCTCTCAGAGCCCAGGGATATACCTTCGTGACGACAATCATATCGGTTCTGGGCGTTTGTGTGTTCCGTATCATATGGGTGAGTCTGATTACACCGGGGCAGGGACTTAGACGGATTGTCGCTTGTTATCCGATCAGCTGGGTTATGTGTGCGATTCTGGTGAGTGTTTATTATTTTTATAAGCAGAAAAGGATTATCGAGAGGATGGGGGCAGAAAGTAAGAGGTAATATCGGCGGAAGGCGGGATATTTTTGTCCATTTATCACATACTAAAGACAAATGGACAAAAGGAGGCCGCATATGGAAGACGATACGATTAAATTGCTGCGGGAATGTAACGCGGGGATTAAGATGGGCATTTCATCCCTGGATGATGTGATGGAACATGTGAAGGACAGCACTTTGGAAAATCTGCTTCAGAAGAGTAAGGATACGCACTGTAAGCTGGGGGATAAGACACACGATTATTTACGGGAATACCATGATGAGGGCAAAGAACCTGCACCGATGGCAAAGATGATGTCGTGGATGAAGACCAATGTGAAGTTAGGCGGAGAGGATTCCGACAGGGTGGTAGCTGATCTGATTACGGATGGCTGTAATATGGGAGTTAAGTCTCTCTACCGTTATTTGCATCAATATCAGGCGGCAGATGAAAAAGTAAAAAAGATTGCCAGAGAAACGATTCAGGCCGAGGAGACTCTGGTGAAAGATATGAGAGAGTACCTGTAGCGGGTACTCTTTTATTATATAGGATACTTTTACGCTTATCCGAGTCCGCAAAGCGGATCTCGCAATCGAGCGGCGCTCGATTTGTTATATTGCAAGGCAAATTTACTTTTTTGCAAGGCAAATTTACTTTTTACACATTTACTTTAGCGTACTACTATGTTAAAATACAAAAGTATGTAAAACATTTTAATATGAATTTGGAGGAGAAAATTATGAAAAAGAAAATTGCATTGACGGTAATGGCATCTCTGACAGTCTGTACTCTGCTTACAGGCTGCGGCGGTGCAAAGGAGACAACAGTTGCAGATGCAGGAAGTGCCAATCTGGTGTATGCGGTGGAGACAGGTTCCGCCGGAGAAGCGATAGCGACCAAGAAGGGATTTCAGATAAATTCCGTGGCATCCCAGGCTGACGCGCTGATGGAGGTGGCTTCCGGTACATCGGATGCGGCGATTATCGATCTGCTGATGGCAGGCGCAATGATTGGTGAGGGTACCAGTTACCCGAATCTGGTACATACGGAGGAATTGACAACAGAAGAATATGGCGTGGGATGCCGCAAGGGCTCTGATCTGGCTTCCTATATCAATGCCGTGTTCGCAGAAAGCTATGCAGACGGCTCCATGGAAGAGACGGCAACGACCTATGGCGTGCAGGAAGCGTTAGTGGAACAGGCTTCTACAGAGTTTACGGCCTCTGCCTCAGACAGTGATGTGGCTTATATTCAGGGGAAAGGTTCGCTGATCGTAGGTATTACGGAGTTTGAGCCTATGGATTATAAGGATGCCTCCGGGAACTGGATCGGGTTTGATGCGGATATGGCGCGCATGGTAGCGGATAAATTAGGCGTAGAAGCGCAATTTGTAATTATCGACTGGGATAATAAGATTATGGAACTGGATTCTAAAAATATTGATGTGGTATGGAACGGCATGACTTTGACAAATGAGGTAAAAGAGGCAATGGAGTGTACAAATCCGTACTGTAATAATGCGCAGGTGATTGTGGTGCCTGGTAAATAATGGCAGCTTATGCGTCATTATGTAAAGTGCTCTGACGTGGAGGTTTAGTACAGTATGTTCTGGAGTGTTACACAATCGTTGCTGGACGGGTTATGGACCAGTTTTGAGATTTTTATTTTTACACTGCTTTTTTCTTTGCCGCTGGGATTGATCTTGTCATTTGGGGCAATGAGCAGATGGAAGATACTTCGTGGTCTGGTACAGACGCTGGTGTGGATCATCAGAGGTACGCCATTGATGCTGCAACTGATCATTATCTTTTATGGTCCGGGCCTGTGGCTTGGCCATAATATCTGGAATGGCAGCGAATCGGGACGAATCACTGCTACGGTAGTTGCTTTCAGCATCAACTATGCCTGTTATTTCTCGGTTATCTTTCGAGGCGGTATTGAAGGCGTGCCGGTGGGACAGCGAGAGGCAGGAGAAGTGCTTGGCATGACGAAGAGTCAGATCTTTTTCAAGGTCACACTTTTGCAGATGATCAAGAGAGTGGTGCCGCCCATGTCCAATGAGGTCATTACATTGGTTAAAGACACCTCTCTTGCGCGTATCATTGCGGCATATGAACTTACCTTTGCCGGCTATTCTTTTATGAAGAGCAGCGGCATTACCTGGCCGCTTTTCTATACGGGTGTATTCTACTTGATATTCGTGGGTATTCTGACGCTGTTGTTTAACTATATTGAGCGCAGACTGGATTATTTCAGGTAGGGGGATGTGGAAATGTCAGTTTTGGAAGTGAAAAATATTGAGAAGCATTTTGGCTCCACTAAGGTTCTGCGCGATGTGAGTTTTGATATGGAAGAGGGTAGTGCGCTGGCAATCATCGGATCCTCCGGATCCGGAAAGACAACCTTACTGCGCTGTCTGAATTTTCTGGAGGTGCCGGATAAAGGCTCCATTATCGTGCGGGGAGAAACGCTGTTTGATGCAGACAGACCTATCAAAGAGCAGGAAAAGGATCTGCGCAGGAAGCGTCTGCATTTTGGGATGGTGTTTCAGTCCTTTAATCTGTTTCCACAATATACGGCGTTGGAGAATGTAACTTTATCAGAAAAGCTTCTGGCAAAGGAGCGGCCTGATTTTAAACAGAATAAAAAGGAAATTCTGGAAGAGATTGAGAGCCATGGCAAGGCGTTGCTGGAACAGATGGGACTGGCAGAACGTATGGAGCATTATCCTCATCAGTTATCCGGCGGACAGCAGCAGAGAGTGGCGATCGCCAGAGCCCTTGCACTGCAGCCTGATATTCTGTGTTTTGATGAGCCTACTTCGGCACTGGACCCGGAACTTACCGGGGAAGTTTTGAAAGTTATCCGGGGACTGGCGGATCAGCATACCACGATGATTATTGTGACCCACGAGATGAGCTTTGCACGAGATGTGGCAGATCATATCATCTTTATGGATGAGGGCGTGATCGTGGAGCAGGGAGACGCCAGGCAGGTAATTGATCACCCGAAGGAAGAGAGAACGAGACAGTTTTTGACAAAATATTGATGTGATTCGGAAAGCTGCATGATGGGAACCGGTTTGTGCCGGTTCCTTTTATATGTGAGAAACTTTTCGGTTGTATCCGGGGTCGTGAAGGAAAAAGCTACCCATAAAGGGGATATCTTTTCGGTAAGAATACTACCCATTTTAGGAAAAGTAGTATAGATTTTAGAATGATACCATGGTAAGGTTTTATAAAAGAAATGCGCAAGAGCTGTTGGGTTCTTGCAAGAATGAAAATAATAGAGAGATAAAAAGGGATAGGAATAGAACGAGACAGGAGGATTTGCAGTATGATTATGGAAATTATCAGTATTGTAGGAGGAATGGCTTTCCTGATAGTAATGACCTATGTGGGAGGGGATAAGACCTTTTCTATCAACTGGCTTATTGATTTCCCGACTATGCTGGTTATGCTTATTTTTGTTATTCCGGTTCTGATGCGGGGCGGTGTATGGAGGGATTTCATGAGGGCTTTTAAGCTGCTTAAGAAAGATTATACTTGCCGTTTAAGTGAACTTCGCAGAACCAAGGATGTATTGGAAATGATACAGAAACAAGTATGGTATGCCGGTATACTGACCATGATGGTTTCTGTTATGTATGTGATGGCAAATATAAGCGATCCGGCAATGCTGGGGCCTAATATTGCAGTGGTGGTCTTGACTTTATTCTATGCCGTCATTTTTGAAATGCTTCTTTTACCGTTGGTGCTGGAGGTAAAAGGGCGGATTATTAACTATATGGATTTAGAGACGGATGTGGAAGCAGAAGCCATGCAGACGATGCCGGATGGCGATAAGGATACCTTATGAAAACCGGGGAAGAAAACGGAGGAATGTAGGCATGGGTAAACAGGCACTCCGCTGGCTGTTAGGAGCCGGTTATGTGGTACTTGTGACAGTGCTTTTATTATATCAGATGGGTCTGGTAGGAAAGTCGAGAAATACCGTTATTGTAGTTCTGGGGACTTTGCTGTTAGGTGTTGCGTTGGCTGTTGTATTGGTGCTGTATATTCGCGTGACAGACCAAATCAGAAATCCGGGAGAAACTGTCCGTAAGATACAAAGGAAGGATACTTTGTCAGGAGGGATTTCGGAGGAAAAAGAGAAACAGGAGGCGGAGTCACAGGAGGACGGACAGGATTTTAATCTGGAACCCAGAAGTTATGAGGAGGTTTATGCAGATTTTCTGAAGGCCACACAGGATTGTGGCCTATCCGAGCGGGAACTGGAAGTGGCATGGCTTCTTTACAGAGGCTATACCAACAGGCAGATTGGGGAGGAACTCTATATCGCAGAAACTACGGTCAAGAAGCACGTGTCGCATATCTATCAGAAAATGGAGGTTTACAGCAGGAAGGATTTCCGGGTAAGGGTGCGGATGGGGAAATAAATCAGAGGCTGCGTTTGGCGGCCTCTGATGGATGGTCTTATGGGATTGCCTGTAAATTTATCATGGAAATAATCTGGTTTTGCATATTTTCAACGGTTTCTATTCTGATTCTGCCAATCTTATTTCTTTCTATTGCAAAGTCGATGTCCGGGAACAGCTTTTCTATCAAATCATTTGTTTGTGGTGATGCGCCCATAAGGGCTGTCACAACTGAGGCAGTGTCAAAATGTTTTAATGCTTCCCGCAATTCATTTTCGGGAATGGTGGCAATCTGTTCAAAATCAATTATTTTTTGTGGATATATGCGGGGTTCCAATATATCATTTATCGTGATGCCATATAATTTGGAAAGCTTTAACAATACCTCTAAATCGGGAAGAGTCGTTCCGGTTTCCCATTTTGAGACAGCCTGTCGGGAAATATTCAGTTTTTTAGCCAGCGTATCCTGCGTGTAATGATTGCTTTTACGTAAAAATTGTAAGTATTTTGCAGTAATATTTGTGTTCATGAAAATATTATAAGGCAGATATTCAGGGAACACAAGAATCTGGCAGGTGCCAAAAAGCAAATGATGGTTGCAGTGTTTTAAAGATGGGTTAATATATAAAATGCAGACAGAAACAAACGGTTGATTTAGTTATATATGACATGGTATCATAAAATTTATAAAGTAGTCTGTGATAGGAGGATAAAAGTGTTGTTGCAAGTGATACCATTGATTGTTGTTATAATGTTTTTATTTGTATTGTTGTCAGCAGTATTGTTAGAAATAAATTTTAGAAAAAATACGTATTCTAAAACGACTGGAAATGGCTATTTTGAGACGATTCATAATCCTGGAAAATACGGTGAATATCTGGTATATAAAGAATTGAGGGCATATGAAAAAGATGGGGGCAGATTTCTTTTTAACTGTTATCTTCCCAAAGATGATGGGACAACATCAGAAATTGATGTGATTTTAATCCATTCTACAGGTATTTTTGTGGTTGAGAGTAAGAATTACAGTGGTTGGATTTTTGGAAATGAAAAGAGCAGAATGTGGACACAGACACTCCCAAATGGAAGAGGATGTTCAATCAAAGAGCATTTTTATAATCCTATTATGCAAAATAAAACACATATCAAATGGTTGAAAAATCAAGTAGGAAATAATATACCGGTTTATTCTGTTATTGCATTTTCCGAGAGATGTGAATTAAAGGATGTCACGGTGGAAAGTCAGGACGTCAAGGTCATTAAAAGACAGTTTATCAGTGGGACTGTGAAATATCTGGGAAATCAGTCCCTTCTTTCGCTCAGTGCAATGGATGTTTCGAGGGTATATGAGATGCTTTACCCATACACACAGATTACAGAGTTTGAGAGGCAGAAGCATATAGAAAATATCCATGCTGTGAAAACAAAAAGCGAACAGAAAACAATTCAGGATTTTAGCACAACTGTGCGGTTTCCGATGAAAGAACAAAAAGAAGATATTGCAAAAGAACAGATTAAGGCTGTGAATAAAGAACAGGGTAAGAAGATTTGTCCAAAGTGCGGTGCCGAAGTTGTGCTGCGGACAGCAAAGAAGGGAGAGCATAAGGGAGAGCAGTTCTACGGCTGCTCTAATTTCCCTAAATGCAGATATCATGAATATATCACGATTCCTCCTCAAACAGCCCCTCTCTCGTAATATTCTTCAGCCATTTTCCGCTGCGGTAATGCTTGATGACCCAGGGCCATTTGACAAACTCGTCAGTGCACAGCAGGAAATATACTGCCATTACCGGCAGTTTAAAGACAAAGGCGGCAAGAAAGCCAAGCGGTACAGCGTAGCACCACATATCTATGGTATCGCAGATCAGCCCGAAACGGCTGTCGCCGCCCGCCCGGAACACACCGGCGATCAGGGTGGTGTTGACTGCGGATCCCATGATATAGTAGGTGTTGATGAGAAGCATATATTTTAGATAGCGCATGGCGGTATCGCTTAAATCAGCAAAGTATAATACAAAAGGAGTGACGGCTAACACCATGGCACCGCCGATGGCGCCGGTGATGATAGTAAGTTTCATCAGCTTGGAGGCGTAAGTTTTGGCATGTTCCATATCTCCCGCTCCCATCACGTTTCCTAAGAGGATACCGCCTGCACTGGCAGTACCGAAGCATAGTACAGTACCGAAATTGCGCACGACCACCACAAAGGAATTGGCGGCTACGGCATCGGAACCCAGGTGTCCCAGAATGACGGAATACATGGAAAAGGCCACGCTCCAGGCCAGGTCGTTTCCGAGGGCAGGCAGGGATAGCCGCACAAAGTCTTTGAATAACATTTTATTCCGGATAAACATATAAGCAGGATTCAGTTTGATTTCCTTATTGCATACAGAAACGACAATACATCCTATAAGTTCGATGACACGGGAGGCAGCGGTGGCAATGGCAACACCGGTGGCTCCTAATTTAGGCGCGCCGAACAGCCCGAAAATGAATACCGCATTTAAAAAGATATTCAGGCTGAACGTCATTACATTTAAAACCATGGAGACAGTCACCTGCCCGATGCTTCTAAGGATTGACAGGTAGATTTCCACAATACCCCAGCAAAGATAAGTTACGGACATTACCCGCAGGTAATCCGCGCCAATGGCAATCAGTTCGGCATCATTGGTGAAGAGTTTCATCATCAGTTCGGGCGCAAACAGGGCAAACCCGGAAAAGCACAGGGAAATGATGATAGAGAAACGAAGCGCGATACCTTCGATCACGCGGATGGCCTGATGTTCTTTTTTGCCCCAGTATTGGGCACTCAGCATAGAAGCACCTGTACCGAGACCATAGTAGATCATAAAAAGGATGCTGGCGTAGTTGGCGGCCAACGATACCGCGGAGATGGAAGACTGGCCCACCTCGTTTAACATGACCACATCGGCAGAGCTTACAGCGGCGCTTAAGAGATTCTGGACAACAATGGGAATTACTAATTTAATAATCTGGGGATAAAAGTTATCTTGTGTGGCAGTATTGCGTTTCATGGCGGTTATGTATCTCCTGTTTCAATAATATTTATAATTGTTGTAATATAGCCTGTCCGACCGTGTTGTTCCGGTCGGATTTCCTCGTTGTTTATAGTTTTTTGCCAACGTGCTGACATCTTAATACAATCAGAAGGGATTGTCAATCGGTTTTGTGTTTCTTATGATTGTTATTTTACCAGAAGATGTGTTATAGTAGAAGAGGTGTTAATAATGTTGGAAAATTTTGAGGCAATATACGGAATGATATGAAAAATTTTCCGACAGCGGGGTGGAGGAAAACAAATGAAAAAGATGGAAGAATATGTGCGCAGTATTCCTGATTTTCCGGAGAAGGGTATTATTTTCCGGGATGTGACCAGTGTGCTTCAGGATGCGGACGGACTGGCACTGGCGATTGATTCGATGAAGAAGATGCTTGAGGGCATTGACTTTGATGTCATTGTGGGGACGGAGTCAAGGGGCTTCATCTTCGGGGTACCGATTGCTTATTCCCTGCACAAAGCGTTTGTGCCGGTGCGGAAAAAGGGTAAGCTTCCGTTGGAGACGATTTCCAAGGAATATGATTTGGAGTACGGCAGTGCAGTAGTGGAGATGCACCGGGATTCTATCAAACCGGGGCAGAAAGTGGTGGTCGTGGATGATCTGATTGCCACGGGAGGTACAATTGAAGCGAGCATTCAGATGATTGAAGAACTGGGCGGAGAAGTGGTCAAGGTAATTTTCCTGATGGAACTGGCCGGATTAAAAGGCAGGGAACGCCTGAAAAACTACGACGTAGACAGTGTCATCATCTATGAAGGCAAATAAAACCTTATGAGAAAAGGAGAAATGTGATGTTAGAAAAATGGTTTAAACTCAAAGAGAACAATACCAACATCAAGACCGAAGTGGTTGCCGGTGTCACAACGTTTATGACAATGGCATACATTTTGGCAGTTAACCCGTCTATCCTGTCCGCATCGGGCATGGACAGTCAGGCAATCCTGATGGCGACAGCGCTTGCTTCGTTTATTGGTACACTTGCGATGGCGCTGCTTGCAAATTATCCCTTTGCGCTGGCACCGGGACTTGGCCTTAATGCTTATTTTGCTTATACGGTATGCGGCTCCATGGGATATTCCTGGCAGATTGCGTTGTTAGCAGTCTTCGTGGAAGGTTTGATCTTTATTGTTCTTTCTGTGACGAATGTGCGTGAGGCAATCTTTAATGCGATTCCCATGCAGTTGAAAAGAGGTGTTTCCGTAGGTATTGGTCTGTTTGTGGCTTTCATTGGTTTCCAGAACGCCGGACTGATTGTCAACTCTGATTCTACACTGGTGACAGTGGTGGATTTTACGGCTGACTTCCATACGGCTGGTATCTGCGCCCTGTTGGCAGTGATCGGTACTTTTATTATCGCTATCTTACATATTAAGGGAGTGAAAGGCTCTATCCTGATCGGTATTTTTGCTACCTGGATTCTGGGTATTCTCTGTCAGCTGACAGGGCTTTATACCGTAACACCTGATGCCGGTTACTATTCCCTGATTCCATCCTGGAGCAGTTTCAGTCTGGGAGCAATCGGTCTGACCTTTGGTAAGTGCTTTACGGCTGATTTTTCTTCTGTAAAAGTTCTTGATTTTGCGGTTATTGTATTTGCTTTCCTGTTTGTAGATATCTTTGATACACTGGGAACGCTGATTGGCTGTGCCAACAAAGCGAATATGCTGGACAGAGAAGGAAAGCTGCCCCGCATCAAACAGGCGCTTTTGGCAGACGCTGTGGCTACCAGTGCCGGCGCGGTGCTTGGTACTTCCACTACCACTACCTTCGTGGAAAGTTCTGCCGGTGTGGCAGAAGGCGGCCGGACAGGCCTTGCTTCTGTGGTGACGGGTCTGTTGTTCTTAGTATCCGTATTCCTGGCGCCGATCTTTACGACGATTCCGGGATTCGCTACGGCTCCCGCGCTGTTGTTTGTCGGATTCCTGATGATCACGGCAGTGACACAGATTGATTTCAATGATATGACAGAAGCGATTCCTGCTTATCTGTGCCTGTTGGCTATGCCTTTGATGTACAGTATTTCTGAGGGTATTGCTGTCGGTGTTATCTCTTATGTGGTAATCAATCTGGTATGTGGCAAGTCAAAGAAGATTACACCGCTGATGTATATACTGGCAGTATTGTTTGTCTGCAAATATATATTCTTATAAACGGCTCTGTTTATAAGAGACGCAGTTTGCAAAAGATTGGTAGTCTTAGAATCATAGAACTGCTTAAGAGAAATGAAACCCATGCGGTTGTTACAGGTACTGCATGGGTTTTGTGACGAGAATTAAGAAAAAGGAGGAGAATCATGGAAAAGGTCAAAGTTACGGATACGATTAAATATATTGGTGTAAATGATAAGACCATAGACTTGTTTGAGAGTCAGTATGTTGTTCCAAACGGCGTGTCTTATAATTCGTATATTATATTGGACGATAAAATTGCGGTTATGGACAGCGTAGACGAGAGAGGAACAGAAGGATGGTTTGGCAATCTGGAGGAGGCGCTTGCAGGCAGGCTGCCGGATTATCTGGTGGTAAGCCATCTGGAGCCGGATCATGCAGGCAATATTGCTGCTTTTGCAGAGAAATATCCCCAAACACAGCTTGTACTGTCTGCGAAGGCACAGAGTATGCTGCCGCAGTTTTTTGCAAAGGATATGTCCGACAGATGCGTGGTAGTCAAAGAGGGAGACGAACTCAGTCTGGGAAGTCACATACTGACCTTTATTATGGCGCCCATGGTACACTGGCCGGAGGTCATGGTAACTTATGAAAAGAGCGAAAAGGTACTCTTTTCCGCAGACGGATTCGGTAAGTTTGGTGCGTTGGATACCCAGGAGGACTGGACTTGCGAGGCGAGAAGATACTACTTTAATATCGTGGGTAAATACGGTATGCAGGTACAGGGGTTGCTTAAGAAGGCCGCTGCTCTGGATATTCAGATGATTTGTCCTCTGCATGGTCCTGTTTTGACAGAAAATATAGGCTTTTATCTTGATAAATACAATACCTGGAGCAGCTATACGCCGGAAGATCAGGGTATCCTGATAGCCTTTGCTTCCGTGCATGGCAATACCGGAGTGGTGGCAAAGAAACTGGCAGAGATGCTTTGCGAGATGGGGGCGCCTAAGGTAGTGGTGTCTGACCTGGCCAGAGATGATATGGCGGAAGTAATCGAGGATGCGTTCCGTTATGACAGGATTGTACTCGCATCCGTGACTTATGATGCGGGTCTGTTCCCTTGTATGGAGAGTCTGCTTGCACGCCTGAAATCCAAGAATTACCAGAAGCGTACGGTTGGGCTGATTGAAAACGGAAGCTGGGCGCCGATGGCGGGCAAGATTATGAAAGAGGCTCTTGCCGGCATGAAGGAGATTACGGTCTTAGAACCGACGGTGACAGTGAAATCTACTTTAAATGCAGAGTCTGAGGCACAGCTTCGGGCGTTGGCTGAGGCGCTGATGGCATAACAAAACGGCATAACAAATATATATGTGACGCGGACACATCTCCATGGATTGTTGTCCGCGTTTTTTTGATGATTCTACTTCTTTTTTCATTCCATCGACACAGAGAAAAATACTTTTAAAAATGAGTAAAATAATGATTGCAGACTGAAATTGAATGTGCTATGTTGAGTATTACGAGAATTTAGAATGTATTTCTCACGGGGAGGAAAATTATGGAAAAGGATATGACCAAAGGCAGTCCTATGAAGCTGATCTTAGGGTTTGCCGTGCCGCTTTTATTCGGCTTGTTGTTTCAGCAGTTCTACAGCATGGTGGATACGATTATCGTCGGTCATTACCTGGGGGTAGATGCACTGGCGGCTGTGGGCGCCACTGGTTCTGTGAACTTCTTGATTATCGGATTTTGCATGGGCGTTTGCAGTGGTTTTGCCATTCCCATTGCCCAGGAGTTTGGCGCGGCTCATGAGGTAAACCTGCGCAAATATGTGGCCAACAGTGTGTGGCTGTCGGTGCTTTTTGCCGTGGTGACAACGATTGCGGTCTCTCTTCTCTGCCGGCCTATTCTGCAGATGATGCGGACACCGGAGAATATTATTGATGGGTCTTACGACTACATAATTATTATTTTCCTGGGGATTCCGGTGGTGTTTCTCTATAATATGACGGCGGCGATTCTTCGTTCTTTGGGAGACAGCAGGACACCGGTAATTTTTCTGGTTATGGCAGCAATCTTAAATATTTTTCTGGATCTGCTGTGTATCGTTACTTTTCAGATGGGGGTAGCAGGCGCGGCTGTTGCGACAGTGGTGTCCCAGGCCATCGCAGGTTTCTGCTGTCTTCTTTTTATGTGGAAAAAATTTCCTATCCTGAAACTGTCCAGGGAAGAGCGCAAGTGGGATCATGACTGTGTCCTGAAATTATGCAATATGGGGATTCCCATGGGACTGCAGTATTCTATCACAGCAATCGGCAGTGTGATTTTACAGAGTGCGGTGAATGGAATTGGTTCCGACGCGGTGGCGGCGGTTACGGCAGGCAGCAAGCTGAGTATGCTTGTGGTGTGTCCCTTTGATGCCATGGGTTCCACTATGGCTACATACGGAGGACAGAATGTGGGTGCAGGCGATTTGAATCGTGTCGATAAAGGGCTTAAATCATGCTGTCTTTTGGGGCTGATCTATTCTGTGCTGGCAGTGGGAATTATTTATGTGTTTGGCAGACAGATGTTGCTTTTATTCCTGGATGCGGGAGAGACGGGAATTTTGGAAAATGCGTATGCCTTTGTGACAACAAATGCCCTGTTTTACTTCCCGCTTGCACTGGTGAATATTGTGAGATTTTTGATTCAAGGTATGGGCTTTAGCAAGCTGGCTGTTTTTGCCGGAGCCTTTGAGATGCTGGCCAGAGGGCTTGCAGGGTTTTTGCTGGTGCCTTATTTTGGATTCAGTGCGGTACGCTTTGCAAATCCTTTAGCCTGGATATTTGCAGATATTTTCCTGATTCCGGCGTTCTTCTATGTGCGTAAGGTAATGGCAGGCATTTTAGACAGACAGAAGGAGTGACAGCTATGAGTGTAACGGTGTTTACCATGACCCACAAAAAATTTCCCACACCCGGGGATCCCATTTATGTGCCTTTGCAGGTGGGGCGGGCTGTGGGCCGGGATTTGGGCTATATAGGAGATGACACGGGTGTCAGTATTTCGGAAAAGAATTGTTATTACGGTGAATTGACCGGTGTTTACTGGGTCTGGAAGAATATCCAAACTTCCGATTATGTGGGAATCTGCCATTATCGCAGATATTTCTGTACGGAAGAAGGACGGATTCTGACTGGGGCTGAATATGAGAGAATACTGTCCGAATATGATATCATTACATCTAAGAGATTGAAGCTTAACTATACGTATTATGAGGGATACGCAAGCGATTATAATATCAGGGATCTGGATGCTGTCGGCGAAGTGCTGCAGATAATGTATCCAGACTATTATCAGGCGTTTGAGCGTCTGGTACATAGCAAAGGCACGTATTTTGGCAATATGATGGTCTCGGCGAAGCCCCTTTATGACGAGTACTGTCAGTGGCTGTTTTCTATTTTTGAGAAAGCGGAAGAGAAGATTGATGCTTCGGGCTATGACGATTATCACAAACGGGTTTACGGCTTTATCTCAGAATTTCTTCTCTATGTGTGGGTGCAGGTCAAAGGATTGAAGGTATATGAGTGCAAAGTTGGCATGACGGACGAAAAGAGGGAAACGGCAGAGATGAAGGATTGTCTTGCTGATTTCTTTGCAAAGAAGGATATTGCCGGGGCGAAGGAGTATATTCTGGCATGTCTTAAGAGACGTCCGGATGTTCTGATGGAAGCCTCTGACATTACGGGAGAGTTAAAGCTTTCCATGCAGGTAATTGCAGTGTGCGAGTTGGAAAAAGAGGCTTATGGCAGCAGTACCATCGACCGGATACAGGAGTTTGGGGCCCTGATGGAGCATTTCCGAAAACTGAATGATCTGGTGATTGCATTTCAAAATGGAGAAACCGATACATTCTCTGCCCCTGAAGTAGAGTTTTACCTGCAAAATGCTGATATTACGGATATTGCTTTGGAAGCATCCGCCAGGTTGTTTGGCACACCACAGGAAGCCCGGGAAGCAGTGCACAGAATCAGGGAATTTGGGGGCTGACTGTCTTGACAACGGGGAGATTTCCTACTATAATAGCTACCAAAGCATAACAATTTCTAGATAATAATAATATGTCAAATCAAATATTCTAACATTCAGAAAATCTATGCTTTTAAATCAAACCAATTACATTTAAAAGCAGGAGATTCTGGGATGCATGGCATTTTCTCCTGTGGAACAGGAGGAACCATGGAAAAATTCTCTTTAAAGGCAGACTTTGTTTTCAAAGAATTGTTTGCCCATGAAAAAGTCAGGAAGCAGTTTTTGAGCGATGTGCTAGGAATTCCTATGGAACTGATTAAGTCGGTACGGATGGCAAATCCCTTTCTGCGCAAGACGTTCAGGAGACAGAAACAGGGCATCATGGATATTGTATTAGTGTTGAACGACGATACTAAGATTGATATTGAGATGCAGGTGTACAGGCAGGAACACTATATACAGAGAAAGTTATATTATCTGGCAAGGATGTATACAGATGACTTAATGATTGGAGAAAGATACAAAAAGCTACGTCGATGTATCAGCATCAGTC
Source organism: Lachnospiraceae bacterium UBA7086 (assembly GCA_002492525.1). GTDB lineage: Bacteria > Bacillota > Clostridia > Lachnospirales > Lachnospiraceae > UBA3282. The sequence goes on along the minus strand of DKZA01000050.1, from coordinate 47,698 downwards.
TTGTGGACTTTGAACTTCTTCCTGATACAGAAGAGTATCATAATATTTACCTTCTGCGTAATGAAGCAGGAAAAGAACTGACAGATTTGTGGGAAATACATATTATTGAACTGGGTAAGTCATTACGAGGCAATGCGGTAGATGACTGGATTCGATTGTTTCATGTTACGAGTCAGGAGGAAATGGATATGATTGCAGTAAAGAATGAGGGTATGCGGGAAGCAGTAGAGGTGGTAAAGCAGATGGGGCTGATACGGACATTAAGATGGATGCATGATGATTACTGGAAGGCAAAGAGAGATCGCTGGGACGAAGATGAATATGTGTGGAATGAAGGTAAAGCAGAAGGCAAAGCAGAAGATATTTTACATTTACTGCAAGCTGTCAATGGAAACGAAAATCTTCCGCAGGATCTCATACAGAGGGTAAAGGCACAAAGAGAGGATGAAGTCTTGAAAAAATGGCTTTTATCAGCAGCAAAGGCAGAATCCGTGGAGCAGTTTAGAGAGCAGGAAAATTTGTAGAAAAGATGGGCCGGCGAAACATTATGTTTTGCCGGCCCATAATCTTTTCTGCAATGAAACTTTTTTGAGGCGTGATTCGTATTATCAATAGATGTAAAAATCTGTACATAGAGAGGAGCCATCAAGATGAGTATAAGCGGAATCGGATATCACTACAATCAAAACAACACAACAACAATTAAAAACCATAAATTGACGACAGATTCTTATCTGCCAAAGAGCGATACGTGGGAGCAGACAAATCCTCGAGAAACCATACAAAATACCAGTGTTCAGGATATTTATGAGGCGAATAAGGCCAGATGCTCTCGTAAAGAACAGGAGGGGGAAGAAGAAAATATGCAAAAGCAGGCAGATTCTGCCAGGCAGAAGGAGAAATCAAAAGAAGGAGACTCTGACGAGAAGAAAACGGACACGGAAATTATCGTAAAGCCGGATGGTTCCAAGATTATGATGACCACCATCCGTGTAGGCGGTATGGAGACTGTTATGAGCATGGAGATTGCAAAACCCACCAATATTTTGGAGGGAAATACCAGCGGAACCATAGACAATCCCAATATGATGGTTTCTGATACCAGTACCATGATAGAGGCAACGCCGGATAAATAATAGAAAAGTATATAGAACACACTGACAGCAGATGATGGGGGATAAAACAGCTTGGAATTGACAGATTATTTATTACGAACAGACAGAGTACCCATCCTCGATTATATGGGTGTGCAGATTGATGAGGCAGCCCTGCCGGAGGTAATCACACCGGTACCGCGCAGAAGATGCGGCATTTCAGAGAATCATACTTATTACAAAGGGGCGGGGATTATCTATCAAGGACATTACGTCAATGAACCGGATGCGTCCATGATATGTGTTTGTGAAAACCCTGTAGCTTATCAGCGATATAGTGTTGCTTATCCCTGCTTATATCAGAAGTATGGTATTTTCACGTTCTGTCATCAGCCGGTTTTCAGTGATTATGAAGGCGGGTGCGGGCCTAAGGAAGAGAACCTGCTTTGTATGCAGAAGAAGTTTGTACGGTCGGCTATCGAGGAGATTGTGGATGTGCTGGATGTACCGCTGGAAGGACATCGGATTTATGCCTTTCGCTTAAAGCAGATGCAGGGTTCCTATAAAGATACGATTGCGCTGATTGAGTATATTCTCTGTGAAAATTTTAACAGTGCCTGGGATAAGAATCTCTGGGCGGACATCATGTGTTATGGCTATGTACGGGATTTGGCGGATTGGTTTGTGTCTGACAGACCGGTGCATAAGCTGGGCACTGTCTATGGATTACTACATTCCATCATGGAGGCTGATAAATATCTGTATGAAGATATTGTCCGGGATACGGTGGGATTGGAACAGTTGGGAGATATCTATATGCCATACATAGCGGCAAGGATTGTAGAGCGGTATGTCCCCGGGAGTCTGGGCGGGATTTCCCTGGAACATATCACTCCGGAACTGATGGAAAAGCTGTGGGCGATGATTTATCAGGGCAAAGCCTGCTGTCATCTGGAGAAAGAGGATGACTGGGCGTATATCCGGGAGGCGTTTCTACAGGAGATTCCTAAAAAGACTGCCATGGTGCGGCAGGAGATGAAACTGCGTAAAGTAGTTCGACAGTGACGGGGAAGTTTGAGAGCGGAAACATCGTAAGATAATTGACAGCAAGGGAGGATAGGAAGGAATGGGTATCAGTAGTGTAAGGGAACAAGGTTTGGCATGGGGATCCGCCTTTCGGAAGAAGCCGATATTTTTCATGACAGTGAAGGAGACAGAAGCATTTTTTGACGGGAAGCTGCGAAAGAATATGGAACTGCGGGAGGACACCTGTACTCTTAGCAGTAACAACTCATACCGCAGACAGCATACTACCTATGAGATTTCTGACAGGGACAAAGGCAGCGCGTTTCTGGATTTGAACTTTCTGATCAAGGATGAGACCAGCAGCCTGAAAGGAAGTCTCAGTGATGAAAAGGATGTGGATTTCTATAACTTTTCTATCCCATTTATGAACTTTCAACGGAATTACTTTGGCGTTGAGGTTTATATAGATATGCCGGAGGGCTGTGATTACGACCTCACCCTGTATGATGAATATGGCAATCAGGTAGGGAAGGCAGAGTGGGACGGAGAAGGCCGGAAGAAGCTGAACATTCCTACTTGGGATATCCAGACCAACAAATATTGTATCAAGGTGGAAAACGGAAACGGGGCGGAAGTTTCCCCGGATGACTATTATAAGATCAGTTTCCATGTTTCCGAAAATGAAGAGCATGAAAAGACCGATGCCATAAGGGAAGCGTTTGGAGATTTACAGAACGCATACAGCCGAAAGGATGAAAACTGGCGGGAATATCTTGATAAATATAATGCGGTTTTGCAGGAGACAGAGAAAAATTATATTAAGGAAATGGAACAACTACACCAGAAGCAGTTTGACAGCCTGCCGGAAGCAAGGAAGTACAAAGGCGGACGCACATTGGATGAACTGCTTCGGGATATGGCGGAGGGAAAGGATTTAAGCGATGCAGAGCAGGAATATGTGAAGATTTTTGCCAATCTGAAAGATTATGAGAAGGCAGAGCAGAAAGCAGAGCTGAAAAACAGCTTTTCAGATGATTTCGTAAAGGATTTGGAAGGCCTGGGCATTTCCCGTGACGACATCGAGGATATGTGTGTAAGGATTGGGAGCAACGGGGATGTGACTGTGGACGGAATAGAGGAGGAAACCGTCCGGGGACAGGTGCAAAAGCTGATAAATGAAAAGTACAGTGACCGGATGTACCAGTATTATATAGGAATTGCCGACAGCGTGGGGAATCTTTCTTCCAATACATACCAGTATGCCGTGGACATACAGGAAGTTAGACGCTACCTGAAAGGAGTTACGGGAGAAGATGTTTCATTGGAAAATCTTTACCTGACGCCTGATGGGAAGATTGGAGGTCTGCCCGGTAAGGCTGCGAATTTGATAAACAATACGAAGAATAACGCAAAGACAGAGCGGATGAGGGATGCGCTGAAAAATATTCTGGGGAATATCAAGGTAAGCGGTGATTTGGAGGTACCCGATTTCGCTTCACAGTTTCAGTTCAAAGACGGAGTGTTTTCTGTGTTAGACAGCGGCTTTACAGTAAATATGGATGCACTCGACAGGCGGCTGACACCACAGTCTTCCGGAAATATGTATTCTGACATGTATCAATATCAGTTCAGGAAAGTTATCTGAAAATTATAAGCTTTTTTATAGAAGAAATGATGAAGACAGAATGGGGGAATCAAATAATGAGTGTAAACGGAATCACAGTAGCACAATATCCTGTAAGGTACGAAACAAAGAAGGCACAAAACAATGCAGGGGGAGATTTCGGAGCCGGTGTGAAAGAAATGTCAGGTTCCAATAATGTAGTGCACATTGATCCCGACGCGATATTTTCCATCCATCATGTTAAAACCGGGGAAAGCGCAAATGTATACAGGGCAGATGATTATTCTAAGGACAATCCCGTTTATCTTGTCAAAGGCATTGATAAAAGCGGGAATGAATATGAGCAGACAGTGGACGTAAGCAAGGTAAATCCTAACAGATGTTCTTATACGGAAATGCTTGCGTTAAATGCGCATACCGGGGATAAATCGAACAGCAATTTCATGACCATGTCTATATTGAAGGATAAGGCAGACGGAGTTTCCTATCACGAAAAGACCGATTGTATGGCAATGGCATATGGGCTCCTGAATGATATGAAAACACTTGGAAACTGGGACGGGTATCTGAGGTATGGTAAATGGATAAACGACATGATGACATTTAGTAAAAATAGATGACAGTTAATAATGCTATATTATATCAGCAATAAGGAATAGGAGATTAAAATGAGCGTAAACGGAATCACAGCAGCAGGCACAGTATCAGGGTATGAACCGGAAAAGACGCAGAAATATCAAAAGGGACAAATGCCGGGGTTCTTGCAGACCGTGAGGAAAGCTGCGGAAAAGACCGAAGATTCTGCGGACGGAATGGTTTATGCCGAAAAGGCATTTGAGATAGTAGGCCCTAACGCGCCAAAGAGCGTAAAAAAGGCATGGATGGAAGCCGCCAAAGAAGTGGGAGCCAATGGACTGGGGATAAAATCCAACGGGATGATGGGTCATATTTCCCAGATGATGGTGCAGCGGTTGACCAATCAGATGCAGGGAAAACCTAATCCGGATGATATCCTGGGAAGCAGTGTGTCGTCTGCAATCGCAGCAGTCAGAAAAGCCATTTATGATATGGATAATCCGCTTCGCCCAGGGGGTGCCCAAAGCATTGAGGTACAGCGGCTTAAGATGCAGGAGAGGCAGTTTTATCAGACATTTCTTCATAAATTACAGTATTTGGGATAAATTCATTGAGAGAAAATCTCCTTCGTGTTAGAATAAAATTTATAAAATCGAACACGTAAGGAGGTTTTTTTATGGAATATCAGGAAGCATATGATAAGCTGAATAAATACGGGCAGCTGCACGTATTGAAATATTATCAGGAACTGGACCAGGAAGAACAGAAAATACTGCTTCAGCAGATAGAACAGACAGATTTCGATGTACTGTCTCTTTGCCAGAAAAAAGAAACACTGAATCCCCGCGGAGAAATCGACCCTATCGGCGTGATGCAGCTTCCGGAGATCGCGGCGAAAAGAGAAGAGTATACCCAGATAGGTCTTGATGCGATAAGGGCCGGTAAAGTAGGTGCGGTGCTCCTTGCGGGCGGTATGGGTACAAGGCTTGGTTCTGATGCGCCCAAAGGGGTATATAATATCGGACTGACCAGAGATGTCTTTATTTTCCAACGGCTGATTGAGAATCTGTTGGATGTGGTGCATCAGGCAGGAGCCTGGATTCCGCTCTATGTCATGACCAGCGATAAGAATCACGAGACCACGACAGCTTTTTTTAAAGAGAAGAAATATTTTGGGTACAATGCGGATTATGTGACCTTCTTTATGCAGGATATGGCGCCGGCATGTGATTATGAAGGTAAGGTCTATATGGAGGCCAGAAATAAAATATCTACCTCTCCCAATGGTAACGGCGGGTGGTTTCTCTCTATGATGAAATGGGGTATCGTGGATCAGATTCACAAAGCCGGTGTGGAGTGGCTGAATGTGTTTGCTGTGGATAATGTATTACAGCGTATTGCTGATCCTTGTTTCGTGGGGGCCACCATCGCCACAGACAGTGCAGTGGGTGCCAAGGTGGTGAAAAAGACGGCGCCGGATGAAAAAGTGGGCGCTATGTGTTTGGAGGATGGAAAACCGTCTATTGTAGAGTATTATGATATGACAGAAGAACTGATGGCGGCGAAGGATGAGAATGGAGAGCCGGCTTACAATTTCGGCGTAATCTTAAATTACCTGTTCCGGGAGAAAGATCTGGAGGAGATTGTTGCTAAGAAGCTGCCGCTGCATATTGTGGAGAAGAAGATTCCGTATCTGGATGAAAAGGGGGAACTGGTGAAACCGGAATCTCCCAATGGCTATAAGTTTGAACAGTTGGTTCTGGATATGATTCATGAACTGGATTCCTGCCTGCCTTACGAAGTGGTCAGGAATAAAGAGTTTGCTCCTATTAAAAATAAAACAGGGGTGGATTCTGTGGACAGTGCCAGAGAACTGTGCAAAGAAAACGGCATTGTGCTTTAATCTGAAATGTTCTGATACGGGCAGACGAAAATCATAACCATATAACATTTTGACTGGTTTGAATAACATTACAATATTGAATTATATGTGGGAAACGTAGTACACTTGGGATAAGCAAAGAGGGTAAATGATTACCGGTCATTGCATGGGCGGCAACATAAATCACATTTTCCAGGAAAGGACAGGTGTATTGATATGGCAATTTTGGTGACAGGCGGTGCAGGGTATATTGGATCTCATACAGTGGTGGAATTACAAAACGCCGGCTATGATGTAGTGGTGGTGGATAATCTGGCAAATTCCAGTGAGAAATCACTGCAGAGAGTGGAAAAGATTACCGGCAAACCGGTGAAATTCTATAAAGCGGATATTCTGGACAGAGAGGCTCTGGAAGAGGTGTTTGCCAAGGAAAAGATTGATTCCTGTATTCATTTTGCAGGGCTTAAGGCGGTGGGCGAGTCTGTACAGAAGCCCTGGGAATATTATGAGAACAATATTGCCGGGACACTTACTTTGGTGGATGTGATGAGAAAACATAATGTAAAAAATATTATCTTTTCTTCTTCTGCTACCGTATATGGAGATCCTGCTGTGATTCCGATTACGGAGGAGTGCCCGAAAGGACAGTGCACCAATCCCTATGGCTGGACCAAGTCCATGTTGGAACAGATTCTGATGGACATTCAGAAAGCTGATCCGGAGTGGAATGTGATTCTGCTTCGTTACTTTAACCCTATCGGTGCACACAAAAGCGGTACCATCGGTGAGAATCCCAACGGTATTCCCAACAACCTGATGCCCTATATCACGCAGGTGGCTGTGGGGAAACTCAAAGAACTGGGTGTCTTTGGCAATGATTATGATACCCATGACGGCACGGGTGTGCGCGATTATATTCATGTAGTAGATTTGGCAGTGGGTCACGTGAAGGCCTTGAAGAAGATTGAGGAGAAGGCCGGGCTGTGCATTTACAATCTGGGGACCGGCGTGGGCTACAGTGTGCTTGACATCGTGAAGAACTTCGAGGAAGCTACGGGCGTGAAGATTCCTTATGTGATCAAAGAAAGACGCGCGGGAGACATTGCCACCTGTTATTCCAATGCCGATAAGGCGAAGCGGGAACTTGGCTGGGAAGCACAGTACGGCATCAAGGAGATGTGCGAAGACTCCTGGAGATGGCAGAGTAATAATCCCAATGGGTATGACGGTTAATGGAATATACTAGTGACGTTGCAGGAGCAAGGAGCTGATTCTGACTGCAATCTGATTATCTAAAAGGCTCTGTATACTGCCGTATGTCTGGACGACAGTTACAGAGCTTTTTTTATGCCACATAAAGATACATAAAGATAAAGTGACAGATACTGCCGCCCATCACAAAGAGATGGAAAATTTCATGGGAGCCAAAATATTTATGCCTGGAATTGAAAAGCGGCAGTTTGAGTGCATAGATGATACCGCCCACTGTGTAGATGATTCCTCCGGCAAGAAGCCATAAAAAAGCACTTTTAGGAAGCGTATTCCAGAGGGTTCCGAAGACTCCAAGACATACCCAGCCCATGGCGATATAAATAATGGAAGAAAACCATTTTGGACAGGTGATCCAACAGGCTTTGATGATCATGCCGGCAATGGCGATGCTCCATACTACGGCAAGCAGTGTGTAGCCAAGATTTCCGCCTAAAACGATCAGGCATACCGGTGTGTAGGAACCGGCAATCAGCACAAAGATCATCATGTGATCCAGTTTGCGGAATATTTTTAGAATCCGATCCTTTACGGTGATGCTGTGATAGATGGCGCTGGCTCCGTATAAGGCCACCATGCTTCCGATAAACACCGCCATGGCGATAAAAGCGGTGTGATTAGAGGTGGTTGCAACTTTGACCATCAGTGGTGTTGCGGCAAATATGGCCATCATCATTCCGATAAAATGTGTAATAGCGCTTCCGGGTTCGCGGATTGTAATCTGCATAAAATCCCTTCCTTTCCTACTCCTTATAACATTGAGATGCGGATAGCTTGTATCCCAATGTCAATAATATATTAATATATCAACATGTAGTTTTGAAAACTATGTTAAATATATTATGATACTACTACTTAAGGTATGCAAAGTCAATGGATTTATGCAAAAGAATTCTGAAATGTTTATAAAAAGAATCTGGGTGTTAATCTTCTTCAATGACCTGAATTTCCAGATAGTCAAAAGGAATTTCCTCAATAAAGTTATCCTGGGAAAACCGGGTTTTGTTGTGACGTTTGAAATCAGAAACTGTTGCGTCCAGCCAGATAGGCTTACTTAGATCGAACCGTAAACAGACTTCTTCCAGGGCATGGAATATCTTGTGGGTGCGGGTATCGTCACTGCTATCTTCAATGACGGTATCCATTAACATGCGGTTGTCTTTAAATTCTTTGGCCCATAAACGAAACATAGCGGCTCTCCTCTTGTAATTTTTATTATACAGATTACTATACAAATTCCCCGGCCAAAAGTAAACACTTTTTCTTTTAGGGATTAGATGCTATACTTGTTACAGCTTGCAGAATAACGATATCGGTTATAGAAAATAAGGGAAACGGATGCATATGGAGAAGAAACTGTCTGTGCCCACAAAACGAAAAATTATAATAAATGGAATATCCTTATTACTTGCCGTCATAAATATAACTTTAGTGGAAAATAGAAGCAGGTTTTTTCATGAAATAAGGATAGAGGCTGCCGGTTACAAGATATTCAACTCTCCGGAGAGAATACTGCTGCTTATGGCAGTGTTGTGGCTGGCTGGTGCCTTTTTGTTTTACAGGCTGATTTATGGCCTCTTGTGTCAGCCGGATAAAAGGCTGATAAGGCATGCTTTTCTTTGGGGATTGCTGTTGGCAGTCTCCTATGTGCTGGGAGTAAACTTAAGTGTGCAGGAGACCGTATTTCCAAGTGTAAGCGGCGTGTTGCAATCTTTTATGGCAGCGGTGTGCCTGTCTGTGGCGGCGGCTTCCTGTATTGCGCCGATCCTAAAGGGAAAGAGGGATGGCAGGAAACCGGAAAATATGCCGGGGAAAAGATATTCACGCTGGCAGGTGTGTCTGTTTTACACAATGGTGATTTTTGTGTGCTGGCTGCCGGTGTTTCTGGCCTATTATCCTTCCGTTTTTGCTTATGATGCGGAGGGGCAGCTTTATCAGGTGATTGCCAAAGACTACAGCACACATCACCCGCTTTTGCATACCTTATTTCTGGGAGCTTTTTTTCGGTTGGGCGGAGTACTTGGTTCTTACTCTGCAGGAATGGCGGTTCATTCCATTGTACAGATGCTGCTGATGGCCTGTGCCTTTGCATTGGCGTTGTCTTATCTGTATGAGAAAAAAACTGCGCGGTGGCAGCGGCTTTTACTGCTGGCTTTTTATGCGCTGTTTCCGACGAATTCCGTGCTGTCTATCAGTACCACAAAAGACGTGCTTTTCTCAGCATTTGTTCTGCTTTATACGCTGATACTCTATCATATGATATGCGAAAGAAGGGAGCGGATTACCAGGAAGGAGGCTGTGGTCTATGTGACGCTTTCCGTATTGATGCTGTTGTTTCGCAACAATGCGGTTTATGCTTTTCTGGTCAGTATCCCCTTTGTATATGCGGGATGCCGGAGATGGCTTGATGTAAAAAAGGATGGGAGGAAAGAGAAGGTTTCGGGAAGATGTCTGGTGTTGTCTGTGGCGGCATTACTATTTTTTGCCGTCTGCAGTATGGGACTGCGGATGATGACCCATGCACACAGCGGCAGTCCGCGGGAAATGCTCAGTGTGCCCCTGCAGCAGATGGCCCGCACAAGAGTGAAGGAAGAGCAGAAGATAGAGCCGGCGCTCAGGCAGGCGCTGGAAAAATACATTCCTTCGGAATGGGTTTATGCGGCGTATGATCCGCATCTGGCTGATCCGGTTAAGAACAGAGCAGTGATTCATGACGATCCGGCCGGTCTTATAAAAACCTGGGTTCAACTGGGAATAAAACATCCGGCAGTCTATATGGATGCCTTTTTGGATAATAGTGTGGGCTACTGGTATCTGGAAGATATTTCCCATGCGCAGATATACGGGATTGGTACTAAGAGCGGCTTTGGCTATCTTTCCACGGATAATCGTGTGATGCCGGCAGGCTGTGAGATTGTGCCGCATAGTTATCTGCCGGGACTGCGAAATCTGATGGAAAAGATCGTATCGGATAATGCATATCAGCGGATTCCTGTGCTGCGGATTATCTTTGCGCCGGCTTTTTATTGGTGGATGCTTTGTCTGTACATTGCAACGGCTGTGTATCGAAGAAAATATGCGATGGTGCTGCCGGTACTTTTCCTGACAGCATATTATGTTACGTTGTTATTGTCTCCTACTGTGTTGATACGCTATATGTATCCTTTTGTAGTGACCGTACCCGCTATATGTTGTTGCCTGCGTCATGATTTGCTAAAAAATGACAGTGAAAATATACAATAAAATATAAAATTTTACGAAAATTTTGTGAATAATATACATTTTCATGGAAAGATATGTTATACTGAAAAAAAAGTAATTGGGGGATCAATCAGAGGTGGAAGTTGTTATAGATAGAGACAGGGACGGCGATATTGACAGTTGGAAAGAAGTTCAGCTGATTTATAATTCTGCGTTGAAACAGATTGCCACAAAGCTGGAAATCTTAAATGACGAGTTTCAGCATGTGCACCGTTACAATCCGATTGAACATATTAAATGGCGCATTAAGACGCCGGAGAGTATTGTCAAGAAGTTAAAGAAACATGGCTATGAGTCTACGATTGATAATATGGTACGCTATGTAAATGATATTGCGGGTATCCGAGTGATTTGTTCTTTTTCCTCGGATATCTATCAGATTGCAGAGATGATCAGCAATCAGAAGGATATCCGCGTCATTTCAGTCAAAGATTATATTGTAAATCCTAAATCCAGCGGCTATAAGAGTTATCATATGCTGGTGACAGTGCCGGTTTATCTTTCTGACCGGATCGCGGATGCGAAAGTGGAGATTCAGATTCGGACAGTGGCGATGGATTTCTGGGCCAGTCTGGAGCATAAGATTCACTATAAATTCGAGGGAAATGCACCGGAACATATTAAGGAACAGTTGGTAGAATGTGCGCAGATGGTGGCGGCATTGGATGCCAGAATGATGTCATTAAATGAGGAAATCCTGCATATAGAGCAGGAGGGGCAGGAACGGAGAGATTAGAAAGAGAATGAGTTAATAGAGCGCAGGGAATATAAGGGAGAGGCGTAATGTCTCTCTTTTATGTTGTGTTATGTTATAGGAAACTTCATGGTAAAGGAAAGAAAAATCTACCCATAAGATGAGGAGTGCCCAGGTACCTTTCGGCACCCGGGCTATTATGAAAAAATTTATCCATGTGTGTAATGATAACACTACATTTTGTCTCGTTTGGTATGGTTAAAGTATACTTCTTAATTATGAACAAATTATGAACACACTGTAAAGTTATCGTTAATATTTACAAATGGCTTAAAAAAAGAGGAATAAAAATATGCAATTTGCACAAACAATAAGATGCCAGTTCAAGGAAAAGACTTTTCTTTGTTGTCATTGCAGTAGAAAAATGTTAAAATGCAGACATAATTTTATTAAGAAGTTTCTTATAGCATAAATAAGAATCAGATACCATATTTGGAGAAAAGATGGAGGCTCAGGATGGATACATTTATTGATAAACTGGCACAAAAAAGAAATGCCCAGGAAATGATCCGCGCCAATTCCGCAGCGGAGGCTGCCAGGATGGAGCAGATGCAGAACCAGTTAAAAGCTTATGATGAGATCATGCAGGAAATCCGTAAAGTGAATTTAAGAACATCTGAGAATGTGACAGAGGTGAAAAAGGTGCTTGAGGAGTGCATGAGCAAACTGGAGAGCATAGAGACCGGCAGTGCACAGACGGCAGATATGGAACAGACTCTTGTGCAGTTGAAATCGCTTTTAGAGGAACGGTTTAAACAGTCTGAGGACTTTACCCATAAAGAAAATGTAAAAGTATACCGTAATGTACAGGCAGCTTTTACGGAAGAGCTGGGCAGACAGGCAGAGGAAGTCAAAGGCAGTAAGGCGCTTCTTCCAGTCTGTGTTCTGATACTGATCGGGGTGATTGCGGATATTGTAATCAATCTACTCCCCATCATCAATGGTTTTATGAAATGAAAATAATCAGCAGACATTATAAAAAAATGAAAATTGCATATATTAAGGTTGCGGTGCTTGCAATCATCGCAGCCGCCTTTTGTCTGCCTTATATGCAGCGTCTTGAAAGCACAGGCGATAATATCTTTACCGTGTACTTAAACGGTATACAGGTGGGTGTGATGGGCGATATTGAGGAGGCGGATAACTGTCTGATTGCGGCTCGTAAAAAACTGGCGGGCAGCAGTGATGAGATGGTGCTTGCCGAGAGTGAATTGTCTTATGAGGGAGATGAGGTGCTCTGGGGCAATATAGATGACGATAGTGTCATAATTTCCAATATGGTGACTGCCATGCGGGGAAGCGTAAAGGAAACCCTTAACCGTTCTTATACCGTGAAGATTAACGAGTATACGGTAAATCTGGCGAGTACCCAGGAAGTATTGGCGCTATTACAGGCGTCCATCAGAAAATATGACAGCGAAAACACCTATTATGTGGATCTGGTGCTGGATTCCGAGAGAGAGCTGAATGTGCTTACCACGCAGATTTATTCGACGGAAGAACAGGAAGAGGAAGAAGAGGCCGAGGAGGTTATGACCAGCTTTGGCATCAATGCGGCCATTGACGAAATGTTTGAGGACATCGAACCCGCCGCGGAGAAAGATTTTTCCGATTATGAATTGGGGCTTTTGTCTTTAGAGTTTGGAGATACCGTAGAGGTGGTGGAATCTTATCTTCAGGATTATGAGCTGACATCTCTTTCCCAGGCCATCGAAGAGGTAACCAAAGATCAGGAGAAAGAGCAGATTTATGAGGTGGTATCGGGAGATACCCTCTCCCAGATAGCGGAGAAAAATGAGATTCCCCTGGCAGATCTGATTGCCATGAACGAGACCATAGAAAATGAAAATTCCATGATTCGTGTGGGGGACGAGCTGATTGTGACGGTACCGGAACCGGAACTTTCCGTGGAGCGGACAGAGCAGATGTATTATGAGGAAGACTACGAGGCAGAGATTATCTATGTGGATAATGACGACTGGTATACGAATCAGACGCAGACTCTGCAGGAGCCTTCCGCGGGACACCGCCGGGTAGTGGCTGATGTGTCTTATCGTAACAATGAGGAAGTAAGCAGAGAGATTCTGAAAGAGGAGATCACCTATGAAGCTGTGCCCAAGGTAGTAGAGCGCGGCACGAAGATTCCGCCTACGTATATCAAACCCATTTCCGGCGGAAGGCTGACCTCTAAGTTTGGCAGGAGAAGGGCACCCACCAGAGGGGCGAGCACTTATCATAAAGGCGTGGACTGGGCGACGCCGGTTGGTACGGCCGTCATGGCATCATGTACGGGAACTGTGGCAAAGGCCGGCTGGGGCAGCGGCTATGGCTATGTGGTTTATATCAATCATGCGGACGGCAGACAGACCAGATATGGTCATTTGAGTAAAGTTCTGGTGTCCCAGGGACAGACGGTAACCCAGGGCCAGAAGATTGCCTTAAGCGGTAATACGGGTGTGAGTACAGGGCCTCATGTGCATTTTGAAATCCTGATAAACGGCAGCCAGGTGAACCCTTTTGATTACCTGAATTAATCTGCCCATTTACAAATGGGTAAATTATGGTATACTGATAGTTATATGTTTGGCATTTTTGTGTGAGAAAGGCAAGTAAACATAAATGGAACAATATGCGATTAAAGGTGGAAATCCGTTAGTCGGCGAGGTGGAGATTGGCGGTGCCAAGAACGCGGCACTGGCGATTCTGGCGGCTGCCATCATGACGGATGAGACCGTATTGATAGAAAATGTGCCTGATGTCAGAGATACCAATGTTATGATGCAGGCGATGGAGAGTATAGGTGTTGTCATCAACCGGATTGACAGACATACGGTGAAGATCAATGCCTCACAGGTTCACGACCTGGTGATTGAAGATGACTATATTAAGAAAATCAGAGCCTCTTATTATCTGTTAGGAGCACTGTTAGGGAAGTACAGCAAGGCGGAAGTGGCGCTTCCGGGCGGCTGTAATATAGGACTGAGACCTATAGATCAGCATATCAAGGGATTTCGAGCTTTGGGGGCTAACGTAAGGATTGAGCATGGCCTGATTATTACAGAGGCGGATAAACTCAAGGGAAATCATATTTATATGGACGTGGTGACAGTGGGCGCTACCATGAATGTGATGATGGCAGCTGTCATGGCGGAAGGACAGACAGTCATTGAAAATGCGGCCAAGGAGCCCCATGTGGTAGATTTGGCGAACTTCTTGAACAGTATGGGTGCCAATATCAAGGGTGCCGGTACGGATGTGATTCGTATCCGGGGCGTGGCGAAACTGCATGGTACGGAATATGGCATTATTCCGGATCAGATTGAGGCGGGGACGTTTATGTTTGCGGCGGCGGTGACCAAAGGGGATGTGACGGTTAAAAATGTGATTCCCAAGCATCTGGAGTCTATCAGTGCCAAGCTTTTGGAGATTGGATGTGAGATAGAGGAGTCTGATGATGCGGTGCGTGTGGTAGCGGCCAAACCGCTTGGACATACTCATGTTAAGACGCTGCCTTATCCGGGTTTCCCTACGGACATGCAGCCGCAGATTACAGTGGCACTGGGCCTTTCTGCGGGAACCAGTATTGTGACGGAGAGTATCTTCGAGAACCGTTTTAAATATGTGGACGAGCTTACTTGTATGGGGGCCAATATTAAGGTGGAGGGTAATACGGCAATTATTGACGGAGTGCCCAAGTATACCGGAGCAAACATCACGGCCCCGGATCTTCGTGCAGGCGCTGCTCTTGTGATTGCCGGACTTGCGGCGGACGGTATCACTACGGTGGACGATATCAAGTATATTGAGCGCGGGTATGAGGATTTTCACTTGAAATTACAGAGTCTGGGGGCACAGATAGACTTGGTTACCACGGAGCGAGAATTGCAGAAATTCAAGCTGAAAGTCGGCTGATTTTATCTATTGACAGAATCAATATTAAGGTGTATTGTATCTACAGATATGAAAATTCCATATTGTAAGTTTTCTCTTATTCAGAGTGGTGGAGATACATAGGATCTATGAAGCCACGGCAACCCCTTAGAGGAAGGTGCCAACCTGAGCGAAATGCTGTCACAGACAGATCGAACAATAAGAGGATTTGATTATCGACTGTCGGGTCCGCTTATTTCACGAGAAATTAGTGGATCTATTTTATTGTTACCGGTGTTCATTGTGAAGTAAAGTACACCAAAGAAAGGAGAAAAAATGGAAAAAAGATTATTTACATCCGAATCAGTAACAGAAGGGCATCCCGACAAAGTCTGCGATGCTATCTCAGACGCCATTCTTGACGCCTGCATGGAGAAAGATCCCATGAGCCGTGTGGCTTGTGAGACCGCAGTTTGCACAGGATTTGTGCTGGTAACCGGTGAGATTACCACCAATGCATATGTGGATATGCAGAAGGTGGTGCGCGATACCGTAAAAGAGATTGGTTATACCAAGTCCGAGTATGGGTTTGACGGCAACACCTGCGCGGTGTTTGTGGCAATCGACGAGCAGTCCGCAGATATCGCTATGGGCGTGGACAAGGCATTAGAGGCGAAAAAAGGTGAGCAGAAGGACGATCTTGACACCGGGGCCGGCGATCAGGGTATGATGTTCGGATATGCTACCAATGAGACAGAAGAGTACATGCCTTACCCGATTTCTCTGGCACACAAACTGGCATTACAGCTGACCAAGGTACGGAAGGACGGTACGCTGAAATATTTGAGACCGGACGGCAAGAGTCAGGTGTCTGTAGAGTATGACGAGGCAGGCAAGCCGGTACGTCTCGAGGCAGTGGTATTATCTACGCAGCATGATGATGATGTGACGCAGGAGCAGATTCATGAGGATATCAAGAAATATGTGTTTGATCCTGTTCTGCCGAAGGAACTGGTGGATGATCAGACGAAATTCTTTATCAATCCCACAGGCCGTTTTGTGATCGGCGGCCCTCACGGTGATGCAGGACTTACTGGCCGTAAGATTATCGTGGATACCTATGGCGGATATGCCCGTCACGGCGGCGGTGCTTTTTCCGGTAAGGACTGCACGAAGGTTGACCGTTCCGCGGCTTATGCGGCACGTTATGTAGCTAAGAATATTGTAGCGGCAGGCATTGCCGATAAGTGCGAGATTCAGCTGTCTTATGCAATCGGTGTGGCACAGCCCACTTCTGTTATGGTAGATACTTTTGGTACCGGTAAGATTGCTGATGATAAGCTGGTGGACATTGTTCGTGAGAACTTTGATTTAAGACCGGCCGGTATCATCAAGATGCTCGATTTGCGCCGCCCGATCTACAAGCAGACAGCAGCCTACGGACATTTTGGTCGTAACGATCTGGATCTGCCCTGGGAGAAGCTGGACAAGGTAGATGCTTTAAAGAAATATTTATAAAAGATAACATAATGATATAATAAAAGAGGAATATGACATAGGTGTCATACCAAAGACCGACATATGCTATGTAATGTGAAATCCCTGCGCCCTGTGGGTGCGGGGATTTTTGTATCAGGAGAATAAGGATTTATGGATAAATACAGAATATTACTTGTAGAAGATGATACGGAGATCAGCGATATGCTGCGAAGTTATCTGGCAACAGAGAATTATGAGGTGGACTGCGCTTTTGACGGGCAGGAAGCCTGCGACAGGTTTGATAAGGATAGTTTTGATCTGGTGCTGTTAGATCTGATGATACCGAAAGTAAGCGGTATGAGTGTTATGAAGCATATCCGCCGTAAAAGTTTTGTACCCATTATCATCCTTTCCGCAAAAGATACGGAGAGTGATAAGACACTGGGCCTGGGTCTGGGTGCGGACGATTATATTACCAAACCTTTCTCGGTGGTAGAGGTTCTTGCACGGATCAAGGCAGCCCTGCGCAGGACCATGCATTATGACAGCGCTGTGCCGGAGTCTGCGGCCACTTTACAGGCAGGAGACCTTATCATGCATCTGACAGACTATCGGGTGGAAAAAAGAGGAGAGGCGATAGAACTGACGGCCAAGGAGTTTGAAACTCTGAAACTTCTCATGCAGAATCCAAAGAAAGTATATACCAAGGCGCAGATTTATGCCCTTGTATGGAACGATGTCTATCTGGGAGATGAGAACGCTGTCAATGTACATATCAGCAGACTGCGCAATAAGATAGAGGATGATTCCCGGAATCCCAGGTATGTCACCACTGTCTGGGGAATCGGTTATAAATTTGGTGAAGTGTAAGAAAGGGTGGATCGTTTGTGGTATAGGGGTTTGCGGGAAAAGATGCAGATGTCAAAGAGCGGCGGTAGGGAGGAGTAGATTGTGATGGCGATATTTATTCTGAGCTTGTGTACGATATGTCTGTTAATGGTTGTGGTTTATCAGCAAATTACATTTCATATCGGCATCCAGAGAAAGCTGCGGGAAATGCATGGGAAACTAAAGGAAATCATAGAGACGGACAGCGATGAGAGACTTATGGTTTTTACGGATAATAAGGAGCTCATGGAGCTGGCCGCACAGATTAACAGGATACTGGAAAATCAGATAAAGAAGAAAGCGGACTACCGCCGCTATGAGATGGCTTCCAAAAGGATGCTGTCAAACATTTCCCATGACATGAAAACGCCCATGACCGTTATCTTGGGATATCTGGAGATTATGCAGATGAACGGGGAGGCTTCGCCGGAAATGTTACAAAAGACCCGGCAGAAGGCAAAGAGTCTTATGGAGATGATCGAGCAGTTTTTTACACTGGCAAAACTGGAGGCGGGCGATACGGATATAGAACTTAACAGACTGGATATTTGTGAGGTCTGCCGGGAAAATATTCTGGATTTTTATGAAATGTTATCGCAGGCAGAGTTTCAGGTAGAGATTGACGTGCCGGAAACTGCCGTTTATATCCGGGGGAATGAGGAGGCTTTACGGCGTATCCTGTCAAATCTTATCTCTAATGTACTGCGCTACGGTTCTGCGGGGAAATATTTAGGGGTCTTTGTCAGGACAGATGAGAATAACGCTTATGTGGATGTGGTTGACAAAGGGTGCGGGATTGACAAAGCTTTTGCCCAGAGCGTATTTGACCGGCTCTTCACCATGGAGGATTCCAGAAGCCGAAGCGTGCAGGGCAATGGTCTTGGATTGACCATAGCCAGGAATCTGGCCTGGCAGATGGGTGGGGAGATTACGTTAGACAGTACGCCTCATGTACAGACCACTTTTACGGTGCGGCTGAATCTCGAAAGAAATTTGTAAGATTTGCGCAAGAGTTTTGAAAAATAAGACCGTTACAATGGTAAGTAAAAGAAGGGAGGCAGATAAAATGTCCTATATTGTACAAACCAGCCGCCTGACCAAGACCATTGGCGGAAAAGAACTGGTAAAAGATGTCGAGCTGCATATCAAAAAAGGAGAAATCTACGGATTCGTCGGGCCCAACGGCGCGGGGAAAACAACGGTCATGAAAATGATTACCAATCTCTGGAAACCGACACAGGGAGAGATAGAACTTTTTGGGAAAACTCTGACGCCGCAGTCCTATGAGATGTTAAGACGTATGGGAAGCATTATTGAATTTCCCAGGTTTTATGAGCATATGTCCGGTTATGAAAATTTAAAGCTTCACAGAGAATACATGGGCTATTATCAGCATGGGAGTATTGAGAAGGCTCTTGATATGCTGGACTTAACAAGTGCGGCGGACCGGCCGGTCAAGAATTATTCTCTGGGTATGAAAGAGCGGCTGGGGATTGCGCGGGCGATTCTGTGTAAACCGGAGCTTTTGATTCTCGACGAGCCCACCAACGGGCTGGATCCGGCAGGCATGAAGCAGATTCGCAGTCTGTTAAGAATTTTGTGTACGGAGTATGGTACCACAATCATGGTATCCTCCCATATCCTTTCGGAAATAGAGAGCATTGCAGATACCGTGGGTGTGATTCACCGGGGCAGGATGCGGAGAGAAATCGCTATGAAAGAGATTGAACAGATGAGCCTTTCTTATAGGGAATTGTCTGTGCAACATCTGGAAAAGGCATCCTATGTCCTTACGGAAAAACTGGGTCTTACAAATTTTAAGGTGATGGATGACGGATTGATCCGTATTTACGATACGGCTGTTTCCACGCAGGAAATAGCAAAGGCGTTGGCACTTGCTGATGTACAGGTACTGGCGATCGGACAAAAGGCAGAGACCCTGGAAGACTATTTCATGAAACTATGCGCAAAAAGCAGCGCGGAAATGGAGAAAACATGCTGAAACTGATTAAACTGGAATGGAAGAAAAATAATATTGGTAAATATGTGATAAAAGTTATTATACTGGCGGCGCTCATTACCCTGTTTGTCTATGCGATGGCTTATCTGGGAATTGCCAATGATCCGGATACGGGAGTGCCGGATACAGCACCCGGGAATGAAATGATATCGGCCTCTATTGAAATGTTTACGGGTATGTCCTTTTTGATATTGGGAGGCGTGATGCTGTCCTCTTTTATTATCAGCGCCTATAAGAACGGAACCATGGGCCTGATGTTTTCGTATCCGATCAAACGACAGAAAATATTGGTTTCACAGATGCTTGCGGTATGGATTTTTGATTTCGCAGCGCTGGTGCTTACGAAATTGTTGGTATACGGCTGCATCCTGGCAGGTTCCCGTTTTATGACATCGTCGTTCCCGATAGATTTTGATATAGCGGATCCAGGGTTTTATATCGTACTTTTCATCCGATCAGCGGTTACCGTGTCGATGGCTTTTATCGCCTTGTATATTGGTCTGGCGATGAAGTCTTCCAAGGCGGCGATCGTAACATCCTTTGTGCTGGTTTTTCTGACGCAGGGAAATATCAGTCACTTTACGCTTAGGCATAATGCCGTTTTCATGAGCGTATTGACGTTTCTTTCCGTGGCCTTTGCGTTCCTGTCTGTGTATAAGGTGGAGATAAGGGATTTCATGTAAAAGGGCGGCGAATAGATAATTGAAAACAATAAAATGCCATATTTGACTTTTTATAAATAAAAATATATAATATAAGTCAAATATGGCATTTTATTATTTATAAATTTGTTTTTAAATGATTAAGAAATATGGGGAGAGCGCAATGACACTTTATGGAGACGAGAGTAACCAGATGATCATGAAAGAGTTGGGTCAGAGAATACAGGAAACCAGAATAGCGATGAATCTGACGCAGGCACAGATGGCTGAGGAATCGGGAGTTGCACTCAGGACTGTGGCCAGAATAGAAAAAGGAGAAAGTGTGAATGTTGAAAATGTGCTCAATATATTGCGCGTACTGGGAGTACTTGGTAATTTGAATCAATTGGTACAGGAGCAAACGTTTGTCCCGACAGAAATGATAGATGCAGGTAAGAAAAGAAAGCGTGTTTCGGGGAAACAGAGGAGAGAGAAGAAAAAGACATGGGTGTGGGGAGACGAAAAGTAGAAGGGGGGGGTATATTATCTGATGGCAAAAAGAGACAGGGCAGTGGAGTCTGGCGCCGGCCTATGATATTACCTATGCCAACGATGCTGCTAATTATTGGCTTGCGCGGCACCAGATGAGTATGAATGGTAAGACGGAGAATTTCAATGCGGATGATTTCAATGAATCGGGAAGAAGGCAGGAAGCCTTTCTGGGAGAACGGGAAATGGAGACAATAAAGGCACAGTTTTTATCGTTCGCTCCCTATTAAACGAACCGCTCAATTCTGCCGCAACCTATTTTGTTGCCGGCATTTCCGGCTGGCTGCGAGGTGAAGTCATCCGGTTTTTCATGAATGATCACGGATCTTCCGATAATATCCTGAAGGGTAAATCTTTTGTCATAAAAGACGCTGAAGGCGTAGCCCTGATTGCCAAGCAGGGGCGGCATATCTCCGGCGTGATCGGGGTGGTCTGTATTTCCGGGATTATAGTGTAGTCCCGTGTGGCTGAAGTGGTCGCTGCAATCTCCTGATTCGTGGATGTGCATGGCATAGAAATTACTGGAGCCGGGGACGGAAATATCAGGCAGGCCGAAAATCTGTGCTTCCACCAGAATACCGCCGTAGCTGGTCTGATAGAATTTTACGGAGCCGTTCAAGGTGGAATCGGTGGCATCGCCGGAAATCCATGCGATGGCATCCGGGTGATTTTGCAAGAGAAGTCCGGTGAAGGCCATTGCGGGTGTTAATTCATTTTGGGGCATAAGGGAACTCCTTTGTGTTTTAGTGTTATAATATGACGGGCAGGCAGGATGGTGAAAGGACGTTTGACTGATTCTGTCAGAGCGTCTATAATAAATAAGACGGCAAAACACAGATACAAAGCGGTTATAAGGCTTTTCGGGAAGGATATCATCATGGCATTTACACATCTGCATGTCCACACGGAGTTCAGTCTTCTGGACGGTTCCAATAAGATCAAAGAATATGTGAAACGGGTAAAAGAGCTTGGCATGGACAGCGCCGCCATCACGGATCATGGCGTGATGTATGGTGTCATTGACTTTTATAAGGCTGCCAGAGAGGAAGGCATCAATCCGATTCTTGGCTGTGAGGTTTATGTGGCCCCTCACTCCCGCTTTGACAGAGAACTGACAGGCGGAGAAGACCGGTACTATCACCTGGTCCTCCTGGCGGAGAACAACACCGGGTACGCCAATCTGGTGAAGATTGTCAGCAAAGGTTTTACGGAAGGCTACTATTACAGACCCCGTGTGGATTTTGAGGTGCTGGAACAGTACCATGAGGGTATCATTGCGCTCTCTGCCTGCCTGGCGGGAGAGGTGCCCCGTTATATTCAGAAGGGCCTGGTGGACGAGGCGAAGAAGGTTGCCCTAAAGTATCAGACACTTTTCGGAAAGGACAACTATTTTCTGGAATTACAAGATCACGGAATCCCGGCGCAGCAGTCGGTAAACTCTGTGCTTCTCCAGATGAGCAAAGAACTGGACATCCCTCTGGTGGCAACCAATGACGTGCATTATACCTATGCGGAAGATGCGCAGCCCCATGATATCCTGCTGTGTTTACAGACAGGTAAGAAAGTGGCGGATGAGGATCGTATGCGCTACGAGGGCGGCCAGTATTATGTGAAGAGCGAGGAGGAGATGAAGGGGCTTTTCCCTTATGCCTGGGAAGCGGTAGAGAATACGCAGAGGATTGCCGATCGCTGTCATGTGGAGATCGAGTTCGGTCATTATAAAGTGCCGCACTACGAAGTGCCGGCTGGCTATGATTCCTGGTCGTATTTGAACAAACTCTGTGAGGACGGCATGAAGGAGCGCTATCCCCAGGATGACGGCACGCTGCAAAAACGGATGGAATATGAACTTGGCATTATTAAGAGCATGGGGTTTGTGGACTATTTCCTGATTGTGTGGGATTATATTAATTTCTGCCGGGAAAACGGGATAGCCGTGGGGCCTGGGCGCGGATCGGCGGCGGGCAGTATCGTGTCCTACTGTCTGAAAATAACCAATATCGACCCCATTAAATACAATCTTCTCTTTGAACGGTTCTTAAATCCGGAGCGAGTCTCCATGCCGGATATCGACGTGGATTTTTGTTTTGAGAGACGACAGGAAGTGATTGATTACGTTGGCCGCAAGTATGGGGCCGACAAGGTAGTACAGATTGTCACCTTCGGTACGATGGCGGCCAAAGGGGTGATCCGGGATGTGGGAAGAGTGATGGATCTGCCCTATGCCTATGTGGACCGTATTGCCAAGATGATTCCCAACGAGCAGAACCAGGGCGTTTCTATAGACCGGGCTTTGGAGATGAATCCGGAATTTAAGACGCTCTATCAGGAGGATGAGCAGGTGCATAACCTGATCAACATGTGTAAACGGTTGGAGGGTCTGCCGCGTCATACCTCCATGCATGCGGCAGGGGTGGTTATCTGTCCTGAGGAGGCGGATAATTTTGTGCCCCTTTCCAGAGGGTCGGATGGCTCCATAACCACCCAGTTTCCTATGACGACCATCGAGGAACTGGGACTTCTCAAGATGGACTTTCTGGGACTGCGGACGCTTACGGTGATTCAGAACGCGGTGAAACTGGTAGAAAAAAGTACTGGTATTCTGATTGATATAGATGCCATAGATTATAATGATCCGGCAGTTTTATCTTCTCTGGGAACGGGCAGGACGGAAGGTGTGTTCCAGTTAGAAAGCGGCGGCATGAAGAGTTTCATGAAAGAGCTGAAACCGCAGAGCCTGGAAGATGTGATTGCAGGAATTTCCCTGTATCGGCCGGGGCCTATGGATTTCATTCCCAAATATATCAAGGGGAAGAACAATCCGGACTCCGTGACTTACGATTGTCCTCAGCTGGAACCAATCCTGGCGCCTACTTATGGCTGTATCGTATATCAGGAGCAGGTCATGCAGATCGTGCGGGACCTGGGCGGCTATACCATGGGCAGAAGCGACCTGGTGCGCCGTGCCATGAGTAAGAAGAAGCAGTATGTGATGGAGCAGGAGCGGAAGAACTTTACCTACGGCAATCCGGAGGAGGGCGTGCCTGGCTGTGTGGCCAACGGAATTGATGCGAAGGTAGCGGATCATATTTATGATACGATGATGGATTTTGCCAAGTATGCTTTTAATAAATCCCATGCGGCCTGCTATGCGGTAGTGGCTTATCAGACGGCTTATCTGAAATATTATCATCCGGTGGAATTTATGGCGGCGCTGATGACTTCCGTGATTGATAATCCCAGTAAAGTGTCAGAGTATATCATGACCTGCCGGAGCATGGGGATTCAGATCCTGCCGCCGGATATCAATCTGGGAGAAAAGGGATTCTCTGTGTCGGGCAACCAGATCCGCTATGCGCTGACGGCCATAAAAAGTGTGGGCGGTCCCCTTATCGAGGCTGTAGTGGCGGAGAGAAGGGCCAGAGGGCCCTACAAGAATCTGGCGGATTTTGCCAGCCGTGTGACGGACAGGGATATGAACAAGCGCATTGTGGAGCACTTTATTAAGGCGGGAGCCATGGACAGTCTGGGCGGCACACGAAAGCAGCTTTTAAGTGTTTATCTCCAGGTCATAGACGGGGTACAGCAGAATCGGAAGAATAATCTGGCAGGGCAGATTTCCCTCTTTGACATTGCTTCGGAGGATGATAAGGTGGACTATGAAGTGAGTCTGCCGGATGTGGGCGAATATTCCAAAGAAATGAAACTTGCCTTTGAGAAAGAAGTGCTGGGTATTTATATCAGCGGTCACCCGTTAGAGGAGTATCAGGAACTGTGGCGTAAACATATCACCAACACCACGGCAGATTTTGTCTGGAATGAGGAGAACGGCGGTACCCTGGTGGCGGATGGAGCCTCGGCTACCATAGGCGGTATGATTGCCGAGAAGAAGATCAAATATACCAAGAATGAGAAAGTGATGGCTTTTTTGCAGGTGGAAGATCTGGTGGGTTCTGTTGAAGTGATTGTGTTTCCGCGGGACTATGAGAAGTTCGGCAGTGCCATTGTAGAGGACAGCAAGGTCTTTATCAAGGGACGGGTTTCCGTGGAAGAGGATAAGGACGGTAAACTGGTCTGTGAACGGATTACGCCTTTTGAACAGATTCCCAGGAAATTATGGATCAAGTTTCCCACAAAGGAAGCCTATGAAAGTCAGAAGGAAGTTCTGTTTGAGTCCTTAAAAGCCTCTGAGGGGCATGACAGTGTGGTAATCTATGTGGAGAATCCTAAGGCCATGAACCCTTTGCCGGCTAATTGGAATGTGCGCGCAGAAGAAGGACTGCTTGGGCGGCTGCGGAAATTGTATGGGGAAGAGAATGTGAAAGTGGTGTGATGGAAAGATATTGAAAAACCTGTATTGATAATGTAAAATAAATGATAAATTAGGAAATATGGCAGTAATTTGGTAACACATAAATACAGGCATCTGTCATGATGACAGGAAGTGCATGGCAGGGCGGAAAGGCATGGTTATTGGTATGGCGAAACAGATTAAGACAATCGGTGTATTGACAAGCGGCGGCGATGCTCCGGGTATGAACGCGGCCATCCGTGCAGTGGTCAGGAAAGCGATTGCCAACGGCGTCAAGGTCAAAGGAATCAAGAAAGGGTATCAGGGCCTTTTGAATGAAGAAATAGTAGACATGGAGAAATGGAGCGTGTCAGATACCATCCAGCGCGGCGGTACCATTCTGGGCACGGCCCGTTGTCATGAGTTCCGCACAGAGGAAGGACAGCAGAAGGGTGCTGATATCTGTCATAAACATGGGATTGATGGTCTGGTGGTCATCGGCGGGGATGGTTCTTACCGCGGTGCGCAGGCATTGTCAAGGCATGGGATTAACACCATTGGTCTGCCGGGGACGATTGATCTGGATATTGCGTGTACGGAGTATACGATCGGGTTTGATACGGCCATCAATACGGCAATGCAGGCCATAGACAGGGTGCGGGATACTTCCTCTTCCCATGAGCGGTGCAGTATCATTGAGGTTATGGGAAGAAACGCCGGTTATATCGCTTTATGGTGCGGTATTTCCAATGGGGCAGAAGATATCTTGCTGCCGGAAAAATATGATTATAATGAACAGCAGATTATCAATAATATTATAGCCAGCAGAAAGCGTGGCAAGACCCATCATCTGATTATCAATGCGGAAGGAATCGGACATTCCACTTCCATGGCGAGACGTATTGAGGCGGCTACGGGTATCGAGACCAGAGCCACCATTCTCGGTTACATGCAGCGCGGCGGCTCTCCCACCTGTAAGGACAGGTATTACGCCTCCATTATGGGATGTTATGCCGCTGATATTCTGTGTGAGGGTAAGACCAACCGCGTGGTAGGATACCAGCATGGAGAATTTATGGATTTTGATATTGAAGAAGCCTTGAATATGCAGAAAGAGATTCCGGAGTATGCCTTTGAAATGTCGAAGGTGCTCTCACAATAAGATGCATAAATGTTTACCCCGCAGACCATATGGTCTGCGGTTTTTTAGTTATAGAAAACTTTTCGGTTATATCCGAGGCCGCGGAGCGGATCTCGCAAAGTTAATTTGCGAAGCAAATTTACTTTTTTTATATCAAAATTGTAAGGTGGAAGTCATCTTGCTGTAAAGTTTGTATGGTAATGTATGGATACAATGATTTGACGGCAGAAAGGAGCATTATCATTATGAATCTATTATGGGTGGAATTATCGGTTATGTTATGGAAGGGAGGTGCCCGGAATGAGAAGTTATCTTAGTCTGATACCTATTTCTGCGAAAGTACGGCGGCGTCAGAATCTCATGACCCGTCTGTGTATCATATTTGCCGTGTTTCTGGTAACCGCTGTATTCAGTATGGCGGATATGGATATCCGGATGGAGCAGGACAGGCTTATGGAAAAGCATAATCAGGAATTTACATTTCAAGTGATTATGGACTCTTCCATGGGGCAGAATTTTATGATGATTGCCGGGGTGCTGTTTATATTGATCCTGATTGCCGGGGTGTTGATGATTTCAAGCAGCATCAACAGCACAGTAGCCGGGCGGACAAAGTTTTTCGGGATGATGCGCTGTATCGGTATGAATCGTCAGCAGCTTACCCGTTTTGTAAAGCTGGAGGCACTTAACTGGTGTAAGAGCGCTATCCCAATCGGCCTGATTCTGGGTATGGTCAGCACATGGATTTTATGCCTGATTCTGCGGTTTGTTGTACAGGAAGAATTCACGACGATTCCGCTTTTTGGCATCAGTCCGATAGGGATTATCAGCGGCATCGTGATGGGGATTGCCACAGTGTTGATTGCGGCCAGGGCTCCTGCCAAAAGGGCATCCAGGGTATCTCCTGTTGTAGCGGTTTCAGGAAATGCGGAAAGTGCGAACCGGGTACGCCGGCCAGTTCGTATTCGCTTTTTTAAAATTGAAACTTCTCTGGGTATCCACCATGCGGTGTCAGCTAGAAAGAGTTTAATTTTGATGGCGGGATCTTTTGCCCTGAGTATCGTTCTGTTTCTGACTTTTTCTGTCTTGCTGGATTTTGTGGGCTATCTGCTGCCTCAGTCAGCCAGTGATTCTGAAATGGAAATTGTATCGGAAGAGAGGCACAATTGTATCCCTTATGAATTGGCACAGGCCGTTCGGGAAATAGATGGTGTGAAGAGAGTTTTCGGAAGACGGGGCGTTTTTGATGTTTCGGCCCAATTGGGGCAAGAAAGGATACCGCAGACGGTTGATCTGATTTCTTTTGATACGTTTGATTTGGAAGCGCTGCAAAAAGATCATAGGCTGCAAAAAGGCAGTGACATTTCCAAGGTATGTGGAGACAGCGGTTATGTGTTGGCAATTTGTGACACAGATACACCTCTTGGGATAGGGGATACCATACAGGTAAGCGGCGGGGCATTTACCGTGGCGGGCATGTTGAAATATGATATTTTCAGCGAAGATGGGCTTTCCCACGGCAAGGTTTCTCTCATCTTTTCCGACGAAACTTTTACTCGTATAACCGGTATCACAGATTATTCCCTTGTCATGATACAGACAACGGCTGATTTTGCGGATGAAAATGTGGCGGCCATTAATGCACTGTTGCGCGATGACTGCACGTTCCTGGATCAGAGAGATTCGCAGACCTCCGGTACCTATACCGCTTTTGTGCTGTGTGTCTATGGTTTTTTGCTCATTATAGCAATTGTTACTTTACTGAATATTATGAACAGTATATCTATGAGCGTATCTGCCAGAAGCAGGCAGTATGGCGCTATGCGGGCGGTGGGCATGGATGGATGCCAGATGACCAAAATGATTGCTGCAGAGACGGCTACCTATGCCCTGAGCGGCTGCTTGATTGGCTGTGCCGCGGGTCTTGCAATCGGTAAGATGCTTTTTGATATTCTGATTCATGGCCATTTTGCTTATGCCGTTTGGAGTCTGCCTGTTTCACGGTTGCTCATTGTTGTATTGTTTGTCACATTGTCAACATGTGCCGCCTTTTATGCGCCTTCCAGACGAATGAGAAACATGGCGGTAACAGAAACGATCAATGAGTTATAAAGGAGTTGTACAGGAAAACAACGTAAGGTGCGTAAATCTTGTGGAGGAGGGAAATAAGTATGTTTTCAATCAGCTTGATTCTGCTTGGCATTTCAATCTGCCTGTTTGTCTGGATTATGAAACGGGATCCCAGAACGTTATGGAGCGGTGTCTCGCTTCTTTGGATGTTGTTTTGCCTGTCGATTATGTTGTTCTTACTCTTTTCTGCGTGTGCGGACTGGCTGGCACAACATGATCTTTTCATGAACATTCTGGTGGCTTTGTTGATTCTGGCAGCAGGCGGTGTGCTTGCATTTCCTATCGCCCTGAGTGTTACACTCTTCGTAGAGGGCATTAAGGTTATCAGGCATGAAGGATTAAAACCGGCAAATCTTCTGACAATGCTATGTTCTGTTTTGCTGTATTTTTATCTGGCCGTCTGGCCGGTGGTGGGCAGTCTGGAGAAAGGGGCATTTGGAAGCAAACTTTATAGGAGTGTCAGTCTTTTGGTCGTTTATGTATTGTTGTTAATGGCTGTCTATTTGTTTTCTGCCGCATTGAATCTGATTCATTTGCATAAACATTGGGGAGCCGATTATATCATTGTTTTGGGAGCCGGTGTAAATGGCGAGAGGATTACGCCGCTGCTTGCGGCCCGGATTGATAAAGGCATAGAACTGCTTGGGCAAAATCCTGACGCTGTGCTGATTATGTCCGGTGGAAAGGGGCCGGGTGAGAATGTTGCTGAAGCAGAGGCGATGGCCGGATATGCACAGGACAACGGCGTGAGTACCGAACAAATCATGGTAGAGGGAAAGTCCAGATCGACAAGAGAAAATCTCCTGTATTCCAGGGAACTCATGGTGAAAGAAAGTCCCAGAGTCATCATAGTAACCACAGCCTATCATGTGTTTCGGGCCTTACTATTAGCAAAACAGCAGGGGCTTGAGTGTGTGGGAGTCGGATCAAAGACCAAGTGGTATTTTACAATAAATGCATTAATTCGTGAATTTATCGGGTATCTGAGTCTGACATGGAAAAGGCATATCTTTGCAGCGGCCTTGCTTTTTATCGTGGGTATTATTGTCATGTGAAATTAAAAATCTGTCAGGGGTTGTCTTTATCGGGGGAGCGTTATCCCCCGTTTTTTTGCTACTTTTCACATATTGGCCAAGAGTGACGCCTGAATAGATAGAAGTTTCTTCGTCAGCCCGCTTTCGCTCCTTTCACAGCACAGCAGACACTAAGCTCGACGAGTTGCGCAGCAACTCATGACCTCGCTAAGTGCTGGTGCTGATCCAGGGCTTCCTTAAGAAATTCCTATCTATTCAGGCTGTATATTGGCGTAGGTGTGAAAAGTAACGTTTTTTGTGTGATAGAAAAATAAAAAAATTATGTATTGACAATGCTCTCTTGATAATATATTATTGTTAATAACAAATAGATAATAAGAAAAACAAAACGAAAGGGGTATAAGAGTATGAAAAAAGTTTTAGTGGTTGTGGATATGCAGAATGATTTTATCAGCGGTTCTTTAGGGACGAAAGAGGCGCAGGCCATTGTGGAAAGGGCGGCTGCCAAGATTGAAGGATTTGAGGGCAGGATTTATGTGACCATGGATACGCACCAGAGGGATTATCTGGAGACTGCCGAAGGAAAGAAGCTTCCGGTTGTGCACTGCGTCAAGGAGACAGAAGGATGGCGGCTGAACGAGAGGATTATGACAGCACTGTCAGGAAAAGATTACAGCATATTGGAAAAGGGGACCTTTGGTTCTGTACAGCTGGCTGAGAAAATCGCCGAAGTTGGGAAGCAGGAAGAGCTGGAAATTGAATGTTTCGGCCTTTGCACGGATATATGCGTTGTCTCTAATGTATTGCTGTTGAAAGCCCATTTTCCGGAGGCGAAGATCATGGTGCGTGCCGACTGCTGTGCGGGAGTCACACTGGAAACCCATGAGGCGGCGCTGACAACTATGAAGATGTGTCAGATAGATATAAAATGACAATGGTGTCATGAAAGCGTGAAGGAAGCAGAAAACTGCAGAAACAAAGCCAAATGATCAACTGGGAGCGTAAACGCTCCGGAATGGAGATATCATGATCAGGATTAATAAAAATGACGTAAGTGTCAATAAATTTCTGGACGGCACCCTTTTATTAAAGGAGCAGATACCGGGCAAAACGGAGCAGGGAACATCAAAGCAAAAGGCGGTACTTACCTGGCTGTTTGAGAGCAACGAAGAACTGGTAACGCTGATTTATCTGGCAGGGCATCTTCGCTCACACGGCATAACGGAGTTGTCTCTGGATATGCCCTATATCCCCAATGCCCGCCAGGATCGGGTCAAAACAACGGAGGATGTGTTTACCCTGAAATATTTCGCACAGGTAATCAACTGGCTGCACTTTGCATCTGTCACGGTCCTGGACCCTCATTCTTCGGTCAGCGAAGCCCTGATTGACAGCATCCGGGTGAGGACGCCGGAGATTTTTGTACAAAAGGTCATTGACCGTATCGGCGGAACGGAGAATCTGACTATGTTCTATCCGGATGAGGGAGCCTGTAAACGTTATGCCGGGATGTTTAAGCTTCCCTATGCCTTTGGCATTAAGAACCGGGACTGGGAGACAGGGGATATCAGGGGACTTTCGGTATCCGGCATGACGGACTGTATCCGGGACAGGAAGATTCTGATCATGGATGACATCTGCAGCCGGGGCGGCACCTTTTATTTCAGTGCGAAAAAGCTTAAGGAACTGGGAGCAAAGGAAATTTATCTGTACATTTCCCATTGTGAAAATACTATCCTGGAGGGAGAAGTCCTGACCAGCGGGCTGCTTGAGAAAGTGTATACTACTAACAGCATTTTCACGAAGCAGGATAAAAGGATTGAGGTGTTTGATTATGAATAAGACAAATCCGATGTTATTGATCGACTATTATAAAGCAGTACATGCGGAAATGCTCCCGCAGAAAATGACCAGGTCAGTGTCCTATTTCACACCGAGAATGAGCAGAATTGACAGATGGGATAAGGTGGTCATGTTCGGCTTACAGGGAATGATCAAGACCTATCTGATAGATTATTTTAACCAAGAGTTTTTTGCAAGGCCCTTTGCGGAAGTGATTGCCGAGTATAAGCGGGTGCTGGACAGTACGCTGGGACAGAATGTGTACGGTATCGAAAAGATTGAGAAGCTTCACAGACTGGGCTATCTGCCGATTGAAATTGTGGCTCTGCCGGAAGGAACCAGGGTTCCTGTCCATGTACCGATGTTTGGCATTACCAATACCCATCCGGATTTTGCCTGGCTGCCGCAGGCGTTGGAAAGCCTGATTTCTGCGGAAAGCTGGCATCCGATGATCGCGGCTACCGTGGGGTATACTTACCGGCAGATTGTGAATCGGTATTATGATCTGACCTGCGATGATACGATAGACAGGGCGAAAGCGTTGGGAGCGTTTGATTTCAGAGGAGAGGAATGTACGGAATCGGCGATTAAGGCAGGTGCCGGGTGGTGTCTGTCTTTCCTGAACACGGCCACTGTCCCGGTGGTACCTTATCTGGAAGAGACCTATTGCTGTGATTGTACCAAAGAGCCGGTAGCTTTCGGCAGTCCCAGTACGGAACATGCAGTGATGTGCAGTAATTATGCGGTGGACGGCGATGAGATCACACTGCTGCGCAGACTGCTCACTGAAATCTATCCCAATACCAGTTTTTCGGCGGTACTGGATTCTTACGATTATTGGAATGTGATTGACAATATCCTGCCGCAGTTAAAAAAGGAAATTATGGCGCACAACGGCTGTATGCTGATGCGGGGTGATTCCGGAGACTGTGTGGAAGTGGTTACCAGGACAGTTTTTCGATTGTGGGAAGAATTTGGCGGCACCATAAACAGCAAGGGATATAAGGTGCTGGATCCTCATGTAAAAGCGATTTATGGGGATTCCATTACCGTACAGCGCTGTGAGGAGATTTACCGGATTTTGATGGAAAACGGCTTTGCCTGTTCCAATGTGGCTCTTGGCGTGGGTTCTTTTTCCTTCCAGTGTATTGAGGAAGACGGTATGTTAAAGCCTTTTACCAGAGACACCTTCAGTTCCTGCATCAAAGCGACTTATTGCGAGATTGACGGGAAGCCATACCCTATCTTTAAGGATCCGAAAGACGGCGGCTTTAAGAAAAGTCAGAAAGGCTGCTGCGTGGTATTTGAGGGAAACGGCAGGCTGCAGTACAGGGACGGACTGGATTGGCAGGAGGCGGCGAAAGATAACCTTTTGCAGACCGTGTTTAAGGATGGGATTTTGATGAAAGAGCAGTCCTTACAGGAAATCAGGAACAGATTACACGACGGTGCTTTTTAGAAAAGAGGCGGTGCCGTGAGAAACGCACGGGAATGGAGGAAAAGATGAAGGAAAAAAGGAAGACATTTTGTGCGCAGGAAGTGAAAGACAGATGTGTGGCGTGGATCAGAGATTTTTTTGATAAGAATGGCAGAGGATGTAATTGTGTTATTGGCATTTCGGGCGGAAAAGACAGTTCCGTCGCGGCTGCCCTGTGTGTGGAAGCGCTCGGCAGGGAGCGGGTCATC
Organism: Lachnospiraceae bacterium UBA7086; assembly: GCA_002492525.1. Taxonomy (GTDB): domain Bacteria; phylum Bacillota; class Clostridia; order Lachnospirales; family Lachnospiraceae; genus UBA3282. The sequence continues at coordinate 14,641 of DKZA01000050.1, read as the reverse complement.
GGTGTGCTGATGCCAAACGGAGAACAATCCGATATTGATATGGCAAAGAAACTGGTGGCATTTCTGGGAATAGAGGCGGTTACCGTGAATATCGCTCCGGTTGTTCATGCGCTGACCCAGGGTGTGGAGTCTGTACTGTCGCAGGGGATGAGCGGGCAGGCCGCCGTCAATCTGCCGGCCCGCCTGCGGATGGCGGTTTTGTATGCGGTCTCACAGTCCCGGAACGGGAGGGTGGCAAATACCTGTAATCTTTCGGAAGACTGGGTAGGATATTCCACCCGCTATGGAGACAGTGTGGGTGATTTCAGTCCTTTGTCCGATCTGACGGTGGGGGAGGTAAAGCTTGTGGGCCGGGCGGCAGGACTGCCGGAGGACTTGATTGAGAAAGTACCTTCCGACGGACTTTGCGGCAAAAGCGATGAAGACAATCTGGGCTTTTCCTATGAGGTATTGGACAGATATATCCGCACCGGGGAGATAGAAGACGAGACAGTCAGGGAGAAGATTGACAGACTGCATGAAAAGAATCGGTTTAAGCTGGAACTGATGCCGAAGTTTATATGGTAGATGCTTTCACACTATACCAGTATGTAAGCCTGAACAAATAGAAAATTCTTAAGGAAGCCCTAGAACTTGTTTAAATCCTTCGGATTAAAACGACCAGCACTTAGCGAGGTCATGAGTTGCTGCGCAACTCGTCGAGCTTAGTGTCTGTTGTGCTGTGAAAGGAGCGAAAGCGAGCTGACGAAGAATTTTCTATCTGTTTAGGCTGACAAAGGCTTCTTTTAGGGTTATATTTGTCAAAGAATAGAATAGGAAGTATAATAATGCCAGGAGGAGAATGTGTATGAACGGGACGAACAGAATGGCGGACGAGAAAGAGAGGGAATTTCTGAGGCAATATCAGCCGGAGGAATATGCACCCATTTCCATCACAGTGGATGCCATCGTAGTGGGTGTGGCCAAAGATACGGCGGATAATTACCGAAAACTGGACAGACAGTCCTTAAACATTCTGTTAGTAAAACGGGAACATTATCCTTATAAAGGATGTTATAGTCTGCCAGGCGGTTTTGTTGGCGAGAAAGAGACGTTGGAAGATACGCTCAAACGTGTTTTGTCAGACAAAACGGGATTAAGCGATATTTACAGCGAACAGCTCTATACCTTTGGCAGTGTGGAGCGCGATCCCAGGATGAGGATTGTCAGCTGCGCTTATATTTCCCTTGTGGATATCAGCAGGACAAGCATTACGGGTGCGCAGTGGTTTGGCATAGAGGATATCTGCAACATGGAACTTGCCTTTGATCATAATCAGATGATTGAGGAAGCGCTCAAAAGGCTCAGAGGAAAGATTAATTATACAGATATTGTTTTTCATATGATGCCGGCGGAATTTACCATCAGCGAACTGCAGGAAGTATATGAGCTGATTCTTGGCAAAAAGCTTCTTCCTGCCGCATTTCGCAGAACTATCGGCGAGAAACTGGAGGATACCGGGAAAATGACATCGAATGTCGGACATCGTCCCTCCAGGATATTCCGCTATAAAGAGCCGCCGCAGGATAGATAGGCTAGATATCGGGAGGTTTGGATGATTACCAGTCTGAATAACAGGACAGTAAAAGAAATCGTGGCGCTTTCTCAGAAAAGCAAGGAACGGCAGAAAAAGGATGTCTTTGTAGTGGAAGGCATAAAGATGTTTATGGAGGCGCCCGGAGAGCGAATCTGCGAGGTATATATAGCCAGGAGTGCCGAGCAGGAGATACTTGGCGTATGTAAAGAGAAGCTGGACGGACTTTCGTATGAATTGGTATCCGATGAGGTTTTTGCAAAGATGTCTGATACCGTGACACCCCAGGGGATTCTGTGTCTGGTAAGACAGTTTCATTATGATTTAACTTTTTCCCCGAAGGAAAATGTAAAAAAACAACCGTTATATATTATTTTGGAAGATGTTCAGGACCCTGGCAATCTGGGAACTATCTTTCGGACGGCGGAAGCTGTGGGAATCAGCGCTGTAATCATGAGCAGCCGTACGGTGGATATCTATAATCCCAAAACGATACGCTCCACGATGGGGGCTGTCTACAGAGTTCCGTTTCTGTATGTGGAAGATGTTTCTTCTATTATAAAGGTGCTGCAGCAAAACGGTGTCAGCGTGTATGCCGCTCATCTTGCGGGAAAGGCTTATTATGAGTCTTATGATTATCGTAAAGGCACGGCTTTTATGATCGGCAATGAGGGAAAGGGTCTGCGGGAGGAGACGGCGGCCTGCGCGGATGCTCTGGTGAAGATTCCTATGGAGGGATGTGTAGAGTCGCTGAACGCAGCGGTGGCTTCTTCTGTCTTGCTGTATGAGGCATATCGACAAAGACGGGTGTGATTTAATTGCCTGCAGGCGTTTTTGGGACTGGGATTTTGTCAATTCGCTCCGTGACTGAATATAGTAGAAAAAAATAAGTTAAAACAGGATTTAATGTATAAATTACTAACGATGCTGTTGAGAAAGAGAAAATTTTAGCTGGAGTTTGCTTGAGATAGGAATTGAAATCTGAAGTGCATTTTGAAATTCTGAAACAGATATAAATAACAATTGTTCTTAAATATACTTGAAGTGAAGGAATTTCTTATAGTATAAAATAAAGGAATCATTAATTGGGAAAGGAAGACATGCATTATGAAGATTGGATTTATTGGACTGGGTAATATGGCGCGGGCAATCATCGGGGGGATGTTGGAAAAGGATATTGTCTCCGCGGGGGATATTGTTGGTTCTGCGAAGACCCGGAAGACTTTAGAAGCTGTGCGGACGGAGTATGGTATTCAGACTGTGGATTCCAATGCGGCTGTGGCCAATCAGGCGCAGGTGCTTATCCTGGCCGTGAAACCACAGTTTTTGGAGGAAGTGATAGCGGAAATTAAAGATGCTGTGAGAGAAGATACCTTGGTGATCAGTATTGCCGCGGGCAAAACTCTGTCCTGGCTGGAACAGGCTTTTGGTAAGAAGATAAAACTGGTGCGTTGTATGCCTAACACACCGGCGCTGGTGAGCGAGGGTTACACGGGAATCTGTACAAGTGAGACGGTCTCTGAAGAGGAGCGTCATTACAGTATGCGTCTGATGGAAAGCTTTGGCAAGGCAGATTTTGTGGAGGAGCGGTTGATAGATGCGGTAGGCGCCGTGGGCGGCAGTTCGCCGGCATATGTGTTTATGTTTATTGAGGCTATGGCAGATGCGGGTGTGGCAGCGGGTATGCCCCGGGCGAAGGCGTATGAGCTTGCGGCACAGGCAGTGTATGGAAGTGCGAAACTTCTGCTGGAGACGGGAAAACACCCTGGCCAGTTGAAGGATATGGTCTGTTCTCCCGCAGGTACTACGATAGAAGGGGTACGTATTTTAGAGGAAAGAGGATTTCGTGGAACGGTTATGGATGCTCTTCTTGCCGCGGTCGAAAAGACCAGGAAATTGTAAAGATTTAGTAACAGAAAAGTCGTAGAAAAGTAGCATAAAGAGGGGACATGTTGCGTAAACTTGACAAAGAATAGGTGTTTTGCTAAAATTATCCATACTTAGGTTGTAACAATTTTGTAACAATTTTTGTGGGAGGATGGAGGAGCATTTATGCTGAGAGGCAGAAAGCGATATGGAATTCTGCTTATCGGGTTTATTCTGAGTCTGAGTATATGGGGCATGTCGCGCATGGATGTAAAGGCGGGCAGCAGGAAAGAGTATTTGGATTCCCTGAATGTGGGAATCACGAAGATTATTGACCCGTCTTCTTCTTGTGATGATGAGACGATCAAAGAACTGACAGAGATGTCACAAGCAGGGAGTGCCAGAACGGAGAAAGAGTCCGATCTGGTCATGGTGAATGTACAGGTTGCCATGAATGTGCGTGCGGAGGCAGATGAGAAATCTGATAAAGTGGGATTGCTCTATAAAGACTGCGGCGGCAGGATTTTAGAGCGTAAAGATGGCTGGACAAGGCTTCGGAGCGGTGATCTGGTGGGGTGGGCCAGCGACGAGTATCTTCTTTTCGGGGAAGAGGCGGAAGAGCTTGCCGATGAGGTAGGCAATCTGATTGTGCTGATAAAGACAGAGGCATTGTGTGTGCGGGAGGAGCCCAATGTGGACGCACAGGCTATGGGCTTTATACCCGAGGATGAGGAGTTAGAGATTATAGAGATGCTTGACGATGACTGGATTAGCGTTAAGTATGATGAGAAAGTAGGCTATGTCTCTGCGGAGTATGTGGATATTGATTTTCACATTGACGAAGGGGAGACAATGGTGGCGATTCAGAAACGTGAGGAAGCGGAGCGCAAGGCGAAACTGACGGCTAATCAGGGCGCTGTGGTAGTGGGCGGCGACGATACCAGGCTTTTGGCGGCATTGATTTATTGTGAGGCCGGCAGTGAGACTTATAATGGGAAGCTGGCTGTGGGTGCGGTGGTTATGAACCGTGTCAGGAGTCCTGCATATCCGAATACAATATCTGGTGTTATTTATGCATCCGGTCAGTTTACGCCGGCTATTAACGGTAAGGTGGCACGTGTTTATGGCGGAGATATTCCGGAAAGCTGTTATCAGGCGGCTCAGGCAGCAATTGCCGGAGAGACGAATGTGGGTGGTGCAACACATTTCCGGCGTGCAGGCAATCATGAGGGCCTTCTGATTGATCATCAGGTGTTCTGGTAAGATGACAGGTTGCTTTTCCTACCTACGCCAATATGTCAGCCTGAGCAGATAGAAAATTCTTAAGGAGGCCCTAGAACTTGTTTAAATCCTTCGGATTAAAACGACCAGCACTTAGCGAGGTCATGAGTTGCTGCGCAACTCGTCGAGCTTAGTGTCTGTTGTGCTGTGAAAGGAGCGAGAGCGGGCCGACGGAGAAATTTCTATCTGTTCAGGCGTCATTCTTGGCTAACGTGTGAAAAGTAACAGCCGTTCAGGCTGACATATTGGTTGTGTCGATATTTCTTGCTACTTTGGAGATAATATAGTAGAATGGTTATGTTAGCGTAATGATGACGGGAAAAGGAGCAAGGAGGAGTGCAGGGAATGGATTTGAGTATGACAGTTATCTGGCTGGCTGTTCTTGTGGCGTTAGTTGTTATAGAACTCCTCACGATGGGTCTCACGACAATCTGGTTTGCAGGCGGTGCCTTGGTTGCGACCGTAGCTTCTTTGCTTGGCGCGCCGTTTGCGGTACAAGTCATCCTGTTTTTGGTGGCATCCGGTCTTCTGTTGTATTTTACAAGGCCCCTTGCGGTCAAGTATTTTAACAAAGACAGGATTCGTACCAATGCGGAGAGCCTGGTGGGTCGTCAGGCCATTGTGATCAGTGAGATTGATAACCTGCAAGGAATCGGACAGGTTAATGTGGGCGGCATGGAATGGTCTGCCCGTACCAGAGTGGACGGAGAGAAACTGCCGGTGGGCACGGTGGCAACAATCCTGGCCATCAACGGCGTTAAATTAATCGTGGAAGAGAGAAAAGAGGTATAAACATACTTCGGAATGGAGGAAAAAATGGGCGGTATCATTGCATTAGTGGTATTATTGTTCCTGATCGTTATGATCTTGTTATCCTGTATTAAGATCGTACCGCAGGCACATGCATATGTTGTGGAGAGATTGGGGGCATACCAGCAGACCTGGTCTGTGGGATTGCATTTGAAAGTTCCTTTTATTGATAAAGTAGCTAAGAGAGTGATTTTGAAAGAGCAGGTGGTGGATTTTGCACCGCAGCCGGTGATCACCAAGGATAACGTTACGATGCGTATTGATACGGTGGTATTTTTCCAGATTACAGATCCGAAGCTTTTTGCTTACGGTGTGGAGAATCCGATCATGGCGATTGAGAATCTGACGGCTACCACCCTTCGTAATATCATCGGTGAGATGGAACTTGACCAGACACTGACATCCAGGGAAGTCATCAATACCAAGATGCGAGCGTCCCTCGATATTGCTACAGATCCCTGGGGTATCAAGGTAAACCGTGTGGAACTGAAGAATATCATTCCGCCGGCAGCAATTCAGGATGCCATGGAGAAACAGATGAAGGCGGAACGTGAACGCCGTGAAGCTATTCTGCGTGCAGAAGGTGAGAAGAAGTCCACTGTCCTGGTAGCGGAAGGTCAGAAGGAATCCGCTATCTTAGAGGCGGAGGCGGAGAAACAGTCTGCAATCCTGCGTGCTGAGGCACAGAAGGAAAAGATGATCCGTGAGGCAGAAGGTGAAGCGGAGGCTATCCTTAAGGTGCAGCAGGCTACCGCAGACGGTATCCGTATGATTCGTGAAGCCGGCGCTGATGAGGCGGTGTTAAAGATTAAGAGCCTGGAAGCTTTTGAGAAAGCGGCGGACGGTCAGGCTACCAAGATTATCATCCCTTCGGAAATCCAGGGACTTGCCGGATTGGCAGCTTCAGCGAAAGAAATCTTTAAATCATAAAAGTTAATTCCGAAGGAATTTACTTTTTTTAAGCAGGACGGTTCTGTAGACCGTCCTGTTTGGTGTATATCATATGGAAAGGAAAGAAAACGATGAACCTGACAGGACGAAATTTTTTAAAATTGCTGGATTTTACGCCGGATGAGATTGTGTACATGCTCGATGTAGCGGCAGATTTAAAGGAGAAAAAGAAAAAAGGGGTTCCCATGGATATCCACAAGGGAAAGGATGTGGCGCTGATTTTTGAGAAAACCAGTACCAGAACCCGCTGTTCCTTTGAAGTGGCGGCACATGACCTGGGTATGGGCACGACGTACTTAGACCCCAAAGGTTCTCAGATCGGCAAGAAGGAGAGTATCGCGGACACGGCCAGAGTACTGGGCCGTATGTATGAGGGAATCGAATACCGTGGATTTGGGCAGGATATTGTGGAAGAACTGGCAAAATATGCGGGTGTGCCTGTGTGGAACGGGCTGACCAATGAGTTTCATCCCACCCAGATGTTAGCGGATCTTTTGACCATCAGAGAGCATTTTGGGCGTTTGAAAGGAATTAAATTTACTTACATGGGAGATGCCAGATATAATATGGGCAATTCATTGATGGTGGCCTGTGCCAAGATGGGCATGGATTTTACGGCCTGCACCAGCAGTAAGTATTTTCCGGAAGAGGAACTGGTGAGAACCTGTCAGGAGATTGCTGCACAGACGGGAGGCAGTATACGGCTGACAGAGGACGTGGAGACAGGAGCGGCCGGTGCTGATGTAATCTACACGGATGTGTGGGTGTCCATGGGAGAACCGGAACAGGTGTGGGAGGAACGTCTTCACGACCTTACCCCTTATCAGGTCAACAGCCGCGTGATGGAGCTTGCCGGTAAGGAAGCAGTCTTTATGCACTGTCTGCCGGCTTTCCATGATTATAACACTGACATCGGAAAAGAGATTGGCGAAAAATATGGTTTAAAGGAACTGGAAGTGACGGACGAGGTCTTTGAGTCGTCACAGTCTATCGTGTTTGATGAGGCGGAGAACCGCATGCATACTATCAAGGCTGTGATGGCGGTGACGCTCGGCGAATATAAGCTGGACTAAAAGCTGGAATAAGAAGATGAAGACGGACAAATCAGATATTTTAACATGGTTAAGAAACAGTGAAGATTATGTATCAGGGCAGCAGCTCTGCGACCGTTTTGGGGTTTCCCGCACGGCGGTCTGGAAGGTGATAAACCAGTTGAAGGAAGAGGGCTATCAGATTGAGTCCGTATCCCGAAAAGGGTACCGGCTTGTGGAGAGCCCGGAAGATGTGTTTTCTTTAAGTGAGATTGCCAGCAGATTGCAGACCAGATGGGCAGGGCGGAAACTGCATTTTTTTGCCTCTACCGGGTCTACCAATCCCGACGCCAAACGGTTTGCAGAGGAGGGTGAGCCTCACGGCACTACGGTGGTGGCGGACAGACAGACCGCAGGCCGGGGGCGCCGAGGAAGATCCTGGGCCTCCCCTCCGGGAAAGTCCATTTATTTTACCATAGTGGTCAGGCCGGAATTTGCGCCGGACAAGGCATCCATGATTACTCTGGTGATGGCGCTCAGTGTGGCCCAGGCCATTGAGGAAGTCACAGGGCTGCCGGCACAAATCAAGTGGCCCAATGATATTGTGGTTCACAAAAAGAAAGTCTGCGGTATTCTCACAGAGATGAGCATGACACCGGAAATGGATGAGATTCAGTTTGTGGTGGCGGGTGTGGGAGTCAATACGAATCATAACGGTCAGGAAGAGTTTCCGGAGGAAATTCGTAAGACAGCCACTTCTTTGAAAATAGAATCAGGAAGACAAATTGACCGGGCCGGCCTTTTGGAGCGGATTCTCGCCCGGTTTGAGGAGAATTACGACTGCTTTGAAAAGAGGCAGGATTTGTCTGCTCTGCGAAAAGGCTATCAGGCGCATCTCATCAATATGGATGCTCAGGTGCTGGTATTGGATCCTGCCGGGGAATATACGGGTATCTCCCGGGGTATCAGCCAGACAGGGGAACTGATTGTGGAGCGGGAAAATGGAGAGCAGGTGCTTGTTTATGCCGGCGAAGTGTCTGTGAGAGGATTGTATGGGTATGTATAGGGGTGTCAGGAGCCGTATATAATATTTCTTAAGATAGTGTGGGTAAAAGTATGGAGGATACAAGGATTGTGCTCTGCGGTGCCAATGCCTATGAGCAGAAATATTATTTTAACGAAAAGTTTAAAGGAATCCCGCAGTCCATTCAGGATGAACTGCATGTGATCTGCGTGCTTTTTACGGAAGAAGTGGGCGGGATATTTACGATTGTTTTTGAAGAAGACGGAAGCATTTCTCTGGAAACGGATGCGAAGGAGGATGATTTGCTCTATGATGAAATCGGCAGCGGCCTTCTGATAGGGGAAATTCGTAGAAACAGGCAGGAAATGTTTGAGTCTTTACAGCTATACTACCGGGTTATTATTCTGGGAGAACCGCTGGAAGAGTAGATTGCAGTTCTGACAGGGGGATGATTTATGGAGCAGTTGTTACAACCGCTTACCGTTGGCAGTGTTACACTTTGCAACAATATCATACTGGCGCCTATGGCAGGGGTGACTGACCTGCCATTTCGTTTGCTGTGCAGCAAGCAGGGAGCGGGACTTACCTGTATGGAGATGGTGAGTGCCAAGGCAATCTGGTATGGCAATAAAAATACGGAGAGCCTTTTGGAAATTCATCCGGAGGAAGGGCCTACATCTTTGCAGTTGTTTGGCTCGGATCCTAAGATTGTCAGCGAGATGGCGAAACGGATTGCAGAAAGGCCCTTTTCTATTCTGGATATCAATATGGGATGTCCTGTGCCAAAAGTTGTGAATAATGGAGAGGGATCGGCTTTGATGCGGCAGCCTAAGCTGGCCGGGGAAATCATTGCTGCTACGGTGAAAGCCATAGACAAACCGGTTACAGTAAAAATCCGCAAAGGATTTGACGAAGCCCATGTCAATGCCGTGGAAATCGCCAGAATTGCGGAGGATGCGGGCGCCGCGGCAGTGGCGGTACATGGCAGAACCAGAGAACAGTACTATGCCGGAGAGGCGGACTGGGAGATTATACAAAGGGTCAAAGAGGCAGTGTCCATCCCCGTGATTGGTAACGGGGATGTGACCAATGGAGCGGATGCCCGCCGGATGATGGAGGCAACCGGCTGTGACGGCGTGATGATCGGGAGGGCGGCCAGAGGGAATCCCTGGCTGTTTCGGCAGGTGACTGCTTATTTACGGGACAGTACTGTTTTGCCGGAGCCGGCGAGAGAGGAACGTAAGGCCATGATCCTGCAGCATGCCAGATTACAGCTTGCCACGAAGGGAGAGTACACCGGTGTCCGGGAGATGCGCAAGCATATGTCATGGTATACGGCGGGTATGCCAGGTTCCGCCAGACTCAGGCAGAGCATAAATCTGGCGGAGAGTTTTGAGGAGATTGAGAAATTGGTGGAATCCATGTAAGGCTTACGGCATATACTATCTCAGAAATGGACGGGGATGCTTTTTTCAGAAATCAAACAGGTGTCCCAATCTATGGAAAGCGATATGTCGGGAGCAGTGTATATGGAAGCAGAGACCATTATTTACTATCATCCTCTGCCGGAACAGGGGGACGTAAACTGTGCCGCCAAAAGACATTGGTGGCAGGATGCCGTACTGAAGGAGACCCCTCTGCCCAGGCAGATACCGTCTGCAGAGGAAATGAAAAGTACCTTTACTGTGGTGGATTGTCCGGTGCCGCCTTTTTCTTATAAAAGAAGAGCCTGGAAGCCGGAAGAACTTTCAGAAAGTATGGAGGACGTATTGCACCGCACGCCCGGGATGGCGGATACTTATCTGCATCCGCAGATTATGACATGGGTGTCGGAAATGTATGCAGAGCGTTGGGAGACGTGCAGGAAGACCCAGGAGATGCTGCTTGCCAGTCTGGTTACGGTGTATGCCGCTTCGTGCCTGCGCAAACAGGGACGGGTGACAGTGCTTTTGGGTGCGCCGGAAGATACCCAGTGGCAGATGGAGATGACCTGGCGGCTTCTTACGCCTTATCTGGAACGGATTAACAGCCTTTTATTCTATTATAAGCAGGTAGGAGAGGCTGATATCTGGGAGGAGCTTTCCGCCTATCTGGAAACATACTATTATGAATATGGTCTTGTGGCGCAGCTTGTACCCTATCAGGTCAAAGAGGGGGGAGAGTATTTTGTTCCCGGGAAGTGCCAGGGTGTTATTATGGACTATGGCAGCAGTGCCGGAGGTCTTAAAATTGAGCCGGGCGGCCAGAGCATTTATGTGGATATGGTTTTCAGTGAAAAGAAAGAGCAGATATATGCCAGAAAAGGCGGGCAGATTCTTTACGTTTCACCGCTTAAATATCTTGACACTATGGTAAAAAATAGTTATGATAGATTAGTTCGTTGAGGCAATGATAACAGCAGCCTTTTGAAAGACCAGTAAATAACCCGGATGCAGGGATAAATAGAGAAAGAGGGAGAACTACCATGCATGAGAAAAAAAATATCTTAACGTATGAAGGATTGCAGAAATACGAAGAGGAGCTGCACAATCTGAAAGTCGTAAAACGTCAGGAAGTTGCGCAGAAGATTAAGGAGGCCAGAGAACAGGGGGATCTGTCTGAGAACGCCGAATACGATGCGGCCAAGGATGAACAGCGCGACATCGAAGCCAGAATCGAAGAACTGGAAAAAATCTTAAAGAACGCAGAAGTAGTGGTGGAGGATGAAGTGGATCTTGACAAGATCAACATCGGCTGCCAGATTAAAATATTGGATGTAGAGTTTAATGAGGAATTAGAGTATAAGATTGTAGGAAGTACGGAAGCCAACAGCTTAAAGGGCAAGATTTCCAACGAGTCCCCTGTGGGCAGAGCTCTGATTGGAAGCAAAGTAGGCGACGTGGTGGAAGTAGAGACACAGGCAGGAACCATTCAGTATAAAGTCCTGGAGATTCAGAGATCTAACTAAATGTATTGTTTGCCGGGAATTTGAGATGGAGGATGAACAGCAGTATGGCTAACACACAGAATCAGCAGAATGTACAACAGGAGCAGGATATTAAACAGTTATTAAAGGTCAGAAGAGAGAAACTTGCAGCTTTGCAGGAGGCTGGCAAAGATCCCTTTTTGATCACCAAATTCGATGTGACCCATCACAGCCAGGAAATCAAAGATAATTTTGATACACTGGAAGGCAGCAAAGTGTCCATTGCAGGGCGTGTGATGAGCAAACGTGTCATGGGCAAAGCTTCCTTTTGCAATGTACAGGATCTGCAGGGCAATATTCAGTCTTACGTAGCAAGAGACAGCATCGGAGAAGAGCCATACGCTGACTTCAAGAAATATGATGTGGGTGACATTGTAGGAATTGAGGGAGAGGTATTTAAGACCAAGACAGGTGAGATTTCAGTACATGCATCAAAAGTGACACTGATGTCAAAAAGTCTTCAGATTCTTCCGGAGAAATATCACGGATTGGTGAATACGGATATCCGGTATCGCCAAAGATATACGGATCTGATCATGAATGAAGAGGTGAAAAAGACCTTCGTGATGCGGTCTAAGATAATCAGTTCCATCAGACGTTACTTAGATGGCCAGGGATTTCTGGAGGTGGAAACCCCGATACTCGTATCCAATGCGGGCGGCGCAGCGGCCAGACCTTTTGAGACCCATTATAATGCGTTGGATGAAGATGTGAAACTGCGTATTTCCCTGGAACTCTATCTGAAACGACTGATCGTGGGCGGCATGGAGCGAGTCTATGAGATTGGCCGTGTGTTCAGAAACGAGGGACTGGATACCAGACACAATCCGGAATTTACGCTGATGGAGCTGTATCAGGCATACACCGATTATAACGGCATGATGGATTTGACGGAAAACATGTTCCGCCATGTGGCAAAGGAAGTCTGCGGCACGACCACCATTCCTTATGGAGATGTGGAGATTGATCTGGGCAAACCTTTTGAACGGATTACCATGGTGGAGGCCGTGAAGAAATATACAGGCATTGATTTTGATGCGGTGCCGGATACCGCGGCGGCCAAGAAGCTGGCAGATGAAAAGGAAGTTCATTATGAGGACAGACATACAAAGGGAGATATCATCAACCTTTTCTTCGAGGAGTTTGTGGAAGAACATCTGGTGCAGCCTACCTTTGTGATGGATCATCCGGTGGAAATTTCTCCGCTCACCAAGAGAAAGCCGGACAAGCCGGAGTATGTGGAGCGGTTTGAGCTTTTTATCACCGCCAGGGAGATGTGCAATGCCTACTCCGAGTTGAACGACCCCATTGATCAGAGAGAGCGTTTCAAGGCACAGGAAGCGGCCCTTGCGGCCGGTGACGAGGAGGCCAATACCACGGATGAAGATTTCATGAACGCACTGGAGATCGGTATGCCGCCTACCGGCGGGATTGGATACGGGATTGACAGACTGGTGATGTTACTGACCAATTCGCCTGCGATCCGTGATGTGTTGTTGTTCCCGACGATGAAGTCGTTGGGCGGAAAAGATTAGTAAAATCAAAGGACTTTGGTGTTTGGCTGACAGGTTTTAGATTCAATTTAAACATAAATAATGAAAATTGACAGATAGTTGACTAAAAAAGCCAGTAGGATATGTTTCTGTTGGCTTTTTCAAAATGAAAAAGAGCAGATTCCGATGATATATGCTGGAAGTCTGCTCTATTTAAATTCTACAATCTCATTTGGTGTACAGCCTATAATATTGCATAGCTTTTCGACTGTTAAAAGAGTAATGTTCTTATTTTTCTTTAAACTGTCTAAGGTTTTGTTGTCTATTCCCGATTTTAGCAGAAAGTATTGTGTTACTCCTTTTTGTTCCATTGTTTGCCAAAGAGGACTATAACTGATTATATGTATCAACTCCTTTTTCCTAATTATATTAAAATATTGTGGATTCAAACATTGTGAATATAATCACAATATGATATAATAGTTCACAAGATAAGAAAACGAAATGATGAGAGGGAGTAAAATGTTCAGTGTTATTGTTTCAATTTTGAAAAAAGCAGGAAAGGGTATAGGAAAAATGTTTTCTTATACGAAAGAGGCATTTAGCGATTTTCATAAAAAGCCGATTCGCAATTTATGTATTATTTTGTCATCACTTGCGTGTTTAATTGGCGTAATAGGATTTATCATTTCCTATGTAATGTTCCTGTCTCAGAAAGGTTATGACGGCCAAATTACCTATATAAAAAATAATGGGATAATGGAGGCATTGAATTTCATTCAAAGTGGAACGGGAACATTATATTGGAAATTTATGATGGTTGCATCGCCTTTGTTGGGTATAGGATTCGTGTTACTGATAGTATGTTATTTTGAAAGATCTTCACTGATAAAAAACATATTAATAATTTTGGATTTAATATGTTTGATAGGAATATTTTTGCTACCGGTTTTTTTCAATAGTGTTATGGATGCAGATATATTTTTACTTGTTTTTTTGTATCTATTATAGTATGCGTTTTATTGTTTCACTTTTCAGAGGAACGTTATATATTTCAACATTGTATAAAATCGGCAGTAATATTATTTATCGGATTTCCGGCTATTATATGGGTGATTGAAAATATAGTGGTTCTGACAGCGGGTATTGCTGGCGTTTTTATGCTAATGGGAATTCTATATGTTATTTTTGGCTGTCTCGCTGGAGAAAGTTTGGGTTCTTCTCCAATCAGTTCGAGCGGAGATTCAGAAAAAAGTTTCTATGATGAGAAAAAATCAAAAAAAAGTATTAACGAACCTAAAATTATAAATTATGATTCTTCAAAGGCGAAAGCTTATGTAAAGGAAAATACATGGGGTAAACAAGTTTATGTGGAAAATGAAATAGGAGTGGCCAGACAGATTTGCTCTTATAAGGAATATAAAGAAGGAAAATATATAATCAAAATACAGGGAAAAGAAGTCAAATTATAATGTTAGAATACAAATAAATAATATTTTATTGGGGATAAAAAACATGAAAAATAGTAAAGCTAGCCAGAAACAGATTATTGTGATTATCATAGGGGTGATTTTATTTATTATTGCAGGTGTATTTCTTTTTAAATCAATTTCAAGCAGCAAGGATGCAAATAGCGAACCAAAACGG
>DKZA01000009.1 GCA_002492525.1 Lachnospiraceae bacterium UBA7086 | reverse complement strand
GTTGATTTTGCACCACATCAATTTAAAATACTTTATATTTATACCAGTAAAGACTTCTTTGGCGAGCGTGCCTACTCTCGCATCTCTTTATAACCATCCCTGGTGTGTGGCGACACGAAATTTCCACCTCAAAGAAGTCTTTATATGGTATGATTATTATATCAATTCTATTCTTTTTTGTAAAGTATCTCCTTATTTCTCAAATACTTATTCCATGTTCTCTCATTAATATTCAGAAATGTTATCACTGAATTTTTAAAATCCACATTATCTTTTGATGTAATAATTCTTAAAATCAACTGAAACTTTTCTCCATTATTTGTTATTTGTTTTAATACTGTTGCTGTATTTGGCTTATTTGATGCTATTATATAATCCGGATTACTTATAATTTCCGGAATATAACTACAAAATCTCTCATAATCATTCGGATGCCTTTCCTTTATATGCGCAATTCTTTCATCCGTAATGATTACTTCATCTGTTACAATATCCTCAGTAACGCACTTGTATATATTTTTATCTATCCTTCCTATCGTATGCACTTCTATGTCCTTTTCTTCTGTTTCTCTTAGTGTATCATGTTTTTCCGCATTTGTAACTTTTTGCTGCGTATTTTCCATATCCTTCCAAGATTTTGACCTGCGCAGATTTTCTTTACTGCACTCATACCGCAGCCTCTCCGTCTTCTCCTTCACCTTCGCTGCTTTACAAAAATCCTTATATTCCTCTGTCCTGCGCTTTATCTTGTAATCGATATCCTAGAAAAAGACAGGAGAAGCAATTCGACAACAGTTTTTGTGGCAGCATTAGGGCAAGTATTGGATTCGGGAAGAAATGGACATTTGAGGATTCCATAAAATTAAGCGTGATTATTGTGGGTTTGGGTAGTAAAAAGAAGAGATAATAAAAGAAAAACACTCGACTTTTTATAAGTCCAGTGTTTTTCCTTTTCTGATAGTCGAAGCGACAGGATTTGAACCTGCGACCTCTGCGTCCCGAACGCAGCGCTCTACCAAACTGAGCCACGCTTCGATTTGTGAACAATTAAGATAATACAACATATACAAGGGTATTGTCAATGTTTCTGGGCGAATTATTTCATAATATGATAAACTGTATATAATAAGCTTACCCCATTAAAGAAAGGATACGCCAATGGACAGACACGCCCTTAAGATTCCCTGTAATACCATGCCGTTTATATGCGAGGCCGATTACAGCGTCACTTTAAGCGAGATGATTCACGCAGACAGAATAGTTCCTTTTCATGTGGCGATTTATCTATTGCGGGGGGCCATGGAGATTCTGGAAGACGGCATCTGTTATCAGATACTGCCAAATCAGCTTTTTTTCCTCAAAAGCGGAATCCATCATTGGGGAGAAAGACCGTTTGAGGCGGGATCGGCGTGGTATTATGCGCATTTTTATTGTGCAGAACCGGAAGACGGAATGGAAGAACTGCCCAGGGGTGTTTATTATGACAAGAGGGTGTGCCTGGGCAGGAATGAAAATGAGAAATATCTTGTATTGCCGAAATTAATAGATGATGTAGAGTCAAACCGGATAGAACATAATTTTGAGAAGATGCTTGAGGCGCATGTACATGGGAATATTCCGCAGGCCTCGGTGTGTCTGTGGCAGATTTTCTTAGAATGTGTGTACAGGGAACGTGGCAATCTGACGGGAAATATTTATGTACGGCAGATACAGGAATATGTACGGGCACACTATATAGAAGATTTTGCGGCAGGCGATATTGAAGAAATCTGCGGATTATCCTACAAGTATGCAGGTACACTTTTTAAAGAAGCGACGGGTCAGACCATTCGGGAATATCAGAAGATGCTGCGGCTGGGAAAAGCGCGGCAGTTATTGAAGGAGACGGACAGATCTGTGACAGAGATTGCACAGTTGACGGGATTTATGGATGTGTTTTATTTTAGCAAAGTATTTCACAAAGAACTTGGGTGTTCTCCCAGTGAATATCGTAAGACGTATGTTCCGGGAATCTGACAGATAACATAGAGGCAGGAAAGAGGATCTCATGGGGAGAATGGAGCCGGACTATCTATGAAAAACATACAGAGCATAGAATTTTATACAGGAAGCAAGGAGGAGTTACTTCCTGGTTTTGCAAGCGATTTTCCTTATATTGCTTCCAAATCTGAGCTGGATAAATATATAGGGCATTTTGCACCGTGGCACTGGCATAGGCCGGTGGAATTGTTTTATATGGAGAGCGGCAGTCTGGAATATTACACACCGCATGGTAAAATATTGTTTCCGGCCGGAAGCGGCGGCATGGTAAATTCCAATGTACTTCACATGACAAAGGCAGTGTCCCGGTCAGAGCCTAATATTCAGCTGCTTCATATTTTTGATACATCGCTGCTTGCGGGAGAACAGGGGAGCAGATTAGAAAAGAAATACATTACCCCGATTGTGACTGCGCCGCAGATTGAGATAATTTCTATTTTCCCGGGAAAGGATAAACAGGACGAAGCTTTAAGTCTTATTCTCAAGGCATTTCAGATTTCAAACGATGAATTTGGGTATGAAATGAAACTGCGGGAAATCCTTTCGGAAATCTGGTTAATCCTTTGTGAACTCTCTTGTCCTATGCAGGAAAAGGGTGGAGAATATAATAAAATCAATGATAAAGTCAAGATGATGATGATATATATTCATGAACACTATGCAGAAAAGATTTCTATTTCGCAGCTGGCGGCGGCAGTGTATCTTAGTGAGCGGGAATGTTTCAGGGTGTTTCATGACTGTCTGCATACAACACCTATGGAATATATTAAGACTTACCGTCTGCAGATGGCCTGTCAGATGCTGGCAAGAGGGCAGAAACCGCTTACGGATATCAGTCATGCCTGCGGTTTGGGCAGCAGCAGCTATTTTGGAAAGGTTTTTCGGGAGTACGCACATTGTACACCATCAGAATACCGGAAGAAATGGCAGGATTGTGATACATAAGGGCGGAAAAGAAATATTTTTCATGCACGGATTGCATTATAATGATACCTGTAAACACAATCATGCATTTACAGGAGGGGTCGTGATGGTTAAACTGAATATTCTGGATATGAAAAATTTTCTGAACACGGTCAATAGGTGCAGCGGAAAAGTGTATGTACTTTGTCCGGACGGTAAAAAGGTAAATATCAACAGGGAGAAAATGATACAGAACAGTTTATGGGTAAGGTTTCACCAGAATAAAAACTGCCTGAAGCTTGCTCTGGATATTCCCAATCCCAGAGATTACATGAGTATTGTTTCTTACTATATTGGGGATTGCTGATATGTATTCTGAATCCGTACTTTTGGAAAGGAAGCTTTGGCATGAATATGGACAATATAAAGATTATTTTTTTTGATATCGACGGGACTTTGATTGATACGGAGAAAAAACAAATATCAGAAAAAATGCTGGAAACATTGATTTGTTTAAAACAGCGGCATATAATCCTCTGCCTCTCAACGGGAAGAGGGCCGTTGGCGCTGCCTCATTTTGACGGATGGGAAGCGGATGCGTTTCTTACTTTTAACGGCTCCTATTGCTTTGATAAACAGCAGGATATTTATAAGCATCCCATTCATGTCCAAGACGTGAAAACGATTGTCCAAAATGCGGCGTCGATTGACAGGCCCGTGTCTATTGCCACGAAGGATAAGCTGATTGCCAACGGGAGAGATAAAGATCTGGTAGATTACTTTGCCATTGCCGGACTGGAGGTGATCGTCTCTGACGATTTTGGGAAAGTGATAGAGAAGGATGATGTCTATCAGCTTATGTCGGGAGGCCGCAAAGAGGAATATCCGGCATTATTAAAAAATGTTCCTCGGGCCAAAATTGCCGCCTGGTGGGACAGGGCCGTGGATATTATTCCGGCGGACAGCGGTAAAGGGACCGGCGTAAATAAAGTACTTGAATATTATCATCTGCATAAATCGCAGGCCCTTGCATTTGGGGATGGGGATAATGATATTGAGATGTTTCAGGCGGTTGGTACGGGAATTGCCATGGGAAATGCCTCAGAATCATTAAAGGCAGTGGCGCAGGAAATATGCGGCCATGTGACAGATGATGGCATCTATCATTATTGTGCCGCGCATGGATTGTTATTATAAAACGGGGGCTTGTTAAGCCCCCGCGCCGATCATATAGGTCATAAAATCGTAACTGTCCTGCGTATCTGTCAGGAAAAGCTCTAACCAGAATTCTTTTGGGTTGATCATGTAGAGCATCTGAAGGGCTTCTTCATTTTGTTTCAGGTCGCAGAGCATCTGGTTAGGAAGTTCCAGATAAACATTGCCCCGGCTGTTCCTGACCATATTGATAAACCTATCGACGTTTCCCATTTTTCTGATATTGATTCTGTACATAGACTTTGCTCCTTTCCATTTGATGAATATCCGCTCTCTGGGCGGTATGGTTGATTTTTGCTATCAGGTTTATTTTTCTTTCCTTTTATTTCTTTTTGTGATATGATTATATCATCAATAAAAGTAAGAATAATAGAATTATATAGCCATATTATATGATAATATTATCAAAAAAGAATTTTTTGAAATAAAAAGGAGAGGATTAACCTATGATATTGCCATGTGGTGTTCAGACCAATTTACAGGGGAAAGAGCTGCGGGAACATGGAACCCATCTTTTTCCCGTGGCATGTTATCTTGATATTCTGCCAGGGGATGAAATTCCGTGGCATTGGCATAATGAATTGGAATTGGGCATGGTGGTGAAAGGTACAGCCATAGTGGATGCCGGTTCCATGAAATTTGAACTGAAAGCCGGGGAGGCATTTTTTATCAACAGTAATATCTTGCATACCGCATCTTCGCAGGACGATAAACCTTGTGAACTACATTCCGTAGTGTGTCATCCGCGGGCTATCAGCGGCAGCACGGATAATATTGTCTGGCAGAAGTATTTAAAGCCGTTAATGGATAATCAGGCCTGTCCCGGCGTTCATTTTACATCTGCCAAAGCATGGCAGAGGCAAGTTATTGAGAGTATTGTTTCCTTGTGGAGTTCTGCAAAGCAGGAAGAATTTGGATTTGAGCTGCATATCCGCAATGAATTATCTACTATTATAAACCTGCTTTCCGAGCATCAGCCTGCCATGAATCGGAAGTCTTTCGGGAAGATGCAGCGGGATAATGTCAGAATCAAGGAAATGTTGACCTATATTCAGGCGAACTATGATAAAGAACTGACCATAGACGAAATTGCCGCTGTCTGCGCTATCAGTACCAGTGAATGTATGCGGTGTTTTCGTGCAACAATCAGTACTACCCCTATTGCTTATTTAAAGTCTTATCGTTTACAGCAGGCCGCGATCAAATTGCAGTCTACTGCGGATAAGATCTCTGCCATTGCGGAGAGCTGCGGGTTTCAGGAAATGAGTTATTTTGCCAAGTCTTTCCGGGAAGTATATGGGTGTACGCCGTCAGAATATCGGAAATCAGAAAATAATACAAATAAATAAGAAAATAATCCATTTTATTAATATATAGATAAGAATATAATACATACAGTATTTGGATAACACCGTAAATCGAAAGATGACAGAAAGCGATTTATGCAGTGCAGAGTACGGAAAAGGTAAACGGAGGGTAAAGATGGGCGATTTGAAATTCGTAAAAAAGTTTCAGGTGAAAGAAGGTTTTTTTGGCAGGTATGAAAAACTGGTCAAAGATGTGGTGCTTCCTTATCAGGAGCGGGCTTTAAACGATCAGATTGAGGGTGCGGAAAAGAGCCATTGTATCGAGAATTTCCGCATGGCGGCGCAGAAGATTAAGACAGGCAGATGTGACGGGGAATTCTATGGTATGGTATTTCAGGACAGTGATGTGGCCAAATGGCTGGAAGGAGTGGCTTATTCACTTTCTCAGAACCCGGATACAGAGTTGGAAAAACGCTGCGATGAGATTATAGAGCTGATCGGTGAGGCGCAGCAGGAGGATGGATATCTGAATACTTATTTTACGGTGAAGGAACCGGATAAGCGTTGGACAAATCTCCAGGAGGCCCATGAGTTATATTGTGCAGGGCATATGATAGAGGCGGCAGCAGCTTATGCGGAGTGTACCGGAAAGACCAGGTTGTTGGAGATTATGTGCCGTATGGCTGACCATATTTACAGGCGGTTTGTGGAGGAAGGCGCAGAAGGCTATCCGGGGCATCCGGAGATAGAGCTGGCTCTGATGAGACTGTATCGAAGCACCGGGAAAGAACGGTATAAGGAACTGGCGCTGCATTTTATCAATGTGCGGGGTGTCAACAGTGATTATTACTCGCAGGAGAAAGCCAGAAGAAACTGGTCTGTGTGGGATGCTGACCCGGCGGATAAAGAATATACGCAGAGTGCAGTTCCGGTACGGCAGCAGGAGAAAGCCACAGGGCATGCGGTCAGGGCGGTGTATCTTTATACCGGGATGGCGGATGCGGCCAAAGAGACAGGCGATGCGCAGCTGGCCAAGGCTTGTGATACGCTTTGGAATAACATTACACAGCACAGAATGTATGTTACGGGCGGGATTGGATCTGCCTACGAGGGGGAGGCGTTTACGAAAGACGATCACCTCCCTAACGATACGGCATATGCCGAGACCTGTGCGGCTATCGGTCTGATTTTCTTTTCCAATAAGATGCTCTATCTTGCACGTAACGGTAAATATGCCGATGTGATGGAGCGGGCTTTATACAATTGTGTACTGGCAGGTATGCAGCTGGACGGCACGAAATTCTTCTATGTGAATCCGCTGGAGGTACTGCCGGGCATTTCCGGTGAGGCAAAGACACATAAGCATGCGCTTCCTGTCAGACCGAAGTGGTTTGCCTGCGCCTGCTGTCCGCCTAATGTGGCAAGGCTTCTTACATCGGTGGCAGAGTATGCATGGCATATAGAGGCAGATACTTTGTTCTCGAATCTGTTTATAGCAGGCACGCTAGACTTGACGGATCATATGGGCGGCAGAATCTCATTACAGACTGCTTATCCTTATGATCATAAGATTACTTATCACTTTGAGCCCAAGAAAGAGACCATGCCGGTAGCTTTGGCAGTCCGTATTCCGGGATGGAGTAAAGAGACGAAGATTCGTGTCAACGGCAGGACGGCGGATTGTGAGATACGGGACGGTTATGCTTATCTGCGGGGAGATTTCGGTGCAGATGATGTGGTGGAGGTAGAGCTTGATCTGTCAGTCCGGAAAGTATATACCAACAGCCGTGTGGCGGCCAATACCGGACGTGTGGCACTGCAGAGAGGACCGCTCATTTATTGTGCAGAAGGTGTGGATAATGGAGGCGATGTGCTTTCTCTGAGTCTGAAAAAGGATGGCAAAGTGGAAGTCAGCGAATATCTGCCGGAAAAACTTTATGGGATTCAGGAATTATATGCGGAAGGCTTCCGGGAGACGGTAAGCGAGGAGCTTTATAGTTATAATGCTCCCCAGACAGAACCGTGTCAGGTTACATTTATTCCTTATTATACCTGGGGGAACCGGGGATTAAACCAGATGCGGGTGTGGATGCCGGAGAAGAATTGACGCAAAGAAGATACACAGAAAAGCTATAAAAGTTCCATGAAATAAAATATAAAAAGGTAATTGTATCTAAGGCAGTTACCCGCTATACTTAACTTAATATGGAGAAGTATGCGGGCAGGCGCTGTATCCATATGGAAACAGCGCCTGTTTCTGTGACGCAGGGAGAGGATGAAAATTTATATGAAGAAAAAGGAAAAAAACTACGACAAGAAAACAGAAAAAGAAATTGAAAAATTACTTAAAAAACTCACATTGGATGAAAAAGTTTCCATGCTTCATGGGGCTACGCTCTTTCGGTCCGGTGCGGTAGAAAGACTTGGGATTCCCGGGGTTGTGACTTCCGACGGGCCCATGGGAGTCAGGGCCGAGTTTATGGACGACAGGTGGATACCTTCGGGAAACCAGGATGATATGGTGTCCTATCTGCCAAGCAACAGCGCGGTTGCTTCTTCCTGGAATCCGGATTTGGCTTATGCCATGGGGCATGTGTTGGGAGAAGAAGCCAGGGGACGGGGCAAAGATGTGATTCTGGCACCCGGTATTAATATTAAGCGGGATCCGCGCTGCGGCAGAAATTTTGAATATATGAGTGAGGATCCGAAACTGACGGCGGCGATGGCGGTGCCCTTTATCAAAGGGGTACAGGAAAATGATGTGGCGGCCTGTGTGAAGCATTTTGCGGCCAATGTACAGGAGACGGATCGTCTGATGGTGGACGAGGAGATTGACGACAGAACTCTGTATGAGATTTATCTGCCGGCCTTTAAGGCAGCCGTGCAGGAGGGAAATGCGTATTCCATTATGGGAGCTTACAACAAGATCAATGGAACGCACTGTTGTGAGAATAAGAGGCTGCTGGATTTGGTTCTGCGTATGGAGTGGGGATTTAACGGTGCTGTTATCAGCGACTGGGGCGGCGTTCATAAAACCAAGGAGGCGGCGCAGTGTTCCATAGATATGGAAATGTCAATTTTCCCGGACTTTGACGAGTACAAACTGGCTAATCCGCTTAAAGAGCTGATTGCAAAGGGAGAAGTGTCGGAGGATATGGTGGATGCCAAGGTGAGAAATATTCTGCGCATGATGTTCCGTCTGAAAATGATTGGCAGCAAGAAGGATACGCGCAAGGCGGGAGCATACAATACGCTGGCACACAGGGAGGCGATTCTGCACACGGCGCGGGAGTCCATGGTCTTACTCAAGAACGAGAATCATCTTCTGCCTCTGGATGCGGGGAAGATTAAGAAGTTAGTGGTAATCGGCGCAAATGCCGCAAAAGTCCATTCGGATGGCGGCGGCAGCGCGGAGATTAAGGCGCTGTATGAAATCTGTCCGTTGGCAGGGCTTAAGATGTATCTGGGCGGGAATACACAGGTACAGTATGTGAAAGGCTATCATGTACCGGAAGCTCCTAAGACTTATGAACAGAACTGGCAGGCCTCCAGTCTGGATGATCTGAAAAACACAGATGTGGGACAGGCTGTCAGGGTAGACGATGCCAGTGAAAATGAAAGACACCGTAAGGGGGAAGAAGAGAGACTTGCCCGGATTAAACAGGAGCAGGATGAGATTCATGAGAAGAATAAAGATCTTTTTGCCCAGGCCATCAAGGCGGCCAAAGAGGCAGACGCGGTTATTTTCGTGGGTGGTCTGAATCATAATATTGACAGTGAAGGTTTTGACCGTACGGATATGAAGCTTCCTTATGAACAGGATATTTTAATAGAAGAATTATTGGAAGTCAGAAAAGATATGGTCGTTACCTTTGTGGGAGGATCCCCGGTGGAGATGCCCTGGCGGAATAAGGCGCGGGCGATTTTGTGGAGTTATTATGCGGGGATGGAAACGGGAAATGCTCTGGCGGAAATCATTTTTGGCGAAGTGAATCCTTCCGCCAAACTGGCGGAGACTTTTCCTGCCAGGTATGAGGATTGCGCTACGGCGAAGAACGGTCAGTTCGGCAAGTGGGGAAATATTCGGTTAGAAGAAGGACTTTATTACGGCTACCGTCATTTTGACAGACAGCATATTGCGCCCGCTTTTTGTTTTGGACATGGTCTGTCTTACACAGATTTTGAGTACAGTGCCCTGACATTAAAAATGGAAAAGGATAGAAGCGTGAAGCTGACGTTTACCGTGAAGAATACCGGGAAACGGGCCGGAGCGGAGATTGCCCAGGTTTATGTGGCACCGATTGCGTCGAAGGTAGACAGACCGGATAAAGAGTTGAAGGCTTTTGCCAAAGTCTTTCTTGCGCCGGGCAGGTCTAAAAAAATTACTTTAACGATGAAACAGGAAGATTTTGCCTATTTTGATGTACAGCTTCATGATTTTATTACCGACGCAGGAGATTATGAAATCTTAGTCGGGGCATCCTGCGAAGATATCCGTCTGCGTGGACTGGCCACACTTGTATAAAGAAATCTCTTTCTGTACATGCTAACAAAGCAGTAAGGTACAGAAAGGGTGAAAAAAATGGATTATAATACTTTACCTGTCGGTCTGGGTCTGGCGTTTGCCACGAACCGGGCGGCAATGGATCGTTTTGCAGGTATGACGGATAACGAGAAAGAAGAATTTATCGAGAGAAGCCGGGGCATCATGTCCAAGAAAGAAATGGAACAGTTGGTAAATTCTCTGGTAAAAGAAGATGAGGAACCGGATCTTCATCTGGAAGATGTCAAAAATATTTTCAAAGGGCCGAGCATCGGCTAACCAAAAAGATTGATAAGGAGAATCCTATGCAGATACAGCTGCCGGACAAAGTGCATAAAATCATTGATACTCTGGAAGCAGCAGGTTATGAAGCGTATGCGGTAGGCGGCTGTGTCCGGGATTCTGTTCTTGGCAGGAAGCCTGACGATTGGGATATCACGACCTCGGCTAAGCCGGAAGAGACGAAACAGCTTTTTCCAAGGACGATTGATACGGGAATCCGTCATGGTACCGTGACGGTGATGCTGGATAAAGAAGGCTTTGAGGTGACGACCTATCGGATAGACGGGGATTATGAGGACGGCAGGCACCCGAAGGAAGTTACTTTTACAGCAAGTCTTGAGGAAGATTTAAAACGCCGTGATTTTACGATTAACGCCATGGCTTACAGTGAACGTCATGGATTGGTGGATATCTATGGAGGGCTTGCGGATATAGAGGCCGGTGTGATCCGCTGTGTGGGAAATGCGAAAGAGCGGTTTACAGAGGATGCGCTCCGTATGATGCGTGCAGTGCGTTTTTCAGCACAGTTAGGCTACCGGATTGATGAGGGTACCAGAAAGGCCATGACAGAACTGGCGCCCAATCTGCAAAAGATCAGTGCGGAAAGAATTCAGGTGGAGCTGATTAAACTGGTGACGTCACCGCATCCTGATTATCTGCGGATTGCCTATGAGACCGGCATTACAGCGCAGATTCTGCCGGAATTTGATCTTTGTATGAAGACCGTGCAGAATAATCCCCATCATTGTTATGATGTGGGGGAGCATATCTTACATTCCATGCTGGCTGTGAAAGCGGATAAGGTGCTGCGGCTTGGTATGCTTTTTCATGATATCGGGAAACCGCAGACCATGACGATAGATGAAAAAGGCATTACCCATAATAAAAAACACCCTGTTGTGGGTGCAGAGATGACAAGAAAAATTCTACGGCGGCTAAAGTTTGACAATGATACCACGGATAAGGTAACCAAACTGGTGCTGTACCATGATCAGGAGATTGCTCCGACGCCGGCGGGTGTCAGGCGGGCAGTCCATCGTATGGGAGAAGATATTTTCCCGTTAATGTTTGCGGTGCGCCGGGCGGATGTGAGTGCTCAAAGCGATTATAAGAGAGAGGAGAAACTGCAAAAACTTTCTTACATAGAAGCGCTGTATGAAGAGATTCACAGACAGGGTGATGCCGTCAGCTTGAAAGATCTTGCCATTACGGGCACAGACCTGATTGCCCAGGGAAGGAAGCCGGGCAGAGAGATTGGGGCAGTGTTACAGGAGCTGTTAGAGAAAGTGCTGGAGGACCCTTCTCTGAATACACCGGAGAAGCTGTTGGAGATCAGTAAGAAAATTGTCACATGAAAATCATACTTTTCCCCTGCTATTCATAAGATAAGATAGACGACAAAGCAGGGGGTATTCTTGTGAATGACAGAGCTGTCAGTTTATTGGAGCAATATGAAATAGAAGTAAATCGCACCTGGAAAGGCCGAGGGGCTATTTTGTGCGATTCGGACCGGGGGCTGCTTATTATGAAAGAATACGGCGGGCCGGTTGATAAAGTCAGATTTCAGGATTTCCTGTTAAAACATATTAATGCGAGCGGCACCGTACGGGTAGAATCTATTCTGCGCACAAAGGAAGATGAATTGGTGGTCTGCGATCAGGACAGAGTGCCCTATATTGTAAAGACATACTGTGAAGGCAGGGAATGTGATCATCGAAATATGCAGGAGTGCAGCGATGCGGTATATACCCTGGCGGCACTTCATCAGATCTGTGATCTTGGTGATTGTGAGGAAATACAGGATCAGCCGGTATACCGGATAGAAAATGAATATGAGAAGCATAACCGGGAATTGAAAAAAGTACAGAAATTCCTTCAGAAAAAAAGTCAGAAAACGGATTTTGAAATTTATTTGATGAAACATTATGATTATTTTATGGATATTGCCTTGCAAATTACCGAGGATTTGCGGTATTATGCCTATGAAGAAGATTTGTGCCGGTATCCTGTGGTATGCCATGGTGATTATCAGTATCATAACATCATGCAGACCGAGAACGGCAGTGTGCTCATCAACTTTGAGAAATGCGTGAGGGACCATCCGGTCAGAGATCTTTATTTATTTATGCGTAAATTATTGGAAAAAAATAATTGGTCGCAAACTCTTGGGAATATGCTCCTGGAGAGTTATAATAAAAAAAGGACCCTCTCGGAGCAGGACTACAGACAACTGTATTTCCGTTTTGCTTATCCGGAGAAGTTCTGGAAAATTGTGAATTTCTATTATAACAGCGGCAAAGCATGGATACCGGGAAGAAATATGGAGAAGATAGAGAAATTATTTGCACAGGAAGAGGAGAAGAAACTTTTTCTGGAAACTGTATTTTCTTTATAGTATATACAGGGCGTGGATTGTATGAATCTGATAACGGCTCTGATATGGAAACCTTAATATGGAGGATTAGGATGTACAGAAGATTTATAAGCACGATTGCAATGATGATGGTGATGACGCTTACTTTGACTGGCTGTACCTCGGAGGCCAGCAATGTGGGCGTAGCGAAGGATAAAGGGCAGGCGGTGGATACAGGGTTTACCGTTGCTACGGCAGGCAGCTATGATTCAGCGGACACGGCGGTGGTTATCTCCACAGATCAGGAGAACAGCGCCGTGGTTTTCATGAATATGGAGACGGGCAAGCAGTACACTCTTTATTATGACGGTACTACTTATGTGAAAGATAAACATGACGGCCCGATGACTATTTCCCAGGTAGAACCGGGAGATGTGGTGGATGTTACTTTCTTAAAAGGAAAGAAACGACTTGCCAGTATCAAGCAGTCGCCGCAGGCATGGGTGTATGATGGAATTGAAAATTATGATTTTGGCGGTCCGAATAAGACGGCCAGTATCGGTTCAACTACCTATTCACTTCCCGATGACGTGGTCGTTATGTCAGAGGGCAGACGTTCGGAGGTCATGGATGTGGTGGCTCAGGATGTGGTCACGGTCTCCGGTATAGATCATAAGATTTACAGTATTAACGTAGAGAGAGGGCATGGTTATCTGCGCTTGAAGAATGACCAGGCGCTGATTGGCGGCTGGATTGAGGTGGGTAATAGTGTGATCCGGGAGATCACGGAAGACATGCTCTTAGTGGTACCGGAAGGAAGTTATCAGGTGCTTTTGTCTCACAATGGCGTAAGCGGCAGCAAGGATGTGGTGATTGAGCGCAACAAGGAAGTAGTGCTGGATGTGAGCGATTTAGAAATCCCGGAGAGCAGGACAGGCCGGATTCTGTTCAGTGTCACGCCGGAGACTGCAAAGGTTTCTATAGATGGTAATGTTGTGGATATCAGCAGGGCGGTAGAGCTGCCTTATGGGATTCATCAGATACATCTGGAGGCGAAAGGATATGATTCTTTGACCAAATACATTCAGGTAGGGTCTGAATATGCTACTATCTCCTTTGAACTGGAGGAAGAGAGGGAAGAAGACAGACGCACTGTCAGCAGTAATACCGTGGATGACTATCAGCCGGCGGAGCCTGTGGAACAGGAGAATAATCTGGAAAGTCTCAGTGGAAATGCACTGAACGCCAAGAGCGGCGACAGAGTGTATATTGATTCGCCCAAAAATGTGGAAGTTTATCTGGATGGCAATTATATAGGTATTTCACCGGTCAGCTTCGGAAAGACCGTGGGAAGTCATACGATTACCCTTCGTAAGAGCGGTTATAAGACCAGGAGTTATACGATATATCTTTATAATGACGGCAAAGATACGACCTATTCCTTCTCGGAACTGGAGCAGGAGACAGTCAGCGGTAATGATACTTCCGGGTCGCTCAGTGAAAATTCGTTAATAAAGGTAAATGTTGAGACGCAGGAAGATGTAGATATTTATCTGGGCGGTGAGCACATAGGTACCGCACGTGCAGTGTTCGAGAGAAAGGCGGGAAGTTATCTTATCACGCTGAAAAAAGAAGGTTATAAGTCTGTGACTTACAAGCTGGAGTTAGAGATCAGTAAGCCGAATGTTTTGTACAACCTGGAGCCAATGTGGGAACCGGTTGAAGAAGATCATGAACATGACTATGCGGAAGAAATCATCAGGGAACCGACCTGTACGGAAGACGGTGAGAAAGTTCTTAAATGTAAAGTATGTGGGAAAACGAAACCCGAAACAGAACCAGAGCCAATCCCGGCAACAGGACATCGTTATAAAGACGGCAAATGTGAAGTCTGTGGTGAAGATGAGGAGCCGAAGGAGCCGGAACATAAGCACAGTTATGAAGAGACAATCACCAAAGAAGCAACCTGTACGGAAGAAGGTGTGAAAACTTTTACGTGTAAAGAATGTAAGGACAGCTACACGGAGCCTATCCCCGCAAAGGGACATAGTTACGGTGAAGACGGTAAATGTACATATTGCGGTAAGACAAAGCCCAATCCCGACGAAGGCGGAGATGGGAATGAAGGCGAAGGCGGAAATCAGGGCGGAGCAGGAAATGAAGGCGGAGGCGAAGACCCCAATAAGCCAGATAGTTCCGGTGATGGGAAGGAAAACCCCAGTACTTCCACGAGCAGTACGAGCACAAAGCCGTCTGAGGATACAACAGTTTCTGCGGCCCAGAGAATTACGCTGAACAGCGCTTCCCGCCGCCGGCGTTAAATCGTTGAATCCGTATAAATATATTTATTTGGTTATCTACAGAAATAAAGAGGAGCAGCCATGACAGACAAAAAATATACATACGAAGAATTACTCGACATCATCAAAACACTCAGAAGTGAAAACGGCTGTCCCTGGGATAAAGTACAAACCCATGAGAGTCTGAAACCCTGTATGATGGAGGAGGCGGCGGAGCTGCTTGCCTCCATCCGTATTTATCATCAGACCGGAAATCCCGAGAACATGATAGAAGAACTGGGAGACGTTCTTTTGCAGGTGGTCATGCACGCACAGATTGCCTCAGAGGAGGGACTGTTTACCATGGAGGATGTGGTAAATGAAGTCAGCCAGAAGATGGTGAGACGCCATCCTCATGTTTTTGGGACAGGCAGTGCGGATACGCCCGATGAAGTGCTGGTGAACTGGGAAGAGATTAAGAAAGAAGAAAAGAAAGATAAGGATTGGGTGGAATCACCCTTAAGAGAAATTCCTAAAGAGTTGCCGGCTCTGACGAGAGCGGCCAAGGTTTTAAAGAAGATAGATAAATTTTATGAGAAAGGCCACAGTTTCGAGCAGGATGTGGAAGCGCTGCAGGAGGCGGTGGATGCTCTGAAAACGATTGAGCCATCTGTCTATGATCAGGAACTTAGTAATATTATGGCAGATATGCTTCTTCGGTTAAGCGATATGGCAAGAATCGCCAAAATATCCCAGGAACAGATTTTAACAGACAAAATAGACGACTTAATTGAGAAATATGAGTGAATTTTCAGACAATAAAACATATTTGTTGCGAAATACCATTTACAATATCTATAAACAGGAAGGGAACCCGAAATATGCCGTAAAAATGGCATTTTTTGCTTGACAAGCCTGTTAAAAGCAGATATAAATATGTATAGGGTTTCTAAAGAGAAACATCTAAAATAATATAAAAACTCATTAAAGAGGAGGAGTACAAGATGAACAAGACAGAATTAGTTGCAGCTATGGCTGATCAGGCAGGCTTGTCTAAAAAAGATGCAGAGAAGGCTTTAAAGGCATTTACAGATGTGGTTGCTGACGAACTGAAGAAAGACGGCAAAGTACAGTTAGTTGGTTTTGGTACTTTTGAAGTTTCCAAGAGAGCTGCAAGAGAGGGTAGAAATCCTCAGAGTGGTGCTGTTATGAAAATCGCTGCTTCCAAGGCTCCTAAGTTCAAAGCTGGTAAGGCACTGAAGGATATGCTTAACGCATAATCATTTTGAGAAGAGATAAAAGCCTGTATGCATTGCATACGGGCTTTTTGATGTTATAGAAAGGAAGGTAATCTATGAGACTGGATAAGTATTTAAAAGTATCGCGGCTGATTAAGCGCCGCACCGTGGCAAACGAGGCCTGTGATGCCGGGCGCGTATATATCAACGATAAGCCGGCAAAGGCGTCTGCAAATGTAAAGGCGGGCGACATTATCACGATTCAGTTTGGTAATAAGGAGGTAAAGGTGGAAGTCCTGGATGTGCAGGAGACTGTGCGCAAGGAAGAGGCAAAGGAACTGTTTCGTTATCTGACGTAACAGGCATATTTTGCAAAGGTCTGACATACATTTAAGAAGTACCACAATCATGGGAGGGCATGTATGGAAGATCTGAATAGTGCAAGCAAAAAACCTCATAAGTTAATGCTTACCAACAGAAGGACATGTAGTATCAGCGGAGTTAACGATGTACTGTCCTTTGATGTCAATGAGATTTTGTTGGAGACGGAACAGGGTATGCTGATGATCAAGGGAAATGAACTGCATGTCAGCAGGCTTTCTCTGGATAAGGGAGAAGTGGATATTGACGGGAGAGTCGACAGCTTTACTTATTCGGAGAGTGCGGGATATAGTGCGAAGGGTGAATCCATACTGGCCAGACTGTTTAAATGAGATCTCGGGGGAAGTCATGAAATATGAGTCAGGAAATCATACAGGAGGTTACTTTTTTTCTACATTCTGTTATCATGGGTCTGCTCATTACATTTGTATATGATTGGATCCGGGTTTTCAGAAAACTGATAAGACATGGAAGCTTTCTGACATCGGCGGAAGATTTTCTTTTTTGGCTGGCCTGTGGAATTGCTGTTTTTTATATGCTTTATAAAGAGAATAATGGAGTCTTAAGATGGTTTGCGGTGGTAGGCGCCTCTCTTGGCATGCTTTTATATAAGACAGTTATCAGAGATCTATTTGTGCGTGTTATGTCAACATGTATATACAAGATACTGTGGTTTCTATTTCGTATTATACAAATTGTGCTAAAACCGGTAAAATGGCTGTTTTTAAAGGGAAAACGGTTTGTGCAATCTGTTGCAAAAAAATTAAAAAAATGTCAAGAATTTGTAAAAAAGCGGTTGACGGTTTGCATAAAAACCCTTAAAATGGTTTTATGTAAACGCTGACATGTGACAAGAGAGGGGTATCGGTAACAGGATGGCAAGAAAAGCAGCATATCGTAAGAAGCGCCAGAACAGGATGGGCATGCTTTTAGTTACCACGGTGGTATTGATGATGTTGCTTGTGGTCACAGTCAAGAGTGTGGAGCTGCGTGAAAGACGCGAAACCTATATGGCGAGGGAAGAGGATCTGCTTCGTGAGATAGAAGAGGAGCAGGCCAGGACGGAAGAGATAGAAGAATACGGGAAGTATACGCAGACCAAGAAATTTGTGGAAGAAGTTGCCAAGGAGAAGCTGGGTCTGGTGTATGAAGGTGAGATAATATTTAAAGATGAAAAATAAGCAGATTCCGGGTATATTCTGGGATTTGCTTTTTTACGGCTTATGGGAATATAATGGACAACCCTCTCATATATTAGTGTGAGAGGGAGGCGTGTCATGAGAAAACAGGAAGAGATCAGAGAGGATGACAGGATAGAAATCATACCAGAGTACGGAAGGCAGAAGCTTCTGACTTATGCGGAATCTTTCCGGGATCTGGCGGATCTGTTTGAGGAGGAAGATGAGGAGCAGGGACAGCCGCCTGAACCGATGGACAGGCAGGCCTATTTGTGGCAGAGGAAGCTACAGGAGAATCAGGAATTTCTGGCGGAACATTTGAAAGAAATGGCGCATATTTTGGCTAAAGTGGCCAGGGAGACCTGCCGCTGCCGGCCAATGGGAGAGCGACGGTTTAAGCAGATGTCTAAGCTGCTTCGGGAATCAGGTATTCAATTAAAGAATTTTTTTGAGATGGAGCATGAGGACGGGCACAGGGAGATAAGTCTTACTATGCGTAATCTGGGAGAAAAGCGTATAAGGTCCGGAGAAAGTGAGCATATTTCTACGGAAGATGTGGCCGATTTTATATCGGTGGCTATGAATACCAGACTGTGCCCGACAAAGAATTCTCCCATGTATCTTACCAGGGATTATAATACTTATTTTTTTCTGGAAGAACCACCCTATCATCTGCTGACGGGTTTTGCCAAGGCTGTGAAAGAGGGAGAGAAGGTGTCCGGTGATAATTATTCCTTTTATGAGGCAGATACGGGGAAGTTGGTGGTCATCTTATCGGACGGTATGGGTTCCGGGGAAATGGCCTGCCGGAATTCCGGCCGTGTGATTGAGATGGCAGAGCGTCTTTTGGAAGCAGGGTTTAGTAAAGAAACTGCCGTACAGATGATCAATGGTGCATTGGCGGCGACCGGGCAGGAACAGATCTTGTCAACCCTGGATATCTGCAGCATGGATTTGTATACCGGAGAATGTGAGTTTGTTAAAGTAGGCGCGGCCTGTACTTATATTAAAAGAGGCCGGCTGGTGGACAGGC
This sequence comes from Lachnospiraceae bacterium UBA7086, assembly GCA_002492525.1. Classification (GTDB taxonomy): domain Bacteria; phylum Bacillota; class Clostridia; order Lachnospirales; family Lachnospiraceae; genus UBA3282. The sequence continues at coordinate 20,829 of DKZA01000009.1, read as the reverse complement.
TGTCGGCCCAGAATCTGCCGCTCGGGGTATTTCAACAGATGGAACCGGAAGTGATGAGCAGAACGTTGCAAAGCGGCGATTATGTGATCATGCTTTCGGACGGAGTACTGGATGCATTGTCCCAGGGACTTGGGGAGGAAGTACTACCGGAGATCATCGGCAGGATGGAATATACGAATCCGAATGAGATTGCCAATCAGATTCTCGCATATTGCATTAAGCAGAGTAAGGGACAGATCCGGGACGATATGACTGTGCTGGTGACAGGAATATGGGACCAGGCGGGGGACGACAGCTCGTTGTAGAACAAATAGCGAAAAAGGTAGATAAGACATATGATGACGGATGTGATTTATCAGAGAGTAAAAAAATACATTGTACAGCATCGGATGATCGTGCCTGGAGATTTTGTGGCGGCGGGAGTATCCGGCGGGGCTGATTCTGTCTGTCTGCTGTACCTTTTGCAACGGCTGCAGAAAGACATTCCTTACCGGCTGATTGTAGTGCATGTCAATCATGGCGTGAGAAGAGAGGCTGCCGAAGATGCAGCTTATGTGGAGAGCCTGTGTGAGAAACTGGAAGTGCCATGTTATCTGAAAGAAGTGGATATGTATGGTTATGCCAGGCTTCATAAGCTGTCGCCTGAGGAAGCGGGCAGGGTGCTTCGGTATCAGGCATTTCAGGAAGTGTTAGATCAACAGGGGGATGGCACATGCGGAAAAATTGCCGTTGCTCATAATGCCAATGACAGAGCCGAGACCATGCTGTTTCATATGTTTCGGGGAAGCGGTCTGGAAGGGTTAGGTTCCATTCGGCCGGTCAGGGATCTGGTGATTCGTCCCGTACTATGCCTAACCAGAGAGGAAATCGAGGATTATCTGGCAATGAGGAAAATTACTTATTGTCAGGATGGCAGCAATGAGGAAGATACATATGCCCGCAACCGGATACGGCATCATATCCTGCCGTATGCGGAGGAACAAATCTGTACCAGAGCGGTGCCGCATATGAATGAATTGGCAGATATTCTTATGGAGACGGAAGCATACTTAAGCCGTGAGACGAAACGTCTGTTTAAGGTGTATGCGGGCAGGGCAGCAGCGAGGGAAGTTGCAAGAAGGGATCAGATGGGAGACAAAGAAGCGGGCGTCTGTCAGTGTCTGCGAATCTGGGGAGAGGGGCTCTTGGCAGAAGAGCCGATTATGGTAAAGCGGGTGCTGTTGTATGCACTGGAGTGGATGACTCCCCACAGAAAGGATATTACCGGACAGCATATCACAGATCTGGTAGAGCTTCTGCACAAGGGCGGCAGTAAGGAATTGTCTCTGCCTCATGGGATTAAGGCATATAAGGAGTATGAGATTTTGATCTTACAAAGGGAGACAGAGTCGGACCCGGTACAGAATAAACTTTGTACAGAGAGGGAAAGCTTTGTGATTGAACCGCCCGTAGAGATCCGGATACCGGATATGGGAATCTTCTCTTTTACTCTGTTAGACAAAGATTTGCTTCCCCAAGAACAGGTTTTTGCGCAAATCGGGCAAAATATTCCACAAAATAGATATACGAAATGGTTTGATTATGATAAAATAACTACGTCTTTATTGTTGCGGACGAGAAAGACGGGCGATTATCTGACCATTGATAAGGCGCTCCACAAGCAGTCCCTGAAACAATATATGATCAACGAAAAAATCCCGAAAATGCAGCGTGACAGTATGCATATATTGGCGGAGGGGCAGCATGTCCTTTGGGTACCGGATTATCGGACCAGCCAATATTACAGAGTGGATCAAAGTACAAAATGTATCTTACAGGTACAGTTAAGAGGAGGGTATCATGGCGGAACGAGTTGATGTGCTGTTGACGGAGGAAGAAGTCGATAAGAGGATTCAGGAGATCGGAGACCAGATTTCTAAGGATTATGCAGGAAAGCAGGTACATCTGGTATGTGTCTTAAAGGGCGGCAGCTTTTTTATGTGTGAGCTGGCCAAGAGGATTACGGTGCCGGTGTCTCTTGATTTTATGTCGGTATCCAGTTATGGCGGAGATACCAAATCCAGCGGGGTTGTCAGGATTGTGAAAGATCTGGATGAGCCTTTGCAGGGGAAGCATGTGCTGGTGGTGGAAGATATTGTGGATTCCGGACGGACACTCAGTTATCTGCTGGATATGCTGCGGGACAGAGGCCCGGAAGATGTGAAGCTTTGTACTTTGCTGGATAAGCCCGACCGGAGAGTGGTGGATGTGAAAGTAGATTATACTGGATTCGAGATTCCGGACAAGTTCGTGGTAGGTTACGGACTGGATTATGATCAGAAATATCGAAATCTGCCTTATATCGGTGTGGTAAATTTTGATTAGAGAAAGAGGTATGTTTTGAGCAAGAATAATAGAAGTTTTTATATTTATTTTATCATTATCATCGGCTTGCTTTTAATTACCGTCTGGGTAGGGACTCTGCGGGTACAGAACAATGGCTATACAAGAGGCGAATTTGAAGAACAGCTTGAGAAAAATGAGATTGCAGTGGTTAATATCTGTCCCAATAAGGATGTGCCCACCGGATCTTTGGAGATTGTATTAAAGAGCGGGGAAGAAAGAGTCCTTTATGTGACCGACGTGAAGGAAATGGAAGATCTGGTCAGAAGTTACGGGATAGATTGCAGCGTGGAAAGTGTGCCGGAAGAGAGTTGGTTTCTCAACAGTGTGTTCCCGATTCTGATTGTTGTGGTGGTTTGTGTATTTTTCTTCGTGATGATGAACGCTCAGAATTCCGGTGGCGGTGGCCGAATGATGAATTTTGGGAAGAGCCGCGCAAAGCTCACCATGGGCGGCGAAAATAAGATCACGCTGGAAGAAGTGGCAGGGCTTAAGGAGGAAAAAGAAGAACTTCAGGAGATCGTGGAGTTTTTGCGGGAGCCGGGAAAGTTTACCAAGGTGGGAGCGAGGATTCCCAAGGGCGTACTTTTAGAGGGTGCGCCTGGTACCGGTAAGACGCTTCTTGCCAAGGCCATTGCGGGAGAGGCAAATGTACCTTTCTTTAGCATTTCCGGTTCGGATTTTGTGGAAATGTTTGTGGGCGTGGGAGCATCCCGTGTGCGCGATATGTTTGCGGAGGCGAAGAGACATGCGCCCTGTATCATTTTTATTGATGAGATTGATGCGGTGGCAAGGCGTCGCGGTACCGGTATGGGCGGCGGCCATGATGAGAGAGAACAGACCTTAAATCAGCTGTTGGTGGAGATGGACGGTTTTGGTGTCAATGAGGGAATTATTGTAATGGCAGCCACGAACCGTGTGGATATTCTGGATCCGGCAATTCTGCGTCCGGGACGTTTTGACAGAAAGATTACGGTGGCGTCCCCGGATGTGCGGGGCAGGGAGGATATCCTGAAAGTACATGCCAAGAACAAGCCTCTTGGGGATGATGTGGATTTGCAGCAGATTGCACAGACGACGGCCGGCTTTACAGGTGCGGATCTGGAAAACCTCTTGAATGAGGCTGCTATCAATGCTGCCATGGATAAGCGGGCTTTTGTGAAACAGGAAGATATTAAGAAGGCATTTATCAAGGTAGGGATTGGTGCGGAAAAGAAGAGCCGTATTATTTCCGAAAAAGAGAAAAAGATTACGGCTTATCATGAGGCAGGACATGCGATACTTTTCCATGTATTGCCCGATGTGGGGCCGGTTTATACGGTATCCATTATCCCTACAGGGATTGGCGCGGCAGGTTATACGATGCCCCTTCCTGAGAAAGATGAGATGTTCATGACCAAGGGTAAGATGATAGAAGATATCATGGTATCCTTAGGCGGGCGGATCGCCGAAGAGATTATCTTCGATGATATTACCACGGGTGCGTCCAGCGATATTAAGAAAGCTACCAAGGAGGCGCGCAGAATGGTAACCCGGTACGGTATGTCTGATAATATCGGCGTGATCAATTATGACGATGATGACGATGAGGTATTTATCGGCAGGGATCTGGCTCACGCGAAGAATCACAGCGAATTAATATCCGGAGAGATTGACAGAGAAGTAAAGAAAATCATTGATGAATGTTATTGTAAGGCGAAAGAGATTATTAAAGAGCATGAGGATGTGCTTCACAAGTGTGCCAATCTTTTGTTACAGAAAGAGAAAATCAATCGTGCGGAGTTTGAAGCGCTCTTTGATACGTATTATCCACAGCCGGAAGAACCTGGTGAATTGGTATAGAAAGCATAATGATTGTGCAAAATACACAAAAACAAGTATCAAAAATTGTAATATTTGTGAATCCTTAGTATTGTAGACAGACAGGGGGTATGCTAATATACTACTTGTAACCCCCCAATACATTATATAGTTTTTTGCTATACCCCATAAGAAAGAAATACCTTCTCTAAAAAAGACAGTTTGTCAAAACTGTCTTTTTTACTGTTTAGGGGCTCTGCACTTGAATATCCACAACATATAGTATAAAATAACTATGTAAGTTTTTTCATGATTTTTGGAGAGAGGCTGAATATGGATATCAATCAATTTCAAAAAGCAGAAAAAAACCAGATGTATTTAGCGGGTATGAGGCCCGTATTTAACAGAAAAGCCCTGTTCTCGGATATGACGGAAGATTATGTATGTCCTCCGGAACCCAGTGCATATGAAGAAGTTACGATTTATTTTCGCGCCGGCAGGAACAATATTGACAAAGTGTTTTTAGTAAACAAATCTGAAAAACACATTATGACAAAAGTGGATTCCAGTACGTATTTTGACTATTATGCCCACAGTATCCAGTTGGAAGATGAGATGATAAGTTATTATTTTGAGGTACATGCGGGTAAAATTTCCTGTTATTATGACTTACGGGGTGTTACCAAAGATATCAATGAATATTATCATTTTCGGTTGATTCCCGGATTCAGGACGCCGGACTGGGCTAAAGGAGCCGTCTTTTATCAAATCTATGTGGACCGGTTCTGTAACGGCGATCCAGGCAATGATGTGCTTACCAATGAATATCAGTATATTGGGGATAAGTCTGTGCGGGTGGAAGATTGGGATAAGTATCCTGCCGCTATGGGTGTGCGGGAGTTTTATGGCGGAGACTTACAGGGTGTACTGGATAAGATGGATTATTTGCAGGATCTTGGGGTGGATGTGATTTACTTTAATCCGCTGTTTGTGTCTCCCTCCAATCATAAATATGATATTCAGGATTATGATTATATTGACCCTCATTTTGGCCGGATAGTACATGATGAAGGCAATCTTCTCGAACCAGGCCAGAATGAAAACCGTTTTGCCACAAGATACATTGACCGGATCTCCAACAAAGATAATCTGGAGGCCAGCAATGAGCTTTTTGCCGAGGTAGTGAAAGAAGCACACAGAAGAGGTATGAAAGTGATTCTTGACGGTGTGTTTAATCACTGTGGGTCTTTTAATAAATGGCTGGACAGAGAACGGATATATGAAAATGCTCCGGGCTATGAGAAGGGCGCTTATATTACAAAGGATAGTCCGTACCATAGTTTTTTCCAGTTTTTTGATGAGAACCGATTTCCTTATAATGGTTCTTATGATGGCTGGTGGGGTCATGACACTTTACCCAAGTTGAATTATGAAAATTCCAGACAATTGTTGGATTATATATTATATATTGGAAGGAAATGGGTTTCTCCGCCGTATAATGTGGACGGCTGGCGGTTGGATGTAGCTGCGGATTTAGGACACAGTTCGGAATTCAATCATTATTTCTGGCAGGAATTTCGCCGGGCGGTTAAGATGGCGAATCCCAATGCGATCATTCTGGCAGAACACTATGGTAATCCGAGGGATTGGCTGCAGGGCAAAGAGTGGGATACGGTCATGAATTATGATGCCTTTATGGAACCGGTAACATGGTTTTTGACAGGTATGCAGAAACACAGTGACGATTACCGGGAAGATATGCGGGGCAATGCAGACAGTTTTTGGGGAGCCATGAGACATCACAGCGCGAATTTTACGATGCCCTCTCTTCTGGTGGCGATGAACGAACTGTCAAACCATGATCATTCCCGGTTTCTTACCAGAACCAATCATAAAGTAGGCAGAACGAATACGCTGGGTGCTCAGGCGGCAAATGAGGGCGTCAACAAGGCAGTGATGCGGGAGGCTGTGGTTATCCAGATGACTTGGCCTGGTGCGCCGACTATTTATTATGGTGATGAGGCGGGTGTCTGCGGATTTACCGATCCGGATAACAGAAGGACATATCCCTGGGGACATGAGGATCAGGAGTTGATTTCTTTCCACAGAGATATTATCAGGATTCATAAATCCTATAAAGAGTTTCTGACGGGCTCCTTGAAATATATAGATGCTGATTATAATATGATAGCCTACGGCAGATTTAATAAGACAGGGAAGTCTGTGATCGTGGTAAATAATAATGAGCAGGAGATTACCAGGGAGTTTTCCGTATGGTATTTAGATATTCCTAAGGAGTGTACGGTCACGCAGCTTCTTTTGACTACGGCCGAGGGATATACGATGGAACCCAGGGAGTATCCGGTAACTGCAGGCAAAATTCATATAACCCTTCCGGCAACATCAGCAGTCATTCTCAGATATGAGGATCCGGTGGGCAGGAATTTTGTGCAGTTTGAGGGCTGAACATGAAGATACTGAAGAAGATTTTAGCGGCCATTGCAGTCCTGACGGCACTTATGTGCTTCTTAATCCTGCTATGTGCTCTTAATCCGAATATTACCAAGAAACTGGCGGGCCTGGTTTCGGGGAAAGAATCGGCCGGACAGGTGGAGGACATTCAAGAATCCGAAGAGGGTATCGTATCACCCGAAGAAGCGCCGGAAGATACAGAACCGATGCAGTCAGAAGAAACAGATCCGGTACAGATGGAAGAACCGGAAGCCGGAGATTTGCAGGAGGCTCCGAGAGACAGGGAATGGCAGGAAACAACGGCAGATATTGATTCGCCGGAAACCACAGTCAGAGGCGCAAACGGTTATGAGGCTCCGTCGGAATCCAATGTGCAGGTACCGGAGGCGGTCAGCGGTAAATCGGGATACCAGCCTATTACAGAAAAATCCGAAGAATTGCCTGATGCAGAGGGCGGAGAGTACACCAGTGACTTAGGATTCGGGGATTTGGGGGACGGATATACCTTTGATCCGATCTTCTATCCTTATTATGCCATGTTAGATGCCAAGGGGCAGCATCTGTACCGGCAGATTTTTGCCAATGCCAATGCGTTTAACGGTGCTTTTGTGCCGGTAGAGGCAGTACCGGTGTCAGAAATCAGGAATGTGATCATGGCAGTCTATAACGATCATCCTGAATTGTTCTGGCTCAACACGGCTTTTGTATGTAAGTATGATAAGAATAAGATTTGTGCGGAATTGGAGCTGGAGTTTAATATCTCCCAGGAAGAGTTTCCGGAAACTTCTTCCAAATTTTATAATACGGTAAATACTTTGCTGACGCAGGTGCAGAATCTGGGTGATTATGAGAAAGAGAGACGGATACATGATCTCCTGATTGAAAAGATTGAATACGATAAAGGCGCAGACATGAACCAGAGCGCCTACAGTGCCCTGGTGGAAGGAAAGAGTGTGTGTGCCGGTTATGCCAGAGCTTATCAGTATCTTATGCAGAGAATGGGAATCCCCTGTTATTATTGCACCGGTTTTGCGGGGGAGGATCATGCCTGGAACATCGTTGCGCTGGATGACGGTTATTATAACGTAGATGTGACCTGGGATGACACCCCGGGCGGAGAGTACGATTATTTTAACAAGACAGACCAGGAATATGAGGATACACATGTCAGAAGAGATTTGTCAATAAACCTGCCGAAATGCGAGGGACAAAGATATGCAGTTTTGTGAGGGTCTGGCCTATGAAGTCCTTTCGGTGGTGGAGGAGATTCCCATAGGAAAGGTTGCCTCTTATGGTCAGATTGCCAGATTAGTAGGCAGAGAGAAAAACGCGAGACTGGTAGGGAAGATTTTAAGCCGTGCGGAATATTATGGAAGCTATCCCTGCCACAGAGTTGTCAATCACGCGGGCCGACTGGCGCCGCACTGGGCAGCGCAGCGGGACCTGCTGTTACAAGAAGGCGTAACTTTTAAAGAAAATGGCTGTGTGGATATGCGGAAACACCAATGGGAGTGCTGAAAGCGCTCCCATTGATGTCTGTAAAGAGGATTTTGTAATCGGGTCTGCTTAATCTTTCAGTTCCCCAAGATCTTGTACCAGCCGCACGCCGTTTATACGGCTGATTTCATTACGGACGGCCTGGGTGTCGGCGTTTAATTGTACACTCAGACGATAATTAAAAGAATTTTTCAGAGGATTGTCGGTAAAGGCGTCTGCAATACCATCCGTACCATCCAGGTATTTCGTACAAAACTCCATCCAGGCTTCATCACCGCTTACGAAATGGCAGGAAGCTATTCCGGGAATCTGTATAAGTTCCTGGCCAATCTGGTCGATTTCCGCCTGAGAAAGGGAGGCATCCATAAAGACAGCCAGATTCTTTTCCTGATAGACATTATAAGCGGCGTAAGAAGTAGAACCGGCGAGCAGCACCGCAAAAGCGGCAATCAGGGACGCTGCAAGCCGGGAATAGCGTGTGTAGGGAAGGCGTTTTATCTGTGCGGCGGTACAGTTGTGTAATAAAGTGTCAGCCAGTTCCGGAGGCATTGTGATTGCATTTTTTATTTCTATCATATCGTTTTTATTCATGAGCTATAACTCTCCTTTTTTATCTTGGTTAATTTTGTGATGGGATGTTGCAGGTCTTTGGCTGTAAAGTCTGTTTGTGGGCCGGCATTTATTTGTGGGTCGGTTATAGCAAGCTTTAGCGTTTCCCGCCCCCGCTGAAGCCGTTTTTTGACGGCACTTTTTGATATTTTTATAATCTGTGCAATTTCTGTGACAGAATAGCCTTCAAAATAATACAGGATTAATACAGTCTTATATCGGGCAGGCAGGGCGTAGAGCTCTTCCAGATGTTCTCTTTGTTCCGGACAGGGCAGACACTCTTTCAGAGATTCTAAATCTGTGTATAGATGCCTTTTTTGGAAACGAAGATAATCTTTGCAGCAGTTTGCTGTAACACGCATCAGCCAGGCTTTTTCGTGTTCAACGGACCCAAAAGCCGGTGATTTCTCCAGATAGCGGAGCAGTACTTCCTGTAGAATGTCCTGCACATCATGGGGGTTGCCGAGCAGCAGCCAGGCGCTTCTGTAGAGTGCGTTGCCATGGACCTGCAGGATGCGCTTTACATCCGTTTCATTTTTACACATACGTTGGTTTCCTTTCTTTCGTATTAGAGACCTCTTATCTTATATACGAATGGAAAGATAAGACGGTGACACCAAGCCAAAATAATTATATAATTGATAAAGGACAAAGTAAAATAACAGGGGGATCAGGATGTTATCATTTGAAAGCGATTATATTAAGGGAGCTCATAAGAAAATCCTGGAGCGATTGGTGGAGACCAATGACGAGGCATTATCCGGATACGGTAATGACTGTTATTGCGAGAGCGCCAAAGAGAAAATCAGGAAAGCCTGTGACTGCGAAAGGGCGGAGATCTTCTTTCTGACAGGGGGCACCCAGACCAATATGACAGTGATCAGCACCATGCTGAAACCTTACGAAGGAGTGGTGGCGGCCGCTACAGGTCATGTCAGTGTGCACGAGGCGGGAGCCATTGAGCATAGCGGGCACAAAGTATTAGAGATTCCCGGCTATGAAGGGAAGATGGATGCCAAAGAGCTGGAGCAGTATTTAAAACGTTTTTGGGAAGACAACAGCTATGATCATATGGTTTTTCCGGGTATGGTCTATATTTCTCATCCCACAGAGTATGGCACCTTGTATACCAAAGCGGAGTTTGAGGCGTTGTCTAAAGTGTGCAGGGACTACAAAATCCCGCTTTATCTGGACGGAGCCAGACTGGGATATGGTCTGATGAGTCAGAATACGGACGTCACGCTTCCCATGATTGCCAGGTACTGTGATGTTTTTTACATCGGCGGCACGAAGGTGGGAGCTTTGTGCGGGGAGGCAGTGGTCTTTACGAAACAGAATATGCCGGCTCATTTTATGACCATGGTGAAACAAAAAGGCGGGCTTTTGGCGAAGGGGCGTCTGCTGGGGATTCAGTTTGATACGCTTTTTACGGATGATCTGTACTGCCAGATCAGCAGACAGGCCATTGAGATGGCAGAAGAGCTGAAAGAAGTATTCCGAAAGAAAGGGTATCGTTTCTATCTGGATTCCCCTACGAACCAGCAGTTTATCATTTTGGATAATAAGGAGATGCAGCAATTGCAAAAGGAAGTACGGTTTGATATCTGGGAGCCCTATGATGAGAGCCATACAGTGGTGCGCTTTGCCACGAGTTTTGCCACAAGGCCGGAGGAGATTATCAGACTGGGGGAAATACTTGAGAACTTACGTCAGATGTAAGAATGTATTTATGTGTAAAAAGCAGCGCGGAAATGGGGAAAAAGATGGAGAAACGTATTTTAAATTACAGAAAGTATATTGATGAATTGTTACAGCAGACAAATGCGGATTGGGCGGCAGTGATCAGGGAGCATCTGATTCAGGTTTCGTTCTTTCAGCATGAGAGGCTGATACATCTGATCGTGACTGTCACGTTTGCGATCCTGGAAGTAGTCGTTATCGGATTGTGTGTGACGTCGTTTACGCCGGGAGTAGGACTTCTGGCAATCGCCCTGCTGGTACTGTTGGTGCCCTATATCCGGCACTATTATATTCTGGAAAACGAAGTGCAGAAAATGTATGTTCAGTATGACAAATTGGTGGAAAGACGGGATGGCCAGGGAAAGCATTTTATATAAACATGCAACCTTTTATAAAGCTGAAAGGTATTAAGGGTAGAGTACTCTGATATGGTGGATTTGTATGACAAAAGAGGAACAGATAACGACGGAAAATGCGGTGGACAGATACGCCGACATGGTGTACCGGCTGGCATTGTCACAGATGAAGAACAGAACTGATGCAGATGATCTCTTTCAGGAGGTGTTTGTCCGGCTGGTCAGTCATATTGAAGAACTTACTTCCTGGGAACATGTGAAAGCATGGCTGATTCGGGTGACAATTAACTGCGCCAGGAAGCATTATGACCAATATTGGAATAAGAATGTAGATTACATCGAGGATACGGAACAGTTTCGCGGTGCCGAAGCCTATGAGCCGCCGGGAGAACATCCGGTCAGACAGGCGGTAGCGAAACTGCCGCCCAAATATCGAATGGTGGTGCATTTGTTCTATTTTGAGGAACTTCCCATACAAGAGATTGCACAGTTTACGCAACAGAAAGAGAGTACTGTCAAATCGCAGCTGCATCGGGCAAGAGAGATGTTAAAGGGCTTGCTGGATGGAACGTGAGAGATTTAAAACAGACGAACAAATAATTCGGCATGGATTATAGGAATTGGAAACAGAAAGAGGAATCATAAATCATGATGAATCAATATCAAAAAGAAACTGCACAGATACACGCCCCCGCAGCGTTGATTGCAAAGACAAAGGCGGCAGTCCGGCAGGAAGAAGAGCGTATAAGTAGAGAACAGGGCAGTCAGATTCCGGTATCTGTACCGCAGGTGTCTTATGAGGATTACGTATCCTATCATTATAATAAGAAACATTCTGTCCGGAAATGGACTTACCCGCTGACGGTTGCGGCAGCAGTGGTGATATTATTGTCTGTATCAATGGCTATGAAGGGAATTCTGCCCGGCGGGTATACAGGAAATGGGCCTGCGGCTGACGGCGCTATGGAGGCTGCGGAAGCGCCTGCAGCTGAGGATGCGGCATGTGCAGAGGAGATTACGGAAGCGTCAGACAGCGATGCGCCGGCGGCGGGCGCCGTGGAAGAAATGAACGGCAAAGAGGCGGACAGTATGACACAGGAACCTACAGACGGTATGGCGCAAGCGGAGGCGGAAGTAATGGAGGACACCGGCAAAGCGATGTCAGAAGCGCCTGCGGCAGACTATGCGCAGGAAGATACCCGGGGTGGAATGATAAAGGAAGAGGCTACGGAAAAAGCGGCCGGGAAATTTCGGAATCCGCATAGCGGCAGGGTGAAGATAGAGGCAGTGGATGAAAAACCGGACTTCTATGATAATCCGGATGCCGAGGATATCGTTTATGAGGGACTGACCTTCCGGGTGATGCAGGAGGAAGAAGAGTGGGCCGCGTATGTGGAGACGGAGGAAGGAACAGCCTATGTGATTTGCGGTGAAGCTGAAGAGTTAGAAGAGTTTTTGGAAGAGGCATATGAGGGACTGGAAAAGAGATGAGATATTGGAAAAGAGGATGAAAACAATGCGTAATAATTTAACAGAAACAGAGTATTACAAAACAGACCTTTCAAAAGAAGAATTGCATGCGGCATTACATGCAAACGATAATGAGGCTGCTGCTATCATTGAAGATGCGGACCAGTGGGCTAAATTCAAAGACAAAATGGAAGCGTTTATGAAAAAGGCCAAAAAGATCCCCGTATTGGGAGGGATGATTGATGATATTATCTGTATGGTTGAGTTGGTTGATTCTTATGTAAAAAAGGAATATCGCGACATTCCTGTCGGAACAATTATTTCAATGGTTGCTGCTTTGATTTATCTGCTTAGTCCGGTTGATTTGATTCCGGATGTAATACCGGTAATAGGATATATTGACGATGTGGCAGTAGTACTTTTGATTTTGAATTTGGGAGTTGACAAGGATCTCAAAAAATATCGCGTATGGAAAGAAAACAACAGAAAAAAGGCATTAGATTCTTTTGAACAGATATTTGCGGAAGAGTTGGAGGAAAATATTGGGAATGGGTATTTAGCTGCGGTTATTGTAAGTGAAAATGATACGATCAGGCTGCTTGTGGCGATGGAGAAGGATTATGAATTGCCGGCGGAGTGTATTGTAAAGATATTGAAAATGCCGGTTAAAGTTTTGGCTGAACTTGATGTGGAGGAGAAAGATATTATAGACGTTTTGGATGAAACGATTGTGCGGGAAGAAATAAGATGGATGAATGGAATGGAAAGACGAAGCTATTTTGAGCCGGATTTTGAAGAAAAATGGGATGATTTTATTATACAGGAGGCATATTGATGGATCAGTTTATTATAAATCTCTTAAGTGAATTGACAGAGTCTCCAGAGGAGTTATCCGACACGAATAAAAAGAAAATCTACGAATATATTCCAGTTCCGAATGATTTTGATATTCTGTGGGCAGATATCAATTCTTTTGGCGGTTATCCATCGGGGATTGTATTAACAAACAAAGGAATTGTGACTAAGGCGCCGCGGTATGATAAGGAAGAAAATAAGAATGAAACGAAGAAGGAAAAAATATACCATATTCCTTATCAGATTGTATTGTGGGAGCATTTTGATCCGTCTGATTTCATATATGAAAAGACAGAAGATGGAGGAGGCTACGTTGTAAAGAAAGATAATCAGATAGTTACCGTGTTTCAGGATGAATCTTTGGTTCGGTTCTTTAAAAAATATGAAGAGAAACTCAGAACAGATGAAGATTTGTTAAATGCCCTGGCTGATGGAACTATTATTAGTGAGATGGAATCTTTGAATCTGGAAAATACAGTTTTTAATGCTGCATACGGGAAAGACCAATCGAATTCGGGACATGGAATTTATGCGGAAGAAACGGGTGCAATATTAGATAGACTTGACGGCGAGAAAGTGACTGTTGTTGGAAGAAATAATGCAAAGAACGGTCCGGATAAAATTGTAAATGGAAGTCCGGTGCAATGCAAATTTTGTAAAACTGCCGGCTCAAGTGTCGGGGCGTGTTTTCAAAAAAATCCCAGTACAGGCCAGATGGAATACCGATATTTTGATATTAAATCCGGGAAACCAATGATGGTTGAGGTTCCGGCAGACCAGTATGAAAAAGCAATTGAGGCGATGCGCAAAAGAATCATCAATGGACAGATACCGGGCGTTACAGATCCGGACATGGCAAAAGATCTGGTGAGAAAAAGCAAGCTTACTTATACGCAGGCAAAGAATCTGGCGAAAGCAGGAACATTTGAGTCTCTTACTTTTGATGCGGCAACGGGAGTGGTTAATTGTACATTTGCGGCAGGGGTTTCTTCCCTTGTATCATTTGGCCTCACTTTCTGGAAAACAAATGACTCTGAAAAGGCAAGGGATGCGGCAATTGATACGGCAATCAATGTTTTTGGTCCTGCGCTGGCAGCGAATATATTAAGCAATCAGATTGCGAGAACCGGCTTAAGCAAAGCGATGATCCCAGTATCCGATAAAATTGTTGCCCTGCTAGGAACCAAGATGGTACAAAAGCTCGTTAATGCAAGACGTGTTTTACTAGGGCAGAAGAAAATATATGGGAACGCCGCTAATAAAAGTCTGGCAAAAGCATTGCGGGGAAATGTAATTGTTGAAGGCATAACTTTTGTTGTTTTTTCTATACCTGATACCTATCGTGTTGCGGTGGGAAAAATCAGTGGCGCACAATATACTAAAAATATGATTTCGGCAGCAGCAGCATTTTTAGGAAGTACGGCAGCAGTTTACGGAGCGGGTATGGCAGTGGGTGCTGTTGGAGAAGAAATCGGTAAGAAAGTGAATAAAAAAGTGGGTTCTTTAATAGGGTTCGTAGCGGGCGCTGGTGGTGGTATGATATCTGGTTTTGCCGTTAATAAGATTGCTAACCTGTTTAAGGAAGACGATTGTATCATTTCAGCAAGACTATTTAATGCGGTAATGGTAAATATGATAATTGATTATTTTATGAGCGAGGAAGAAATTGATAAGCTTGTGGAGGAACTGGACAAAGACAGCAGAAAGATAGGAAAGTTCCAGTATGAGATTAGGACTTTAGAGCACCAGTATTTTGATATTCAAAAATTTCTTGAACCCTATGTGGAAAAGGCAGTTAGTGACAGGGCATATATCTCGAAAGAGAATGAAGAGGCGGCCTTTGCGTATGATGAGATTTATGCAAATGTTATGGAGGTGGCGGGATAAGATGAAGTGTGCATGTTGTGGGAGAAAGAAGAAATTATTTGAATCTTTTGAGAATCTTGGTGAGGGAGGAGAGGTATGTGAAACATGCTCAGATATTATGTATCGTATTCATGATGCGATCAAAGAGCGGCAGAAAGAAGAATACGATTTATATGTAAAATCTGTCCGTAGCTATATTGAAAAGAAAAAGTCGTCTGCAAATTTTGCAAATTGGTTTGAGAGGGATTTTATGAAAAGAAGTGTTTTTGATTAAAAAACAGTCTGTACTTTGCTGACCCGAAGATGTCTTCCATTTTAAAGCGTATGTCGATTCAAGACATTTTTGGTGCGATTGATGCGTCATTCCTTCTTTTTGAGCAGGCATTGGTTATAGTAAAATTGCAATCTTATACGGTTGTATTCTGAAAAATAGGAGGAATGAGATATGGGATTATTTACCAGCAAGAAAAACCCCTGCCCCTTCTGTGGCGGCCCGACACCCCGGCTGCTCGCCACCACCATAGAGGGAGTACCCATCTGTGGGGACTGCAAGGATAAGATGGACCTGCCTGACGGAACCGCCAATCTGTCACTGGAGGACGCCCGGCAGTATCTCGCGTTTTATGATGAAAACAAGGCTCTGCGGGACACTTTTAACGCTACTTTCAAATATAACTGCCTTGCGTGGAACGATCTTATCCAAATTGACGTGGAACAACGGCTGTTTCGTATTCGGGACAAAAGGGATTCTCTGGTTATGGAACCATCCTGCCTTAAAGCGTTCCGAATTTTAGAGGACAGCAAGGTTTTGTTTGAGAGTACCCCGGAGGGTCTGAAGTGGTATGAGACGGATACTATCGCTCAGGCTCAGGCGGCACAGCCCCTGTTGGATCAATATAACGCGCAGATGGAGCAATACCAGCAGGCAGAGCGGATGAACGAGATGATCAAGGAGATGGAGGAGCGCGGAAACGTCAAGAGCAGTTCCCCTATGCGCTATGTCAGTAAGCCGAGTTTTGATGTCAGTCCTCCCATCAGTAAATTTTATGTGGAGTTGACATTGGATCATCCCTATTGGGGCGGTGTGCGCACCATGGAAGATAACGCTCCCGACTGGGGGATTATTACGCCCAGTATTCAGGATTTTATCCGCAAGTATGAAAAGAAGCTGGAGCTTTTGCACGCCTTGGCTATCAATCTCATGGGTGTGATCGATCCGGATGCGCCGGAGAACCATATCCTTCTTTCTACGCCCGCAGATGACGCTATCGACACGCAGCCTAAGTCTGTCACGGATCTGGCAGAGGAGATTCAAAAGTACAAGGGACTGCTGGACGATGGGTTAATCACGGAAGAGGAGTTTGCGGCTAAGAAACGTCAGCTTCTCGGTATTTAAGGAAGCGTAAAGCGAATCAAAAAAGCAACCTAACTTTGGTCAGGGAGGTTGCTTTTTTAATGTCTTTTATTTCTTCCGGACTGCCGGATACGCTAAACTGACATAATTAAAATGAAATTGCCACCGTTACGGTGGCAACAAAAAGGGAAAAGATGTGCTAAACTAAAAAAATAGAAGTCAAAAGATGGATTCCAGCAGAAGCATTGCAAGAAACAGCAAAAGAAATATTGCAAAATTTAAAATCAGCACACCAAACCAACGAATAAGCCTGTGTTTATCCGTACATAAGGGAATGAACCGTTGTATATTACAGTAGTTAAAACAGCAAAAGATAAAAGAAAGAAATATCAATAAAAGAGTAATCCTCTCCAGCCAAAGGTGAAAAACTGTTGTTACATCTTTTATTTCCATTGTTAGACACATCCAGAAGATAAATAAATATCCAACAGATGCAGTCAGCATTTTCCAAGGAGTTTTGGTTCTGAAACCGGGTGGGGCAAAATTTCGCTGCGGTGTGCTCACCACATTGTGGTCAGCATTATTGCAGTCCCGCAGTTTTTCAATTTCGGTTTTTAGCTCCTGTACAGTTTTCATCCTGTCAGACGGATTCATTTCGGTACATTTGCTGATGGCGGTATCAAATACATTTGTCGGGACAGGCAGGGCATGGGAAAGTTCTTTTAATAAAATACCCAACGCATAAATATCGGTCTGGGGAGTAGAGGAACCAAAGCCATACTGTTCAGGGGCAGCATAGCCTTTTGTTCCAAGAAGTATAGTATCACGGTCAGCTGTGTCAGTTGAACGTTTTGCGGCGTTAAAGTCAATTAAGACAGTATGATTGCAGGGTGTAATGATAATGTTTGAAGGCTTAATGTCTCTGTGAATGATAGGAGGGTTGAGAAAATGCAAGTTCTCCAGAATGTTGCACAGTTCGCTCATAAACTGGATAATCAGGTTAAGTGTGAGTGTCTGCTCATCAATCATTTCCTGTAGCGATATGCCGGAAATAAATTCTTCAATCAGTATGAGTTGTCCGTTTTCTTCATATACGTTATATAATTTAGGGATGCCGGTTATATGGTGTTCCATTAAGTATTTGTATATATGGGGATTGTATACATCCAATATTTTTTTGATGTATATTTTTCCGGTTTCCCGGTGCTGAACCAAATATATTTTATGCGCACTGTTTATAGTTGCAATGGTATTATAGTAAGAAATTTCAAGGCGGCCGGCATAATCCATGCTATCAATCCTTTCATTGGTTTGTTATTACATTATATCAAATGGGAGAAACATATGGGAGAGAAAAATACAGATGAATTGGAAAAAGTTCTGCAAAGCACACATATAAAGAATTTTGACACTTTTTATAAGGAAAATATAGAAAGTTCGGCTGACGAGGCGTTTGGTGTATATATGAAAAATATTTTTAATGAAAATAATCTTACGCAGCAGCTTGTTTTTTTGCGGGCGGATGTTCCGGAAAGGTATGGTTACAAGCTTTTGTCCGGAGAAAAAAGAACAAGACAAAGGGATGTTATTCTGCGGATATGTTATGCTGCTGAGATGTCTTTGACGCAGACGCAGTGTGCGCTGAGGAAGTATGAAATGCCGGAGCTGTATGCGAAACTGCCAAGGGACGCTCTGTTGATGATTATTTTCAATGAACGTCCGGGGGATATCATTGAAGTCAACGAAATACTAAAGGCGCATGGTATGAAAACATTGAAGACAAGCGGCATACAGAATTAGGCGGATGCGCAAATTTAAATTACACTTAAAGGAGGGGGCCGGATGAAAAGAAACTAGGAGAAAGAGCGAAAGATAAATCTTTTACATGAAAGTTTTAATCACAAATTTACAAGTTGCAGACAAATGGAGGTCAAATATGAAAACATGGAAACTGGTATCGGGAATTTTGTCAATGATTTTATTTGTATTGGTAGCTTTTCAATCCTGTGCAGCGGGGATGTTAAACACGCTGGAGGATAATGGCGGAACGTCGGGTTCTGTAGGAATTATAGTTGCAATATTGATGCTGACAGGCGGGATTGTTTCGGTGGCTACCAGAAAATCACAGGGAAAGGGCGGTAATATTGCTCTTATTATTTTGTTTGGATTAGCGGCTCTTATGGGATTTGTGGGATATGGTAATTACAGCGACCTTGTTATATGGGCGTTCTGGTGCCTGATTAATGCAGTTTTTGCTGTTGTTGCAATGATAAAGAATAAAAAAGATGCGTAATAAATAATTTTTTTTGCAACCTTTTTCCATTCTGAAAGGTATTAAAGATAGAGAGGTCACAAAAGACATCGTCTAAATAAACTGTTTCAGAATGGAGGAAGAGGGATGAAAAAGTGTGTAAAGCAGATAACAGTGTTTGGTATGATTGGTGTTATGCTGTTGACAGGGTGCGGCAGCGCACAGAATGACAGTGCCGCCGAGGCACCGGCAGACAATGGCGGATATGAGGCAGGGGTGCAGGAACCGGCGGGAGCGCTGCCGGCACAGGATACATATGAAGCACCTGCGGCGGACGGCGTTGCAGAAGCACCTGCCGCAGAGGAAAGCGCGGGAGCCGTCGCAGAAGCGGAGGCGGCGGACGAATATAACAGCACCGTGATGACAGATGAGTGGGTAAAGGAAAACAGCCGGGATGGCGCGGCCACAAAAGGAGAGCTGTCTGACAGTTATCTGGGCTCCTGTTATGAATTTGATGAAGAAAGGCCGGATAACGCCGGGGAAGAATACAGTGAGTGGGAAGAGAAAGGATTTTCTTCTGTGATGGCAGAGCCGCTTTCTACTTTTGCGGCGGATGTGGATACGGCTTCCTACAGCAATCTGCGGCGGCTGATCACCGAAGGTTATGATCTGGAAAGCCTGCCGGAAGGCGCTGTCAGGATAGAGGAGATGATCAATTACTTCTCTTATGATTATAACGATCCTGTAGGAACGGATCCTTTTGGCGTGACAACGCAGATAGGGCGCTGCCCGTGGAATGACGAGGCAGAGCTTCTCATGATTGGTTTAAAGACGCAGGACATTGACTATTCCCACGCTCCCGCATCGAATCTGGTATTTTTGTTAGATGTATCAGGTTCCATGTATTCGGATGATAAGCTGCCTCTTTTGCAGGAATCTTTCGGCCTGTTGGCAGAAAATCTTACGGAAAAAGACAGGATATCCATTGTCACCTATGCGTCGGAAGACAGAGTTGTGTTGGAGGGCGCCCATGGCGATGAGACGAGGAAGATCAAGAAGGCACTGAACAGTCTGGAAGCAGGCGGCGGAACCTATGGAAGCAAAGGCATTGAGACGGCTTATGATTTGGCAGAAGAGAACTTTATCAAGGGAGGAAATAACCGGATTATTCTGGCAACGGACGGCGATTTAAATATCGGGATGACCAGTGAAGAAGAGCTGGAAGAACTGATCACAGAAAAGAAAGAGTCCGGCATTTTCCTGTCAGTACTGGGATTTGGAACAGGTAACATCAAGGATAATAAGATGGAGACCTTGGCGGATAAAGGCAATGGCAATTATGCTTATATAGACTGTCTGCGGGAGGCTAATAAAGTATTGGTGGAGGAAATGTCCGCCACATTGCTTACTATTTGTAAAGATGTAAAGTTCCAGGTAGAATTTAACCCGGAAATCGTGGAAGGGTACCGTCTGATTGGGTATGAGAACAGAGCCCTGGCCCGGGAAGACTTTAACGACGATACCAAGGATGCCGGAGAGATTGGAGCCGGACACAGCGTGACTGCACTCTATGAGATTATCTTAAGGCAGCCCCTGGATCAAGGGATGACCAAAGGAGAGATTGAGGACCTGAAATACAGCAGTGAATATAAGAAAAGATTAAGTGAAACATCTGGGGAGACAACCCTGGAGCCTTCGTCAGACAATAAGTATAAAGAGTGGCTGACAATCAACATCCGCTATAAGAAACCGGCGGAAGAGAAAAGCAACCTGCTGGAATATGCGGTAGGATATGACAGCTATGAGGAAGAGCCGACGGATGATTTTGTCTTTGCGGCGGCAGTGGCGGAGTTTGGACTGCTTGCATCCCATAGCGAATTTCCGGAAGACGCTTCGGTTGGGAGTGTGAAAAAAGCGCTCAGGAGTATAGATCTGAATGATGAGTATAAGGAAGAGTTCTTTGAATTGGTAAAAGAAGCAGAATAAAATGGTGGTCTGTGAAGCGGTCAAGGGGGAATAAAGTTCCCCCTTGCATTTTAAATGCTTATGGCGGGATTTTATGAAAGAAATTATCGGGATTTTCACAGAATATGGGGAAATCAGATTGAACTTCCTGCCGAAATATGGTAGTATTTCTTTGGGATTGCCAAGATGGTAGGCGGTTAGCCCTCTCCGGA
>DKZA01000036.1 GCA_002492525.1 Lachnospiraceae bacterium UBA7086 | reverse complement strand
GAAATTTGTGCTATATCTATTATAAAGTTAAATATATAAAAGTTTTTAATATTTTTTACTTTACTTTTTAACCAGTCTAACATGAATATAAAAAAGATTTCTACAAAAAACCTTTTGATTAGATTTCATGGGTGCAAAAAAGGAGGATATCCATGACTTTTGCCAGACAGTACGAGCAGGCTCTGACCATTCAAGCCACTTCCGGTCAAGACAACTTACCTTTGCCACAGTACTTTGCGGGAGACTTCTACGAACTGCTTGATTCTGCCGCATACCAGCTGCCCACAGTCTTAAGCGGCGGCTGTATAGATATTTCTATGCCCTGCTCCCTCCGTTTTACCCCTATGGACTGCCGGATGCTTCTGTATACCAAAGAAGGAACAGGCACTTTGGAGATTCATGGCAATTCTCATGTATTACAGCCAGGTTCTCTTCTCTATCTGAACTGTCTGGATTTTCCTTTTACGTTTCACGCTTTCAATCTTCCATGGCGTTTTGTCTGTTTTTGGCTTGGAGGAAATTATTTTACTGTCTGCGAATCACTGGTTCCCTTTAAAACTTTCACCATAGCAAGGCTTGAGGATTACTCTCCCATTTTAAGGGATTTGAACAGACTGCTGGCAGGTTCCGGCAGCGCAGTGCTTTCCAATAAACTAAGGGATGCCTCACTCTTAACATCTATCATGACAGAACTTTTTATCACCGCATACGATTTAAAGAATGAAACTGTAAAATGCGCACCCTATCTCCATGAGCTAAAACGCTGGCTGGACAACCGCTTTATGGAACCCTTCAGACTGGATGACCTGGAGGAGCGTTATCACATGAGCAAATACCGTATTTGTCACGAATTTTCCACTGTTTTTGGTACACCGCCCCTGAAATATCTCAACAAAAAACGCTTAGAAGCCGCCACCAGCCTGCTTTTTACCACAGACAAAAAGATTCATGAGATTGCTCTGACCGTGGGATATGAAAGCACAAACCACTTTATCAATCTCTTTAAAAAAGAATATGGCACTACCCCGCAGGCATACAGAGAGGCGCATCAAACCTGATGCGCCTCTTCCTTATTTCTTCATGACACTGTCCTTGCAGACGATTCTGCCATTCACAATGGTTACTCCCTGCTGATAGGATTCCCGGGAAATCTTACGGATCATGTTCCTGATCGTCTGCCTGGCCATCTCCCCCATATCCACCTCATAAGTGGTAATCCGCACATCGCACAGTCCCGGGGGCTGATAGTTGTCATACCCCACCACGGATATATCCTGTGGCACCCGATAGCCTTCCTGTTCCAATTTATTCACCAACCTGGCGGCGGCCACATCATTGTTACAGACAAAAGCCGTAGGCATCTTGAGCGGAAGCTTCCATTCAAATCCCACATCAGATCTGCCGGTCTGTGGATTCCTGTCGTCAAGCACCCATTCCTTATCTACCTCCACGCCATGTTCACAGAGCGCCTTCACATACCCAAAATACCGGTCTGTGATAGACTCCGTCACAAACACACTCCCCACAAACCCAATATCCTTATGCCCCATATCAAACAGGTAATTCGTCATCACATACATACCGAGATAACTGTTGGAGATCACTGCGTCATAGGTGCCGTTCTTATCCGCAAAGTCCAAAAAAATAATGGGGATATCCATCTGTTTCATCAGTCTGTCCAGATAGTCCTGCCGCAGCCTTCCGATAACGACCAATCCCTCTGCTTTCTTCTCATAAAGGAGTTTGGGCATGACCAGATTATCCTCATCCTCAGCCCGAAGCACCTCCAACATGGTAAAGCACCCTGTCTGCACTGCTTCCGTAGCCACTTCCTGATACATCCTCCAATAGAACGACTCATACTTATCCAGGAAACGGTCTGATACGATCACGCCGATGGTATAACTGACCTTCATTCTGGAACGTTCCCTATAGAGTGCAGAGACAGTCTTATATCCCATCTCCTCCGCCTTGTCTTTGATTTTTGCGCGCAGTTCTTCACTGACGCCCTTCTGATCTGACAATGCCTTCGACACGGTCACTGTACTGACTCCCATCACTTTAGCAATATCCGCCATTTTCACTGCTTTTGCCATTTTGCTTCACATTCTCCGCTAATTTTTAAGTTATACAGCTTAAATTATAAAGTAATTTATAGGATTGTCAATGCTTTGTTTTTCTTAGGAAGCGCTAAATTGTGCCATATAGAGTTGATAGTATGCACCTTTTCCTGCCATCAGCTGGGCGGCGCTGCCTTCCTCAATAATCCGGCCGTCATCCACCACGAAGATGCGGTCCGCTTTCTGGATGGTAGACAGTCTGTGGGCAATGACAAACGATGTCCTGCCCGCCAGAAGGTGTTCGATTCCATCCTGTACTAACAGTTCCGTCTTTGTATCGATACTGGAGGTGGCTTCATCCAAAATAAGAATCTTCGGATCAGAAATCATGGTTCTGGCAAAAGCCAGAAGCTGCTTCTGCCCCACAGACAGGCCGCCCCCGCGCTCCGAAAGTTCAGTATCATAGCCTTTCTCCAGTTTCATAATAAATTCATGGGCATTGACCGCTTTGGCTGCCGCCACAATCTCTTCTTCTGTGGCATCCAGTCTGCCGTAGCGGAGGTTCTCCCGGATGGTCCCCGAGAACAAGAAATTATCCTGGGTCATGATTCCCATCTGTCTGCGCAGACTCGCTATGGAAACATCTTTCACATCATAACCGTCAATTTTCACCGTACCGCCCTGCACATCATAGAAACGGCTGATCAGGTTGACAATCGTAGATTTACCGGCCCCCGTTGGACCCACCAAAGCAATGGTCTCTCCCGGTTTGATGGCAAAACTCACATCATCCAATACCTTTACCTGATTATCATAGGAAAAATCCACATGCGAAAAAGTCACTTCCCCCACAATCGCAGGCATCTGTATCACCCCTGGCGCATCGGTAATGGCCGGCTGTGTATCAAGAATCTCGAATATCCGCTCCGCCCCTGCAATGTTTGTCACCAGTTGGTTATAAAAATTACTGATATTATGAATCGGCTGCCAGAACATATTCAGGTAACTGGCAAATGCAATAAAAATACCCACGGATACCTGATCGACTCCCAAAATCACAATACCGGTAAAATAGAGCAAAATACAGCCGATTCCCCAGGATAGATCGATCACCGACCCAAAAGCATCGCTCAAACGCACTGCATCAAAGAAAGAAACCCGATGTTCTGCAATCAGCTCATCAAACGTATCTTCCGTCTCCTCCTGGGCATGAAAGCTCTGGATAATCCGGATCCCTGCCATGTCCTCGTGGATAAACGCATTTAGATTGGCAGACTTTTTCCGGAATAACTGCCAACGCGGATGTGCCTTAAACTCAATATAACATGTGGCCGCAGCCATGATCGGCAATGTCAGCAAAGAGGCAAGCGCCAGCTGCGGATTCTTACAGATCATGATCACAATGACAGCAATCACGGTAAGCCCATCCGGAATCAAGGTGGTCACACAGTTGGACAGCACATCTTTCAGAGAATTGATATCCCCAATGATACGGGAGAGTATCTTACCCGTGGGCCTGCTGTCAAAAAACTGAAAATCCAGCGTCTGGATATGGGTATACAATTCCTGCCGGATGGTCAGAAGAATCCGGTTGCAGACTTTCGCCATAATATACATACGCAGTTTTACGGTGGCCACCAGCACCAGATTGATGATCAGTGCCGCAGTCAACAGGCGGTAAAGACCTTTTAAGTCTCTTTGACCAATATAGTCATCTATTGCTGATTCCATAATTAACGGATTCACAAGGCTCACCGCCACTCCATATCCCATAATCACAAGCACCAGAAGAATCTGCCACTTATAGGCTAAGAGATAGCCAAACAAACGCTTTAAGGTCTGTATCTTACTTTTCTCTACACTTAATTCATCATCTCTATACGAATTGAAAGGCATGCTCAACACCTCCTCTTGGCGTGACATCAGTATCGGATATCATTCCATACTGTGACTCATAGGTTTCATAATACAGACCTTTCCTGGCCAGAAGTTCTTCGTGGGTGCCCCGCTCTGCGATGGCACCGCCCTCCAGTACCAGAATCTCATCCGCATGACGCACCGCGCTGATTCTGTGGGCGATAATAATCTTTGTGGTATGGTCTAACGTCTGTAATGTCTGTTGAATCAGATGTTCCGTCTCCATATCCAGAGCGGAGGTGGAATCATCCAGCACCAGAATAGGATCTTTCTTGGCAAGGGCCCGGGCGATACTGATACGCTGCTTTTGTCCGCCTGAAAGCCCTACCCCTCTTTCACCGATGACCGTATCATACTGCTTGGTCATCCGCTCAATAAATTCACTTGCCTGCGCATCCGTAGAGGCTTTCCGCACAGTATTAAAATCCAGATATGCCTTCTTTCCCATCTTAATATTCTCGTTGATGGTATCCGAAAAGAGAAAGACGTCCTGCATCACATAACTGACACTGGTGCGAAGCTGCTTTAACGTGAGTGTGCGGATATCCACATCGTCCAGATAGATCACGCCGTCCGTTGCATCGTACATCCGCTGTAACAGCTGAATAATGGAAGTCTTACCTGCTCCCGTAGCGCCCATGATGCCAAGCGTCTTACCGGCCTCCACCGTAAAAGAGATATCGTGCAGAATCTCATGCTGATCCGCTTTATGGAAAGAGACATGGTCAAAACATACTTTTCCCTGTACTTTTTCTATATTGACTGGATTAGTCGATTCTTTAACCGTAGGTACTTCCTCATATATTTTCCGAATCTTCCTGTTGGAAGCTACCGCCGAAGAAAAACTGTTGGTCAGCCAGCCCAGCATCTCCATGGGCCAGACAATGTTCATGGAATACTCCACAAATGCAGTCATCTGTCCCAGCGTCATCTCTCCGCGGATAACAAATCCTCCGCCGACCAATATAGTCAATAGCGGCAGCACCTTGGATACCACAGTAAAAAACGGATAATACCGCACAAATACTTTTGACTGCGCCATATTCAAATCATAGTACCGTTTATTGTGCGATAAAAACTTATCAATCTCAAAGGACTCTCTCGCAAATGCCTTCACGGTGCGCACCCCTGCCAGATTCTCCTCCGCCACCGTATTTAATGCCGCGTTCTCCTCACTGATCTCTTCGTAAACCGCTCCCAGCCTCTGTTCCATGATCACTGCGATAGAGCCGCACAAGAGCATGGCCGCGGTGGGAATCAGAGCCAGTTTCCAATTGAGCATATACATGCAGACCAGGATGATACTGGTGTGGTAAAACACCTCGATCAAAAGCATCCCCACATAGCCCACAGCATCCCAGATATGATCAATATCCTCCTTGACCCGGGCCATCAGTTCTCCCGTATTCGTCCGGTCAAAAAAGTCCGCGCTCAAAGACTGGATATGCCGGAACAGATCCCGCCGCATATCTCCCGAAATCCTGGCTCCGTTCTTATCGAAGGTATACTCCTTGGTATACTGAAAGATGCAGCGTCCAAGGCCGATTCCCAGAAAACCCATAAGCAGGAACTTCAATTCTCCCATATTGCCGCCCACAATGACATCATCTACCACCCGGGCCGTCAGCCGCGGCGCCAGCATATCGAGCGTTACCGCAATCAGAAGGGATAGGATTGCTCCTAAGTAGGAAAACCTGTAATCCCATATGTAACTTGATATTTTTTTCATACTTTACTCCCCCTATATCATAAGCCGTCATAGACAGGCTTACGTGCAAGCACGTATCCTGCTTTCCCTGCCTTCTTTCTCTACTTGTGAGCATCAGCAGACTGGAAATACTGCGTATTTCCCCTGCCTGCTTTCCCTATTCTCTTCTTGCATCAGCAGACTGGAAATACTGCGTATTTCCAGTTCGCGTTGCTCGTCATAAACTGTCAGAGACAGGCTTACGTGCAAGCACGTATCCTGTCTCTGGCAGTTTCTGACTCTGCTGATGCGCGCAAAAAAGGGCCATGGTAAAATTACCATAGCCCTTGAGGTCAGAAGCTACCATTGACTTGACAGGTCAGTATATGCTGATGCCGCCAAATCCCCTGTCTGTGGAGGTAATTTCACGTATTATGTCCCTATGGAGTTGTTTCCTGTTACTGTTTCCCTTGTTAATATCAATTGTAGACATAACCTTACCTCCTTTCCTGATTTTGATGATACTGTTGCTATCTTAATACACACACTACTGGTTGTCAATGCCAATTTTATTTTATCTTTCCATCTTCCAGAAATAAGCACTGTACGCAGGCAGAAGACTTCCGCCTCCGAAATCATGCTCTTTCCCGCTGATTAAATCCACCGCCATACCGCAGCCTGCATCAAAGTGCGCTGTATAATCTTCCCCATCCGCATTGATGGCCACAAGTACTCTCTCCTCCTCACATCTGCGCTCGAAGATGCATTGCTTATTGGTCAGCACCACCGACTTAAAATCACCGTAATTGAGCGCCTTGGATTCCCTCTTCGCCTTGGCAAGTCTGCTGATCCACTCGCTTAAATCATTCCACTGCGGTTTTTCAAAGCAGGCACGAAGGGCCGGATCACCCTCGCTCTTATTTGCCTTTGCTCCCCACTCACTGCCATAGTACACACAGGGGATTCCCGGCATACCGAAACATAACGCATAGATCAACGGCAGATGTTTCTCATTGGTAAGGTTACTGGCAATCCGGGTCACATCGTGGTTATCCACAAAAGAAAGCATATGCTTGCCACGGTACAGACACCAGTTTTCAGGGCCAAACTGTCTTAACAGAGAATGATTAATCTCAAACATATTCATACTGTTGAAACTGGAATAAAGTCCTTTATAACATTCATAATTGGTGGCGGAATGAAGCATCTGATCATTGACCATCTGGTTATAATCACCGTGCAGCATCTCGCCAAGCAGATAAAATTCCGGCTTTAATCCTTCCGTAAAACTTCTTAAGCGTCTTACGAAATCATGATCCAGACAGTAAGCCACATCGAGTCTCAAACCGTCAATATCAAATTCTTCCACCCAGCCTTTCACACTATCCAGAATATGGCGGATCACATCCTCATGGCGAAGATTTAATTTCACCAGGTCATAATTGCCCTCCCAGCCTTCATACCATAACCCGTCATTATAGTTGGAATTTCCTCCCAGATTAATATGAAACCAGCTAAGGTAAGGGGAATTCTCCCGATTCTTTAACACATCCTGAAAAGCCCAGAACCCTCTTCCCACATGATTGAACACCCCGTCCAGCACCACTTTGATGCCGTTATCGTGTAGATTCTTACAGACCGCTTTAAAATCCTCGTTGGTTCCCAGCCTGCAGTCAATGGTATGATAATCCCTGGTATTATATCCATGGGTATCAGACTCAAACACCGGAGAAAAATAAACCGCATTGATCCCCAGTTTCTTCATATGCGGAATCCAGTCATTTACCTTTAAGATCCGATGCTCCAACTGCCCGTCATTCTCAAAAGGTGCTCCGCAGAACCCCAAAGGATATATCTGATAAAATACGCTTTCAAATGCCCACATGTTTTTGTCTCCTCTCACATTACAAAAAACACAATATCTTGTAGTTTGCCTGAATCAGTATACCATCATTTCCCATCATCCGTCAAATTTTCCTTTGCGACATCATATAGCAGGATATTGACCAATTCAGTTCTTTTTTTATGCACTCAAATCCGTCTGTCGACTTTTCCACAGGTTTTCATCCATATTTTTTAAAAAAAGGAATCAAAACAGCAAAGAAATCCCCAATTTCCACAAAGTTATCCACATTGACAAGACTGTCATTTGATGATGACCTCCGTAACTTTTTGTCAAAATCTGGATGTCATTTGCGGTTTTTTCTATCAACATTCTGTCGAACGAATTCTTTTGAGAACGAAATCGTTTACTTTCTTTGTCACATCCTGTTCTAAAACAGTCAATCGTTCAAACCCATTTGACAAAAAAGTCAATCCCTTCTCCCGACTTTTCCACCATGAATCTAACAGTTTTGGGAAAAAAACTGTTTTTTTCTTAATTGACTTATTAGGATAATGTCAAAAATCCTGTCATCTACAGCCATTCATCCCAAAACCGTTCTACCTTTCGACCTATTTGGTCAACAGTAACAACTTCATATTCCCGCCATTCCCGGGGGAACAATCTCTGATAAGCCGGTGACAAAAAACGTTCATCGAGTAATGCCACAATGCCGAAATCATCCACTGTCCGTATCACCCGGCCTGCCGCCTGCAAAACTTTATTCATACCCGGATAGCGATACGCATAGTCAAAACCGTTCTCTCCCCATCCGTCAAAGTATTTTTTCAGGATTTCCCGTTCATCACATACCTGAGGAAGTCCGGTCCCCACAATAATAGCGCCGATCAGGCTGTCATTCTTTAAATCGATCCCTTCACTGAAAATACCGCCCATCACGCAAAATCCCAGAAGGCTTTTTTCTTCCTCCATTTCAATCTCCATCTGAATGAGCGACTGCAAATCACATGCCTCATTGCCGGTAAAACGATTCAGGAAAGCTTCCCTGGCTTCCTCGTTCATATGATCTTCCTGTATGATACATTCCACTGTTTCTTCCGCATTAAAATATATCTGATAAATCTCATAAATTTGCCGCAGAAAAGCATGGGAAGGAAAGAACAACAGATAATTGCCATGCCGCTTTTCGACAATATTATGAATATAAGAGGCAATCCGATAATATTCTTCGTCGCCTCTGCGCGTATACCGGCTGGTTACCTCTCTGCCAATATACAGCCCAAGCTTCTCCGGTCGAAACACCGACTTGGCATAAACCTCATAATCCCCTTCTTCCGCCCCCAATAACTTCTTATAATACTGGATCGGCAGAAGCGTTGCTGAAAACAGGATCGTACTTCTCCCCCGCATCATACAGTTTTGCAGATTATTTGATGGATTTACGCAAAACAATTTCACAATAAAGCTTCCATCTTCCTGCATCTGCGTATATGTCACATAGTTGTCATCCATCAGCTCATACATTTCCAGAAAATGAGACACTTCAAAATAAAATGCCAGGATTTCTTTACGCACCGGACTGTCCTCATGCTCTTCCAGATAATCCTCAACAGCCGAACTTAAGCGAATCAGCGTGCGCACAAATCCTTCTATGTTATCCTCTATCCGGTAAGTTTCACACTCTCTTTTCAAATAAAGTAATTCTCTGTTACATTTATCCAGATTTCCCGCAATTCGTTCATCGTAGGCTCTCACCGTCCGCTTGAGTTCCAGAAAATCTTCTTTACGAAGCACGGCACTGTACATATCCCGTCCCCGCTCCACCAGATTATGCGCCTCGTCTATCAAAAAGACATACTCTCCCCGGATTCCCTCGGAAAAAAACCTGCGCAGATATACATGGGGATCAAATACATAATTATAATCACAAATCACCGCATCGGAAAACAAACTCATATCCAGGCACATCTCAAAGGGGCAAACCTGGTACCTTGCGGCATACTCTTCTATGATTTCCCTGGTATAACGATCTTCATGCGTCAAAAGATCATACATGGCATCATTGATTCTGTCATAATGCCCTTTGGCATAGGGACAGTATACAGGATTACACTCACTCTCTTCCATAAAGCAGATTTTATCTTTCGCCGTCAGGATCACACTCTTTATCTGAAGCCCCCGTTCTCTTAACAGGGTAAACGTATTGTCCGCCACCGTGCGGGTAATCGTTTTTGCCGTGAAATAAAAAATTCTTTCACAGAGATCTTCCCCCATGGCTTTTAACGCCGGAAACACTGTAGAAATCGTTTTGCCCACCCCTGTTGGCGCCTCGATAAAAAGTTTTCTCTTATGATAGATTGTCTGATAAACATAGGTAACCAGCTCTTTTTGACCCTCCCGATAAGGAAACGGGAACTCCATTTGCCGGATAGATTCCTGTCTGGCTTTCTGCCACTTAAAACTATAATCCGCCCACTTGCGATACTGTACCATCAAATCCATAAACCAGACTGATAATTCCGCAAAAGTATAATCATAGTGAAAATACCGGATTTCCTCCGTTTCCATATGACAGTAAGTCATACGCACACGAATACTGTCAAGCTGATGCTGCTTTGCATAAATATAGGCATAACATTTTGCCTGCGCCAGATGTACCGGCACTGGTTCTTTCATCTTCTTTAAATCCTGGAATGTACCCTTAATCTCATCAATCGTCACCGTGACATGCTGGATATCCTGAGACTGGGCTCCCGATAACTGCAAAGTCTGTGACTGAAGATCCGGCAGCTGCATGATTTCTTGCCGGATAATGGATATCTGATCATCCTTTGCCTGCATCCCGGTAATGATTCCGTCGGCACGCCCCTCCACCACAATCTCATACTCCCCCGCATCATACACATAACGAAGAGAAACTTCCGCCTGATACTCTGGCCCCATACGCCTTTGTATCATGCGGTGGATGCGTCCCCCTTCCTGCATGGCAGTGTCAGAAGATACCGTTCTTCGATTGTCAATATTGCCGGAGCGCAGAATAAATTCTACCAGTCCCCTTACCGAGATACGTACTTCCATCACCATTTCCTTCCTGTTTCTTTCTTCTATCCCCAAAAGACAAAAACTCCCTATGTAAGATATTACGCCATCTTACATAGGGAGTCAATGTGACACGTTTTGGCACCAATCTATACTGCTACTGCAAATTTTCCAAGAAATTTCTCGAATTCTGCATCATAGCCATTATACGCAACAGTTAAAATCTGATTGAAATTAAGTCCTAACACACCAATAATGGATTTGGCATCCACAATAAAACTGTTGTAGGAAATATCCACATCAAATGCGCATTTGCTTGCTGCCGACACGAAGTCCTTTACTTCATTTGGTCTCAATTTAATCTTATGCTGCATAACTTTCACCTTCCTTTTCGCTTATGTATGCAAAAAGCACACATAGAAAAACGTTTTCAGTCTCCTCATTGGAGTAAATTATACACTTTTATTTTCTTTTGTAAAGGAGCTTTTTTGTACCCATTAAAATACAATTCCGGCATTTTTTTGCAATCTTACCAAGATATCTTGAAATTCAAAACAAATTTGATAACATATGACTATAAAGTACTTTACTTCATAAAAGTCATAAACACATTTTATTCACTTTTTATGAAATTCCACCATATAATCTTGGTAACGATACGCGCACATCTGCCTTTGCAGACGCTCGTTTTTCCGCTCTTTAATGCCAATCGTCTCATGAAATACCTTAAATAATTCCTGATATTCCTCTTCCCTGACAGACCATTTTAATCTCTCCGGCACAAAATCTCCCTGCGCTGACACCAGATACCACTCTTCTTTGGCCGGATGGACACCAAAAAGTTCCCGATTCTCATCGTAGATCATGAAATTCTCCGGGCACAACCGGTCTGCAAAATGTGGCATAATAAAAGGAATCACATTATTTCTGGGCCCTATTCTGGAAAAGAGAATCCCCTGCTCCAATTCCTGAAAACGGATGAACTCCTTCTCGTAATGCGCCTCATTAGCTGTATAGCGCGCCAGTTCAAAGGTTCTGTGTACATAGGGATTTCTCAGATTTTCCATCACCCGCCTGCCGCTGCCGGCAGACAAAGCATCCACCACTGCCTTATAAACTGCCTCCCCTTTATCCGGATAACAAGAAGCCGCCGCCCGGCAGAGTCCATGATAGACACTCTCTCCCAGTCTCTCAAGCAGAGTCCGCGCCACCTTAGCAGTCTTGACAGCATCCGGTAAAATATGCAGATAAACAGCAAACAATCTGTAGTTATCCTCTTCCCCGATCTGAATATGCACATGCTCATGCCCCTCCCTTAAGGCATAAGCCTCATAAATGCCGGTGAAGATTCCTTCCAGAGAGTCTTCGCAGACTAAGTATTTTTCTTCCATATAGTAATATATTGTCCTTTCCCAAACATGTCAGTGTCTCATGAAAGTCAAAGATCCCGCCGTCAGCATGTCCGCTTAGCTCGTTGCTCGCGGGAATAAAGACAACTGCTGATATATGGTTCCATCTGTCATAAAAGGAAGCTTTTCGCCCCTGCCCATCTGATTCTGGTAAGTCAGGTTGCGTACAATATAATTTTCTTCTATCTTCGTAGGATACATCATCCTGCCGTTACAGGTAATAAAATACAAAGCCCGCTTTAAGACCACCCCTATCTTCTTTAAATCCTCAAACGTAAGACTGCCGAATCTTCTGGCACTGACGATTCTTCTGGCACTCTTGACACCCACCCCCGGAATCCGCAGAAGAAGCCGGTAATCCGCCCGATTAATCTCCACCGGAAACAGCTCCAGATGCCGCACTGCCCAATCCGCCTTCGGATCAATGGCTGTGTTAAAGTTTGGTCTGTCCACCGTCAACAGTTCGTCCACCTTAAAATCATAAAACCGCAGCAGCCAGTCTGCCTGATACAATCTGTGCTCCCGAAGAAGCGGCGGTCCTCCTGCCAGCGCCGGCAGGTCTTTATCCTCATTTACATTTACGAAAGCCGAGTAATATACTCTTTTTAAGGAAAATTTATCATAAAGATTCTCCGCCACCGACATGATCTGGTAATCACTTTCCGGCAAAGCCCCGATCACCATCTGCGTGGACTGTCCTGCTTCACAAAAATGCGGCGCATGTTTATATAAAGTGAGTTCATTTTTATTTTCCGTGATACCGTTCTGAATCTGGCGCATAGGCTTTAAAATATTCTTGCGGTGTTTATTGGGTGCCATCGCCTTAAGCCCCTCAGCAGTAGCCATCTCCAGATTGACACTCATACGATCCGCCAGATATCCGGCCCGCTGTATCAAAAGCGGGTCTGCCCCCGGGATTGCCTTCACATGAATATATCCCTGAAAACGATGTACTGTGCGCAGTTTATGCACGGTCTCGCAGATTAGTTCCATGGTATAATTAGGGCTGTAAAGGATACCGGAACTCAAAAATAACCCTTCTATATAATTGCGCCTGTAAAACTCCATCGTCAGTTCACATACTTCGTCCGGTGTAAAAGATGCCCTCGGCACATCATTGGAACATCGATTGATACAGTAACGGCAGTCATAGATGCACTCATTGGTAAATAAAATTTTTAAAAGAGACACACACCTGCCATCCGCTGCAAAGCTGTGACACAGCCCGGCTGCCACCGTATTCCCGATACCCTGTCCGTCGTTCTTTCTGGAAGAACCGCTGGAACTGCAGGACACATCATACCTTGCTGCCGCCCCCAATATTTTCAGTTTATCCATAACCGACATCTGCGGTGAAATTCTGACTTCCATTGCTATAACCATACTCCCTGTATCCGTGAAGTGTCTGTTTATTCATCCTCTGTTTTTCAGAGAACAGAACATATGTTTGCTTTATCATCATATCACTTTCCTGGTTTTATTGCAATACCATTCAGAACATTTGTTCTTTAAACTGAAAAGAGCGTATAGTCTGTTGCTATACGCTCCCGCACTGCCTGATTACAGATTATGATGACAGGTATGATAATCCGCTGTCAAGCTGGAAACCATCTCTTCAATCACTGATATCTCTTCCTCAAGTTCCTCTGAAATTTCCAAAACATTCTTTCCTTTGGCCAGTTTCTTTTGCACCAGTTCCTTCAGTTTCTCCTGCCGGCCCCTTTCCCGTCCTATTCTCTCTCCTTCTTCCCGGCCCTCCCGAAAGGTATTCTTCAGATGTTTCTTCTCATCATATTCCGTTAAGAGCATATGCATCACCACTCCTCTCTCCGCCAACAATATATCTGTGAGAGCATGTTGGGATTCTCATAGGTACTGCCATTTAAAGCATTGTAAAGCTCCAACAGGTCCTGTTTTTCCCGGAAAAGACGTCTGAAAAGGACATCCTTATATTTCCGGTTAAACCAGATTCTCCTCCGCCAGTTTCCATGCCTGTACCATTTTCTCTCATTTCGATTTGTCATAGATTTTCCTCCATTATACAGTTTTTTCTGACTGAATACAAGGAAATCTTGAAGGTATCAGGTAAAAATCCGGCCAATCATCCAGAAGAAAACAGACTAGCAAAGAACAGTCACACCATAACACATCAAACGAACTCATGACTCAGCCAAATAACAATAGTTACGGGATTATTTCCGACCATCGGAAAGAATCAATAAAAGATGGAGATAGTTCTCCAAAGACAGAATAGAAATCTGTCAACTTAATATTTATTATAAGACAAACATAAGATACTATGCAAGAATTTTTCATAAATTGAACATCCACAATTTTTTTCTTGCTTTCTTCTCCAAAAAGCGGTTAAATAGAATTTAAAAAGCAGGTATTATATCTGCATACAAAGCGAGGTTATCTATGGAACATTTACTTATTCCCAAAGATTACAAATCCGCCTTAAATCTCTACGACACCCAGGTGGCCATTAAGACGGTGAAAGACTTTTTCCAAAATCTTCTGGCAGAGAAACTTCATTTACTGAGAGTCTCAGCACCCCTGTTTGTTGACCCGGCGTCCGGCTTAAACGACAACCTAAACGGCGTGGAACGCCCTGTTTCTTTTGGCATCAAAGAACAGGATGACGCTCCGGCAGAAATCGTGCACTCCTTAGCCAAATGGAAGCGTATGGCCCTGGATGAGTATGGTTTTTCGCACGGAGAAGGACTCTACACGGATATGAGTGCCGTCCGCAGAGATGAGATCACGGACAATATTCATTCTATTTATGTGGATCAGTGGGACTGGGAAAAAATCATTTCCCGTGAGGAACGCTGTCTGGCATATCTGCAGGATACCGTAAAGAATGTCTATAAGGTTCTTCGGAAAACGGAGAAATACATGGCCATCCAGTATGATTACATCAACGAAATCCTGCCCCATGATATCTTCTTTATCACCACCCAGGAACTGGAAGACCTTTATCCGGACAAAACACCAAAGGAGCGGGAATATTACATAACCAAAGAAAAAGGCGCCGTTTGTCTGATGCAAATCGGCGATCTGTTGGCCTCCGGCGTCAAACACGACGGCCGTGCGCCGGACTATGATGACTGGGCTCTCAATGCGGATATTCTGGTCTACTATCCGGTACTTGACATTGCTCTGGAATTATCTTCTATGGGCATCCGGGTCGATAAGGACGCACTCCTTTCCCAGCTTGATAAGGCCGGCTGTCCGGAACGGGCAAAGCTTCCCTTCCAGAAAGCCATCCTGGACGAAACGCTTCCTTTCACCATCGGCGGCGGCATCGGGCAGTCCAGAATCTGTATGTTTTTCCTGCGCAAAGCCCACATCGGCGAAGTACAGTGTTCGCTCTGGCCGGCTGAAATCGTGGCAGAAGCCAAGAAGAATGGGATACAACTTTTATAGTCAAAAGCGGGTGCCAGAGCACCCGCTTCTTTGTAATATACTGTCTTTGCTGTCAAATAACCGCTTACTTCCGTTCCACCTTCACATCGCCTTCCACCCTGGTAACTTCCGGCATACCATGAATTACCAATACCGGCTTTTTCTCCGGGCGGTCAGTCTCAAAAATAACGGTATCCCCTCTGCGGACTGCTTTGGCCGTCATCACGATTTTACCAGATAAATCCGGAATCCTGCAGACCGTCTCTGCACCATCAGAAAGCGCATACAGATGCAGTTCCAGGTCTTTCGTATAATCGTAATCCGGCAGCTTCTCATTGCTGCCCATGGCAAGCAGTGTGTTATCTCTTACAAATACCGGCAATGAGAAATAATCATAGGTCTCGCGGTACCATTTGCCGCCTTCTCTTACCTCTCCGCTGATCAGGTGCGTCCACTGCCCCTCCGGCAGATAATATTCTCCCACACCGTCCTCTCTGAAAATCGGCGCCACCAGAACGGAATCTCCCAGCATATACTGCATATCCAGATCCTTTACACCCATTTGATCTGGGAATTCCAAAACCATAGGACGCATCATGGGAATACCAGTCTCATGGGCGTACACCGCCTGTCCGTACAGATAAGGCATCAACCGGCATTTGAGATTGACAAAGTACCTCACTACATCACAGGCCTCCTCGTCAAACAGCCAGGGCACACGATAGCTCTGGGAGCCATGCAGCCTGCTGTGGGAAGAAAAGATACCAAACTGTAACCATCTCTTATAGATGTCCGGTGAGGCCGTTTTCTCAAATCCGGAGATATCATGACTCCAGAAGGAAAATCCACTCATGGCAAAGCTTAAACCGCCCCGCAGTGTCTCCGCCATGGAAGGATAGGAAGCAGAACAGTCTCCGCCCCAGTGTACCGGGAACTGCTGACAGCCTGCGGTAGCGCTCCTGGCAAAGAGTACTGCCTCTTCTTCCCCTTTCACCTCTTTTAACATCTCAAATACGGCTTTATTATAAAGGTACGTATAATAATTATGCATACTGAGAGGATCCGCCCCATTGTGATATGTCACATCAATAGGGATCCGCTCACCAAAATCAGTCTTAAAGCAGTCCACCCCCATATCCACAAGGGTACGCAGTTTCCCGATATACCACTCTTTCGCATCCGGATTGGTAAAGTCCACCAACGCGATTCCCGGGTTCCAGAAATCCACCTGTTTAGCGCCTCTGCCATCCTTACGCATCACAAAATATCCCTTTTCCATACCCTCTTTAAAGAAAGGCGTCCCCTGGGCAATATACGGATTGATCCAGACACAGATTTTCAAGCCCTTTTCCTCTTTATAACGCTTCAGCATGGCTCTCACATCGGAAAATGTCTGATCGTCCCACTCATAATCACACCAGTGAAGTGCCTTCATCCAGTAGCTGTCAAAGTGAAATACCCGAAGAGGAATATCGCGCTCAGCCATCCCGTCAATAAAGGAACTGGTGGTCTTCTCATCATAATCCGTGGTAAAGGATGTGGTCAGCCACAATCCAAATGACCAGGCCGGCGGCAAAGCCGGTTTCCCTGTCATATCCGTATATCTGACTAGTACTTCCTTGGGTGTTGGCCCATAAATAAAGTGATAACGCAGTTCCTCACCGGGCACGGAAAATCCTACATATTCCACCTTCTCGCTGGCCACCTCGAAAGAAACCGGGGTACTGTGATCCACAAAAATGCCATATCCTTCGCTGGTCATATAAAAGGGCACCGTCTTGTAAGCCACCTGAGAGGATGTGCCGCCATCCTCGTTCCACATTTCCACCACCTGTCCGTTTTTGGTGAAGGACGTGAACTGTTCGCCCAGACCGTAAACCCGCTCCCCTGCCTTTAAGGAGAGTTCTGTCACCATATAGGGCGTGTGACGCTCGGAAAGATAGTTTTCCTGCGGAAACATGGTGCTTGGCTGCTTATCATAACGGATATAGCCAAGGTTGCGGAAACCGCATCCCGTAACCACTTTGCCCGCCGCCTCGAAGCAATATGTTCCCTCCCGTCTGTCAAACCGCACCGTCACAGCACCGCTTGTCATCACGGCCTCGTCTTCTGTAATCTGTACCGCAAAAGGAACGTCTTGACCAGTTAAGTCATATCTGGCTTCCGCATCTTCATAAGCTTCATAATGTCTCGCTTTCACCAGAATATTATTCTCGGCAAAAGCAATAAAATCAATGGTGATGGTAGAAATATTCTGGGCATCCCAGCGATTCAGTATTTTACGTTCGGGTGCCACAATACGCATCCCCCGTTCCGTCTTTGATGCATAAAACCCCTGGGAAGCATAGGAAGCCGTGACCCGCTCACTGCGCAGCCAGTAGCCTTCTGTAAATTTCATATGATTTCCTCCTTTTTTTGCAAAATATGATTGACTATATAAGTCACTTTTTTGTAACATATTTGTCAGTTTTGACAGCAGTGCTAAGGGAGATAGAAATTTCTCCATCGGCACGCTTTCGCTCCTTTCACAGCGCAACAGTCACTAAGCTCGTGAGAAACCTCGCTAAGTGCTGGCCGTTTTAATCCGAAGGATTTAAACAAGTTCTAGGGCCTCTTTAAGAATTTTCTATCTCCCGTGGTCGGCATACTGACAATAATATCCAGCCCGGTCAATGATTGACTTCTTAAGAGCCTCTAAAAAAAGGCTGCCATCTTCTTCACCACTCTCTCTGAGGGGCTCAATAAGATAGCAGCCTTTCTCTACATCAATATATCATCATTTAGTTTGCACCGTCAATGGCTGCCCACTGCTGCTCAATCTGTGCACAGGATGCATCTTTATCTGCCGCGCCGGAGATATAAGACTGCATGATCTCACCGAAGGTCTGATGCCAGCTGTCTGTGGAATAGCAGATGGACAGATCAGCGGCTCCCTTGGAAGCACTCAGGGCATCACCCTGTTTTACAACTTCAAAGGTACTCTCTACATCAGATACCACAGGCGGTACCACACCGGCAACATCTGTGAACCATGCCTTGCCGTAATCGGAAGTATACCACCAGTTCACGAAATCAAGTGTCGCCTGTAATGCATCGGAGTCTGCGGAGATACGAAGTGCCTGATCGGAACCTGCAATTACCTGACACTGTGCTGCATCATCCGTTACCGGATAGCCATTGAAACCAATCTGTAAGTTAGGATCGATTGCCAGTAAGTCTGCCTCTACCCATGCGCCCTGTCCTACGATCATAGCCGCCTTGCCAGTACCAAATGCGGATAATTCACCGTCGAGAGCTGTCTCAAGCGGTTTGTCATCACCATATTTTACAACCAGATCAATGAAGTTGAAGAAGTTGTTGTACAGTTCCGGATAATCGGAAACCTTTGCCTCGCCTTTTTCAAACTTCGCTACCAGTTCTGCAGAGCTGATACCTGCATTAGCTGCTGCCGCATCCAGGAAGTGCTGCCATACATGTTTGAATACCCACCACTCATTGAATCCTGTGGTGAAAGGCTTGTAACCTGCTGCGGAAATCTTCTCGCAGGCTGCTTCCATGTCACTTACTGTCTGCGGGAACTCTGTAATCCCACACTCTTCAAAGATAGCCTTATTGTAAATCATACCAAAGTAATTACCTTTGATTGCAATACCATAGAGACCGGAACCATCCTCCGGGGATGCCATCATGCTTGCCACTGCGGGCTGCATGGTTGTCTCTAATGCTTGACCGCTCAAGTCAAACGAGTACTCTTTATACACATCAATCTCTTTACCAGATGTGGAAGAGAAAATATCAGGCACTTCGCCGGAGTTTAACTTTGCTTTCAAAAGCGTCGGATAGTCGTTCTGTGTTGTCTCATAGTTGATTGTTACGTTCGGCGCTACATTTTTGTACTC
This sequence comes from Lachnospiraceae bacterium UBA7086, assembly GCA_002492525.1. Taxonomy (GTDB): domain Bacteria; phylum Bacillota; class Clostridia; order Lachnospirales; family Lachnospiraceae; genus UBA3282. The sequence goes on along the minus strand of DKZA01000036.1, from coordinate 73,651 downwards.
GTCAATCAATGTATTGATTGCATCTGCATACTCAGGGGAAGAGATGAACATATAAATCTCCGCCTCTTCGGAAGAACCTGCCTCTGCCGCAGGCGCTTCTGCTGCCGGTTCTTCTGCCGCAGGCGCCTCTGCTGCCGGTTCTTCTGCCGCAGGTGCTTCTGCTGCCGGTGCACTTCCTGCATCGCTGCCAGAACCACAGCCTGCAAGAACAGTAGTGATCATGGCCGTACATAACAATACGCTGAGCAATTTCTTTTTCATGTATATCCTCCTTCTCCCATAAATGATGGTATGGGTGCCATTTTCTATATTATCAAGGAAGCATCCGCCTCCTGCGATAACCTTATCCTTTCACCGCACCGGCCACAACGCCTTCTACGATATACTTCTGTAACAGAATGAACACGATGACGGAAGGCACAATTGCCAGTACCATAGCAGTCAATGCATAGTTCCATTTGGTATTCATCTGTCCCACAAAGGTGTAGGCCGCCAGCACCAATGTCTTGGTCTCGTTATTACTGTTGACCATCAACAGAGGCAGTAAGAAATCGTTCCAGATCCACATCACATCCAACACGATCACGGTGACCACCACCGATTTTAACAGCGGGAAAATGATGGATACAAAGGTACGGAAGGTAGAGGCTCCGTCTATGGTAGCGCTCTCGTCAAGCTCCTTGGGGATAGTCTTCATAAAATTATAGATGATAAAAGTTGCCATCGGGATGCCAAATCCCCAGTACTGAATTCCCAATCCGATCTTACTGCCGGAAAGATGGAATATATTCATGGATTTTAACAGGGTGATCATGATTGCCTGGAAGGGAATCAGCATCGGTGTAATAATGATCGTGTGCGCAATCTTACAGTATCTTCCCTCTCTTCTTTCCAGGATATACGCCGCCATGGAAGAAAATACCACAATACCGGCAATACCGATCGCGGTGATAATTACATTGTTGCGAAACAGCAGCAAGTATTTCATCTTATCCACCACATAGGTGTAGTTGGAAAGATCAAGGCTCTTAGGAAGTGCCAGCACATCGCCTATAATCTCGCCAAATGGCTTAAAGGAATTCATGACCATCAAAAATACCGGATAAATATAGAAACATGCCACCAGTAAAAGGCAGATGATCATCGTCCACTTACTTACTTTTCTCTTCGTATCCCGACTCATTACAGATCAACCTCCTTCTTACTGAACCCCTTCAATACAAGCTGGGTCAAAATCAGCACAAACAGGAAATAAATGATGGACTGTGCCGAACCCAGGCCATAATTGTTATTGGTAAACGCTTCTTTATAAATCTGTAAAGTCACGCTGTTGGTAGCCGTTCCCGGCCCGCCCTTAGTAAGCGCCAGAATAATATCAAACACCTTCAGGCCATTGGTCAAGGACATAAAGATACAGGTGGTGAAAGAAGGCCCAAGAAGCGGTAACGTCACTTTAAAGAATTTCTGTCTGTTGGAAGCACCATCCACGACTGCCGCTTCCATCACATCTTTGGGTACTGCCTGTAAACCTGCTATGTAAAGCACAATATAAAATCCCAAAGACTGCCATACGCCTACAAAGGCCACTGAATAAAATACCAGTTTCGTATCTCCCAGCCAGCTGTAATTCCAGAACCCCCACTTTGTGATTTCATAGAGTTTCTCGAAGCCGCTGGTAAAGATGAATTTCCAGATAAAGCCCACGATCGTCATACTCATGATATAGGGAATGAAGAAAATCCCCCGGAAAAAGTTTGCCGCCTTGAATTTTTTCGTGAGAACTACGGCCAGCGCCAATGCAAAAACATTGGAAAAAATCACAAAAAAGAAAGTGTAGCGGGTAGTAAACCAGAGCGATTCCCTAAAATCACTGCTCTCCACAAAGATCGTCTTAAAGTTCTGCAGACCGATAAACTTGGCGTCCTTGGAAATACCGTTCCACTCTGTCAGCGAATAGTATCCACTAAGAACAAACGGCAGATACATCATCAGACACACCAAAATAATCGCCGGCAGGGAAAACAGTACGGTTTCCAACTGTCTTTTTGCTTTTTTGCTCATAGACTGTACATTCCTTTCTTAAAAAGTAATTTGCTGCGCAAACAACTTTGCGAGATCCGCTACGCGGCCTCGAATAAGCGGAGAAATATCTGATTACATCCGAGGCTGCGCAGCAGTCCTCGCAAAGATAATTCCGCAGGAATTTTCTTTTATTATAATTTATTGATTTTGTCAGCAAAATGGAATTTTTCAAACAGATAGGTGCAAATTTTTGAACAAATGTTTATTACTATTGTCCTGTTTTTCAGAATATAGTAAGATATATTTGTAGAAAATGTGTGACATTGTGTATTGCATAACAGCAGTTTGCACAATCCCTGGCAGGAGACCTATGAGACAGCCAATACTCAAAAAGAAGCTTAAAACATACTGCAAGACACTACTGAACCGTACAGCTCTTTGGATGCAGTTAACTATATTTATGGTTCTGATTACCACACTGGTTGCCGGCTATCTGATTTATAAAGACTATACTTCTACCAGAAATCTCACCATCAATAACCAGATCAGCACCACTGACAAAATTCTCAGTCTGGAACTGGAAAATCTGGATAATTACCTTCAAGATCTTGCCAATTTCTGTATCCAGCCCTATTATGATTCCCGTTTTACCAGGATTGTGGAGCAGGATACGCCTCTTACTTCCGATCAGCTCTCCTATGCCAAACAGCAGATGTTCTATTATTATTATACAAGGAACGATATCCTCGACTATGAACTGTATCTGATCCACCAGGATCTTTCCATCGGCCGTACCAACGGCCAGCAGCATATCATTACCCAGGAAGTAGCTCCTGAGGGTGTGAGCGAGGCCCTCATAGATTGTGAAGAGAGCAGCATGAATCACAGCATCAAGGCTTCCGATTCTTCCGAAAGCCTTATCTACTACCACTCTCTTTTTCAGATCAAAGGCAAGATCAGCCAGGCCATTGTCCGGCTGAAACTGGATGACACTTACGCCAAACAGCTGATTGAAAACCATTCGGAACATGGAGAAATCATCGTATTTTTGAACGATAAGGAAGAGATTATCTTTTCCAATCATTCAGATCTGCCCGACAATCACGAAGCCTTTCTGCGTGCTCTCTCCAATAGACAGAAGCAGGCAGAAAATCATGAAACCGTGCAATTCATGGGACAGCCTTTCCTGATCGTGGAAACATCCAGCAAAACCACCGGCATCCATCTGGTCAGCCTGACGCCGCTCTCCTACATAGACTCCCAGATTGGTAAGTTACGGCAGTCCATCATTGTGAGCGGTATCTGGGTCTGGCTCTTCACCATACTACTGATCTATATGCTCCTGCGTCTTCTGACGATTCCATTGCGGGCACTCACGAATCAGATGCAAAAAACCGGTGAGGGCGATTTTCACACCAGGATCAATGTAGAGGGAAGCACCGAAATACGCGGACTTTCAGACAACTTTAATTCCATGGTTTCCCACATCGACCAGCTGATCAAGCGCACCTATGTGGCGGAATTAAGTGAAAAAGACGCCAAACTGGCTGCCCTGGAAGCCCAGTTAAACCCTCATTTCCTATACAACACTTTGCAGGCTGTTTCCACAGAGGCCCTGATCAACGATCAGCCGCAGATTCACAAGATGGTCACCTCCCTAGCTTCCAATCTGCGCTACACCATCAAGGGCGATACCCTGGTGCCTCTTAAACAGGAAATGAGCTACGTAAACGATTATATTTTCCTGCAGAAAATCCGTATGGATGAAGCTCTGACCTTTTCCAGCGATGTGGATCCCGCTACGGAAAACTGCCTGATTCCGAAAATCAGCATCCAGACACTGGTGGAGAACTCCATCATACATGGAAAATCCGGCAATGCAGATAAGATTCATATTGAGGTTTCTGCACAATATCATGACAACAATATTATCATTATCGTTCGGGATAACGGGTGCGGAATCGCACCGCAGCAGCTCGATAAGCTGTACGCAGATTTTGATCTTCAGAAAAACACAGGAAAATACGGCGGAATCGGCCTTGCTAATCTCCACAGCCGAATCCAGCTTCTCTATGATAAACCCGCCTCCCTGGAGATTCATACCCAGGAAACGCAGTACACGGAAATTGTATTGACCCTTCCGGTCATGAAAGGAGTCCCTTATGTATAGAGCACTGATCATTGATGATGAAAAACCGGTGCAGATCGCCATTCAGAAACTAGGGCACTGGAAATATTATCATATGGAGCCCCCGCAGCTGGCTGTCAACGGCAAAGACGGTCTGTCCGCCATGCGGGAATTTCATCCTGATATTGTGTTCGTGGATATGAATATGCCGGTCATGGACGGCGCCTCCTTCCTGATGAAAGCTTCCCAGGAATTTCCGGACAGCCAGTATATCGTCGTAAGCGGCTACGATCAGTTTTCCTATGCGCAGCAGGCCATCCGCTATGGGGCCTGCGAATATCTGCTGAAACCCGTGGTGGAAGAAGAACTGAACGCCGCCATCGAAAAGGCACTTCTGCGCATCGATCCGGAAGCCTCTTTCCAACAGGCAAAGGACACCCGGGAAGAAATATCCCCCGAAGAAGCCGTCCGTATCATCAAAGAATACATCGACAGCAACTATTGCCAGAATATCAAGATTACCATGTTTGCAGAGAAATATTTCTTTTCCATTGAATATCTGACCAAACTGTTCCGCAACAAGTACGGTTTCACCATCTACGAGTATGTTCTGAAACTGCGTATGGAACGTGCCAAGGAGCTTTTGGAGGACGAGAATAATAAGATCATCGACATAGCAGAACGTCTCGGCTATGCAGATAATCATTATTTCAGCAAAGCCTTCCGCACTTATTACAATATTTCACCCAGTCAGTACCGCAAGGAATTTCTGGAAAAAAAGTAAATTTGCGCGTTCTGCTCCTCTGCCTCGGATAAATGGAAAAGATTCCTATTGCATAATAATTGACCGTCTTAGTCATTTGTCTTTTGAATATCATCTGGCTGGATTGTACATGATTCCAGTACAAGTCCTGTTTTATGACTAAACTGCTCTGCCCAATCCGGCGTACAGAAAAATACGATAGCCCCCTGTCCGTCATCTCCCGTCACATAAAACCGCTTCTGCGATGCTTCCTGCCCAGGCAGCGAATTGAGAATCCCCAGCACTTTCTCGTCAATCCAGTCATAATAGACTTCCATATCATACAGATATGTTTGACCATTCCAGTTAACGCTTACTGTAATCGTTCCGCTGCCTTGTTCCCAATCCATCTCATCCGTATTTTCTTCGATGTTACAGACACCCTCCAAAGGACTGTCCTTCGCCAGCGCAAGCATACCGTTGAGAACTTCTATATAATCTGTATAAATATCAATTCCCTCAAAATCAAACCAGAATACATCCTCTGCATAGCCCACCAGATTCCATTCCTCATCGTAGACAGGGCCGCCCATATTCATCAAAAGCACGGTGTAGGGACTCTCCTCCACCATATCATACATATCATATTCTTCCATGGCATCCCGCACCGAATCTGCCGTTTCCTGCGGCACATGAATCCCCAAAGATTCCAGAATTTCCACCTGTTCATCCAAAGAAACACGCCCCTGCGGGGCAGAGAAAACCGATGTTTTATGTTCCACCACCAGTTCCCCGTACTCAGGGTCTGTTCCTGTTCCCCTTCCACTATCCTGAAAAATTTTCAGCATAAGAACCAAAAGACTCACAAGCAAAATCAATCCTAACATCAGCCAGGAAGCCCATGCCGGCATATAGTGTGCTTTCTTTTCCATAATCTTTTGGAGCCCCTTATCCATGCAGATGCGATGGAAAATATCTACCTGCTCCCAACTGACAAAACTTTCCTTGGCGATTATGATAAAATGCTTTTTATCCTTATGAAAAAGATAGAAAGCCTCCTCCGTTTCCATAAGCCATGCCAGAGATTCCCACGAACAGAAGCTCATCATACCCGCAGGCATGCTCACAGATATTCCTTTTTCCGTTAAAGACACCTGCCACTGCCCGCACAATCTGGCACACATGTCCGGAGATTCTAACTGTTTGCGGATGTTCTTCTCCGGATCCCGGTAATAAATCCGCAATATCATCCATAGCGTAATGGCCAGACAAAAGCACACCAGCATCCAGTTGAGCGTTCCCGCCACAACATAGGCCGCACTTATGCAGGCCGCCGCCATCACCGGTCCCCAGATGAGCATGGCCCGGGTCCGGACCGGTCTGCCCAGACTGTCACTGTTTAAAATATCTGCCGCCCCCTTCTGGAGCCGCACCCATCTTTCCCCGTTCAGGATATAAGAGAACCGCATATACTCCTGCGGCACTGCTTCTGTCAGCTCCTGCCCCATCGTACCTGCGGATTCTGCTCCAAATCCATCCTGCGGATTCCGTACCTGGGCAAGAAATGCCTCCTGCTCCTGCACATCCTCGAAAATACGAAGCGGCAGCACAAACCAGGCGGGCCGGTTTACCGTCTGCAAATATCCCAACAGCAAAAGATGCTTCGTCACACGGATAAACTGTATGTTATGACAGGCAACCTCACTGTAATCGCCTCTTTCTACCTTCAGCCTGCCGTCCTGAAGCCAGACACACCAAGGCTGTCCCTCCAGCATCTTCGCAATGGCCGTATACTGGTAAATTCCGGACACCAAAAGCATCACCATAACCATAACGGCAATCACCACAGCCGCCTCCCGAATAAAGAAAAACTCCGCTGCCATGATAAGCACCAGACACAGCCACACTCTCCTGCGGCATTTCATCTGCTCCCAGAAAGCCGCCTGGCAAAATTCCCGTATCTCCGACGGCTCCATCACATATTCGTATTTCTTTATCCTGTCATCCCGGTACGCTTCCATGTCCGTTTCCCTCTTTCCTTTTATGACTCCTGATATTCTTCTATACAGGATCGGGGTGTCAGGCCAATTCTCCCGTCAGACAATATTTCCTGATTGCCTGTCCCACACCATTATGATCATTATCCGCCGTAACCACATCACACAATGCCTTAATATCCTCCGCCGCATTTCCCATGGCTACCGATAAGCCAACGGCCTCCAACATAGCACGGTCATTGTCCGCGTCACCGATTCCTACCATATCCGCCATTGCTACTCCCAGATAATCCGCCAGGGCCCGCAGACCGCTTTCTTTGGTCACACCGGCCGCGTTCATCTCCAAAGAAGTTTCTTCCGAAAAGGCAAAATACAAGGGCAGATGCCGTAACGCCTCATAAGCTTCCTGCCTGTCCTGCGCCGAGCGGAAAAACACATTGACCTTTGGAATCTCGCCATGACGTCTTATTTCCGTCTCCATGTCTTCTACCCCTTTGGCCACCTTCCAAAACATTGGCTGATAAACGCCCATATGAAAGTCCGCCATATGCATCACCTGATCTTTTCTGGCGATAGATTCCTTCTCCGTCATAAAATGCACCATGGCATCATACCTTGCCGCTGTCTCCACAATCTCTCTGACATATTCCCCGGCTATGGCCTGCGAAAAGATGGTCTTTTCCTCCTGCAAATCATATACCAACGCTCCACTCATGCAGACAGCATAACGCATACAGAGAAGCTTCTTCACATAGTCGGCCAGTTCCATGATTCCGCGTCCGGAACAGTATACCGCCTGGATACCTTGTTCTGCCGCCTTGGCAAGATCGCGGATAGTATCCGGGTCTAACGTTTTATCTGATTTTAATAGTGTGCCATCCATATCGAGGGCAATTAATTTGTATCTGCTCATGCCTTATTCCTCTTGTAGTAATCCTTTATCGCTACCGATTATAGCAGAAAGGGACTGCTCGGCGCAATCCCTTTCCCACATGAAACATATCATCTTAATTTCACTTTTTCCTTACAAACACCGGAATCACATCCAGGGGCGTATCCGCCTCTACCTTCTGACCACCCGCATATTCCCTGCCGGTAAAGCTCTCCACCCAGTCATCTCCTTGGGGAAGATAAACACTGCGCTTCTCCTGCCCAGCATGAAGAACCGGTGCTACCAATACATCCGGACCGTACATATACTCATCTTCCATTTCCCAACATGCAGCATCTTCCGGATACATATAGAAAAGTGTCCTCATGACTGGCGTACCTTTCTCATGGGCTTCTTCCATCAGCTTTCTTGTATAGGGGCGCATCTGCTCTCTATATTCCATATACTTCTTACAGATTTCATACACCTCTTCCCCATAGCTCCACACTTCATTATCCGCACCCGAACAGCAGGAGGCTCCGCCTGTTGTTCCATACTGAGGCTGTCTTGGTTCTCTATCCCCATGCAGACGCATGACCGGACAAAAAGTCCCCCAGGCAAACCATCTGGCAAAAAGTTCCCTGAATTTCGGATCATCCGGATCACCCCCGTGGAATCCACCGATGTCCGTCGTCCACCAGGGAATTCCCGCAAGTCCCATATTCAGTCCTGCCGCCAGTTGATTCCTCATACTCTCAAAACTGGAAGCGATATCCCCAGACCACACAAGGGCTCCGTATCTCTGGCTTCCCGCCCAGGCACAGCGCAGAAGGTTCACTATGTTTTCCTGTCCTTCCCTCTCCATGCCCTCATAGAAGGTTCTGGCATAGTCCACCGGATAGGTATTGCCGATCTGCAGGTTGGTCCCTCTGTGATAGCGATAATTATCAAAATCATAAACCGTATATTCAGGTTCCGCCTCATCCAGCCAGAAAACCTTGATTCCCTTATCGTAATAATTCTTCTTAACTTTGTTCCACAAATAGTCTCTGGCTTCGGGATTCGTAGCATCATAATGAATGGTAGCCCCTTGAAAATCCAGACCCACACGAAATCCTCTCTCTGTACGGATCAGATAACCCTTCTCCAACATTTCCTCATAATTCTCACAGGTCTTATCCACAGTAGGCCAGATGGATACCATCAATTCTATTCCCATCTCTTTTAATTCCCGTACCATGGCATCCGGATCCGGCCAGTATACCGGATCAAACTTCCATTCTCCCTGTTTGGGCCAATGGAAGAAGTCAATGACGATTAAGTCAATAGGCAGATTTCTGCGTTTATACTCCCTGGCCACATGAAGCAGTTCTTCCTGAGTCTGGTAACGAAGCTTACACTGCCAGAAACCAAGACCGTACTCCGGCATCATGGGTACCGTACCGGTCACGGCCGCATAGGCTTCTTCAATCTGGGCCGGCGTATCCCCGGCAGTTACCCAGTAGTCCAAGGCCTTGGTGGAATAGGCCTCAAAGCTCATGATGTTCTTGCCAAACACCGCACGCCCCACACCGGGATTGTTCCACAACAAGCCATATCCTAGAGAAGAAATTGCAAAAGGCACACTAGCCTGGGAATTGCGGTGGGCCAGTTCCAGATCAAGTCCTTTTAAATCCAGATAGGGCTGCTGATACTGCCCCATGCCGTATATTTTCTCGTCCTTATCCACCGACTCAAACCGCATGGTCAGGTGATAATCTCCGCCCTGAACAGGCTTAAACTCCCTGGCCTCCACCTCGATCGCACTGCATTTGGAATCCAGTATGTCCCTGCGGTTCCTGCAGTACTCTTCCAAAAGCAAATTCCCTTTAGCATTATATATCATAATCTTGCCCAGTTTCGTAATGTCCGCACGAATCCTGCCGTTGACAATCCTTGCCCCCTGTTCAGTGTAGGAAATATCTGCCTCCGCCTCACCTTTGCGGCACAATGCCCAGGTCTCTTCCGGCATCTGTCTTTCCTTTGTAGCACGTATCCGCAGGGCATCAGGCCCCCAGGGCTCAATCCAAACCTTCTCTGCGTCATAGTGATAAATCAACTTATTCTCCTTTATTTCCAGCATCCTCTTTTCCTCCTTTTACCCTTTGACCGCCCCGCTGGTCATACCGCTTACGATATACTTCTGCATAAAGATAAAGATTAATGCAACCGGAATGATCGTCACCACCGCAAAGGCCGTCAGATAACTCCACTTCGTTCCATACTGCCCCATAAAGTTAAAGATACCGGCCGTAATCGGTCTCTTCTCCTGATCCAGAATAAAGGTCATGCCATATGCCAGGTCTCCCCATGCATAGAGAAAAGAAAAGATAGCGCAGACCATGACACCCGGTTTGGCAATGGGAATTAAAATTCTCACAAATGCGCCAAACTTATTACACCCGTCCAGATAAGCCGCCTCTTCCAGATCTTTAGGTATAGAGGCGAAATAGTTCTTCAAAATCAGTACAGAAAAAGGAATCCCAATCGTGGCATCCGCCAGCACCGCCGCCACCCAGGTATTATATACATGCATGTTTTTAAACATGATAAACATAGGGGTAAGAAGAACAGATACCGGCAGCATCTGCGTCACCAGAAAGGAAAGCAGCATCACCTTTCTTGCTTTAAAATGATACTTGGCAATCCCATAGGAAGCCGGCACCGCCAGAAGAACCGCAATAACAGTTGCCCCCACTGAAATCAGGAAACTGTTCGCAAAAGAACGGAACATATTGAAATCGCCCGTTTCCACCTGCGCTGCATAAGACTTCGTATTCAACACATGCGGATAAAAAGTTGGCGGATTCTGAAATATTTCCTGTTCTGTCTTTAAAGAGGTAATAAGCGCCCAATAGAGCGGAAACAGAAGAATACACAACAGCACCGCCGAAATAATGCCAAACAAAATATTCTTTTTACGTGACAATCTCTTCTCCTCATCCATCATGCATCCTCCCCATCTGTTGTGACTTTGATATAAAAAACACCGACAACCAACAAAATTACCAGCAGTACATTGGCCACTGCGGATCCTTTACTGTACTTAAACATTTCAAAGGACAATTTATAAGAATAGGTAGATAACATGTGAGTGGAGTTGACCGGACCGCCGCTCGTCATGACATACACCAGATCGTACACCTTAAATGTATAGATAAATCCTAATATCAGCACAGACTCAATCGTCGGCTTCAAAAGGGGAAGTGTAATCTTAAAAAATGTCTGTACTTTACCCGCACCATCAATGGATGCACTCTCATATAATTCTTTGGGAATCGTGGTAAGCCCGGTAGAAATTAAGATCATATTAAAAGGAATTCCGATCCATACATTGGCACAGATCAGGGCAAACATTGCTGTTCCCGGTGTTGTCAGCCACTCAATGTTTTTGTTTATCAAATGCATGCTTCTTAAAATGAAATTGATGACGCCGATATCTGTAGCAAACAACAGCTTAAACATCAGTGCCGTGACAGTCACCGGTATCATCCACGGTACCAGCAGGATGCCCCGTACCGGCTTAGCTAAGGAAAATCTCTGACTAAAAAAGAGTGCCAATAGGAAGCCGATCACAAACTGAAACACCAGACACAAAACTGTATAACGCAGTGTATTCCACAAAGAGTTAGTAAATACGCTGTCCTGAAAGAGTTCCATATAATTATCAAACAGAATAAAATTCTTGGTTCCCCGTACCAGATTGCCTGCATTGACATCCTGAAAACTTAAAATGATATTGCGAATGATAGGATACCCTACAAAAACCAACATATAAAGAAACGCCGGAAGGACAAACAACAATCCCACGTTTTCATATCGAAAAAACTTTTTTAATTTGGCCACGCAACCCCCTCCTTTCCACATTTAGGGCAAAAAAACGCCGCTACACAGATTCTACATATGTAACACTCTGTGCAGCAGCGATTTCTTTTTCTTTATTTTACAATACCGTCAATCGTTGCCTGCGCTTCTGCCGCCGCATTTTCAGGTGTAGCAGTTCCTGTAATGACCTGATTAAAGGCCAGAGAAATGGCATCGGATACACTGGGCCACTCAGCCAGCGGACCTCTGGGCATTGCATAGTTCAGTTCTTCTACGAAAGGCTGATACGGTGAATCCGCCGCAAACTGACTTTCTGCGATGGTTTTATCCGCAGAAATATAACCGAACTTATCCATCATAAATTTCACTTTTTCTTCACTGGTGGCATAGGTAAGGAAATCCAGTGCTCCATCCACATTACCGCCATTGATCACAGCATAGTTTTCACCGCCAAGCACAGATGCATATTCCGCATCTTTAGGTATCAATGTCACCTTCCAGTTTAAATCCGGTGCCTCAGCCTGCATAGTCGGAATCTGCCAAGGTCCATTCTCCATCATTGCCACGTTGCCGGAGATAAACTGATTCATAACATCACCCTGTGTCCAGTTAATACATTCTTTACTCATAACACCTTCGTTGATTAAATCCTGAATAAAGGTAAGAGCACGGATACCGTTCTCATTATTGATATCATAAGAAGTAGCCCCGGTGGACCAGAGCCAGGGAACAAAGTTGAAAGTACCCTCCTCATTCTGTACACTGCAAAGTGCCAGTCCGGTAACGGAATCCGTGGTCAATGCCTTCGCTGTTTCCTTCAGTTCATCCCAAGTAGTTGGAACACTGCATCCGGCCGCCGTCAGCATATCTTCATTATAGTAAAGTGCAAGACAGTTAGCACCAAAAGGTACGCCGTACAACTTACCGTCTACCGTGCAGGAATTTACGGTTCCTTCATAATAATTACTGACATCGAACTTGCCTGTCAGATCCTCGAAGATTCCCATTTCCACATAAGATGCATGATCCGGGGAATCCAGAATGGCAATATCAGGAAGTTCATCTGCAGAAGCACCGATGGACAGCTGTTTCTTAAAATCTGCAAAAGGAACATATTTTGCTGTCACTTCATACTGATTCTGTGATCCATTATACTCCTGAATAATCTGATCCAACGCTACCTGATGACCCTCGGTCTCCCAGTAATACCAGATAGTAATCGGCTGCGTTTCCCCCGCAGGAGCTGCCTCTTCGCCGCTCTCCTCTTTGACGCTGTCCTGTGCCGCGGGCGCCTTATCTGCTGGCGTATTCTCTGCAGCCGGAGCACTCTCGCCGCTCCCTGCTCCGCACCCTGTCAAGATACTGGCTGTCATGACCACTGCCGTCATTAGAGCTGTTATTTTTTTCTTCTTCATTCTCTTCCTCCTCCAACCTTTTGTACCGGTTTTCTTTTTGATGCCTTTATCATACTGCCTTTTATATCCTCCTCAAACGGGAGAAAAATGAAAAAGGATAAAAAATCTAATATCATTGTTCTAACGATTAGACTTTCTGTATTCCGCCGGTGACATCCCCACACATTCCTTAAAGACCCTGGCAAAATATTTGGCATCTGCATATCCCACTTTTGCGGCAATCTCATACTGTTTCAACTGTGTTCCAATCAATAATTCCTTTGCCTTGGCCAAACGATAATTCCGGATATAGGTACTGAAATTCTCCCCCACTTCTTTGTGAAACTGGCTCCCAAGATACTCCTGCGTCAGATTCAGCCTGTCCGCAATCTCACTTAGAGTAATGCCGTCTGCATAAAATTCATGAATCATACTCTGTGTCTTCTTGACGGCAAGACTCATAATCTCCGCCTCTTTTCCGGAAATACGCAGATGGTCAAGAAGTTCCGCAAGACTTTGCTGCAATTCTTCCTCTGTCTTTGCACCCATAATATGATCCAGAAGATTTTTTTGGTCAATCTGCTGATACTCTATGCATCCTACTTCTTTGGCTATATTTAAGACCGCCCACTGGAAACGCACATAAGAACCCTTAATTTCTCTGGGTGAATACATCCGCCCGTCCTGAAAATATGCATGAAAGCGTTTTGTGATTTCACGGATTTTATCCTCTTCCCCTGTACATATTGCCGCCTTTATCTGATTTTCCAGTTCCACCGGATAGATACATATCTCTGTCTGTACATCTGCAATCCTGGGATAAGATATGAGGACATCGTCCCCCAGAACAATGTTCCAGTCCATATAAGGAAGCAGGGTCTGGTATCCCTCCCTGATCGCCTGTGCACCGATAACCTCCACCATCCCATAACTGATATGCCGCTCCCGCACATCCCTTTTCTGAAATAAAATCTGATTCTGATACCAGCGTTCTATCTCCTGTCTTGAAGAATACTCATAAAGCAGAGCAAGAACCGCTTTGTCATACTCCATATCAACCAGACAGTACCGTATTTTCTTCTGTTCCAGAACCCGGCACATTTCTTTGCGCTTTTTCTCCCGGTCCTTCTCAAAATTGTTCCCCATATAAATCAGCAATTCAAGCAACGGTGTCTGCTCCGCTATCCCATACTTTTTATAAAGAAAGTCCTGCATCTTATCATCCAGTGCAGATACCCCGTATAACAAACCGGATACAATATGTTCCAAACTGCCCATCGTCTCCGGCGTCCTTTTCTGCTCCTGCTCGTACAGATTCTGTATCTTGCGAATGGTCTTCACAAACTCCGGTACCACCACCGGTTTGATGATATAATCACAAACGCCCAGTTTCACGGCCTGCTTGGCATATTCAAATTCGGAATAAGCTGTCAAAACGACCACTTTGGGAAACAGACCGGCTTCCTGTACTTTCGCAAGCATTTCCAATCCATCCATGACCGGCATTTTAATGTCTGTAATGACCAGATCGGGCTGATATTCTTTGATATATTGCAGCCCCTCCTGTCCATTTCCCGCGCGCCCTTCCATGATAATATCGGGAAACATCTTTTGCATAAGCTTACACAAGCCCTCTCTGATCAGGATTTCATCTTCCACAACCACCGCTCTCATAAGACCGTTCACCCCCTGTATCCCTATTATTTATTCCACTGTCTCATCATCTACAGGAATCAGAATCTGTACCACTGTCCCCTGTCCCAGCCGGCTTTCTATCTTCACTTCCGCGCTCTCCCCATAGTACATATGAATCCTGGTGATAGCGTTTTCCATGCCGATATGGTTTTTATTATCCGTCTTTCTGAAAATCCCCTCATTCATCTCCCGCACCATCTCTTCCGGTATGCCGCAGCCATTATCCTGAATCCGTATCAGAATCCAGTCGTCTTTTCTTCCCATATCCATTTCCAGTGTGTGAGATCCCTCAACGCCCTCAAATCCATGCAAAATAGCATTTTCTATAAACGGTTGTAAAAGCAGCTTATGAATGGAACATCCCATAAGTTCCGGTTCCACATTGATATGACACGCAAAGGAATTCTTTAATTTGGTCTGCTGCAAAAAGATATATTGCTTTAACCACGCTACTTCATCCTTAACCTTTACAATACCATTGCTGTCGGAAATACCATAGCGCAAAATACCGGCAAGCGTTCCAATCATATTACTAATCTCGTATTCATCCTTATCTATTGCCATCCAGTTGATCGTATCCAGCGTATTATATAGAAAATGCGGATTGATTTGTGCTTCCAGAGCGGCAATCTCCGCATTTTTCTGCTTTTCAACCGACTTCTTCATCTTATCCATCATAGAATTAAACTCTTCTGCAATGACTTCGATCTCCGTGGGTCTCGTCTTATCCGCCTCTACCCGGATTGTCAGATCACCCTTGCCGGCTTTTCTCATAGTCTCAACCACTTTTTTGATAGAACCGGTCATCCTTGACACCTGACCAAACATAACCAACACCACCGCACACAAAGATAGGACGATGATCAATCCCGAAAGCTGTTGCTGCTGCCTAAGCGCTGAAATCAATTCTTCCTGATTCGTCGCACGGACAATTTCCCACCCTGTCTCTTCATCATGCACCGAATAAATAGAAAGCTCTGTCTCGCCCAAGAGGCCTGTCTCCATGGCAATCCGCTGGTAAGCCGCCTTTTTGTCTCCTTCTCCTGCCTCTTTTGAGTAAATAGCCTGTCCTATTTTCTCAGATTCGGCACAAGAAACCAAACACCCCTCACCATCTACAATAAAATTCAAACCATTCTCGGTAGTAGAACAGATTTCTTCCAACAATTTCTCATCAATACTGACCAATACAACCCCACACTGTTTATCCACATCCCGATAATCAATAATTCTGTGCCCAATATGAAATAAATAGCAGGAATTACTCCCAAAAACCACTTTCTCTCCGGTTGGCATGATATGCGTTTTATTATCACTGCTGATTTCGTGATATAGTTCTTCCTGGGACATAGAAATACTTTCCATCCAAGAGGTACGTGTGGTAGATGCTGTCAGCTGATCATAAAATACCAGCTCACCGCTGTCTGTAATCACGGAAATAGATTTCACATAATCCTTGGTATAGAACAATCCCCTCAGAGTCTTTCTAAGCATCTGCCTGTTGTTCGCCACATCCTCCCCGGCATTGATCTTGTCCACTAAATCCACGATATCATCATCTGTATAGACCTGAAACAGAATATCCTCGTAGGAATCCAGCCACACATCCAGGCTCACCTTTGTCTGCTCCAGATTGGCATTGGTCATACTCTCCACATTCTGTCTGACTAATCTGGATGTATTATAATATGATATAATATTCACCAGGGCAATCGGCAAAAATGATGTGACAACAAAAGCCATAATCAACCGCGTCCTGATACTCTTTCTATCAAAACTAACTTCCCGCATGGCAGTCCCTCCCCTTTTATTATATGGGTTATTTATTATAAAAAAATGGGAAAAATATAAGATAAGAGGAAAAATATAAGAAAAAGGGCAGTGTGTTTCCTTCTCACTGCCCCTCTGTTAACGGCGGTTCTTCCACCACCGCCTGCTGCTCTGATCCAGACTCTGTTACAGGCTCTGACCCTGCCTCTGTTACCGGCCCTGCCCCGGGCTCTGTTTCTATTACAGGCACCGGCTCTGTCTCCGGCTCCGGTTCCAATGGTATCTCCGGAAGCGGCTCCGGTTCTGTTCCCGGCAGATGATAGCAAATGACCGGTGTGCCTTTTTCCACATAACCATAAATTTCCTCTGCGGCCGAATAAGGCAGATTGATACAGCCATGGGACCCGTTCGTCATATAAATATTTCGGCCGAACTCGCTTCTCCACGAAGCGTCATGCATCCCCACATTGTTATTAAAAGGCATCCAGAAAGAAACCGGCGTCCGGTAAGTCTCCCCCGTCAGCGTCGCATCCCGTTCTTTATAAGTAATGCCGTAAATTCCTGCCGGCGTTTCGTTGCCTCTGGAGGGATTGCCGGACACAAAATCAGATTCCAGGACACATTCCCCATTCTGGTACAAAAATAAATGCTGGGCCGTCAGATTAATTTCCACATAAGAATCGCCATAATCCGGCGTTTCAAAGGAGGCCGCCGTCTGTCTGTAGACGGGAATCCGCTCTGTACTCTCTCCCCTCTCCAAAAGTCCGATCAGCTCTTCCGTCTCCTGCCCTACATCCATCCACCAGCCATAATCTCCCTGGTCAATGGTCACTTCTTCCCCGTAGCTGGTTAAAAAGGTTCTCCTGTGAAAAATCGTATCATGCTTTTTCCGCAGAGAGTTCACATACTCTTTGACCAGTTCCGGGTCAAGTTCCGCCTGGTTTCCTTTTCGTATAATCCAGCCTGCTACCGTATCTGCATCCAGAACCTCTCTTTGCGTTCCAAAGGTATAAGTAACAACAGTATTCACGTAATTTTGAAGCTTTCCGTAGGTTGCTTTCAGGCCTGCATCTTCCAGCGTAACCTTGGGTTCCTCATAACAGCCGGCCGCTTCCAGATCCACCTGCTCCTGCAGACCGCCAACCGCCTCTTTGACCGCCTCTGCCGTCCTGGCCCGATTCAATCGGTTTCCACGGTTCTCGGCTACCAGCTCAAAACCTTTGCCTGGAATATAATCCCCTATGTAAGCATCCGCCGGCTCCTTTACAAATTCTTTTTGAAAGCCCCGCAGCGCATCTATCTTTTCTTCTAACACATCCTCTTCATAAAAGAGCGCTGTATCTGTTTCATAAACGGATTCCTGTTTCAAAAACCAAAGGTAAGGATTTTGCTGTTTCAAAACATCCTGCAGATGTTCTGTAGAAATATAGGCAAGTCCAATCTCCCTTCCCAATATTTCCTCTTCCAGAACTGTTCCGTCGGCCTGCCGTTCTATCACATGAAGCGAATACTGCCCAATCTGTTCCTCCAGTTGTGCGATCGACATCCCTGACACATCCACCTCATCGATCAGCGTACCATGCAAGAAACAGCTCTGATAACGGTTAAGGCCCACAATATAAACAACCAGCAGGACAAGAAACGTCATCATGAAAAACGCTGACAGAAATAAAATCCCCTGCTTTTTGGATATCATTATTTTTTTATGCTTTCTTTGCTTGCGTTTTCTTTGCTTTCGCCCCATCTGCCCTGCTTTCCTTATAATTAATCTTTCAATGCCGTAATCGGTACCACAAATACGCCATCCTTCCGTGGCCCCATTATATGTTGTTTTTACTTTCTGTGCAATATGTAATCCACCTTTTTCGGATTTTCTAATCCACCTTTTTCAGAATTTTCAACCCGCATTTTTCAGAATTTTCAATCCACTTTTTTCAGAACTTTCAATCCACTTTTTTCAGAATGTTTGTCCTGCTTATTGCAAACTATTTCATTTTGTTATCTTATTCCATTTCTTATCATCCTATACCGCAAAAAGCACATGGTAAGAATTGCTCCCACCATGCGCTCTCTTATCTCATAGGACTCCATTCTTTATTCCCGCGGGGTCTTTGACTTAAGAATCATCTCTGCCATCACTGCACATACAGATTCGTATATCCCATCAGGCTCTCATCCACCTCTCTGGCGCACTCTCTGCCCTGGCGAATTGCCTTCACCACCAGAGACTGCCCCGTATGCATATCGCCTGCGGTAAAGACTCTGTCCACACTGGTCATAAATCTGCCTGCCTGTGTCTTTACATTGGTTCTGCCATCCACTTCCACCTGGAAGGCATCCGTCACATATTTCTGGCTTCCCAGAAATCCCGCCGCGATCAGTACAATCTCCGCGTCCAGTGTCTGCTCGGAACCTTCCACTTCTTTCATATTCATGCGGCCAGTTTCCGGATCTTTCTCCCAGATGAGAGAAACAATCTTTACCGCCTTCAGACAGCCGTTTTTATCCTTTATAAACTCTTTCACTGTGGACTCATAAATCCGTGGATCATGTCCGTAAATCTCAATGGCTTCCTGTTGGCCATAGTCAGTCTTGCAGACTTTGGGCCATTCCGGCCAGGGATTATTCTCCGCTCTGGTATCCGGTGCCTTGGGCATCATCTCAATCTGTGTCACAGACTTTGCCCCATGACGGATAGCCGTACCTACACAGTCGTTGCCGGTATCTCCGCCGCCGATAATGACCACATTTTTATCCCTGGTCTCCACGTACTTCTTATCCTGGAAATCGGAATCTAACAGACTCTTCGTGTTGGCCGTAAGGAAATCCACCGCAAAATATATGCCTTTGGCATCTCTGCCCGGTGCCTGGATATCCCTGGGTTGGGAAGAACCGCAGCAGAGCACCACCCGGTCAAACTCCTTTAACAGCTTATCCGCCTTTATGTCTTTCCCAATATTGCTGTTTGTCACAAAAGTAACGCCTTCCGCCTCCATGACTTTGATTTTCCGGTCAATGATATGTTTTTCCAGTTTCATATTGGGAATACCATACATAAGCAGACCGCCGATTCTGTCGGAACGCTCAAACACCGTCACCAGATGGCCGCGCCTGTTAAGCTGATCCGCCACGGCAAGCCCGGAGGGGCCGCTGCCCACCACAGCCACCTTTTTACCGGTACGCACCTTGGGCGGCTTAGGATCCGCATACCCTTTTTCATAGGCATTTTCAATGATGGCATACTCATTTTCTTTGGTGGATACCGGATCGCCGTTTAAGCCGCAGGTACAAGCCGCCTCGCACAGCGCCGGACACACTCTGGAAGTAAACTCTGGGAAATTGTTGGTCTTGTGCAGACGATAGTATGCCTGTTCCCAGTTGCCGGTATAGACTAAGTCGTTCCACTCCGGCACCAGATTATGCAGAGGACATCCTGAAGTCATCCCGCAAAGTGTCATGCCTGACTGGCAGAAGGGTACGCCGCAGTCCATGCAGCGTGCACCCTGTTTCTGCTGCTCTTCCATGGGCAGATGCTCATGAAATTCTCTAAAATTCTTAATACGCTGTCTGGGGCTCACATCCTTGGAGACCCTGCGCTCATATTCCATAAATCCTGTCGGTTTTCCCATGATTACGCCCCCTCCTTGTCCTTTTTGTAGAACGCCTCTATCTGCGCCTGCTCCGCACTTAGGCCTTTTTCCTCCATCTGCACAATGAGTTTTAACATAATCTCATAGTCATGGGGAATGATCTTCTTGAACTTCGGCAGATACTCTCCGAAATTGTCCAGAATCTCTTTTCCTTTCACAGAATTGGTATAGGCCACATGTTCCTTGATCATTTCTTTCAATTCAAGGACATCATATTTTGAGGTAATCTCATAAGAGGAGACCATTTCCTTGTTGGTCTTGGTATACAGGTCGTTGTTCTCATCAAGCACATAGGCAATACCGCCGCTCATGCCGGCCGCAAAGTTCTTGCCCACGGAACCGATTACTACCACCCGGCCGCCGGTCATATACTCACAGCCATGATCACCCACACCTTCCACCACCGCAATGGCGCCGGAATTACGCACACAGAACCGCTCTCCCGCCACACCGGCGATAAAGGCCTTACCGGAAGTTGCCCCGTAAAGGGATACGTTGCCGATGATAATATTTTCATCCTGCTTGAAAGTGGATCCTTTAGGGGGATATACTATCAGCTTACCGCCCGATAAGCCTTTGCCAAAGTAATCATTGGAATCTCCCACCAGTTCCAGGGTCAGCCCTTTGGGAATAAAAGCGCCGAAGCTCTGGCCGCCGGATCCCTTACATAAAATATGGTAGGTATCCTCCTCCAGCGTATCCCCAAACCTTCTGGTAATCTCGGAACCAAAGATGGTGCCGAAAGTACGATCCGTGTTAGACACATCCACTTCCAGGCTTCTCTTCTGTCCGGCATCCAAAGCCTTGGAAAGCTGCTTCAGCAGTACTTTTTCGTCCAGTGTCCTCTCCAGATGGAAGTCATATACCTGTTTCGGATCAAAGATACATTTCTCCTTGCTCCCTTCGTAGGGATTGCTCAGAATCAAATCCAGATCTACTTTACGCTGGCGGTCTGTCAGGTTCTCTTTCACTTTCAAAAGTTCTGTTCTGCCCACCAGTTCATCTACTTTGCGCACCCCCAGTTTCGCCATATATTCGCGCAGTTCCTGGGCAATAAACCTCATAAAGTTCTCCACATACTCAGGTTTACCCGTAAAACGTTTGCGCAGCTCCGGATTCTGGGTGGCCACACCCACCGGACAAGTATCCAGATTACATACCCGCATCATCAGGCAGCCCATAGTCACCAGAGGTGCCGTGGCAAATCCAAATTCCTCTGCGCCCAGTATGGCCGCAATCGCCACATCTCTGCCGCTCATCAGTTTCCCGTCCGTCTCGATACGGACTTTATTGCGCAGGCCGTTCTGTATCAGGGTCTGATGCGTCTCCGCAAGGCCCAGTTCCCAAGGAAGACCCGCATTATGAATCGAATTACGAGGTGCCGCTCCTGTACCGCCGTCATAACCGGACACCAGAATGACCTGAGCACCCGCCTTGGCCACACCGGCCGCCACTGTACCTACACCGGCCTCAGACACCAGTTTCACGGAAATCCTGGCCTTGGTGTTGGCATTTTTCAGATCATAGATCAACTGCGCCAAATCTTCAATGGAATAGATATCATGGTGCGGCGGCGGCGAAATCAGCCCCACGCCCGGCGTGGAGTGTCTTGTTTTGGCAATCCAGGGATATACTTTGCCGCCGGGCAGATGCCCGCCTTCACCCGGTTTTGCTCCCTGGGCCATCTTAATCTGAATCTCCTGAGCACTGTTTAAGTATTCACTGGTGACACCAAACCGTCCGCTGGCCACCTGCTTGATAGCCGAACAACGATTCAGACCATCGGGCCCCACCGTCAGTCTCTCTTTATCTTCTCCGCCCTCGCCGGAGTTGGACTTGCCGTGCAGGCGGTTCATGGCAATGGCCATAGTCTCATGAGCCTCCCGGGAAATGGAACCATAGGACATGGCCCCTGTCTTAAACCTTGTGACAATGGTGTCAACACTCTCTACTTCCTCTATTGGCACGGGTTTCTTCGGATAATTAAAGTCCATCAGTCCCCGCAGATTCTTGATGCTCTCCTCATTATTGACCGCTTTGGTATATTGTTTAAACAGTTCATAATCCCCGCGTCTGGTTGACTCTTGCAATAAATGAATGGTCTCCGGATTATAGAGGTGCTCATCCGCTCCGCTTCTCATCTGGTGATGTCCTATGCTGTCCAATGTAGTATCCGTAGATAGACCGAGCGGGTCAAAAGCCATGGAATGAAGGGTATCTACCTCTTCCTCAATATCTTTCAAGGTAATACCGCCCACCCGGCACACGGTATTCGTGAAATACTTATTGATCACATCTTTATCAATGCCGATTGCCTCAAAAATCTTGGAACCCTGATAAGATTGAATCGTGGAAATGCCCATCTTGGACGCAATCTTCACAATACCATGCAGAATCGCACTGTTATAGTCATCCACGGCCGCATAATAATCTTTATCCAGCATGTGATTATCAATTAACTCCTTGATACTCTCCTGCGCCAGATAGGGATTCACTGCCGATGCCCCAAAGCCTAACAAGGTGGCAAAATGATGTACCTCCCTGGGTTCCGCCGACTCTAAGATGATATCCACACTGGTTCTTTTCTTGGTACTGACCAGATGCTGCTGCAGAGCTGATACGGCCAACAGCGACGGAATTGCCACCCTGTTCTCATCCACCCCTCTGTCAGAGAGAATGATGATATTTACCCCATCGCGGTAGGCTCTGTCTACCTCCACAAAAAGTCTGTCAATGGCCTTTTCCAATCTGGTATTCTTATAGTAGGTGATGGGAATTACCTCCACCTTGAATCCTTCCGCCTTCATGGTCTTAATCTTCAGAAGATCCGTACTGGTGAGAATGGGATTATGTACCCTGAGCATGTTGCAGTTCTCCGGCATCTCCTCTAAAAGGTTGCCATCCTGTCCCAGATAGACGGTAGTGGACGTAACCACCTCTTCACGGATCGCATCAATAGGCGGATTCGTCACCTGTGCAAAAAGCTGCTTGAAATAATGGAACAGCGGATGATGGGCTCTGGAAAGCACCGGAATCGGCGTATCCACGCCCATGGCCGCAATCGCTTCGGCACCGTTTTTCGCCATCGGCAGAATACTGGTCTTTAAATCCTCATAAGTATAGCCGAAAGCCTTCTGCATGCGCTGTCTCTCTTCATAGGTAAACTCCGGCACACGCTGGTTGGGAATCTTCAGTTCTTTTAAAGTCACTAACTTGCTGTCCAGCCACTCGCCATAGGGCTGAGCAGAAGCATATTTTTCTTTTAACTCATCATCATCAATGACCCTGCCCTGCACGGTATCCACCAGGAGCATCTTACCCGGATGCAGTCTCTCTTTCATTACAATCCTGGATGGTTCAATATCCAATACCCCCACCTCAGAGGAAAGAATCAGGGTGTCATCATCTGTGATCATATAACGAGAAGGCCGTAGACCGTTCCGGTCAAGCACCGCGCCTATGATATCTCCGTCACAAAACAATATCGAGGCCGGACCGTCCCAGGGCTCCATCATGGTTGCATAATACTGATAGAAGTCCTTTTTCTTCTGGGACATAGTCTTATTGTTCTCCCAGGGTTCCGGAATCGTAATCATCACTGCCAGCGGCAGAGGCATCCCGCTCATCACCAGAAATTCCAACGTGTTATCTAACATGGCCGAATCGGAACCGGAAGCATTGATGGCCGGCAGGATCTTATGCATCTGTCCCTGCAGATGCTCAGACTCCATATTCTCCTCCCTGGCCTGCATCTTATCCGCATTGCCGCGTATGGTATTAATCTCTCCGTTATGAACAATAAAGCGGTTCGGATGAGCCCGTTCCCAGCTGGGGTTCGTATTGGTGGAAAAACGGGAGTGCACCACCGCAATCGCCGACTCATAATCCTTATCCTGTAAATCCGCAAAGAAAGTGCGGAGCTGACCCACCAGGAACATACCCTTATATACGATTGTCCTGCTGGATAAACTGACTACATAAGTCACATCCGTAGACTGTTCAAAGGTACGCCTTAAAATGTACAGTTTCCTGTCAAAATCAAGTCCCTTTTCCACCCCCGCAGGCTTCTTAATAAACGCCTGCATGATACAAGGCATACACTCCACCGCCTTATGCCCCAGCACTGAGGGCACCGTAGGTACATCCCGCCAGCCAAGGAACTGTAACCCCTCTTTCTCAGCGATAATCTCAAACATCTTCTTGGCCTGGTTGCGCTGCAGCTCATCCTGCGGAAAGAAAAAAGTTCCCACACCGTACTCTCTTTCCCCGCCGATATCAAAGCCCAGACCTTTTGTCACCTTGACCATAAACTTATGGGGCATCTGGGTGAGAATCCCCACACCGTCACCAGTCTCTCCTTCCGCATCCTTACCGGCCCTGTGCTCCAGATTCTCCACAATCTTAAGCGCATTTTCCACGATAGCACGACTCTTCTTGCCTTTGATATTGACACAGGCGCCAATACCGCAGTTGTCATGTTCAAATTCTTCCCGGTATAAAGGGGAATTAGGAATGGTTCTTTTTACATCAAACATACGCTTTTCTCCTGACTTTTGATGAAAATTAAAGAACGCAAAGAAGACATCTAGCGCTCCTTTGCGTTCTACATGTATACAATAATACACCCAACCAGGGAAATTGTAAATATAGACTTTTTGTGAAATTGTCAGATTATTTGAATATTTTATAATTCAATTTGAATTGTCAGTCTTATTTCCTATATATTAAAAATAAGCCCAACTATAAATCCCTTGCCATACACAAAGATTCCGGCATATTCACATAGGGACCATAATTCGGAATCACCTGGAATCCCAGTTTCTGATATACGGCGCAGGACTCCGCCAACAATTCCCCCGTTTCCAGAATCATTCTTTGATATCCCAACTCAATTGCCCAGTCTATCAATATTTGGACCAGTCTGCTTCCTATCCCCTGTCCCTGATACTCGTTATGTACAAATACTCTCTTTAGCTCTATGGTTTCCGCATCATATCTCCTGATCGCACCGCCGCCCACTGCCTTATTACCCTCATAAACAACGATTGCTTCCTGTATCTCATCCAGCTGATTATACTTCTGATATTTATCCCTTTTGATTTGTTTTCCCACACGTCTGTCTAAATCCTCATCCAAAAGCCTGCAGTTTTCTATAAAATCTTCATTTTTACCATCGGTTCTGACAAATTCCATGAATTTTCCCTCCTCGATGTCTATCTACTTCTTACATCCCATATTTTTCGTCTTCCACAACAGAACCAAACGAACACTGCCACTGCACAGTATCATCAGCAAACCGTTTTTCAGCAGTGTCTCCCCAATTTTCATATTGACAATATATTGTATCTGTAACTCTAACGGCGGATCCTGATAAGGGATTCCCGCCTTGATCACACAATAATAGGTGCCTAAGAACATAAGAATAATACCGGATAGGATTACCGCGTTGACTACCTGATATAATCCACTGTTTATTTTTGTATTCATACTGGCGTTTCTCCATCATTTATGAGTTTTTATCAGGAACGTTCCTGTTTCTGTTACATTCTTCTTCCAATGCCGGAAAATTCAAACAAATTTTTCTTTTGTGAAAAGACTCTCCAGAACAATATTTTTGTGCAATTCATTCGCCAAACGTTCTATTTCAACATGATTTGATTGACACCAATCAAGTTCTTTTGCACATAATTTCTTCCACTGTCTTACCGATACAGAATCAGTTGGTAAAATTTTAAGATTAATTTCTTTTATATATTCATCTCGTATAGGTATCATATTATTCAAGTTCAAAGCTGACAAAACCTTTCCCTTTTTATCCCGTATCTTACGGAACGTAATATTTTCCCGCATAGAATCAAAGTCTTTATTCTTTTTTACAGAATTAGAAGAAAGAGGAATACAATATTTTGAGCCATTTACCATAACCACCACCCCAAGAAAAGGCCTGTTCTGCTTCCCAATCTGTGGTGATATAGAAGGAACATGAGTATCCACACTATGTAAATTACGAATATATTTTAAATTTACATAATATAATTTTAGTCGCTCACCCACAACACATTACTCCTTAGTAACACAGAAGGCTATGCTAATGCATAGCCTTCTGGTAGTATCCGTCGCAACGGAAATACTCTCTTATCGATTCCACTTAACGGTAGGACTCACCAGATGATTGCTCATCTATATTATTATTATATAAATCAAGTCAAAATATGTCAATCATTTTTTACCGTCTTCTTCCAACATACCGACAAACCTTTTTCTGATAATGCAAATATTCCGTTCCAAATGCTTCGCATAAAAACCTTTCTTCCACATATCTGATCTGCAAATGAAACATAACCATTGCAAAAACAGAAACTATGAAAAGCGGCCAATTAAAAAACATTACTATCATTCCAATATATACCAAATCAAAACCCATAAATGCGGGATTACGGCTGATCTGATAGATACCCCTTGTCACAAATTCTGTCTTTTCCGTGCTGGATACGCCAGCCCGCCAACTGTCCCGCATGGTCAAAACAGAAATAATAAAAGCACCTAAACCCATAATCGCTATACAGGCTCCGATTCCTCTCACTGGTACAGAAAAGATAGTCGTATCCATCACGATGCTTACAATCTCTGCCACAGGAACTATGCAGGTTGCAATCTTCATTGTTATCTCAATATATTTTGCAACCCCAGCTTTCCCTTTGCCCAGTTGATCGGTCTTTATTCCTTTATGGCGCTGACCTATCATTTTGATGAAATAGCATCCATAAAATGCTGTCAAAATGAGAATCGCTATTATCTGAAATACCACTGCTATATTGCTCCTTTGTCACATCGGTTTCAAATTCTGGTTGAGTCTGTCTACCATCCAGGCAATCCGTTTTTCCCGCCCTGCTTCTGTTTTGGCAGCAAGGTATGCCTTCGTGTAAGTTTTCTTAACGGATAAGGACATGGCCTGAAAATTGGTACAGGCAGGCTCATATCCTTCTAACAGCGCAGCTAGACGGGCAATCTGTTCCTCTGTGACAGGCATGGGTTTGGGCGCATCCCACTGTCCGTTCTCCTTGGCTTCTTCAATTTTCTTTCTGCCAAAATCGGTCATAAGTCCCCGTTCTTCAAGACTCTGGGCCAAAGCTTTATTTTTCTCCGACCACTTACTCTTCTCCCTGCGCATGGAAAAATACTTCTTATAGGACTTATCGTCGATGCTTTGCATCTGCCCGTCAATCCATCCAAAACAGAGCGCCTCTTCCAGGGCCTCTCCTGCTTTCATTGTTTTCGGCCCGCCGGCTTTACCAAATAAAAGCCAGACGCCGTCACTTGACTGGCAATGCTCTAAAAGCCACTGCCTGAATTCTTCTCTGTCAGCAAATTTCATGATATCGCACATGACATATTTCTCCTTTCAGGCACCTTATCCTGATCAATCCAACTTATGAAAGATAACCGTCTGCTCTTTCATGGATATTTTCCCCACCTCATATCCGTATTCGGTAAGTTCTTTTTTGTATTTCAGAAAAGAATGGTCTATCGGTATTCCCACAATACCCTGTATTTCTTCAAACGTCAGCTGAAAAGATTGACTCCCGTTCTTCTGCACATACTCCCATAAAGAATCATATTTACTCATCATAAATTACCTCTTTCAAAGATTAAAATTATAAAGCGTTCCAGATAAAACAGAAAGCAAAGACACACCCCCAGGCGTTTCCGGTCTGCTTCTTTACAATCAACATTCCATAAATCGCAAGAAAGGTCGTAACCATCTCAACCATGCCCCAGAAAGATATGTTCATGGAATGGAACAGTATACAAAAGACTGCACAGGTAATGGCACCATAATCTAACCATGTGTTTTTGGGAGGATATCTTTTACTGATTTTCTCACAGATTACAGCATAATTAAACCCCTCAAAAAATCCCCACACGACAGCAATCAGCATCATCCCCAATACAGCAATCGGGAAGCCGCTTGCAATCACGTCATCCGTCACTAAAATACTGAAAGGACGATAGCCGTGAAACTGTCCGGAAATCACTATGTAGCAGATATAAGGTAAAAAAGATACGACTGTCCCGGCAACAGCCTTGATCGTGTCAGCTTTTCTCAAGCCATATAACGTAAATTTTTCTTTTCTCAGAATACAGACAATCGTAACGCCAAGTCCAGCTATGCCAAATTGTACTCCCGCATTGACCAATAGACGCGGGATAACAGAGATTTCCGTATTTATAACAAAATTTCTTAGCTGATTGCCCTTTAATGCATAACCAAAGAAAACGCCCAATGTAACGCATAATATAATCCATAAATCAATCTCGGTCTTTTTCTGCTCTGGTGTCAGTTTCGGCTGATCCATGTAACGCCTCCTGTTTCTGTATTTACTTTATTTATCTTCTACCAAGCGCATCAAACACAATTTTTTCAAGATACTCCTTTTTCGAGAAATCACTTCCATCAGAAAAATACGCATTATATGCAACCAGCGCCATTCTTACATATATACTGTTTTCTTCAAATAACTTTCTGTTAATTGGGAACCCCATTTCATCTGCAAATTGACAGCAAAAAGTAATTGTTGTTCTGGTATTTCCTTCTCTAAATGGATGAATTTTCCAAAGATTGGCCAAAGAAGCGCAGAATTCATTGGCCAATTGAACCGGTTCCATGTAATTCCACATTTTGAATCTCATGTCGGCAAGTACACGATGTATATCATTTACAATATCAGATGGTTCAGAATATTCAATAGACAGGCCACCAAGTATATCCTCCTCTTTGTAAATAGAAATACTCCTCGGCTGCCCTGCCCAATCATATAAATCTTGAAAAATAAACTCATGCATTTGTAACAAATGTTCCGTATTGTAATTTCCTGGAAGTGGATTTAATGCCAGATCCTTCAAACGAAAAACGACATAATCAGCTTCAGCGTTATCCAACAATTCCTTCTTATGGATATTCAGCTTATTTTTTAAAATCGGTTCCTCTTCATAAAGATATGGATCACGCATTTTGCAGTTCCTTCATTTTATATTTTTTATCGAGGAAACGTTTTGCATCTTCCATAGTTACCTCGCCTTTTTTTTCTTTTTCAATATATTTCTTAAAATCATCTGTTGGCTCCAACCCATCAACTTTTATCATTCCAATCGCATAATCCCATGCCTGCGAATTCGTCATATACTTCACCTCCTGTATTCACTATTATAACCATAAACCAGTATATTCTCAATAAAGCAAGTTCACTTTATCTGTACTCCAATCTGTTTATCCAGCCGCCATTTGGGCGCCATGCCATCGTCCGCCCAATATTCATCAACCGCTGTAATTTTATCATCCATAATTTTAATAAAAGACGTCACGTGGAATGACAGTGTTCGGTCTTTCGGGTACACATGGGTTACGGTAATCCATAAATCATCTGTTTTTTCAACTCTTTCTACTTCGCCCTCCCAATCCCCGGGATATTCACAATTGGCAATGATAAATTCATCCACGTTAAAATGTTCATTGGTACAGTGCCAGTTTATATAGGCGTTTTTATCAAAATACTCTCTGATGGCATCCGCATTTTGTTCTAAAACATCTTTCCAGAATTGATAAATATCCATATATTCTCACCTTTCTAAATACCCAATTGCTGATTCGGACAAACCGCTACCGCATGGGTGTCCCCACTTCAATCAGATTACCATCCGGATCATAAAAGCGGATAACCTTCTGCCCCCAACTATGTGTCATCAATCTATTGACATATTGAACGGATGGGTAGCGTTCTTCCAGTTTTTGAACAAACGCTTCTATGTCACTTTCCTCAAAATATAATTCACAGGAATGATTCTTCGGGATAATATCTTTTCCCAGAAACCCCTGCCAGATTTTTTCATCCTGCAACACCAGACCTTCTGTTAGAATCATATTCCCATCATTATCCAATACAGTCTCTAACCCAAACAGATCATGATAAAACTGTTTCGATTTTTCAATGTCTTTGACAACGATTACTATATTTTTTAGTTTCATCTGCCTTTTTCTTCCTCTTTCCATTGATGACAAACTGCACTTTGGTATCTCTTCCTACGCATTTGTCCGCCAGTTGTGAGAGAATGATTTTTGCTGGCTTTCCTCATGGCCCCGATGCCCGTATACTTCCACTTTATCAAGGGCAGTTTCCAGACTGTCAAATTCTACATCTGACAGCTGAACATTCCATGCGCCGAGATTTTCAAGTATCCTCTCCTTATTTTTAGAACCGGGAATCGGCACGATATTGGGATATTTCTTCAACATCCATGCCAGTGAGATTTGTGCGTTCGTCACATTCTTTTCCGCAGCGTATCGGTTGAGAATATCCAGTACAGGCTGGTTGGCAATCAGATTTTCCTTTTGCAGCTGCGGTACAAATCTGCGTACATCATCGCCCTCAAATTTGGTATCTGCTGTGACCTTTCCGGACAGAAAGCCGCTTGCAATCGGAGAGAACGGGACAACACCGATCCCTTGCTCCATACAATACGGCAGAATATCCTTTTCACAATCCCTTTCAAGCATATTGTAGAGGTTCTGGACTGCGTTCACAGGAGTTATTTCATGAGCCTTGCGCAGCAGCTCAACGCCAACCTGGGAAACACCCCAGCCGCGAATAAGGCCGTCCTGTATCAGCTTTCCCATAACTTCTGCAACAGGTTCCATCCCGATATCCTCGTTATAGCGGTGCAGATAGTACAGATCAACATAATCCGTCCGAAGATTTTTCATGGATGCTTCCAAATGGCTGCGCATGATTTTGTTTAAGTCCTTCTCTTCGCAATATTCCTCCGAGGAAATGTGAAGTTTGGTGGCGACCACAATATCCTTTCTGAACGGCTCAACGGCTTTGCCCAAAAGCTGCTCATTATGGCCGGGGAAAAACTGCTCCCGTCCATAGGTTTCGGCTGTGTCAAAAAAAGTACATCCAAAATCGTGCGCCGCATGAATTGCATTGACTGCATACTCCTCTGACGGCACTTTCCCATATCCGTGCGAAAATCCCATACACCCCATCCCAATCGAAGATACCTTTATCTTTCCGAGTTTTCTCATCTCCATAAGCGTTTCCTCCTGAATAAATATTTAACAATGTCTTTCTTTCACACTATCTGCTTCCCTGGCAAGCCTTTCCACTTCTGTTAACAGCTTCCCCAGATAGCGATGTCCTCTATAGTGTGGAAATGTATAGGCAAAACCGACCCAGGGCGTCAGCTCGGTAGGCTGAAGCCTTCTTCTCCTTATGTGCTCCGACGTTAAAATCAAATTTATTTGTTTTCCCTCATAACCCGGCAGGGATTGCCGTACGCTATGGTATTGTCCGGTATATCTTTGGTGACAACACTTCCTGCTCCAATCACCACATTATCGCCTATCGTAACACCCGGCATGATGATTGCGCCACCGCCGATCCAGACATTATCTCCGATTGTGACAGGTGCTGTCTGCGTTTTACAGAATTCAAAAGAGCCGTCTGCTCTGGGTTCCCCGAATCTGTCAAGGGCATTTGTCGGATGAAACGCCGTATAAATCTGTACATTGGGAGCAATAAGAGCATTATCGCCAATGCGGATAACATTATCGTCTAAAAAAGTACAGTTCATGTTTACTTCACAATGATTGCCAAAGTAAATATTATTGCCGTAATCTACCAAAAAAGGCGCCGTAATCCAAAGGTTTTCACCTTTGCCGCCCAATAGCTCCTTCAAGATTTCTTCTTTTCGCCCTGCATCTGCGGAACCGGTATGATTATACTCTCTCACCAGATCTTTTGCCTTGTGCCATTGATTCAGTAATTCCGGGTCCCCGCAATCATAAAGCTGTCCCGCCAGCATTTTTTCTCTTTCTGTCATAGTCTTCTCCTCGCTCTCTCTTATTTACTTTACAGCCCGGGTTCGGAACTGCCTGGTAGAATGACCGTGGAAAATCATTTTGAAAAGGGGCAGCGTTTCCCTATACATTGCTGATTTTCCCCTGAATACTTACACACGATATCCCGTTTCTGCATTTTAATGTTGAAATGCTCCTCCACAAAATCAATCGCCGCTAAAATTGACAGAAAAGAATCTCTTTTACAGCAACGAGGACCGCCAACCTCTCCGATCCTGCCAAGCGCTGCTGCAGTCATCCGATTGGATAATGCAAACGGTTCGTTTGCAAGCGGCGTGGATCTGGATATGATAGAAATAAACATTCCTGAACTTATCCCTGCTCCGCAGGCACCCCAAAAACCGCAGGCTCCGCCGGGAACACTTTTTCCACGACGCATCATCTCCATCAGGGCCTCGGAAAGTGCAATGTCTCCGCCTGCATTTTTATACGCTGTCAAAAGAGCAGAACCTACCATAACATGATGCTCCGGCCCATGCATATGACAAAAGGGCTGAGCCATCAGCTTATCCATGATATCTACAGGATTATCAGATGTCTCATTAAGACATACTCCGATTATACTGTCCATTCCTTTCGTATGACATTCATTACAGACATAATGTCCATTCACACATCTGGTTTTGCTATTTTCTTTCTTATGACAGATT
Organism: Lachnospiraceae bacterium UBA7086; assembly: GCA_002492525.1. Classification (GTDB taxonomy): domain Bacteria; phylum Bacillota; class Clostridia; order Lachnospirales; family Lachnospiraceae; genus UBA3282. Next base: position 40,951 of record DKZA01000036.1, on the reverse strand, counting down.
TCACATTCCATAGAAATGTCTTTTTCCAAATATTCCAAAGGCGCATTGCAGATCAGACATTCTTCTTTCATGCGGATTCCTCAACCCCTTTCCTTCTTTTATCACCCAGGCATTTGCAGTTCTGCCATCGCCGCATAATGCAGGATATCAAATTCCTCCGGAGCCTTATCTGCTAATAATTTCAGATGTTCCTTCTCCCAGGCCGCGATCTCCTCCCTGGTAAGAGAAGCCCCGATCCCGCGGCAGGTTTTCATTCTGCCGTGCCAGCTCTCTCTTGTAAAGTGCACCTTTAAGGGATGCTCCTCCTGATAAACCACCTCGAAGTATTTCCGGTAAACATCCGGAATGACAATCGGATGCATGGTCTCTCCTGCGCCGCTCCACACTGGGTTATACCGCAGAACAAGTTCTTCGCTGGCCCCCGCAATCTCGTCCTCAAAAGGCAGCCATGCCATATATAATAAAAGAAGCCTCCCATTCGGTCGTAACAGCCGGGAAAATACCGGTGCAGTCTTATCGTGGTCAAAATAGAAAAAGCACTGACAAGCCGTGATCACATCAAATGAGTTATCCGGAAATTCCACCGCTTCCGCAGACACGGTATGATAATCAATATCCATCTGCTCCGAAAGAATCCTTGCCTGCCGGATCTGTTCCTCAGAAATATCCGTGCCAACCCACTTTGCTCCATATCGGTACATATTTCTCGGGAGCACTCCGGTCCCCGTCCCCACATCGAGGACTTTCTGACCGTTCATGCACAAATTCCGACCGATAATACCGTCATAAAATTCCTGTGGATAAACATCCCGGAATCTGGCATAATCCGGGGAAGTTTTTCCCCAGTCAAATGCTTTGCCGCTGTCTATGTTCTGATCTGTGATATTCATATTATTCCTCCCTCTCTTTTCCATACCGCCAGGACGCATCCTCCTGCGATCATGAGTAAAACCGCACACCCCGCGGCAGTAAACAAAGCTTCCTGCAAAGGCTCTATATGGGCCGTAATATACACTGCCAGATTAGACATCATATGAAAGAAAAAGGGAATCACAAACCTGCCGCTTCTTTCATACAGATAAGCCATAAGAATCCCCATGCATCCCCCGTAAACGCCCTGCACGATATTACCGTGAAAGGCGCCAAAGAAAAGCCCTGACGCCACGATGGCCAGAACCGGCCCATATAAACGTCTTAACCGGTTAAAGATAACCCCGCGAAAAACCACTTCTTCCGCCAAAGGTGATACCAAGCCATAGAGTATCAGTCCGACCGCAAAAGCCACGCCATACTGATGATCGGCCACCTGCCGGTAAGCCTGGGAACTGTCGGCAAATCCCGTCAGCGTCAATAAGACATTCAGTCCCAGGGAAGAGGAAACAGCGAGAATCCCTGTAAAAAGTATCTCTTTTACCAGACTTTCCCTGGTTCGCTTCGTAACCGCATCGGGCATGCTGCTTCGCCAGAGCAGTTCCCTTTTTAACATAGGAACAATCGGCAGGACGCCAAGCATCATGCTAAGCCCTCCCATCACACCGGCCACAGTAGCCGCCTGCTTCGTCAGAAATCTTTGGTATTCCTCACCCTGGCTCTGCAACAGCGCTTCCTGCACAAAGGCAAGAACGATATATGCCGCACTGTAAGCCAGATAATATAACAGATACGGAAACAACACTTCCCAGCCCTTCTGCAAAGAAGGCATGTTTTCTGTATCCTTTTTAATCGGTTCCATCACATCAATACCTCTGCAAGTTCTTCCACCGTCTCCACGATCATATCTGCTCCTGCCTCAGACAATTCTCCCGGCAGTGCATATCCATAAGTCACACCCACAGACACAATATGGTACTCTCTGGCACCTTCCACGTCAAACCGCCGGTCGCCCACCATGACAACTGTGTCATATTGCTCCCTGTCAGACTTTTCTCCGGTTTCTTGAATGGTTTTACGTACTTCGTCTTTCTTCTTTGTGCCCATCATTTCCTGAAACAGCTGCTCCGGCAAAAGACACCTGAGTGCTTCTTCCACCACTTCCTCTTTCTTTGCCCGGGTACCGTCCAATCCACTGCCCACCACCACATCAAAATATTTCCGAAGTCCGAAATGTTCCAGTATTTGTCCTACATACACCTCCGGCTTGCTGGACGCCACGGCCAGCCTCTTCCCCGCGGCCTTCAATTGTGCCAGAAGCTTATCCACTCCCGGATAAACCGTATTTTCAAACATACCCTTGGTGCTAAATCTCTCCCTGTAATAGACTATCGCCTGCTTCCCCTGCTCTTCATCAAATCCATAAAATTCATGAAAACTGTCCAGAAGAGGCGGTCCCACAAAGGGTTCCAGTTTAGAAAGATCCGATTCCTCAATCCCCATTCTGTGCAGAGCATACTGTACACAGGCCGTAATTCCCGGTGCCGAATCTGTCAATGTGCCGTCCAAATCAAACAAGATATATTCGTACATCGTAATCTACTCCCTTCCACCCACTTCCATTGTACACCAAAAAGCCGCTGACCGCAGTATAAAACAATGCCCCTCGTCCATAAAAAGAATATCCTTGACATTTTCCTCCTAAGCTCCTATAGTAAAAAGGTAAATTTGCTTCGCAAATTAACCTTGCGAGGACTGCTTTGCAGCCTCGGATATGCGGAGGAATCTTTGCTTCGCAGTCTCGGATAAGCGGAGAAATTTTCTTTACCACACAACTGAATAACTTGCTAGGGGAGCTTTCGCTGAGATTGAATCTGTCGTATATTTTATCGTACCGGATTCTAACCCTCATTACCTGATGCGGCTAGTACCGTCGTAGGGAAGCACAAGTAACTACTGTCTGTCATGGTTATCCGTGACATGCGTACTTACCTTTCTCCCCTCCTTGCTATTCTTAAGACAAAGGAGGATTTTTTATGTTCTACAATGTTGTTGTCAATGACTGGGAAGAAACTACCTATGTTCCCACCACCCTGGGTAATGTACTGTTATGTATCATCCTGGCTGTCTTACTTGTCGGCGCTGTACTCTTTGCAAGAAAGTACGCCGGTAAGCATCAGGAAAATGCAGATACCAAAGCAAAAGGCGGAAAATTGACTGTAAAACAGTTGGTTTTCTGTGCCATGTCCATTGCCCTTGGCACCGTACTCTCAGAAATTAAGATCATCGACTTCCCCTGGGGCGGTTCCGCCACACTGCTGTCCATGCTCATCATCTGCCTGCCGGGCTATTTCTTCGGACTGGGCGCCGGGCTCATGACCAGTATCGCCTACGGAATCCTGCAGCTTTTGATCGATCCCTACGTACTCTTTCCCATGCAGCTTGTTCTGGATTATCTGCTGGCCTTCGGCGCTCTGGGACTGTCCGGTCTGTTTGCCAATGCCAAAAAGGGACTTCTCAAAGGATATCTCGCCGGCGTTCTGGGAAGGTATGTATTCGTGGTGCTCTCAGGCTGGATATTTTTCGCATCTTACGCCTGGGAAGGCTGGGCGCCGCTGCCATATTCCATAGTATATAACGGCATCTACATATTTGCGGAAGCCGCAATCACTCTGGTAGTTCTGGCAATTCCCGCAGTCAATAAAGGACTGGCCGTTGTGAAAAAAATGGCTTTATCTTAAGAACAGAAGTGGTGCCGCTAAGGCGGCACCAATCACTTCCCTTTCGTTCCACGTTCTCCAAAAATTCTCTGATAACCATAGGTAAGATTACCTTTTCTGTGAATACATTTCGTATGACTGCATGTTCTGCACAGATTACAATATGCCGTCTTTCTGCTGTCTGTCAGCGTTGTATAGAAAGCCACTGTTTTTTTCGGTGTAAGCATATACGCCTGATTATAGGAAATCTCCTCCGGTTTTAACAGGGCAAACATTTCTTCCATGGCTTCCATGGGTACTCGTTCTCCCAGAAAATCAAATCCTTCCATCCACAGACCATAATAATTGTAAATTCTGTCCGCCGCCTGTTCATAAGCATTTTTCAAAAGTTCCATGGCAATACATTCTATCATGTAACTCTCCGTCAATTGTCCCGCCGCGGTATATTCTTCCTGTAAAGCATCCACCCCTGCTCCAAGCGTTACTAAAACCGCCAGCCTTGTCTCCTCCTGCTCTTTGTCCGCAAAGTAAACCACTGCCTCAGATATCTGACAAAGCCGCTGTATGAGGACTTGCATCTTATCCTCATCCTGCTTCCGAAAATGATATCGTGACACAATCTGCGGCATTGCATTTTCATCTATATATGTATACAGTCTCTCTCGCATTGCTTTCACCTCTCCGCCATCTGTTCAATGACAGATATTTCTTCCTCAAGTTCCTCTGCAATCTGAAGGACGGTTTTGCCTTTGGTGAGTTTCTTTTGCACCAGCTCACGAAGCTTTTCTTCGCGGCCCCTCGCCAAACCCTCTCTCATACCCTGTTCCATTCCCTGTTCTATGCCTTCCTTACGTCCCTCTTCAAAGGTATTCTTTAAATGTTTCTTCTCATCATATTCTGTTAAAAGCATATGCTGTACTACTCCTCTCTCCGTCAACAGGACGTCCGTGAGAATTCCCCGTTGGATACAAGCATCAATCGCTGTTTGTACCGCTTCCTCCCGTTTCATCCCTTTTTTCATATTCCCTTCTATTTCCGCCGATAACTCTGAATACTCCCAAAGCCGATGACACTTCTCCATCAATGCACAATTATACCCCCGGTTGATATTGATTACTTCACAGGTACATTCCAGACATCCGCTCCCATGGCCCCCTGAATAAGAATCTGACAGATACAGCATCAGTTTGTCGCTGTGCATACCTTTGCCATTATAAAAAATAATGTATACCGGTGTCGGAAGTTCTATCCGGCCTCTACCGTAAATATCATCCCCACGGGTCGCCACCAGTCCCTCAAACTGTTGGGCAAAATACAACAGTCCCCGCAAAGGCATATTGGGATTCCAGGTACTCTGATGTTCATACAGATTTAAATGACTGCCAATGATAAAAGAAAGATCATTCTTCATTTTCATAAAGATTACGTCTTCCATGGTAACCACTTCCAGTTCTTCCGGATTCTCATATGTACTGCCATTTAAGGCATTATAAAGGTCTAACAAATCTTTTCTGTCCCGAAAAAGGCGTCTGAAAAGAACATCCTTATACCTGCGGTTGAATCTAACCCTCCGCCACCAGGTTCCGCGCCTGTACCAATCACTCACAATTCGTTTTGTCATAGATTTTCCTCCATTATACAGTTTTTAATGACTGAATACAAGAGGTTCCGGCCCTTTATTCAGCCAGTCTACAATGACTACGGGATTATTTCCGACAACCGGAAAGAATCTTTTAGGCAGATAAGAAGTCTGCCGATGTGACATTATTATATAGCATGGAAACAAGATAATGCAAGTACTTATTTCATTGTGAATCCCACACACTTTCCTCAAAAAAAACCCACCTGCCTGACACAGATGGGGTTCTCTTACTTTTATTTCAACTAATGATATAGTAGCTGCTTAAACAGCGTACCATCCTTATGAGATAGCATTACGCCGTCATAAACATTTCATAAGCACTGATTGCCTGCTGCATACGGAAATTACTGATATCACTCCCTGTATCGCCGCTTCCCATGGCCATGGCAGCACTCTGCAAATTCTCCGCCGGCACCGCTTCTGTCGGGGCCATATAATCTGCCTGCGCAGTTTCTTTTGCAGACTTCATAATCCGGGAAGCATTATTCCTCCCGCGATTCATCTGCATCTCCAACATCCCCTGAAAATCAAGGGTCTGCCCCTTCTTTAAGGGATTCTCATTCTTTGCCTCGGCAAGTTCGCTGTAATCAATTTTCTTATCCAGTACATTGTCAGAAATCTTGGACAATCTGTTCATACTGGCCGCACTGATACTGTTTACTGTATATACATAAGGCTGAAAACTAATTGCTCCGATGGTCATATTATCCTCCCTGATGCCGTTTCCTGGCATCACAGCTTTTTTCATATCCTTATCATAAAACTTCTTCTTCCAATATACAAGACCAAATTATGAAAAACCGGTATGGAATTTTATTCCCGTTACTTTTCACACCTACGCCAATATGCCAGCCTGAGCAGATAGAAAATTCTCCGTCGGCCCGCTCTCGCTCCTTTCACAGCACAGCAGACACTAAGCTCGACGAGTTGCGCCGCAACTCATGACCTCGCTAAGTGCTGGTCGTTTTAATCCGAAGGATTTAAACAAGTTCTAGGGCCTCCTTAAGAATTTTCTATCTGTTCAAGCGTCGCTCTTGGCTAACGTGTGAAAAGTAACTTCTTCCTAGATTTCCCGGCCGTCCCCGTCTACCGCCTCCAGTTCCTGCTTTAAAATCTTAGCGCTCTTAGCGACCCTGGAAACAATCCAAATATTGGAAACACCATCGTAAATTAAAAAAATACCGATCAGCATGACCACCGTATCAATAGCTGCAAAAGGCCGGCAGATCAATAAAACACCAAATCCTACCGTCAGGATTCCCAGAATCAGGGCAATCCACCATTTCTCATATTTATCCCGATATAATGTCATTGATTGTTGTAAGTTATGTAAGCCATGCAGTGCAATCACAATCCCCATAATAATAGGAATGATAGCCAGCACTTTATCAGGCTTCATGACGATCCATACACCCACGACAGCAAAGACAATACCGAAAATCAGATTGACCTGAGAATACAGGCTGCCATCTCCCGCCGTAAAATACCCTACAATCCGTATCACCCCGCTTATGATCAACACAACTCCCACAGCCGTACAGACAATCTGTATGGTCAATCCCGGCCAAAAAAGCAGCACCAGCCCCAGAAGCACACACAAAAGCGAGGAAATTACCACATTGGTCTTGAGTTTCTTAAGTAATTTTTCCATCCGTCACACCCCTTTCTCTTTTCCGCAAGACAAGAAACAATCTATAAATACCATACCCGATTACGGCGCCCACACAATTTAATAGAATATCATCCACATCAAAAGCACCGAAAGCGCTGAAAAGCTGAAATACTTCAATTCCCAAAATAAACACAAAGGCATTGAGAAACATCACATAGAATTTCCGTCCCTCACAAAATGCCAAAGGGAAAAGAATCCCGAAAGGCACAAATACCAGGATATTTCCCGCCAGATTCTCCACGCTGTTTAGTTTGTAGGCATATTCTATATACATTTTAATGGTTTTAAACGGTATAAAATTAGCCGTTCCAAGCCCCTCCAGAATCACATCCTTACGCCACGCAGCCGCAATCAGAAGCAATTGCTTATAAGGATACTTAAACACGATAACTTTAATCACCACTAAAATATAAATGCCGAAAAGGAATCTCACAGGCAGCAACCCTCTCAAATACCGGCACAGGATACTTCCCACCTCCCTCAGATCTTTAAGCGCGGGTCACCTCCCACGGATTCTCCCTGCCTTCCATATAGCATTTACAGCTCATCAGAGAATCCTTTACCACCGTTTCCACATAATTTCTGGTATAAAAAGCCATATGATGTGACACCGTTACATTGGGAAAACTTCTAAGCATTGCAAGTTCCCTATTCTTTAATATATCCGATTTGTGGTCATAATAGTATAATCCAAACTCATTTTCTACCACATCAAGTCCGGCTGCACCGATTTTACCGTCCTCAACAGCCTCAATCAACGCATCTGAATCTATGAGTGCGCCTCTGGCCGTATTGACGAGCACAACACCGTCTTTCATCTGTGCAATAGAATCTTTATCAATCAGATGGTAATTGTCCTGCGTAAGAGGCGTATGCAGTGTAATTACATCGGCCTCCTTCCAGATCTGTTCCAGAGAAACATAGTCGGCATACTGTCTGACTTCTTCTTTCTCGTAGAGATCATGAGCAAGAATCCGACATCCAAATCCAGAAAGATCCCGGATCACCGTTGCACCGATTCTTCCGGTACCAATGACTCCTACAGTCAAATCCTTCAATTCCCTGCCGTTTAATCCCGCAAGGGTATAATCCTGCAACCTGGTCCTTCCCAGGATAGCGCTCATCTTGCGGATAGACATCAAAATCAGCATAACTGTGTAATCCGCCACACCGGATGGCCCGTAAGGCGCGTTTCCCACCTTGATCCCATAGGCTTTTGCCGCCTCTATATCAATATGATCATATCCTATCGTCCTGGTGCTGATATACTCTATGCCATTCTCATGAAAAGCCCGAATCAGCGGTTCATCAATCTTGGATGTGATCACATCCACACAACGGCTCCCCCTGCACAAAGATACATTGTCAAGATCCGGCGCATCCCCACACAGCACCAACTCAACTCCAATCTCTTTTGCATACTCTATAAACAGCTCTTTCTCATCAAAAGCTCTGCAATTGTATATAGTGACTTGCATAGTCAATCCCCCTCTTTTCTCTTTTTGTCGCCTTTCTCCTGCTCGGCCTTTCTGGCAATAATCTTCTTTAAAATAGGCGGTTCCTCTATTTTCAGCTGGGAAGCTTCCTGCCACTCCTCCTCCGTCGCCTGCTCATGCTGCAATTCCATCTGATAGGTATTCTTGGCCTCTCTTTCATAATCCGCCACAATTGCCATATCTGCGGCACGTATCTTACGGAACCTGTTAAATCCTGCCACCAGAATCTGCAGACTCTGTCTGGTAGTATCAAAAACGCCTTCCTCATACAAATTGACCAGAATAATTCCAATCGGCACCGCCAGGATCATCCCGATCATCCCCGCCACCTGATAGCCGATATACAATAAGAACAAAGTCGGTATCGCATCCACCCCGATGGAGTCTCCCACAATCTTAGGCTGAATCACCTGCCGCACCAACTGTCCTATCAGCCAGATTGCCAGAAGACCGAACATCATCTTGTAGTCCTTACTCAAAAACTCTATCACCGCCCAGGGAAGCATCACGGTCCCTGTTCCAAATACAGGCAAAAAATCCAAAAATGCAATACCCAAAGCCACCAAAAAAGCATAATTCACATCCAAAATCATCAAACCGATCACCAGGAGAATATACACCCAGCACTCTATTTTAAACTGTGCTTTAAAATACCCTCCAATAGCCTTACGAAAACTCCGGCGGATCAGGTCAAAGCGATATCTGATCGCACTAGGTACATACTTTTCCAACACATTGGACATATAGGTTTTGTCCGCCACAAAGAAATATGCGGATAACAGACAAATCACAATACTTAAGAAAGCGTCCGGTATCTGCTTCGCCACACTGCCCACCGCCGCAAAAGAGGGCAGCTCGATATTAGACATAATCTCGCTGAAATAATCCCCCATTTCTTTGCCGATATTGTCAAGCGTATTCTGCATATCTGCAGGCATCCTGTTATAGAGACCCTCCAGATTGGCGCCCACCTCATTAAACTCCGCCAGGATACTGTTCCATATATTAGGCAGTTCATTGATAAATCCGATACCCTCTTTGATCAATTTGGCAATCAAAAGATACACAAGAAGAACTACCACCGCCAGTACGGCAACGATCACCACCGCCGACACCGCCTTACGTTTTACCTTTAACTTCTCTTCAAAGAATCTCACCACCGGAGAGGCAATCGAAGAAATAACCCATCCGATGATAAAAGGCATAAAGAACCAGATACATTTAGGCAGAAGAAAAATGCAAAAAAGCAGAATCAATAGCGCCGTCGCCAGATTCAAGATTACTTTAAGGTAGGTCCTGAAAGATTGTTTCATTCTGTTTCCTCCATGATGGCATCCAACAGTTCATAAATCTCTTCCCGTCCTTGTTTGGAAAGAGCCGAATAGGGTATGACAGTCGTGTCATCTACTACATCAAGAGTATCACAAATAAGCTTCACCTGTTTTGCGAGCTGGCTTTTTTTAATTTTATCCAGTTTGGTCGCGATAATGATCGGTTTGTAACCTCTCTCCAGAATCCAGTCGTACATAATTTTATCATTTTCAGACGGTGCATGTCGTATATCAACCAGTAAAAAAACCGCCCGTATCTTTTTCGACTGGTACAGATAATCTTCGATCATCTTTCCCCACTGTGCCTTCACTTTCACGTTAGCCGTGGCATACCCATAGCCTGGCAGATCCACAAAATACATCTCATCATTGATATTATAATAATTAATGGTCTGTGTTTTACCGGGAGATGAACTGGTACGTGCCAGTGCCTTACGATTCATCAGCCCGTTGATCAGAGAAGACTTTCCCACATTACTCTTACCCGCAAAAGCAACTTCCGGCAGTTTATTCTCCGGCAGCTTGCTGGTGATACCGCATACCATCTCTAAGTTTACCTTCTTAATGACCATACTTTCTTCCTCTATATCCTATATCCGGCGGCTTATCGCATCCTGTCTTAACTGCTATGATAATGCTCCGTCTTACAGCAATTACACAAATGCATACGCTACCACCTCATCCATCGACTTTACCGGAATAATCTCCAGTCCCTCTTTGATTTCTTCATCAATCTCCGCCACATCTTTTTCATTTTCCAAAGGCACCAGAATAGTCTTTACCTGCGCCATCTTTGCCGCCAGAATTTTTTCTTTGAGTCCTCCGATGGGAAGCACTCTCCCCCGCAGAGTAATCTCGCCTGTCATGGCCAGATCCGCCCGCACAGGTGTCTTTGTCACAGCAGACAAAAGCGCCGTAGCCATGGTAATTCCGGCGGATGGCCCATCCTTGGGCACAGCCCCCTCCGGAATATGAATATGGAAATCCGTCTTCTGGTAGAACTTGGCAGGCAGCTGATACCGTTCGCTGACAGACCTCACGTAACTGAGCGCCGTCTGCGCCGATTCCTTCATCACGTCTCCCATTTGACCAGTCAGGTTAATCTCTCCCTCGCCGGGCATCATATTGACCTCAATCTGCAAAGTGTCTCCTCCCACACTGGTCCAGGCTAAGCCCCTGACGATACCGATTTCTGGCTTCTCATTGATTTTATCCTGCCTGTACTTGGGTTTGCCCAGATAATGCTCCAGATTATCCGATGTTATATTGACTTTCTCAGTCACCTTACGATTCCGACGTGCCAGAATCTCCCGAGCCTCCTTACGACAGACTGCTCCAATCTGACGTTCCAGTCCGCGGACGCCTGCCTCTCTGGTATAGAAGCGAATCATATCCACAAGCGCCTCATCGCTAAAAGATAGTTCTGCCTCCTTAATCCCATTCTTCACAAGTTCTTTCGCCACCAAGTGTTCCCTGGCAATGTGGAACTTCTCATTGGCCGTATAGCTGTTAATCTCTATAATCTCCATACGGTCTAAGAGCGGTCTGGGAATTCCCTCCGTACTGTTGGCTGTGGCAATGAAGAATACCTCCGACAAATCCAACGGAATTTCCACATAGTGATCTCTGAAAGTATGATTTTGCTCGCCGTCCAACACTTCCAAAAGTGCCGAAGATGGATCTCCTTTATAATCATTGCCCAATTTATCCACCTCGTCCAGTAGGATCAGAGGGTTTTTGACCCCCGCCTGCCGCAGCGCATTGGCAATCCTTCCGGGCATAGCACCCACATAAGTCTTCCTGTGTCCCCGGATTTCCGCCTCATCCCGCACACCGCCCAGACAAATCCGCACATATTTCTTATGAAGCGCCTCCGCCACACTCTTGGCAATAGATGTCTTGCCTGTACCAGGAGGTCCCAAAAGGCAGATAATCTGACTTTGTATCTTATCTTTCGACATTCCTGCCAGCGTTCGCACTGCCAGAAATTCCAGCATACGTTCCTTCACTTTATCCAGCCCGTAATGCTGTTCATTCAGTATCTCCTTTGCCCGGTCCATATCATTACTGTCCTTGGATGTCTTATCCCAAGGCAATTCCAGCAAAGTCTCAATATAGGCGCGTTCTACTGCGCTCTCGGAAGTGCTGGCAGACACATTCTTATAGCGGGAAATTTCCTTGCGTATCTTTTCCTTAACTTCTTTTGATGCTTTTAACTTCTCCACTGCAGTCAGGAACTGGTCCACATCGGAATCCGTATTGTTTTCGCCCAATTCTTCCCGGATATACTGCATCTGCTCCCGCAGGATATAATCCCTCTGATTCTTATCAATACGCTGCCTGATATCCTTCGCCAGTTCATTCTTAATCCGGATTACATCCACTTCCCGCATCAGCATGGCCGTCAGCGCCTCAAATCGTTCCCGCACGGAAATGGCACTTAAGATCGTCTGCTTATTGACTGTCGGCAGCGGCAGATTGATGGTAATGGCATCTAACAGTTCTCCCAGATTCATAGAATCGTCAATCTGATCTTCCACTGCCTTCCCCACTTTAGGAAAACAGGCTCCATAAGCTGCCAAGGCTTCTTTGACTGACCTGGTCATTGCCTCTATGGATGCATCATCCAGATCCGACACCTCATCTTTTTCATATGACACCTGTGCCGTATGATAGCCCTCCGTCTCTATATAGCTGTATAATCTGGCTCTGGCAATTCCCTCCACCAACACGCGCAGTACATGCCCCGGCAGTTTACTGACCTGTTTGATCAACGTAACCGTTCCCACCTCATAAAGATCCTCAAATCCAGGTTCTTCTTGCGATGCATCCTTCTGGGTCACCACCAACAGTCTCTGATCTCCTATCATGGCGCGCTCCACCGATTCCATGGAACAGTCTCTGCTTAAATCAAAATGAATCACCATGCCCGGCAGAATTGTCAATCCCCGCAAAGTCACCACCGGAAGGCAGGTATCTGCAGATATCTGCAATACTTCCCCATATTGTTCCCTGTTTTCTGTCTGATCCAAATTATTCATACTCATTCCTTCATACGTTTTTATTCCACACAACCACCCATGTGGAAACGCCGCCAAGGTTCTGGCGACGTTTTCTCTTTTCTTTCCGCTTATCCGAGTCCGCGAAGCGGATCTCGCAAGGTTAATTCCGAAGGAATTTACCTTTTTTATTCTGCTTTCAACAATCTGTCTCTGTATGTTACGCGGGGTTTATCCGTACCGTCCACCGCTTCCTTCGTCAGAACACACGCCGCTATATTGTCGTTCGACGGAATCTCATACATAACATCCATCATCACCTTCTCCATAATAGAGCGAAGGCCTCTGGCTCCTGTCTTTCTCTCATATGCCAAGCGAGCGATTTCCTCCACGGCATCGTTTTCCACACTCAGTTTCACTTCGTCAAACTCAAAAAGTTTCTTATATTGCTTAATCAATGCATTTTTGGGTTCTTTCAAAATACGAATCAATGCTTCCTGGTCCAGTCCATCCAACGCAACTGTCACCGGCACACGGCCGATAAACTCGGGAATCAAGCCAAATTTCATCAAATCCTGCGGCACCACTTCTTTTAATATTGCCCCGATCTCTTTACTGCTTTTCTCCGTAATCTGGGCATTAAAGCCGATGGAGTGCCGATCCAGCCTCTCTTCCACAATCTTCTCTAACCCGTCAAAAGCACCGCCGCAGATAAAGAGGATATTGGAAGTATCAATCTGAAGCATCTCCTGGTGAGGATGTTTCCTGCCGCCCTGGGGAGGTACATTCGCCATAGTTCCCTCAATAATCTTAAGAAGGGCCTGCTGTACGCCCTCGCCGGATACATCTCTGGTGATGGATACATTTTCGCTCTTTTTGGTAATTTTGTCGATTTCATCAATATAAATGATCCCGTATTGTGCCCGGTCAATGTCATAATCCGCTGCCTGAATCAGTTTTAAGAGGATATTTTCCACATCCTCACCCACATATCCGGCTTCTGTCAGCGTAGTGGCATCTGCGATTGCAAAGGGCACATTAATAATCTTTGCCAGTGTCTGCGCCAGATACGTCTTACCGGATCCTGTTGGGCCTACCATGATAATGTTACTCTTTTGCAGTTCCACCCCATCGTCATCCTGCGGCGCCATAACTCTTTTATAGTGATTATAGACAGACACAGCCATTACTTTCTTGGCTTCCTCTTGTCCAATCACATAATCATCGAGGAATTTCTTAATTTCCGCCGGCTTTAAGAGATTAATTTCCAACTCCTCTACTTCCGGTTCTTCCTCATATTCCTCCTCAATGATGTCAGCGCAGATGTCCACGCACTCGTCACAGATATATACTCCTGCAGGACCGGCAATCATCTTCCTGACCTGGTCCTGCGTTTTATTGCAAAAAGAACATCTCACTCTGTCATCAGAATTCTTTCCCGCCATTTTAGTTGTCCATGCCTTTCTATTTAAACTGGAATCTATTTTTCTTTACTTTCGGTGCTGGCATGACTGGTGATGATTCGATCAATCAAACCATAGGAAAGAGCTTCCTCGGCGCTCTTCCAGTTATCTCTCTCTGTATCCGCCATAATCACTTCAAAATCCTGTCCAGTATTCTGTGCCATGATCCTTGCCATCTTTTCCTTGGTTGCCAGGATATGTTTTGCCGTAATCTCAATCTCCGTAGCCTGACCCTGCGCACCGCCGGCCGGTTGGTGAATCATAATCTCCGCATTGGGAAGTGCCATTCTCTTACCCTTAGTACCCCCTGCGAGCAGGAAAGCACCCATACTGGCTGCCATACCGATACAAACCGTGGACACATCACACTTAATAAACTGCATGGTATCATAAATCGCCATACCAGCTGTAATCACACCGCCAGGGCTGTTGATATATAAACTGATATCTTTCTCGGGATCCTCCGATTCCAAAAACAGAAGCTGTGCCACGATCACACTGGCACTGGCGTCATTCACTTCCTCTCCCAAGAAGATGATTCTCTCTTTTAACAGCCTGGAATAAATATCGTAAGAGCGTTCTCCTTTAGACGTCTGTTCGATGACATAAGGTATTAAAGCCATATTTTTTCCTCCATTCAGTATAAGGTGGCAAATCTACTCCTGTCAGATTATACCACCTCAAATTTTATTTTGCCTTGCTTTCCTTCACATTCTCCGTAATAAACTCAGCCGCTTTTTGAACCGCAAGATCCTGCATGATGTTCTTTTTCTCGCGATCGCCCATAAGATCCTTCACCTTGGCAAGCTCCATCTGGTATACATCCGCCATGGTCTCAAGTTCTTTCTCATATTCTTCCTCTGTAACTTCAATATTCTCAGCCTTCACCACCGCTTCCAGTACCAGTCTTGATTTGATTCTCTCCAAAGCCTGCGGTTTCACCTGCTCTACCATCTTCTGATAATTAGTGCCTGTAAACTGGAAATACTGTTCCATGGAAAGTCCCTGCATGGTGATACGCTGTGCGAACTCATCCACCATCTGTTTCTGCTGACTCTCTAACATCGGCTCCGGAATCTCCATCTCGGAAGCTTCCACGACTGCCTTAATCGCCGCTTCTTCTTTTGCCTTCTTAGCATCTTTTTCTTTCTTCTCTGTCAGATTTTTCTTCACGTTCTCCCGATACTCAGCCAGAGTCTCAAACTCGGACACCTCACTGGCGAACTCGTCATCCAGTTCGGGAAGCTCTTTTTCTTTAATCTCTTTGACCGTACATTTAAAGAGCGCTTCTTTTCCCTGTAAATTCTCTGCCTGATAATCTTCCGGGAATGTGACCTTAACCTCCACTTCTTTACCGATTTCGGCACCCACAAGCTGTTCCTCAAATCCAGGAATAAATGCCCCGGAACCGATGGTCAGAGGATAACTTTCTCCCTTGCCGCCCTCAAACGGCTCGCCGTCCACAAATCCCTCAAAATCCAGAGAAGTGATATCTCCATCCTGCACCGGGCGATCCTCTACTGTGATATTTCTTGCATTGTTCTCGCGCTCTTTATTAATCTCTGCGTCCACTTCCTCATCTGTCACTGTGGTATCAATCTTATCAACCTTGACACCTTTATATTTGCCAAGCTTAACCTCCGGCTTTAAGGCAACCGTAGCTGTAAAGATGAAAGGCTTGCCTGCCTCAATCTGCACCACCTCAATCTTCGGAGAAGACACAATATCCTCCTCACACTCATCCAATGCCTTATCGTAAGCGTCGGGAATCAGCTCGTTAGCCGCATCCTCATAAAACACCTCTTTGCCGTACATCTTTTCCACCATCTGACGGGGAACCTTACCCTTTCTAAAGCCGGGAATACTGATCTTATTTTTCTGTTTCTGGTAAGCTTTTTCAATCGCTTTTTCCAGCTCGTCCGCACCCGCCTCAATGGTAAGTTTCGCCATGTTCTTTTCCAATTTCTCCACCTGTAAACTCATTTTGATAAGTTCCTCCTTCAATTCCTCTGCAACATATATGATCTCATAAGAACGTCTCTTCATGCACTCTCTCACAGCACACGACGTTTCCAGCCACAGTCATCGAGATATTATAGCATATAGCCGTGGAAAATACTAGCTTTTTTTATACTTGAAATTCCTCCTGTCTCTCCGACAATAACTGCATGGGCTCCCGCTTCAGGCTCCTGTTCATCTTGCCCCATGCAATGCCCACGCCTGCTGCCATAATCAGCACTGTACTAAAGACTGCCGGTATCTGTGTATCAGCCGCTTCTTCCACTGCAATCTCATTTTCGGTATTGGTAAGTCCCTCCGTATACGTTGTCTCATAATAACTCTGCCCGGCATTGACGACAGAAACCCTGCCGGAAAACCTGGTCCCCGCCACGGAACCTATCAAAGCCCCCACAAATATAAGCAGGGCAAAGCCTGACAACATAGACCATCTGCACTGAGCCGCCCGCATACCGAGAGACCGCTCGATGGCCGTTCGCTGGGCCTGTTTGGTGATAAATAAGTGGCTAAAGAAAAACAGCAGCAGCAAAGTCAGTACCAAGCCGGCCACAAGCAGACACAGGGATATCTTCTTCATATTATCAATGCCCGCCTTCAACTGGGAATACCCCATATCATAAAAGGTAAGTTCTAATTGATCTGTCCCGTATTCGGCCCAACCTTTCAGGAACTCATCAATGCCGCCATTGGGAATCTGGAACGAGGAAGTGGCGTCTGTCATCGGCCCGCAGGCCAGCAGGTTCTTCCCATCCCGCGCCTCTACAGACTGCATCGGCACGATCAGCTCATCCGCTCCCGGATCAAAAATGCTGTCCTCACCGCTAACCGTCACATCGTAGATACCCACCACTTCATAGTCGGAAGTCTCAAACACCTGGAGCGGCTCTCCCGCCGTGTCCACCAGACCGCTGTAAAAGCCAATCGATCCATCCAGCCAGAATCTTCTTCCCGCATTGACGCGCGTATCCGTATAAAGAAGCTGGACCTTCACCTGATCGCCAAGAGACAGGCCATTATTCTCCATGAATGTCTTAGGTGCCAGACATACCTTACTGCCAGAGGCATACTCTTCTTCACTGATATCGCGTCCCTCACAGATATAAGCCTGCCCATTGTAAAAAGGCATCAGCAGACAAGTCTTATTGGTTCCCGTAACCGGCTGACACTGCCGCCAGATTCCCTCTGACTGTGCCAGATTCAAAAGTCTTCGTCCCGCATCCGTCTCATAAAAACCATCGGTAACCTCGAAGATTTCCTGCCCGTCCCGGAAAGTATCCTCCGGCAGGCTCCCATCCGGCAGACATAAGCCTGTTTCCAGGGAACCCGGTATATATTCCAGGCCAATATATACCTCATTTTTTGATTTCATCAGTTCCTCATACATGCTGCCGTGTATGTATAAATATGTATGTAGAATGGCAGCATAAGTCTTATCCTGATACAGCATCTTGGGATTCGGATTCATGTGATCACAAAAATTATCTACCGCGCCTTCCAACCTCTGGTCTCCGCCAATCACCTTCGTAATCTTTATCTTTACCGTTTCATCGGGCGTACAATCCTCCATAGGAGAAAATTCTGCAATCAAGGAACCCATTGACAGCGCAGAGGGATTCACACTCACGTTATACATCAGGTACTCCGGCCCATAAGAAGTATAAAAAGCTCTCTGTTCCGGCCCTGCAATATACTCAGCCCCCGGAAAAAGCATATCCTCCGGTGTATAGTAGGAACGATACTGGGCATTTTTCCTCACATCATAGTCCTTGGTCTCTGCGTTCCACTGCAATGTCTGCTGGAAGGAATCCGGAATCTGCCGCACCGTCCCGATGGTCATGAAGCGGTCCTCATACTGTGCCATGGTACTGTTCCCTTTCAGCCAGATACAGGTACCAAGCGTCAAAAGAAGCGCCGCAAAGAACATCAATATCAGAAAAAGAATGGTCCGCACAGGTGTCCTTGCCATCTGTTTTAAGCTGTTTATCATTCACGCACCACCTCCAGCACACCGTCCATCATGCCATAGACCACATCTGCCGCCTCGGCTACTTTTTCATTGTGCGTAACCACGATCACCGCATAATTCTCCTCATGGGCCAGCTTACAGAGCAAATCCACGATCACCATCTCATTCTGGCTGTCCAGATTGCCGGTAGGCTCATCGGCCAGAAGAATCTGCCCGCCGGATGCCATAGCTCTGGCAATGGCCACTCTCTGCTGTTCCCCGCCGCTGATCATATTCGGCATTTTCCCGTACAAGCCCTCCGGCAGCCCCACTTTGCCAAGGAACTCCTGTGCCCGCTCTTTCGCCTCTTTCTTGGACACATGCTGTAACTGCATGGGAAACATCACATTTTCCAACACCGTGAGAAGGGGAAAAAGATGAAACGCCTGATAGATGACAGAAGCCTGGTTCATCCGGTAGCTGTCCCGGTCAATCTCACGGATATCTTTCCCGTCTATGTAAAGATTCCCTTCCGTTGGTACATCAAGCCCTGCCAACAGGGAGAGAAACGTACTCTTCCCACTGCCGGATTTCCCGGTAATCGCGTAGACTCTGCCCTGCTCGAAAGAACAGCTCACCTCGTTCAGCGCCTTGGTTTTCTGATATTTAGACTGATAAACATATCCCACTTTTTCCGCTTCTATTACCTTACTCATACTTATCACTTGCTCCTTTCACACTTTTTCTCCGTCCATTCCTGTCTTACCTTTATATCAATGCTGTGTAGACAAAAGATACACCACACTGCCCCTGCTCATCCGTCCGTATGCCATCGCCGCTCCAATCAGATATGCCAAAAGAATCACACCATTCACGACAGCCATTGTTGTAAATGCCGGCGCTGTCAGCGCTATCACCAGATCTCCCAGAAGATTTCCCAAAAGAACCAACAGCATCTGTTCCGCCAGAAACAACCATGACGCTTTATACTTTCCTACCCCCTGCAATCTCAGCAGTGCAAATTCATCCCTTCTGCTGTTGCCGGAAAGGTAGCTGACCACATAACCGATCATCAGCACCAGGATACATACCACCGGGAAGAAAGACTGCATTAATTCTATGGCATGTCTTAAATCGGTGGCACTGGCAATGAAGTTTGCATCCCTCACTATCAGGGCACATCCCGGATAAGATTCCATGGCCTCCGATGAGGTTTCCAGCAGTCCGATTTCCTGCATTGCTTCCTTGAACTCTCCCAGACGCAGAGGATCTTTGACATAAAAGAAAACGGTGTCTGCAAAGAACGGATGACCCGACTGCTCAAAAATATACTGCGCCGTTCTGGCCGGTATCACCACATCCGTATCGATCGCATTGGTCTTGCCCATAACATCCTCCATGGTTCCCACGATCTCGACTTCCACCACACCACCCATGGGGTGGATTTCCATTTTGTGAAATTCACTGGAGGCATCATAATAATAGCACTTTAAAACAATCCTGTCCCCAATCTCCCAGCCGCGTTTTGTAAGCACCTTTTCATTGACAATACACTCCATCCTGTCAGAGGCAAAAAAGTCATCCACACGTTCAGGTTCCATGCTGATCATGTCATTGGTCACTTCTCCCACGGCTCTGGCATTATTGGCACCCACAACATACAAATTCAGGTATTTAGAGTACTCTGCCTCCTTAAAATCACCCTCGCCGGCCATCATAACCATCATATAAGAAAGATCTTTTACCTGGTCAGACTGTTCCAGGGCATCCACAATCCGTTTCGGCGTAAACAACCCGTTCACTAAAGTCCCGCTCAGGTTGGAGACCTGACAGTATATAGGTACATTCTCCGCCAGATCCGTAAGCTGATCCTGGTAACTGCGGATACTTCCAAAGTACAGATTCAAGAGCAGCACCAGCATAACACTGATCCCCGCCGTGACCAGATTTGCAATTTTTCTTTTCTTTATGCTGTACAACACATAGTGAAACATCTCGTTCCCCCTCGCTTATTCCGGCACAGTATTAACTTCTAATTAAATGATTATTCCTTAATATTTTATCATACACTCCTTTCCCTGTCACTATCCGCCAATCATGTCTTCCGTGTCCCGTGCCTTCCGTACAATTCAATTTATTATTCTCTATAATAAATATACAAAGAAAGACAACCCGCCTGCCTTATGACAAACGGGTTGTCCTTCTCTTCTAATCCTTAATAGCTTACTTCATCTGCTCTTCCTGGCTCTTGATCATTCTACGAACCATCTCACCACCGATAGAACCGGCCTCTTTAGAAGTAAGGTCGCCGTTGTAACCCTCTTTCAGGTTTACACCTAACTCAGACGCAACCTCAGTCTTGAAACGATCCATAGCTGCTTTTGCTTCAGGAACTTCTACTCTATTGGTCTTGTTGCTTGCCATTTCTTTTCACCTCCGAAATACATTTGAATGTTTACCATTCTTCATCTATATTGAGATAAGCGCTCTCCCTAGCGCTTATCTCAGTGACTTGTGCCTCTGTGACGCGCATTGGTTTGTTCGCTTATCTTGATGTTAGTATGTTCGGATGGCAAGAAAATATTATGGTAAGTTTTTCTATATTTCAGCAATTTTTCCGCAGAAAAAATTATCAGCTTTGAAAAAGCCGCGCCGGATTACTGCCTGCGGATGTTATCTCTCATATACCACTGCATCTGCCATCTTGTCAGCTGCCTCTTTATCCTGTATTTTTTCCAGAATCGCAAGACTAAAGGCAATGGCCGCTCCCATGCCGCGTCCTGTGATGATATTTCCGTCCGTAACTGCAGGCACCTGCAGCACTTCCGCGCCCTCCAAATGACTTCCAAAAGTCGGATAAGAGCAGGCTTTCTTACCTTTTAGATGTCCTCTGTGTCCCAGAATACTGGGCGCCGCACAGATAGCCGCCACAAGCTTACCGTTTGCCACAAAGGAGTCTACCTGTCTCATCAACGTCTCACAGGCTTCCAGATTCTTCGTTCCCGGCATACCGCCCGGCAGCACCAACACATCCACGCTGTCAAAATCCACATCGGAAAGAGAACGATCCATACCCACCGTAATGCCATGGGAACCGGCCACCATCCTGTCCTCCGTAATGGACACCATCTCCACCGTCTCTCCGGCCCTGCGCAGAATATCCACCACCGTCAGCGCCTCAATCTCCTCATAACCTGTGCCAAAAAAAACTGTGATTTTACTCATTTACTTTCCCTCCTGTTTCTGTTGATACAGCCTGCCCCGCTGCATAGCCGCAATGCCAACCACATCCGCCAGTGCCCAGCCAATCGGAATCGCCCACCAGATTCCCAGAACGCCGATGGCGGGAACTGCCGCAAGTATGTATGCCAAAACTACTCTTGTTCCCAGGGAAATGATCGTCAGCACCAGCGAAACGCCGGGCCGGTTAATCCCCCGGAAATATCCATAAAGCAGGAACAAAATACCAATTCCTGCATAAAATGCACCCTCAATCCGCAAATATTGCATCCCAATTTCTATGATCCGGGTATCCTGCGCCTTTACAAAAATCAACATCAGATATCGTGCCAACATAAAGACAAGTACCGATACCACCCCGCAGAAAGCAGCCGAAACACCAAATGCCTTCTTTGTTCCCTCTCTCACTCTCTGTGTCTTTCCCGCGCCATGATTCTGGGAAATGAAAATGGAGTAAGCATTACCGAACTCCTGGGCCGGCATATAGGCAAAGGTGTCTATCTTCACAGTGGCCGCGAAGGCCGCCATCACCGCCGGCCCGAAACTATTCACCAGACTCTGCACCATCAGGATGCCAAAGTTCATGACCGATTGCTGCATACAAGTCATGCCGGAATATTTACATATTTCTGCCACCGGCTTTTCCCCCTGTATAAAGCTTCGCAGGGAAAAACAAAAGAACGGCTCCTTCTTCCATATATAAATGCCAAGTCCCACACCTGAAACTGCCTGGGCGATCACCGTGGCCAGAGCCGCCCCCCGCAATCCCCAGTCAAACTGTAATACAAAAAACAGATCCAGACCGATATTTATCACAGACGCTGTGCCCAAAAAATACAGGGGCACCACGGAATTGCCCAACGCCCGCAGCAAAAAAGCAAAATAATTATAGAGAAAAATGAATACAATCCCCGTAAAAATAATGACCAGGTATTCCTCCGTCATCTGCATAAGCTGCTTTGGCGTACGTAAAAGCCAGAGAATCTGCTCCCGGAAACACTGCACCGCCACACTGACTGCCACTGCCAAAAGTCCCACCAAAGCAAAAGAAGTCAGTGCACAGTCCTTTACCTTCTGTCTGTCACCTTTACCAATATAATAGGAAAAAACGGCTCCGCTTCCCATACACAGGCCAATCAACAGGGAATTCAAAAAAGTCATTAACGTATAAGAAGAACCCACCGCTGCCAGCGCATCCGCACCCACATACCTTCCCACCACCCAGGTATCTACTATATTATAACACTGCTGCAACAGGTTTCCCAAAATCATCGGCCCCGCAAACATAAGCAGAGAACCGGTCACATTCCCATTTGTCAAATCACGATTCATAACGATAAATTCCTTGGTTCAATATCTAGTGCCCAGCTTTATGACTTCTCCTTTCATTATAACCACAATCCCCTTATCCTTCCATATCTTTTTATCACCCGATTTGTTTTTTCCACACCATGCCAATCTGTTCCGGCACAGCATTGCTATTTTTCCTTTTACTGCCTATAATAAAGATATCCCAAATTTATCATTTTCTGTTTACAAGGAGCACCCCATGGAAATCGAACGCAAATTTACCGTCACCAGACTGCCTGAAAATTTACAATCTTACCCCTGTCATCTCATCGAGCAGGCTTATCTCAATACTGACCCGGTTGTCAGAATCCGCCGTGAAGACGATTCCTATTATATGACCTACAAGGGAAAAGGACTTCTGGCCAGAGAAGAGTACAATCTCCCATTAAATGAGCAATCTTACTATCATCTGCGGGAAAAGGCAGACGGAAATATCATCTCCAAAAAACGCTATGTCATACCGATTGATCATCCGGAATTTGATGCGACATATACGTCATCTGATCATTTTTTTGTTGACCAAATTAGTCTATCTGTGGAACTGGATATCTTTGAAGCCCCCTTCGCTCCTCTGATTATCGCAGAGGTAGAGTTCCCCAACGAAGAAATGGCGGAAGCGTTTCTTCCACTTGACTGGTTTAGTCAAGATGTTACAAACGATCCCGCCTATCATAATTCTAACTTAAGCACGCAACAATTCTAACACTCCGTACATTTTCCGGTGGACTCCCGTACCACTAACTGCGCCGGGAAAATAATCTGCTGATGTTCCTTCCGCTCTGCGATTACATCCAGCAGAAGGCGTATGGTTCTTTTGGCAATCTCCTCCACCGGCTGCTTGATGGTGGTCAGCTTGGGGTTATAATACTCTCCCATCTCGATGCCATCATAGCCGGCCACGGAAATATCTTCCGGAATCCGCTTCCCCGCCT
The DNA here is from genome assembly GCA_002492525.1 of Lachnospiraceae bacterium UBA7086. Classification (GTDB taxonomy): domain Bacteria; phylum Bacillota; class Clostridia; order Lachnospirales; family Lachnospiraceae; genus UBA3282. The sequence goes on along the minus strand of DKZA01000036.1, from coordinate 17,272 downwards.
CTAATACTGCCCGGCAGGCACCGATAGCCAGGGAATCCGAGACTGCATAAATCGCCGTCACTTTCTCACCCGATTCCAATAACTTCTTCGCCGTCAGATAACCGTTTTCCATAGAATAGTGGTCAATATCTTCCTGCACATAACAGATCAGCTCCTCCGGCACCGTCAGCCCTTGTTTGGCGTAAGCCTCCCGGTACCCCTCCATCCGCAGACGTCCGATGGGCCGTTCCGAACGCTCCGTAATCAGAGCTATCCGTGTATGGCCGAGCCCCAAAAGATAAGCCGTCATTTTCTCGCTCTCCAGCCTGTCGTCCACTGCAATATTGGAAAACTCCACCTTACCGATCCGGTCGGCAACACTGACGCCGATGGTGCTGAAAATAAAAGGCACATTCAATTTCCCGATCTTTTCCTCGGAATGTTCAAATTTCCCACCCAGAAACACGATGCCCCGCAGACGTTTCTCCTTCTCCAGTTCCAGAGCCACATCTATCTCATCTTCCTGTGCCTCCACGTGCCGGAGTACCAACGCATACTTATTTCGCTGTGTCTCCTCTTCGATAATCTGAATCATATTGCTGAAAAAGGGATTGGTAATACCCTTTACCAACACGGCAATACACTTGGCATCTGTTCGTTTTAGGTTCCTGGCACTATTATTGGGAATAAATCCTGTTTCTTCAATCACTTTCAGAATCATATTCTTTGTCTCCGGATTGATATCCGGATGATTATTCAGTGCCCTGGAAACCGTACTGATTCCCACACCGCATTGTTTTGCAATATCCTTAATCGTAATTTCAGCCATTGAATTCCCAAACTTCCCTTCTTACCCTCTTACTCTCCCGTAAAGCTTCACCATATCATATATCTTTTCGGCCAATTCTTCCGTAAACTGTCCCGGCAGCATCCTCCACTTCCAGTTAGTTCCCAGCGTAGAAGGCACATTAATCCTCGCCTCCGTACCAAGTTCCAGATAATCCTGCATAGGAATCACGCAGGTATCGGATACACTGGAGAGCGCCGCGCGGATAAATTCCCATGGAACATCCTTACGAGAGCGGATATTCAGATATTTTCTGGCAAAAATCTTATCCCTGCGTTTTAGTTTATCATACCATCCCAATGTGGTATCATTGTCATGCGTTCCCGTATAGGCTATGCTGTTGGCCACATAATTATGGGGCAGATAATCACTTTCCTCCCGGGAGTCAAAAGCAAACTGTAAAATCTTCATTCCCGGGTATCCGGTCTTTTTCACCAGTTTAATGACTGAATCAGTCAAGAATCCCAAATCCTCCGCGATCACAGCCTTACTGCCAAGCTTCGCTTTCATGGTTTTAAAAATATCGTAACCGGGGCCTTTCTCCCAATGTCCGAACTCTGCCGTGGCGTCTCCGTAAGGAATGGAATAATACTCGTCAAATCCCCGGAAATGATCGATACGCACCACATCATAGAGCCGGTAGCAGTATGCAATCCTCTTCATCCACCACTCGTAATCTGTCTTTTTATGATATTCCCAACGATATAAAGGATTGCCCCACAACTGTCCGGTAGCTGAGAAAGCATCCGGCGGACAGCCTGCCACCGCTGTCGGTGTCAGGGTATCATCCAACTGAAAAAGCTCCGGATTGGCCCAGGTGTCCGAACTGTCAAATGCCACATAAATCGGAATATCACCGATAATCTGAATCTTCTTATCATTGGCATATTGTTTCAGCGCAAACCACTGCTTGGCAAACAAATACTGTTGAAACTGATAAAATGCTGTCTCATCCGCATATTTCTCAGAATACTTCTTCATCGCGGCAGGCTTGCGAAGCTTGATATCTTCATCCCATTCGCTAAAACTTTTGCCGCCAAAAGAATTCTTCACCGCCATATAGAGTGCATAATCTTTCAGCCAGTAGCTATTCTCTTCCACAAACTTCTGATACGCCTGGTCTTCTTCTATGCGGCTGTTAAGAAACGCTTTCTTTAACACCTTAAACCGTGACAGATAGATCTTTTCATAATCGATAGAAGCATCGTCATCCCCGAAATCATACTCCTCGCAATCCTGCTTCGTCAGATAGCCTGCTTCCACAAGCGACTCCAGATCAATATAATAGGGATTCCCTGCGAAAGTAGAGAAAGACTGATAAGGCGAATCTCCATAGCCTGTAGGGCCAAGCGGCAGTATCTGCCAATAAGACTGCCCCGCTTTTTCTAACAAATCAATAAAGGTATATGCCTCTTTGGAAAACGCCCCGATCCCATACTTTGACGGGATAGCGGAAACAGGCAGCAAAACACCGCTCTTTCTCATAGCATCCAAATTTCCTTTCCTGTCAATCGTTCCGAATCTGTTCGGAAATCGATTTCTATACGAATTCTACAATATTTCTACAAAAATAGCAACCATTACCCTTTCACTGCACCTGCTGCCACACCTTTGATGATATACTTCTGACAGGACAGATAGAAAATGATAACCGGAATAATACTCATCAGGATAAGCGCCATCGTAGCACCCAGATCCACTGTGCCATAACTTCCCTTCAGATACTGGATATGAATGGGAATCGTGCGGTATTTATTGATATCAAGCACTAATACCGGCAGCAGATAATCGTTCCAAACCCACATGATTTCCAGAATACCTACGGAAATCATCGTTGGCTTTAACATTGGCACAACTACCTGGAAGAATATCCTCACCGGCCCGCATCCATCGATAGACGCCGCCTCTTCCACCTCCAGCGGAACCGCTTTCACAAATCCTACAAACATGAAGATTGCAAGCCCGGCACCGAACCCAGATAGACAACCGGAATCGTCCAAGGAGTATTCAGATGCAGCTTATCTGCCGTTTTGGACAACGGAAACATTACCATCTGGAACGGCACCACCATGGAAAACACGCACAGGAAGTAGACTGCCTTACAGAAAAGCGAATTCACTCTCTCGATATACCACGCCGCCATGGAGGTACAAAGCAAAATCAAAAATGTGGAAAGTACCGTAATAAGCACACTGTACAGTACACTGTTCACAAAGGGATAGTTACCGAAAGTCATACCCTTTACAAAATTACTGAAACCGGCGCTCATCTCCCCCATGGGAAGCGCAAAGGTATCGGTTTTTACATAGGTATTCTGTTTAAATGAGTTGAGCACTACTGCCAGCACCGGAAGTACATAGACTATGCTGACCACGGCTAATATCACGGAAAGAATTGTTTTATGCCTGTTCATGGCAGAAATTGTATTCTTTTTCATTACTGCTGCACCTCCCTCTTACGTGTATAGCTCAACTGAAGCAATCCGAGTCCCGCCACCAGGATGAAGAAAATAACGGCCTTTGCCTGCGCCACACCCTGAGAAGTGGTGTTGGAACTATAGAAGGTATTATAAATATTGAGCGCCAGCATTTCTGTGGTCTTAATGGTCGTTCCGCCCTCCTGAATAATAAACGGCTGGCCGCCGGTCAGCGCCAGGTTCTGGTCAAACAGCTTGAAGCCGTTTGTCAGGGAGAGGAATATACATATGGTAAAAGAACTCATCACGTTAGGAATCGTTACCTTAAACAGCGTCTGCATGGAAGTCGCGCCGTCGATACGAGCCGCCTCCAGTATATCCCCAGGCACGTTCTGCAATCCTGCAATATAGATGATCATCATATAACCGATCTGCTGCCAGCACATCAGAATGATCAATCCCCAGAAACCATATTTACTTTCTAACAAAATGGAAGTCTGATAACGGCCAAGAATACCGTCAAAAATCATCGACCAGATGTAGCCCAACACGATACCGCCGATCAGGTTCGGCATGAAAAATACGGTACGGTACAGGTTGCTGCCCTTGATGCCCAGCGTCAGGATATATGCCACGATAAACGCCAGCACATTGATAATGACTAACGATACAATGGCAAACATTGCCGTATACCAGAACGCATGACGGAAAGAAGCGTCCTGAAAAGTCTTTACATAGTTATCAAAACCAATGAATTTTGCGTCGGAAATCAAACGGAACTGGCACATGGACAGCCAGATACCCTGGATGAAGGGCCAGACAAATCCAATGATAAATGCAATAAGTACAGGACCCATAAAGAGAACTCCCCAGCGCCTTGTTGCCTTTTGCAGGGAATTCGTGGCGTTGCTTTTCTTACTTTTCATGGTATCACCTCCTGGTTTTATTTTGCTAACATATCCAATCTCATCTGAAACGGCGGGGCGGATAAAACGCCCGCTCCGCCGTCTGTTTATTACATCGGTTTAATTTTATATCGCTTTTTGCTTCTTAATTCCTTATCAGTTATTGACTGTATTATACTCCTCTGCCCAGCCATCTACAAATGCCGTGCGTACTGTCTCCCAGTTTGCATCGGACTGATCTGCATTGTACTGATTCAAGGCACTTACCAGCCTAGCACGATAAGAATCTACGTTGGGCTGGAAGTTAGTAGCCCAGTTCATTACATAACATCCGTCAGCCGTGTACTGGTTAGCTGCTGCCAGGAATCCATTGGTGGACTCTGCTGCCGACTTATAAGGCATAACACCGAAGGTATCCACTAACTTACGGGAAGCATCAGGATTTGTCACACACCAAACCATGAAATCCATCGTAGCCTGCTGATCTGCCTCAGATGCCTTGCTGTTGATTGCCCAGCAGTTCTCTGTACCACAGTTCAAACCTGCCTTTTCCTCACCTGCAACGCCGCAGTAGTAAGGGATCATGGTAGCGTTCGGCACATCTGTCTTCACCGCTTCATATTCCCAAGAGCCGTTTACAAAGAAAGCAGCCTTCCCTGTCTTGAACTCGTTCTCTGCATCATGTCCGCCGGTAGCCAGTTCCTTCGGATCTGTCAGACTGTTGTTGATGCAAAGATCATACAGGTTTTTGAAGTTATCCAGGTACTTGCCGGAGATGGTTGCCGGGCACTCTGTCCAAGCTGTTCCCTCCTGCTCGTAGTAATACTCAAGATTTGCCATATGTCCTGTAAAACGCCAGGAAGAAGAATCATCCATATCGGAAGAGGAGAAAGCGTCAAATCCAAGCTCTCCTGCACGGGAGTGAATATCCTCTGCCACTGCCTTTAACCCATCAAAGTTCTTGATCTCATCCATGGTGTGACCCGCTTTTTCAATCAGATCCGGGTTCACGATGATGCCGTAGCACTCGTAGCAGTAACCAATGGAAACCAATTTGCCGGTCTCATCATAAAGGTTATAGGCGTCTGTGTTCAACTCATTGGCGATCGGTGTGTCTTTCAGATCCAAAGCGTAATCTTTCCAATCCTTTACACCGGCCTGATTACCGATGACAAACAATGTCGGAGGTGCGGATTTATCCATCTCAGATAACAGTGTCGTGGAATATGTACCGGAAGCTGCGGTAACTACTTTTACTTCCACACCAGTCTCTGCTGTGTAGGTTGCTGCAATATCCTGCAGCACTTCATCGGACTCCGGTTTGAAGTTCAGCCAGTAAACCGAACCGCCTTTTGCGCCAGAACCGCCGCAGCCAACTAACATGGTGGCCATCATTGCGACGCAAAGTAATGTGCTAATAATTTTCTTTTTCATTCTTTTTCTCCCTTTCCAAAAAGTATAGTTTGATTGGTTTCTGGTAACGATATCGGTATTGTTGCCGGTAACGTTTCCGTTCTGTTAGGTTAAGTATATAACCTAACCATAGTTTTTGCAATAGATTATTTCTCTATAATTCATTTTTGCCGTTTTAGATAGAAATTATAAGGATTTTTTATGCATTTTGCATAATTTTTATCTTTTGCTGACCAAAAAAAGACGGACATCGGAAATTTCCTTTGTCCGCCATGCTGTTTAAGTCACTTAGTCATTGTCTGCTCTGCAGAAATTCCAGAAACGCCTCCTCCGGAAGCGGCTTTGAAAAATAATACCCCTGAATATAATCAATACATAAATCTTTCATAGCCTGATACTGCTCTTCGGTCTCGATTCCCTCTGACACGATCTTAAGCTTCATACCCTGAATCATCTGCATGGCTGCGTTCATCACATACTGCGCCTTTTCATCCCGGAAGAAAGCCTGGCTCATCTCTCTATCAAATTTCACGATATTGACAGGCATATCCACAATATAATTCAGATTCGACTGCCCAGTCCCAAAATCATCCAGAGAGAAATGAACCCCATATTCCCTCAGCTTACGCATATTGTTCAAAAGAGTCTGTTTTGCGGACATAGATGCCGATTCCGTAATCTCCAGATTGATATATTGAGGATCAATCCGATACTTTTCCATGATGCTGATATAATCGTCCGCCAACATGGGATAACCGCACTGCACCACAGACAGGTTGACCTCAATGTAATGCAGCCCGTACTGCTCCAGATGCCGCTTGGTAAAAAAACGGCATACCTTGTCAAATACGATTTCTCCTAATTGTAATATCTTCCCGTTTCTTTCCGCCACGGAGATAAAAGAAGCCGGCGGCACCAGGTTCCCTTCCTTATCCCGCATACGCACCAGGGCTTCCGCACTCACAAACTTGTGTTTTTCTGTCGAATATATGGGCTGATAAAAGACTTCTATCCTATCCTCCTTCATGGCCTGATCCAGCATCAGTTCCATGGCCTTTTCCTGTTTCATCTGCACCACAAACTCTCTGTCTACCTGTCTGAAATTGGACAGGGTGTGGTCCTGATTCTTCCACCTGGCATACTGCAAAAGGTGCACCATCTCCTGGTAATCACCGGCTAACAAAGAAGAGGGCATATAAGTGTATTCCACCTGTGCCATGGCACCGATTTCTTTTCTGCCGCTCTCAATAAATACTTTAATCCGTTCGATGGTATCATCCGCCTTGCTCAGATCATCAAACACCATCCATACCTCATCATCCGCCATCTTAAAGACCTTGACCGCCGGAAGACTGGGCAGCCGCCTGGCAAATTCCACCATCACAGCCTGTTCCCTCTCTCCGTCATCGGCCTGGCTGATGCCCAGATTGAACCAGATGGAGAGGACAGAAAATTCCCTGTCCATATTATAAAGCTTACGGGCATAGAGAAAGAGTGCATCCTGGTTAAACAGTCCCGTTGCACGGTCTGCCATATACTCCGGATTCTCCTGTTTTAAAAATATGATCAGAATACCTACTGCCCCGGCATACCCTACCAGAAGCAGCTCATTATTCAGAAACTGCACGAACGCGGCCGCAAACCAGATGCCGAGCCACATCAGCACAACCTGTGTCCGTCGCGGATTCGCCTGTCTGCGCTTTTTGATCGTCAAAATAAAGTTTGCCACCAGAAAACTGCAGGTGCCAAGATAAGTCATCAGCACACTGGGGCCTTCCGTGTATACGATTCTTCCATGTTTACTGATATTGATGGGCAGACAGGCGATCACAATGATATAAAGAACAGCAATCCCTGCTCCGGCCATTGTCACGCACATGAATTTCTTCTGCTGCTCATACACACCGGAACATTCATACAGGAGTCCGGCCAGTCCCACCAGTACTAAGGACGCCAGATAAATCTTACAAATCACCACCACGATTGTTCTGGACTTAAGCATCAGACGAACGATCGCCCATATGGATAACATATCAAAAAAAACACACAAAAACACGACCACCAGAAGAAACTGGAATATAATCTGCGTATTCAGACGCAGGCTCTTATATCTGACATAAAACATAATCATAATAATGATCAGAATGATTCCGCACAGCTGCGCCTGAATATTCATTCCCGTGTCCTCCGTTCTCCTGTCTTTCTCCTATGTATTGTCAAACCTGCTGATTATCAGATATCTGTTTTACTCTCTTCGGCTTAAAGAAAAGGGATCATCTCCCTTACGGAATCAAAAATCAAATGCGGCACTGTCTCAGAAGTCTGTACATCCTCTAAAGACGCCTCCCCGCTCAAGACCAGCACGCTCTTAAGTCCGTGATTCCTGCCCGCCGCAATATCTGTATACAGTCTGTCTCCCACCATGGCAATGCGTTCACGGCTCGCGTTGACTCTGGTAGTCAAATACTCTATGATATCCTCGTTGGGCTTACCGATTATCCGGTCAGGATAACGGAACGCCGACGCATGGATAAAAGCATGAATCGCCCCGGCATCCGGAATAAATCCTGTCTCCGTGGGGCAGTTATAATCCGGATGGGTGGCCAGGTAAGGAAGCCCAGCCCGCACATGGTCACAGACCTTACACATCTTAGCATAATCCAGGCTGGTGTCAAAGGCCGTCACCACCACATCGGGATGTTCCTCTTCCAGTGTTATCCCCGCCTGCATAAATTCTTCCCGCAACAGGGGATTGCCCAAAAGAAATACTTTGGCTTTCGGAAAATGCCGCTTTAAATAATATATAGTCGCCTGCCCGGATGTGACGATCTTCTCGGTTCCGACGACAAGCCCCATCCGCTCAAGCTTCTCCACATAAACTTCCGCATTTTTGGAGGAGTTGTTGGTCACAAAGACATACCGCCTGCCTGATGCTTCTATCTTATCAAGAAATTCGCGGGCACCGTCTATCCACTGTTCTCCCAGATAAATCGTGCCGTCCATATCCAGCGCAAAACATTCCACCTGGGACAATATCCCGTCTTTGTCCTCATTGACCGTCGGAATCACTGTCTGCATCTTTACACTCCATTCTGCGATAGGATAAATGATATCCTGTTACTCTTGTTATTACAAAATTATAACAAAAGCCGCCACGAGACGCAAGCCTAGCCGTGAATCTCGTTTAGCTGATTATCGGCCGCCTCCAGCTCTTTGCTCTTTCGATACCCGTCCTCTATAATCTTTTCAATTGCCTGCAGAAAGATATCTCTCGCCTGTTCATCGTTTCCTGCCTTCTCCGCACTGTATTTCTGTGCCCGGCACTCATACAGTGCCACTTCGCTTTTCATGCTCTCTGCAAGATTTCTGTAATTGTGCTTTTTCTCCGAAAATTTAAAATGGGCCATTACGCCTGCCGTCACCGTAGCGATCAGTGTGATTACCGGAACAGCCAAATCCAGTGACGGATACTGCTCCTCATAAAAACTGGCGGCTGCCGCAGCAAAAGTAGCAAATGCCGGCATCACAATACTGGCCATCCCCAGAAACGAATCCCGTCTCCTATACTTATTGGCCCTGGTAATATAAAACCGCAGACTTGTCTCCACACGCTTCTTTAAAACCTGATCCGTCAGTCCATCTATCAAAAACTTATACTGTGAAAACTCAGCTTTTCTTCTAAACATTTTGCATCTCCTCCAGTATCCTGCGAATTTTGTATCCGTACTTTTCTCCGGAAGCCCAGCCGTATCCCTCCGGATTTTCTTTCTTTCCAAGCCACTCCACATAAGGGGCGCAGCCCTTCTTCACATAATCGTACCGGGGATCGATACATTCCTGCGAAAGCTGTTCTTTGCTGGCATATGCCTTCAAATGCTGTATCTGTGCACGAACGCCGTCCCGCATGGACTTAAAGCTGCATCCTTTCATGCCGTTTTGGGTAACACCCATGCCGCAGAAATTGTTCTGATCCGGTGTCACCGCCGATTCTGCATAAGTCAGATTACCGGTCTCCAGCATAGCCTGCGCGGCTGCCACATCTCCCCGCACTCCCTCAGCGGCGCCCTCTTCTATATAAATCAGCGCAAGACTTTCCGCACAGTATGCGGCGGAAGGATTCTGGGCCATGATATAAGCGGCTATCCGGCCGGCGCTTATCTGGGACCTGCCCATAATCGGTATCAGATTCTTTTCCGGCTCCCTCTTTCCGGAAAGAAACGCTTTCCAAAGATTCTGAAGGAACTTACCGATTACAGGCAGAAGCTTCTTGATCCATGCAAGCCAGTCAATCTCCCGTTCCTTCCTGCTTATGGCCGTCTGAAACTCCTTCCAGGTATGCTGTGTCGTATTATGTACATAGGGTGCCGGACACACTTTCCCGGTCACATCATAATGCCGCAGTACTCTGGACGCCGGCACATTGTATTTTTTCATCAGATATCTGGTCAGCTCCACCGCCGCTTCTACCGTGGCATCCTCGAAATACCAGTCCTGGTCCTCCGCGCTCTTACTGTCCTGATCGCGCTTCCTTACACACAATTCGATGCCAATGCTGTTGCCGTTCCGGCAGTCAGGGTGCCTGTATTTCCTGGCGCCGCAGTGCCATGCTATATTTTTATCTTCCACACTCTGCCAGATTTCTCCCTCATACCCTACGAAATAGTGGGCCGATGCTTTTCTGTCTCCGCCTGCGAAGTATCTGCAGTTATCTTTCGCCGTACCGAATCCGCCCGTATAATGAATGACAATATATTGAATACGGGAAGCATCCCCCTTTTTGTAATTATAATTACTGATCATCATATTGATTGGTCTCATATTTTCCTCCCTTTTAAAACGGTTTCTATGTGATATTGATTGTATAGGGAAAAGGCGGCAGACCGCCTCCCCTATTATCTGCTTTCAAAATATAGAGACATTTCCTCAAGATAAGGCATCCAGTATTTTGCGTGAAATTCGTCTAAGCACGCAGTATAATCACCTATACCCCATTTCTCGAGCCGCTTTGATATCCTGTCCTGATACTGAAATACAAATGCCGTGAATACAAGCCCTTTGATCAACATCAGCCTGCCGTCCGACGCCATATACATTTCCCAGAAATCATAAGAAAGTCCCGGATTTTCCAGAATCTGCGGATCATCATTACTAATAACACAAGGTACGCCCATCTTCATGAGGATAAGGGCATAATGATTTCTGATATCCGGAAAATACCGGAGCATCTGATTGCTGATCGGACACACTTCCAGTACCGGTCCTTTGGGCATCCCGTTATAGGATTCGGACAGATATTCCCACAGGGCGCCCGGATATACCAGCATCTGAAAACCGTGCCCTATCCTGCTTTTAGAGGCAATCTTTGCATCCAGGATATTATCCTTCCACATCCACAGACTTTCTCCGGCATGGAGCATTAAGTCGATTTTATCCACCCGGCATACCTTTTCCAGATCAGGCGTTTTCAACATGGAAAAGGCTTGTTCCTCCACGGATTTCTTTTTATATCCGCTCATGATTTCTCCATAAAATATCTTCTGATAATAACTATAACTGGTCTGCCCTTTATCTTCCTCGCTGACAAAATCAAACCCTTTGATCAGCTGACCGTAAGACCCCTCTTTCCAGAAGATAGCCGTATCTATTTTTTTCAGAAGTTTGGTTCTCTCCTTCTCGTCCTCGGCATCCAGGCTGCGCCTTGCGCACAGGATTACGCCCAGGTTCATATCGCCATAGGGCAGCTCCCATTTCCCTGGATCCTCTGTTTCCTGATACTTCTGTACCGCCGCATCCTTGGCACGTATCAGCTGATCCAAAAACTCAGGGGACAGATCCAAAACCACATCTTTCCCGCCGCTGCCCGCACCGTTCGTAAAATTCTGGAAACCGCACCGCAGCTCCACATAATCGATCCTGTCTGCCAGACATTCCAGGAAGAATCTGTAATGGTATTCATAATAGAAATTCTTATCTGAAAACAGACTTTCCGTCCGTAGAAAAATAGCATCAAATTCCTCCCAAATATACTTGACGTCGTTCGTATGTTCCCCTATCGTGAGCCATCTCTTAAGATGCTGCTCTCCCCCGTGACAAAAAAACGACTGCAAAGACTGCACGGAACTCTCGTTTCCGTATTTTCCTGTCTTTTCCTTTCTTTCCCTTTCCAGATCAGATTGATAGAACATGACGCCCTTCTTCTCTCCCACAGTCTGAATATAAATTTCCGGACCGGACCATACTTTCAGAAGTTCCAGCAATCCCTCCACGGAGAGCGCCGCTGCGCTGTGAACATGAAGCAGCCCGCATTTGGGCAGTTTGCGAAATGCCGTCATCAGCACATTATCCTCTCTGTCCAGTTCTTCCTTATACTTTGTAAACAAAACACTGGTAGGATAATAGCAGTGTCCTTTTTCATAGGAATCTTTGTATTGTTCCAACTCATCCCTCAAATGTTTCTGCAGCTTTGTTTCCAGTTTGTCCATATCTTCGGCCACTTCCGTGAGTCCGCGCCACCTCTTATAAAACCATCTGCTGTTATCCTGCCAAGTCAACAAGCTGTTTTGTTCCACCGCTCTTTCAAGAGCACTCTTCTCTACGCCCTCCACATAATTGTTGTTATCTAATATCATAGTTTTCCTCCGTTTCCAACTGCCTCTCTCTGTGTTTTCCGTTACACGGTCCTCTGATATGCTCTGTCAGACACCAACCGATAGAATAGAGAAGGACCGGCAGTCCATAACTCTGCCGGTCCCTCCATCCTTTACCTTATACGCCCTTTAATCAGTCGCTTCCCACGTGTTATTGGCTGTGAGTCTGATAGATCTCTCGTATTGATTGACCGGGAATTTAATCTCATATCTCTGGGTCATGCGGTTAAGATCGATAACCTCACCCTCCTCAAAATCACCGAACGCGATCCAATACTTCGGATGCAGACCGAAAGTATACTGCAGATTAGGATCTGCCGGTCTCGCAAATACAGGATTGCCGGACATACCGATGCCGATGGATGCCTTGCCTGCCGGAATAGAGCCGTCACATCTGATACCCAGTTTGCCCTGGGTCGTCTTGTGATCGGATTCTACAAAGTGATATGCCCCGTCTTCCCGCTTGAAAGCGATGGAATTGCGTGTCACATCTGAAGGGTCGGCTTTCCTGACTTCTGATGCATGGAATACCACACCGGGTTCCAGAGTACCTTCTTCACACCATGCGAAGCTATAGTCAATTTCCCATCCAAACTTTATTTTGGTTCCGGGATGTGCAGTTTTGCTGAACCATACCAGAGAGCGGATATCCTCATCCTGATCATCGTAAGTCTGATAGATACAGAAATCTCCACAGGATGTCCCCTGGTGGTCTACATTAAGTACATAAGGTGTTGCCATAATTGATTTCCTCCATTTTATTTAATATTTTTCAAACGTCTGAGCAGCTGCGCTTCCTGTCTGATGAAGCCAGTGTAGCACAAGGAACCGGAAAGTTTCCAGAAACAGACCGGAAACTTATCGGAATCCTTTCAGCTTTCCTTTGTAATAGAGCCACTTGTCTTTATTGCCCTGTTTTTCATGGTGATCCGAGAGTCTGCCAAGCACCTCATAATATGCCATATCATAGACAGCCTCATAATCCTCCACCCACTCGTAACTATTCTCAAACAAAAGCGGAGCCGTATAAAGCCGTTCCGCCCTTTCCCAGTCCTCCACAGCCTTACTGTCGAAACACTTAAGAAACTCCTGCAGATCCAACTCTATCAGCTCCGTATCCAGATAGATTTCTTCCCGATATATGGCAAGCGGCAGTTTTATGCCCTCATGCTCCTGCCATTCATTTAAGAAGCTGCATACTTTATACAGGCTGTCCCTGGCTCTTCCCCTTTCAGCCTCCGGCCACAGCAGTTCCTCCAACATTCGTTTCTTCACCGGTCTGCCTCCATTACAGCACAGATAAGAAAGCATCTCTTCCGCCTTTTTGTTTTTCATCGGATGATACTTTCCGTGTTGGTAAAGACTGAATCTGCCAAAACATGCTATCTGTGTCTCCATTTTTTTTAGACTCTGCCAAAGGATCTGCCAGAGAAATTTTTGTAAACAGAATACCGGACTGCGTCAGACTCCACTCCAGGAAATCCTGCTCCTTAATACCGTGTGCTTTCATAGCCTGCCTGGGAAGACTGATCATACCTCCCTTTTTTACTTGTACTTTCATTTTATTTCTCCTCCATATAATTTATTTCCTCCATACATAATTATTAAAATAGTATGGTGGTTTACATAAATTATATGACATTTGTAATGAAATAACAAGGAATTATGTTAACAAAATATTCCGCCGTCTTCCTTCCTTTCCGGAATTGAAAAAGGCGGCTTACCCGCCGCCAATTCCTGATAGTATTTTCATCACGCCTGCCTCCTCATTGGATGGCGCAATATGTTTTGCCACATTCTTTAAACCGGGATGCGCATTGCTCATCGCATAACTTTCCGTACACTGCCGCATCATACTCTCATCATTTAAGAAATCTCCAAAAGCCATACAATCATCGGCATCTATCTGATCACGTTCCTGTAAAAACTGCAGCGCTGCCCCTTTGCTGACCTCCTGATTTGCAACATCCAGCCAGCAGTCTCCTGACAGCACCACATTCACCTCCTCCGGCATGCCCTGTAATCTTGCATAATATGCGGGCGCATCATAATCTTCAATAAATACCGCCATCTTGATGATCCTGTCTTTTGTCATGCAGCTTTGCAGATCATCCACAAATGCCAGTCTCTCATAATACATATGTGCATTTCTCTCTACATCTTCACTGCCATGTTTCATATAAGCGGATTGCTCCCCGCACAGGATAACACTGTGTCCGTCCCGGATGCTGAAACGCTCCACACATGCACTCACGGCCTCGGTTCTCATGGTATTGGAATAGATAAATTCCCCGTTTTCGATTACCAATCCCCCATTGTCAGCAATATAGATCATTTTATCCGCAACTTTGGGAAACAGCTTATATATATTATAATACTGTCTGCCGCTGGCAATCACTGTTTTAATACCGGAGTGTTCACAGACCCAGTCCTCAAATCCAGCCGGAACTTCCTTTCGTGAATTAAGCAGCGTACCATCCAGATCTGTAGCCACAAGTTTGATGATTCTATCTTTCATTTTAATCTCCATTCCAGAACGTCACAAATTTGCCCATTGCCCGCTATCATTATAACAATCCCCACCCATATTGTACAACCATTTTCATAGAGCAGACACCCGGCATGAAATAAGTTGTCCGTTACATCTGTCCCTGCAAATGCCTGCTGACCGCTTTCCTTCTCTTATCTTGGGTGATATAATAGTATCAGACATTTCAGGGCCGTTACAAGCAACAGACAGGAACCCAAAAAGCTTTATTTCCCGGTGAAAGGAGCAATACACAATGAAAGAAAAACTTTATACCATCCCCTTAAACGACGCCATGAACGCCAACGATGAATGTCCCTTCTGTTTTATCGAACGAAATGTAGAACAAGATCTCTTAGATTTCGTTCTGGGTTCCGGTTCTTCCTATATGGAGAGTGATGTACGGGAACAAACGGACCGGGCAGGATTTTGCCGAAATCACTTTAAAAAAATGTTTGATTATGGCAACACACTGGGAAATGCCTGGATCCTGAAAACACACTACACCCAGATGATACGGGAACTGCAAGGCCAGATCAAAGCCTTTAAACCAGGGAAATCTTCTCTGAAAAACAAATGGAAGAGACAGACCGAGCGGCAAAATCCCATCGGTATCTGGGTAGCTGAGAAAGAAGAATCCTGCTACATATGCAAACGTTATGCCGACACCTACGACCGTTATCTGGATACCTTCTTCGTCATGTACAAAAAAGATCAGGAATTCCGCGATAAGCTAAAAAACAGCAAAGGTTTCTGCCTGCATCATTTCGGAGATTTGTGCGAGGCTGCCGACAGCCGCCTGAATGATAAAGAAAAGGCAGATTTCTATCACATGCTGCTGCCTCTGATGGAACAGAATCTGACCCGGCTTAGCGAAGATGTATCCTGGATGGTGGAAAAATTTGATTATCGCAACAAAGACGCCGACTGGAAGAACTCCAAAGACGCCATACAGCGCGGTATGCAGAAACTAAAAGGCGGTTATCCGGCGGATCCGCCCTACCAAAAAGGTAAATTCCTTCGGAATTAACCTTGCGAGGACCGCTTCGCGGCCTCGAATAAGCGGAAGTGTTGAACTTGCGAGATCCGCTTCGCGGCCTCCGATATAACTGAAAGCATACTTAAAAAGGCGGTCTGGTTAAAGTAACCGGATCGCCTTTTGGTCTTTACTTTCTTAACTGTTATCCAAAATAACCGTAACGCCCAAGCCTACATTGCATCCATGGAACCATCGCTGTCATCATCGTCGAAGAACTCTTCTACCTTTTCTTCTACTTTCTCCTCGACCTTCTGTGCCGCTTCTTTGGCACCGCCCACAACTTTCTCGGACACATCGGCTTGCACTGCGCTGATACCCTCTTTGAAATCGTCAGCCTTCTGGAGATCTAAATCCACATAGTTACGGTCTGCATCTTTGGCCGCTCCCTCTTCATCCAGATCCTCGTCAAAATTATCAAAGTCGTCATCATCGTCAAAATCATCATCCACGAGAGCATCTTTACTCTTGAGATAATAATATGCTCCCGCCGCTACGGCGCTAAGAGCCGCTGTTACCATTAAAAATTTACCAAATTTCTTCGCCATCAGTGTTCTCCTTTCACCGTCTGTTATACCATTATATTAATACTATTTTGTGAAAATGAAAAGGGAATATGTACAAAAAAAGTAAATTCCTTACGGAATTAACTTTTATGGAACATAAAGTCTATCTTTTCCTTACGGAATTAACTTTTCGAGGTCCGCTTCTCACCCCGCCTTCTCAAAGCGAACAACCGCATCCACAACATCTTGTACCTGAAATTTTTCTATAAACTAGTTTTTCACATATCATTGAATCCTACAAAAATTTGTGATATAGTATAAATCGACCAAAAAGGTCAACTTTTGTAGAATCGGGGAGAACATGAACGAGAAATTTTTTGATTTAAAGAAAGAAAAACAGGACCGCATGATCAATGCTGCTCTCAAAGTTTTTTCCATGGGCGGCTATAAACATGCCAGCACAGACGACATCGTAACAGAAGCTGGAATCAGCAAAGGACTTTTATTTCACTACTTTGGAAGTAAGCTTGGACTCTATACTTTTCTCTACGACTACAGTGTCAGATTCATGAAACTGGAACTGACCAGCGGTGTATCTTCCACCACGACCGATTATTTTGAACTCCGTAAACAAATGGAATTTGCCAAGATGCAGGTACTCAAAAACTATCCTTATATGCAGCTGTTTTTAAACCGCTGCCGCCGGGAAAATGTAGGAGAAGCTCTTTCTGCCATTGAACGGCAGCGCAATGTATTAAATGATGTATACGCCGTCTTAAAAAATCAGACGGACCACGCTCTGTTTCAGGAAGATGTTGACTTTGATAAACTTGACGAAATGCTTGATTACACCCTGGACGGCTTAATGGACGCACGTTTTCAAGATTCTTCTTTCCACCCGGAAATGTTGTATGAGGAAACTGCTTCTTACCTGAATATGTTAAAAAAGATTACCTACAAAAAAAGTTAATTTGCTTCGCAAATTAACTTTGCGAG
>DKZA01000051.1:31319-47669 GCA_002492525.1 Lachnospiraceae bacterium UBA7086 | reverse complement strand
CCGTTTTGGTTCGCTATTTGCATCTTAAAAGATCCATAAACTTATCATAACTAATATGGCATCTTCTATAGGGTTCTTTAATATACCATGGAGCATTGTCTATGATTTCTGAATAATATTCCAAGGAAGCTCCCCAGTCATCACACTCTGTAATATTTTGATAAATTTTTTTACTATTCTCAGCGCAACAACTTTTATTCGAGCCGAATTCACACGTTTCACATGTCATATTTAATTTCATCTTTATACATTCCCTTTCATCTTTTCAAACTTAGAGCATCATGCTAAACATTTCTCTTATATTACCAAAAAATATCTAAGCACATTTTATCACAGCGTATCTTTCCTGGAAATGATATTTTGATAAAAATGGGCAGAATAAAACCTCCAAATCCTGTAGACTTGAAGGTTTTATACTACTCGTTTCTTGTAGAAGGAGCTTAATTACATAAAATTTCTATATTCATAAATCATTCCTTCATATTGTGGCAATAACCAGCCTACTTTTGCTATTGCGTTAGAAGACTGAATTGTACATGGTAATTTTGAATATAATCCAAAACTATTCCAATTCATTTTTGATAATCCTAGTATTTCAGATGCTATTTGAGCCAAATCGCCATTTCCATAATACTTTACAATTTTTAACGGTGCTGGCACATTAGTTCCACCCTGAAAATATCGACGATTTGAAATAACCGATGGTGCTATTCCGTGCGTAAAAAGATATGCTGTATTATCATTAACTGCAAAGCAACACCCTCTCTTAACCGGAAATAAGTCTGCTTGTAAATACTTGTTATACTCGAAACATTTAAAGTTTTCGTCATAAGTAATCTCAATTAGATCAATATCTTTTATTCCAGCACTACCAAGACATTTAGTCAAACCTGCGATTTCCTCTTCCTTAAAGGGGGTTCTTTTATGTATAACAACTCTCTTTGGCAAACTTGAAAAGGATGAAAAAAACAGTTCTTTTATATTTAATCCAAGTTGATACGCTTCGTTCTCAGATAAATATGGATTTTTTTGTGCATCAAAGGTAACATCCTTTATCTTACTTAACTTATACCTTAACCCTTGTCCATCTGATGCATATATATGACTACATCCAATTAATGTTTGTTCCCCATTCTTAAAATGGTTAACGCTGTAACCAATACCTGCAAATGCGGTATCCGTTCGCAGATTTGAAAGAACCCATGGAGTTCGCCCTGCTTTAACATAAATAGCCAACGATATTGCCCAAGCAATTTGACAATCTAATTCACTATCCAAAGTCTTTTCTCTAATAAACTGAGTCGATATATGTTTTTGAACTGCAAAAGCCTTAACATAATCATGCAAATCAAATCTAGTAACTTCATCTTCATAGCTTGTAAATATCTCATATTCCTTTGGAATATAAATCATAATAACATCCAAATGACCATTACGTCCTAGTTCTTCAATTCTTTTGTTTATTTGTTTTCCAAATGCAATTGCAGCTTTGTATATATCATGTTCTTTAAGTTCCACATCATCAAACGCTAACCACTCACTTCTTGCTGGAATATCAAGCCCTACACCGAAAACACTGTGGAATCCCGGATAATTTATTACATAATCCGTATTATATCTTGTCGTATGTGGCTTATATAATCCATCTAAAAAGCTTTCAAATTTTCCCTGTTCACTGACTGGACATATTATTCCTAATTTGATCCTTGGTGTGTATATCTTATTATTCATTTCATAATCATAAGGCATATTATTCACCAGACCTCTCATTGGATGAAAATCCTTTTGCATTGTTCCATATCTCGGATTGTAAAACTTTAATTCAGCATCCAATAAATCTCTTGCACATAACTGTATTCGTTTTTTGCTTACAGCGTCAGACAAATTTGCGTTGTATTTTGAATGCATACCAATCAACATACTTTTATTTACAATTTTAAATTCAAAACCAGAGTCTGAATCAAAAGGATACATAGCACATATAGTTGTATTTTCACGAAAAATAATTTTTCTCCATTTTTCTAAATACCCATAATAATTCTTATTTGCCTGCCTCTGACAAATGTTTTCAATAGATTTTTTTGAAAATTCTAAATGCTCTTCTTTATTCACATCTTTATTATTTTCATAAAAATATGCTGGTATAAACGCAAGATAATTGTACTTTCCATCCGAAAAAAGCGAAAATTGTATTCCTCTGTATGCAATAATCTTTTTTCCATCAACCATCTGGCTGAATTTTTCACTTTTTCTCCATATCTTATTTTTATTATATTCACACCCACTATATTTACCTATAATAGTAACTAATGCTCTAAGCAACATTTCTCTAAATGTTTTATTATTCCAAAATATATCTTTAAGAATAGGTGCACTTTCTATTTTTCCTTCTAGCTGTCCCGCACACATACTCCTGATTGAATTTATATTCCCCCAAGCATATACCATATCATTATGAGGCACAGCAATAATATTATATTGCTGTAAACTCTTGCAATAATCCCAAGGTTTCTCCCCATCTTTATAAACAATTTTAAATTGATAACACTGATTAGGGAATTTTATAGGAAACAAGTTTGTATCCATGCATTTATTTATGTCATCTGTAAAAGGTTGAAACGCAGTTGTTTCGCACTCTGCTCCCACACCTAGATTTTTCTTAATTTCATCTATCCTTCTCTGCAAATCCTCATTTTCGAAAAACATATGTGCAATGTTTAGCATCGTTTTATCAAATCCATCTGTCGGAACATAAAATGCACTTCTCCCAGACTGATTAATCTTTTCAAGAAATCTCTGCACTTTGGGTGGAATATCTCTTCCATATCCACACCAATATATCCTTCCCGCACCTTTTTCCATGTAAGCTCTTTCTAGAGCATCCATCACAGAATTATCTCTTCCACTATACCCCAGTACAATAAAATTTCTCTTTTCAATTTCATGTAACAAGGCCTTAACTAAAACATCACTTTGATTGTCTAATTCTGTTTCTGTATTTTTTAACGGGCCATACTTATAATCTCCATGCAGCGCTATGCATAGTAGTTCTTTATCTGTATCATTACGGAAAATTCTATCTTGTGATTCCAATGTCACCTCGATAGGAACAATTCCATAAGAATGAGCCGTTTTTAGCATTAAACCATCAAAATTTGTTGTCCAAACACTCTTCACAATTTCATTCTCAGCAAGTAAAGCAATGATATGATATCCTAAACTTGGATTTTTTCCTTCTATCAAATGTTGAAAATATTTCCTTCTATCATCGGCTATTTTATATGCTGCCTCAATATATTTTGAATATTCTTCTTCTGAATTTAGTTGTGGATATATACCCTGATTATCCAACCAGTTCTGAATTGACCGCTTTACTTGCTCAGACTTTATGTTATTATGCGTTTCTGCCAGAACTGGATTTTTTGAAATAAATATATCTCGTTTCCATTCCCAGATACACTCTCCTGCCGATGGTACTCCTGATTCAACAGACGCCCCAGCTCCTAAAAACATAGAGAATTTTGTATCCATATTCTGTTTAATAGATCTAACAAATTCGTCAAACTCCAATACATAATCCATGCTCTATACCTCTTACACTATTTAATCCACCACCTTTTAGTGGTCATTGTTCGATTATAAATGACTGCTTCTCTTTTTTATAGTTATTTATGCTTAACAGCACAAGCAATTCTGATCCACTTAGTCTGTAACCTTCTCGCAAACTTAAAATTTATAAAACTTTCCAATAGCCATCTCTCTTTCCATTCATTCGAACTATTTTACCCTTTTTAACCAATTTTTTAATAGTTCGTTGAATGGTACTTACAGATACTCCCACTTGTTCAGCCAATTCCTTCTGCTTAATTCTTGGTGAAAGCAATATTGTTCTTATTACTTTAACCTCCATTTCTGTTCCATCAAAATTCAAAACTTCATCCAAAACTTCATCCAAAACTTCATTTTTATCATTCAAAACTTCATTGGTAAAATTAAGGTTTTTTAATATAACTCTGAATTCCGTCGCATTTGAATAAAAGACTGGCTTTTTGTCTTCTGTATAATTTGGTTCCACTTCATACGCCTGCATGATCTTTTTAAAACCACTACCCCTTCGTTCCATAAAATCAAGCCTGCTAAAAATATCTGCCACCACTGGATTTCTTCGCTTTGATGGGACATTGTCAATGTCTCTGTCTTGAATTAATGAGCCATCATACATACCACCTGGTGAATATATTTCCAAACGATCATCAAAGATATCAATATGGACTTCACTTCCCATATCTAAATAATCACGATGCACCAATCCATTAACCAAACCTTCAAAAATGCTTCTCTCCGGATACTCCGGATATTCTACTCGTCTATCAGATTCCTTTTTCCACATCTTCTTCGAATTTCTTCGTGCAAAATTCATACCTTCTTCCAATAACAATATAAGGCTTCCTGCATACTCCTCATCATCCAGAGCATCTATAACTCCTGATGCTTTATCTATACCATTCCATCTGGTACAAAATAGTCTTGAACAATAAATGGGAGATTCATCAGCAAGCAAAGCACCTGCATTTGTCAACATACCATTCTTGTCAACAATACCAAACGATTCAAAGTCTTTCATTTCCATGCTTTTTTTCGTTTTTTTGTAATATGCTGCTTTTAACTTAGAAAAGGAATAATCATCAAAACAATAATCCGTTACGAGACTGTCATATGTTCTGTTTTTTCCCCGTAAAACCAGTCTCTTCAAATCTGTAGCGGTGGCCATTACGCTCTCATTGCCAATTCTGACATAGGCAGTATAATTTCCTTCTCCTACATAATAATAAGGTGTCTCTTCTCCCTGATATACTTCCAAGGTTATGATTTCCTTGCCATCTACAAGATGCGCATTTAACAGAACTTCCGGAGTTGGGTCCATTTTTATTTTTATCTGGTCGCTTATAACTTCCATAGCTTTCTTTACATCATCAATCCCCACCACAGAATCATCATCCGCAATACCAAAAATAAGTACACCGCCCACACCATTGGCAAAAGCACTTACGCTTTTCAACCAACTCTTTGGTTTTTTCACCTCTAACATTACTTTTTTGTCATATTCGGTTGCTTCACCAATCAGTTGTTCTAATTTCATAGCCACTCCTTATATTTTTCTCTTTTCCTGAGACAATATGTTGGGATAATATATATTAATTTCTTTGAGATAATCACTGGCATTATACCTGTAACTGGCACATCCCTCCAGTATGCTGTACGCTTTTCTCTGTATTTTTATATTAGCAGAATTCTTAATAACATTATACGCTATACCAGCAAACAAATCATAATTTTCGAAATGCCCATAACCGGTTGCTTCTGAATATGTTCTATCTATCTCACCCAAAAGTGCCAACTGATCTATTTCGTTGAATTGTATTAATACTTTCCAAAATGCATATAGCTGTTTTCTTACGATGTAAATAGAAAGTTGCTCCTGCCTCATAAGTCTCATCACAAATTCTTCTACATCCTTGGAAATCTCACCTCGTTGCAGATTCTCCTCGATATTCCTAATTTTTTCTTCTTCTGAAAGCTCTTTCACGGAGCTATTTACGTCCTGAATCATTTCGTCCATCGTAGCGTAGCGTTTAACTCTATTACGTTCTGTTGCTTTACTGATAACAAAAGACAACTTTTTGTTTAACTCACTTTCGCTTGTAATATAATCAATGATTTTTCCAATCGAATATATATCACTCAGCTTGTCCAATGCAGTAAAATCATGCAGTCCAATGGGATCAATAAAATAATGTGAGTTCTTCGGGGTTGAAGTCGATTTCAAACTATGGTTTATCATGGTATCTTTGCTCAACCCAAAATCAGACAATATAACATGTCCCTCTTTAATTAAAATATTTCCCAAATGCAAATCTCTATGTATTATGCCCGCTTCATGAACATCTTTCATTCCTAATAACAGTTCTTCAATAATTTGCAAAATCAACTTATCATCTTTAAATGGATTATTCTCCAAATAATCATAAACATTGCAGTCGCATTTTTCCATTAAATATGAGTCATTGTCCCCATCATAATTAAAAACCTTCAGAACATACGGTGACTTAGCCAATCTAAGCATATTTTCATACTCGTATTTAAATCTCTTCTTCCATGCTTCATCTGATCGATATTGTGCCTT
This sequence comes from Lachnospiraceae bacterium UBA7086, assembly GCA_002492525.1. Lineage (GTDB taxonomy): Bacteria > Bacillota > Clostridia > Lachnospirales > Lachnospiraceae > UBA3282. The sequence goes on along the minus strand of DKZA01000051.1, from coordinate 41,485 downwards.
AAGCTGCTTTTTGTAAATCTGCTCATTAAACAGAAAAATCTCACAATAACTTCCCTCAAAGAGTTTATAGTCATTCTTTATCTGTATAATTCCTGCATCTTCTTTTAATTCCAATCCAAATCGTTTTAGAAAAGTTTTGGATTTATCCATAATAGTATTTTTCATTTCTTTCCGATATGAAGAACTATTAACTAATGTTAAAATGGCTCCAATTACTTGTTGTTTAGTTTCCAAGTTCTTATTGGAATATTGATTAAAAAGGCTTTCCGTTTCAACATATTTCACGTTTGCTACCGTTTCAAAGTAATCTTCAATGGATAAATAATCAATTCCAAAAATGGAATCCTCTAAATAATAATCTAAATTTAATCCATCATAATGAGTCCCCATATATCCTCGCTGATCCACTTCAACTTTTTCTTCGAAAAAAACATGGTCATAGTACTCAAATAATTTATTAATTACTGATTCCATATAGTATCACCTTCTTTAGAACAAATTTAATAATCTTAAAGTTTTTTCATCTGTATTATATGCAAATGATACTAACACTCTCATTATTTCTTTTTCATTTGTAACACACTCTATCATCGTATTAAATTTCGCCACTTGGTATTCATTTATTTCTAAATTATATATATATCCCAATTCTATTTTCTTTGAAAGAAAACATACGAATTCTTTTAATTGCATTTTATCTATCTCTGTTGCCTTTATCAAAGCTTGATTTTTACTCTTTATATATTCAAATTTCTCGGGTTCCACAATAATATTGTACTTCTCATAACTTTCTGGCTTATCACTTATTGCATTTAATGAAAATAATAAGTCTGCTTTATCTACCATACGACTCTCAATTTTATATTCCAAATAAGATACATAATAGTAAGATTGAATACTTAAATATGTAAATCCATACATTTCGTAATCATACCCAATTAAATTTATGTTTTCATTATTACTCCTATCATCCTCATGTGATAATAATATTTTATTTCCAACCTGAAGACAACATTGTGTTAAATAATATGCTATCAAATCCTTTAATGGATTTGCATATGTCATATCTCCATATCCAACGAATCCTTCAAAAGATTTCATAGATTCTACCAAAGTCTCAATTTCTTTATCTGTAGTATTATTAATATATACTAAAAAATATTGTGCACAACATGGTGTTAATAATGTTCGAATCACTGAAATATTTTCATATAAACAGGAAAATGCATACGAATTTATTGTTTCTGTTACACAGAAATCACCTTGAAAAATTGCATGATTTCTTTTTTTGTTTATATTCGGTAATATCTGTTTCATAATCAAGTTTCCATACCAACTATTCTCAATTCTTCCACTATCGAAACAAAGTACTATTTCCCGCCGATTAGATTTATGTGGAGGCGTCAAAACATTTCTCAAATCTTTATAAAGAATCCCTTTCTTTGAAAGAACACTCTCTGTGACTTTAAAGTCTTCATTTATTAACTCTAATATCTCTTTTGTACCTAATTTGAGTGCCTGTTTAAAAACTTGCAATTTAACATTATCTCTCGCATTTAATGTATATATCATTTTTTCCCCTTACCTAATGACCTTTTATTATATAAATTAATTATACACTCTCTCCCTCTTGAGAACAATTGTTCTGCATAAACAATCTTTTAACTTATAGAAAAGTATTATTATTTCATTTCTTCTACGGTTGGTGTAAATCTGTTTGTCACATTCAAAATTGTTAACAAGATGTTGATGAATTGACTTGCAACCTGCAGGCCAATTTCTTCAAGACTTTAGTGCAACAGTCCGTTGCACTTTTGCTAGCTCAATCATTACCTTAGTCACTATTACTTAGATACGTTTATTCCCAATCTTTTACCATCTTTATTCCCAACTTTTAGTACTTGTATTCCTTAGGAACAAATTTCAAATTCTCTACAGGCTGTAAGCTTTTGCTGTACTTATTAGCAAACTCAAATGGTCATTTACTGGTCAATTAGTGGTCATTCTCTCTGATAATGACCACTATCCTTAACCGAACAATATCTTTAATTCTCCATCCCTCCCAACCAAAACTCTATCTACCTTCTTCCTAACAACCTCTTCATCATACTCCCCTCCACAAACCTTCTTTCCAATCTCTGTTTTAATCCATTCTTCCTCAATAGTAGGAGACTCTTTACAAGCTTCTCTCCCCTTTTCAATTCTTGTTGCACACCTATATACGACTTTCCCTCTCTCGGTCCTTCTCCGATAAGTCGCACCACAATCCTCACATTCTAATATATTTCCCAAGATATTCTGTGGGTTGTATTTTCTATTCTTCTTTACCATTTTCCCATCCTCATTTACCGTCATGCTCTTTCTACGATTCATTTCGCATGTTACATCCAAAAATTTTCCCTTCAAAATGATTCCCTGATGGCTATCATGAACGTAATATCTATCCTTTTGCCCAGTATTCTTAGCCTTCTTCCCTGACAGATAATCCTCCGTAAAATACTTTTGCAACATGCAATCTCCCATGTATTTTTCATTACAGAGCATTTCCTGTATCACAGACTTGCTCCATACACTTTTTCCTGATGCTGTCTTAACCTGATTCTCCTCAAGTCTTTGTTTAATCTGCCCCAGAGACATTCCATGCAAATACCAGTCAAAAATATTCCTTACAACTTCTGCCTGCTTCTCATTTACAATAAGCTCCCCGCCAATCACATCATACCCATAAAAATATTTATAATTGTTCAATGTAACTCCCTGTTCAAATCTTCGTTTAAATCCCCACTGAATGTTTTCACTCATATTTCTAATCTCCTCCTGTGCAAGCATTGTATGTATTGTTATTACCAGTTCAATGTTTTCATCCGTACTTCTAATATTTTCTTTTTCAAACCATACCGTTACTCCCTTCTCTTTCAACAGCCGTATTGTTTGCAACATGTCCACCGTATTGCCGGAAAATCTGCTAATCGACTTGGTAATAATACAGTCAATTCCACCATTTACTGCTTTTTGTATCATTTTCTGAAACTCTGTTCTCTTATCAATCCTGACCCTACTTCCATAATCTACATAAACACCCGCAAACAGCCAATTTGGTTGTGCCTTAATATAACTCTCATAATATTCTTTTTGTAATTCAATACTGCTTTTCTGACTTTCATATTTCGTACTGACACGACAATATGCTGCCACCCGCAATTTTCTGATAGCATCCTTTTGGGTCACTTCAATTTTTCTTACCTTTTTCATCCCTTATCCCATTCAAATCCTGAATACTATTAACAGTAGTATTCTTTAGAATTTATTCAAAGACCAAATAGGATAAGTATAGCTTTTTCACCAATCAATTACAATATTCTCTTCCCTCCTTGCCATGACTCTAACAAACATCTTCCTGCAAATCACTATAACTGTAATAAATCGTACGTTACCTGTAACAAGTCCCATTCAAAACATACTAAATACCTGTCATCGGCAGCCATTTTATATACTGCCACATCAAAAAAGACATTATCGTGTTTCTCATTCCTAAATGATTGCACTCTAATGTCTTCCCTTTGTTCTCTATTTTTTGTTCTACCCCTTATTTAATGTGCTGGGTCAGCACCTCTTCTTTGCAACAGGACCGTACTCTCTACATGCACCGTCCCCCCAAACTGATCCACCCCGCGCACTCTCTTAAGCTCATACCCTCCTTCACACAGCACCTTCAAGTCCCTTGCCAGTGTTGCGGAATCGCAGCTTACATAGACAATCCGTTCCGGCTGCATCTTAAGCATGGTTTCCAGACACTTCTCATCGCAGCCTTTCCGGGGCGGATCCACCACAATCACATCCGGATGAAGCTTACTGCCGCCTTGCTCTCCCGGCAACTGTTCCGATTCATTCTTTGCCTGCCCGGACATTGTTTCCAATCGTTCTGCCTGACCATCCTTCTCATAGAAAGCAGGCAGCACCTCCTCCGCTTTCCCTTCATAAAATTCTGCATTTGCTATCTGATTGACGCGCGCATTTTCTCTGGCGTCGGCTATGGCCTGGGGTACCACTTCCACCCCATAGACCTGCTTCGCTTTTTTCGCCATGCAAAGAGAAATGGTCCCGATGCCGCAGTACAGATCCCACACCGTTTCTCTGCCGGTCAGACCTGCATATTCAAGCGCCAGCCCATAAAGTTTCTCTGTCTGTCCGGGATTCACCTGATAAAAGGAAAGGGGAGATATGGAAAAGGTAAGACCGCAGAGGGTATCCTGAATACAGTCCTTTCCCCAGAGGAGGCGGATATCATTTCCCATAATAACGTTGGTTTTTTGTGTATTGACACTGAGAGAAATACTCGTAATCCTTTTATCCTGCCCGCTTTTTCCTGTACCTGCCAGAGGAATTTCCAAAAGCTGCTCTATCAGCTTCTCGGATGCCGGCAGTCTGGTTCCGTTCACTACAAGGCACACCATAATCTCACCGGACCAGAACCCTGTACGAATCAAAACATGTCTTACCAGTCCTTCTCCTGTCTCTTCCCGGTAAGCTGTCACATGATTTTCCCGCATATAAGACAGCACGGCTTCCAAAATCTGCTTATTTTCGGGCGCCCCCAGCGCGCAATCGGTATTGGCAATAATATCATGTGTCCTGCCTGCATAGAAACCGGTAATCAGATTCCCCTCTCTGTCATATCCTACCGGAAACTGTGCCTTATTGCGGTAATGCCAGGGCTCCTCCATTCCCACAACGGGTTCCATAACCGTATCAATCAGTTCTTTGGAAAAGCCGCCGATGCGCAGAAGGTTATTTCGTATCTTATCCTGTTTAAAAGCAAGCTGTTTGTCATAACGCATGGCCTGGATCTGACAGCCGCCGCATCGTTTATGAAAAGGACATTCAGGCTCCACACGAAAAGAAGAAGGTGTCACCACCTTCTCTACTCTTGCATACCCGTAATTTTTCTTACATTTGGTGATTCTTGCTTCCACCACATCCCCGATGACGGCATCTTTCACAAAGAGGGTATATCCTTCCGTCTTACCGATACCTTCTCCGTCATTTCCAATGTCTTCTATCGCCACTGTAACGATGTCATTCTTTTTATATTCCATACAAATCCCCATATCATTTCATGCGGAGAATGTCCGCTCTCTGGATATTCTTCTCACACTATTCTATAGTGGTTCCGCGCAGGTTGGATTCAAACAGTCTGTTAAAGCCAAGCCATCCTTTCTCGTTACTGCTCTCCATAATCTCCGTAAAGGTCTCCATCTTAGCGTCTGTATTGTCGGCAAAGGAAAGCGCCACCGCCTCCACAATAGCCGGCTTCTTAGGGGAACCGAATTCCAGTTCGCCGTGATGGGATAAAATACAATGTTTTAGTTCACTGGCAAGGACTGGCGGAAATCCTTCTATCTGTCTGATTTTGTCTCCCAGCATCTCACTGCCGATCACAATATGTCCCAGAAATTGTCCGTCCTCCGTATAATCATTTACCGGGAATAAAGACAGTTCTTTGGTCTTACCGATATCATGGCAGATTGCCGCCGTCAGCAGAAGGTCTCTTTGCAAAATCGGATACTGGGTACAGTAATAATCGCACAGTCTTGTCACTGCCAGCGTATGCTGTAACAGGCCGCCCACAAATCCATGATGCACTGTTTTGGCCGCTGAGGATTGCTGGAAGGCTTTGATAAATGCCTTATCCTCCACAAAAAATGCCCGCAGCAGTTTATGTAAGTATGGATTTTGGATGCTTTCAACAAATCCCAGTAATTCCTTCATCATCTCTTCAATGCCAAATTTGCTGACCGGAAGGTATTCTGCGGGGTCATATTCTCCTTCCCGGCACTTGCGAACGCGCTTCACATTGACCTGCAGCGCTCCCTGAAAGCTGGTCACATCCCCATAGACTTCTATATAATCCAGGCTGTCAAAATCCTCAATTCCCGCACTGTTGGGATCCCAGATCTTGGCATCCACCGTTCCTGTCTTATCCTGTAAGATCACGTTGTCATAGGGTTTTCCGTTTTTGGTGACCGCTGACTGCTTATACTTACACAGATAAATATCTGATATTCTGTCGCTTTCCTTGTAGTCTTTGATATATTTCATATATTCTCCATTCCGAAGCATTGACGTATCGGGCAGCACTTACCAATCCCCAACCGCTGTCTATGCTTCCTTGTCTATGCTAGTTTCCTGCAGGCAAATGGCCAAAGGTCACATCCACTTTCATTTCCTGCCCCTGCCGCACCAATGTGAACGTCAGTATCTCCTCAGGCTCTGCTCCTCGAATGATATTTAACAGTTCATTATAATTCCCGACCGGGGTATCCCCCACCTGTATCACCACATCGCCGCTCTGGATTCCGGCCGCCATCGCCGGAGAGTCTATTTCGATCTCTCTGATATAGGTACCCGGCGGAATCTCCACATCTGGATCCTCCAACGCCTCTTTGGGCACATCTGCTCCGTGTATGCCCAGATACGCTCTTTCCTTATCATTGGACATCTGTTCAATGGTGCGTTTCAGTTCGGTAATGCCATAGGCCGTCAGAAGATTACTCATGTCATTGCTGGTATTCACATTATCTATGATGCCAATGACCATTCCTTTCAAATTAATGAGCACACCTGTGGCATTACGGCTGCCGTAAATATCTGTGGTAATCTTTTTGTAAGCAGCATCCGGCATATCCATGACGGTGCCTGTGGAAGTCACTATCCCATAACACACAGAACCGCTTGTGCCCAGAGGACTGCCCAGGGCAATTACCGGCGTTCCAAGCAGGCTGTTGGTACTGGAACTTCCCAGTTCTGCTATTTCTATCACACTCTTCGTCTCTTCACTGATAGAGGAAAGCGGTACAGACAAAATCGCCAGTCCGGTGACCGGATCCTTCTGAATAATTTCAGCCTGTGCCTGTGTCTGGTTACAGAAGGTTACCTCTATGGTATCTGCTCCGTTAAGAGTACCGGCACTGACCAACACCAGCATTGCCTTGTTGTTATTAGCCACGATCACGCCGGAAGCAGACGCCACGTTTTCATAGATATTGTTGAACCAGTCCACATCAGAAGTAACACCTGCTACGGTGACCATCGCATGATCCGCTTTCTCGGCCAGTTTCTTCAGTTCGCTGTAAACGGACTGATAATCCTCCAGACCAAATTCCACCTGGGAGAGCAGTTCTTCAATCTGCTCATCCTCCAGTTCCACCTCCACTGGCTGCGGCTCCTCCTCCACCTCATCATTGACCAGCATGTCTTCCGGGTTCATCTCTTCCATCAGTGTTTCCTCCGGAAAGACCACCTCCTGAGGCTCCTCCTCCGGATAGAGGCGGTTACTGATCACCGGCTCCAGTATCAGAAAGGTCACACAGGCCACCAGACCAAATACCACCGCCATCACGACAGTGATCACTGTTCTTCTGAGAAGTTTCCTCTTATTGACCGGTTTCTGCTTTATCTTTTCCCTCATAAAATCCGGCTGTACGGACGGTGTATATTCCGCCTGCTCTTTGACAGGTTCTTTCCCTGCCGGATCTTGTTCTCTCTCCTGCTCAGACATAGATTTCTACCTCTCTCTATCTGTCAACCGCAACGATATTATTCTATCATATCCCTATCTTTGTGACAAGCCGCGCGGCGGAAACGAGTGCTTTTATAACATCTTTTACCTGGGATAAAACCATAGTAATTCCCTCTCATTTATGATAAGATATTTTTGTGTCATATCCATATTATTCAGAAACGAGGACATTATGAACAGCAAAGTACTGCGTGTTTTGGAATATCATAAAATCATCGACAAACTGACTGAGAAAGCCACCTCTGAACCTGGCAGGAAGCTGACCGCCGCACTTCTTCCCATGACCGACCCGGAAGAGATTGAGACGGCGCAGATGCAGACTGCCGATGCCTTAAGCCGTCTGTTTGCCAAGGGCTCCACTTCGTTTGGCGCCAATAAGGATCTGGGCATGAGCATCCGCTCTTTGGAGGTGGGCAGTGTTCTCTCCATTTCCGAACTGCTTGCCATTGCCTCTTTTCTTGAAAATGTAAGCCGGATTAAAAGTTATGGGCGTAAAGACAGGGATGATATTCCCGGCGATTCTCTGGATGTCTTTTTTGACAGTCTAGAACCGCTCACACCGCTTGCCAATGAAATCCGGCGATGTATTTTATCCGAGGAAGAGATTGCTGACGATGCAAGCCCTGCCCTGAAGCATATCCGCCGCAGCATGGCGATCACCAACGACAGGATTCATTCTCAGTTAACTTCCATGATCAACGGTTCCTGCCGTACCTATCTGCAGGATGCCGTAGTTACCATGCGGGACAATCGTTACTGTATTCCTGTTAAGGCAGAATATAAAAGTCAGGTACAGGGAATGGTGCACGACCAGTCGTCCACCGGCTCAACCTTCTTCATTGAACCGGCGGCCGTTGTCAGCCTGAACAATGAACTGAAAGAACTTACTTTGAAGGAGCAGGAAGAAATAGAAGCCATATTGGCGGCTTTAAGCGCACAGACTGCTGCCCACACAGATACGCTTACCGGTAATCAAAAAGCGATGACCATGCTGGATTTTATCTTTGCCAAAGCATCTTTAGCCATGGAGCAGAACGCTTCCAGACCGGTCTTTCATACGGATCACCAGATACACATCCGTAAAGGTCGTCATCCACTCCTTGATAAGCATAAGGTGGTCCCTGTGGATATCCTCTTAGGAATAGACTTTGATCTTCTTATCATCACCGGTCCCAACACAGGGGGCAAAACCGTGGCCTTGAAAACAGTAGGGCTTCTTACCCTGATGGGGCAGGCCGGACTGCATATTCCGGCGTTGGACCGCTCCGAACTGTCCATTTTCCGGGAGGTCTATGCGGACATCGGTGACGAACAGAGTATTGAGCAGAGTCTCAGTACATTCTCTTCCCACATGACAAACATTGTCTCCATCTTACAGGATGCCGATGCCGATTCACTTTGCCTTTTTGATGAACTGGGGGCGGGCACAGACCCCACGGAAGGTGCTGCCTTAGCTATTTCTGTCCTGGATTATCTGCACAACCGGGGCATCCGTACCATGGCCACCACCCATTACAGTGAATTAAAGGTCTACGCACTCTCCACAGAATTTGTGGAAAACGCCTGCTGTGAATTTAACGTGGAGACTTTGCAGCCCACTTATCGACTCTTAATCGGTATCCCGGGCAAGAGCAACGCTTTTGCCATTTCTTCCAAACTGGGACTGCCGGATTATATCATAGAGGATGCCAGACGGCACATTACAGAAGATAAGGAAAGCTTCGAGGATTTGCTGGCGAATCTGGAAAACAGCCGTCTCACCATTGAGAAAGAACAGCAGGAAATTGAAGCCTACAAAAGAGAGGTTCAGACACTGAAAGAACGTCTGGAATCCAAACAGGAGAAAATCGACCAGTCCCGGGACCGCATCATAAGAGAGGCTAACGAAGAAGCCCGTGAAATTCTGCAAAATGCCAAGGAAATAGCGGATGAAACCATCCGCACCTTCCAGAAAGCCGGCGCCTCTTCTTCCATCAAAGATCTGGAAAAGTCCCGGCAGAAAGTGCGGGATAAGATCAGCGAGAAGAATGAAAAACTGGCGCTGAAAAATGAGAACTCTTCCCACAAGACTCTGAAGCCTGGTCAGATTAAGCTGGGAGACAGTGTCAAAATTATCTCCATGGGTTTAAAGGGCACCGTCAGTTCCCTGCCCGATAAAAGCGGCAGGCTTTTTGTACAATGCGGCATCATCCGTTCCCAGGTATCCTTAGATGACCTGATGCTGCTAGAGGAGGAAACCGTAAACACCGGCAAGATGCAGCGCACCTCTTCCGGCAGACTTAAGATGTCCAAAAGCTATACTGTTTCCACAGAGATTAATCTGCTGGGAAAAACAGTGGACGAGGCCCTGTCGGAACTGGATAAGTATCTGGACGACGCTTACCTGGCACATCTTCCCAGTGTACGAATCGTACATGGAAAAGGAACCGGTGCTTTACGAAACGCGGTACAAAATTACCTGCGCAAAAATAAAATCATTAAAAGTTACAGACTTGGGGAGTTCGGCGAAGGAGACGCCGGCGTCACCATTGCGGAATTCAAAGACTAAAAGTAAATTTGCGTTGCAAATTAACTTTGCGAGATCCGC